>CAZRTL010000001.1:0-23793 GCA_964603065.1 Candidatus Woesearchaeota archaeon
TCTGCGAAGTCTCCTGCAACGTTTAAATCACCAGAATGTTCTTTTATTTTAGATTTTACTACTAACATTTGTTTCGCACCTCCAATGCTGTAATTTTATATTTTTAGGTAATTTGGTTTATTTAAAAAGTTATTGATTTTGATTCTTAATAAAAGTAAATTTTAAAAACCTTGTTAGGTTGAAGAGTTTATGGTTAGTTCACATTGGGCTGATAAAACAGTAGAAAAATTGGTGAAAGTGTTTCCTAGGCAGAAAGAGTATATCGCTGCAGCAGGGATTAGCCCATCTGGAATAGTACATATTGGAAATTTTAGAGATGTTATTACTTCTGAACTAATTACAAGATCTTTGAGAGATAAGAAGAAAAAATCTAAATTGATTTTTATTTGGGATGATTATGATAGATTTAGAAAGGTACCTGAAGGAGTTCCAAAATCTTTTAAAAAATATCTTGATATGCCTCTTTCTGAAGTTCCTGATCCAAATAAGAAATTCAAATCTTATGCGGATTTTTTTAAGAAAGAATTAGAAGGAACTATGGATGAATTAGGAATCGACATTAATTTTGTTTCTCAGTCCGAGGAATACAAGAAAAATAAATATTACAAAGGAATTAAGTTAGCTATGCAGAAAAGAATTGACATAGCAAAAATTCTTGCTAGTTTTAAAACTCAAGGTATGACTGAAGAAGAAATAGATAGATACTATCCTTTACAGGTTTATTGTACTAAGTGTGGAAAAGATACAACTTGGATTGAAGAATATGATGGAGAAAATTTGGTTAGTTATGAATGTAAGTGCGGTCATAAAGAAAATGCTGATATTTCTAAAAAAAATATAGGAAAGTTGCAATGGAAAGTCGATTGGGCAATGAGATGGGCATATTATGGGATAACCTTTGAACCTGGGGGAACAGACCACTCTACACCTGGGGGAAGTTATGATATTTCTAAGAAGATTGCTAAAGATGTATATGGAATAATCCCTCCATTTTTTGAAGGATATGCTTTTGTTGGAATTACGGGGATTGAAAAGATGTCTTCGTCTTCAGGAACTGGAATATCTCCTAAAGCATTATTGGAAATATATGAACCAGCAATTTTGAGATGGTTTTTTGCTAGAATTGAACCTAAGAAAACAATAACCCTTTGTTTTGACTCTGAATTAATAAGGCAGTATAATATGTTTGATAGAGTTTTAGATAAACACTTTGCAAAGGAATTATCTGAAAAAGAAGAAAGAATATTGGAGTTTGCTAGTACAGGGGTTAAATGGAGCAAATTAAGAGTTCCATTTAGACAGGTTGCTTCTTTTGGACAGATTGCTCAGGGAAACTTAAGTAGTTTAAAGAAAATGTTTGATAATGTTGGCCAGAAGCATGATGATGAAAATTTAAAACTTAGAATGATGAAATCCCAAAACTGGGTTAATAATTTTGCTAAGGATTTACAGATTGAAGTTAGAAATAGTAGGAATAAAACTTTTTATGATAACTTAAGTAAGGAAAGAAAAGAACAAGTTTTGAATTTTGTTGGAGGATTTGATGAGAATTGGAGTTTGGAAGGTTTGACAACTTTGGTTTATGCTATTCCAAAAGATGAATCTTTATCTGAAGACGAAAATAAAAAAAATCAGAGAGAATTTTTTAAAATAATTTATCAATTAATGATAGATCAAGATACTGGACCAAGATTACCCACTTTTATGTTAGCCTTAGGCAAGAAAAGAGTTAAAGAATTATTATTATTTTAAAATAAAAAAAGAAAAGTTAATTGAACATTTTGTAAACCTTTCTTATTCCAACTATTAATGTTGCTGGAGCCAGGTAGGATAAAAAGTATTCAACTAGCTTTGATAAAAAAGGCTGGATATCCGGAATTTGTATTATGCTTGATCCAGTCAAAACTGCTAATGCGATTAGTGTTAGGATTAGTGGATTTACATCTTTGATTTTGTAGATAATTCCTGTCAATATACCTAAAACAACTAATATTATCGACCAAACACCATAACTTGCCCAAGGTTGTCCGAATGATAAACTTAACGCTAAAATCAGTGAAATGATCCAAGCAGCATTAAATGACCATTTGTCCCAAGGTGTTACTTTTTTCTTTGGCATATTATTTCCTCCTTTAATTAGAATAATAGAATTTTGATTTTTATTTATATAAGTCTTTCGAAACTATGATTGGGTAGCTATGTAGATGTTGTTTTTATTATCTGTGATTTTTATGTTTACGAAAGTTCCAATTTTACTATTACAATTATTTATAGTTATACATCTATCATTTGCTACTGCTATCATTTGATTTGGAAACCAGCCAGGGAGTTTTATTTCTGCATTTAGTTTTTCACCAGGTTCCATTGTTGTTGGAATCCTTTTAGTTTTCTTTATTTTCATATCTTCTTTTTTTAAGATTAATTTCATATTCTTTTCTTTTTCCAAATCTTTTAATTTTTTATAAAATTTCCAATAGGTTTCTGCCTTTGAACCTTTTATTTTCCTACTGTATTTGTAGACTTCATATTTTTGAATTCCCAGTTTAGCGCCTATTTCTTTAGCGAAATCAATTATTTTTGGAATTTCTTCATCATTTATTTTTGGCATCCAAACAGGCGTTAAGAAAACTTCAATTTTATTTTTTATTGCATATTTTGCCACTTCTTTTATTTTTTCAATATCATATGCTTCTGTTCCTGCTAGAACTTTCGCTTGGTTTTTATTCAAAGTGTGAATTGATAAGTTAATTCTGTCTACTGAGTTTTTTATTTTGTCTATTTTTTCTTTTGTAAAAATTAATCCATTTGTCTGTAGTGATAGAAATTTTACTTCTGGAATTTTTTTTATTTCATTTATAATTTCTGTTATTTTTGGATAGCAAGTTATTTCTCCAACAGAATCTATATTGGATTCTATTTCTTTACACTCTTTTTCTTCTATTACTTTTTTTACCCATTTAATTAGATAATCTTTTTCCACTTCATAAGTATTTGGATGAATTTTTGGGTTGTTTGCGTTTGTTGAACAAAAAGGGCATCTTTGATTGCACACAGAGGTAGGTCTGATTTGAATTAAGTTCGTTCCTCTGTCAATTATTCCGAATTGTATTGCCCCTACTAATGGGATATCCGATTTTTCGTCTATTTTGTAGTGGGTCATTTTTCTATTTTTGGATAAATCCCAGATTTCATAAAAACTTTTTTTGTCACTGCTGCTAAGCCCTTATCTTTTTCCATTATTTCTTTAGAAGATAGTTCAGATTCAGCCAAAGAAACTAGTTCTCCTTTTAGAGTTAAAATTGCTACTGGTTCGTTTTTTGAGAATTCATTTAGTTTTGAAATTCCAGGGATGTTTAAATCAGCTCCATGTGTTAGAGAATCAACGGTTGTATCAAAGATCCAGATTTTTGGGATGTGCTGTACTGCAGTTTCTACTGGCAAGATTATTTTTTTTAGTTCCTTTTCATTTCCTTCTTTATAAAATTCATATGCGTCTTTTAATCCATGTAAACTAACTATAGTCTTTTCATTGTAGGGTCCTACTTTTGTTCTGATTAGTTGTGCCATGTGAGCCCCAATTTCTAGTTTTTGACCAATGTCGTGACAATTTGAAGATACAAATCCAGTTTCTATTAAGAAATTATGTGTTTCTGGGACAGTCATATCATAGACTTTTCCTTTATAATCTGTTTGGTTTATACTTTTTATTTTTTCTATACAAAATTTGTCTTCCTCTGGCAAGTTAGCTATTTTTTTAGCTTTATTATACAGGTTTTTTGTTATTGGAGTGTTAGAATCTAGAATTCTATTTATGTTTCCTCCTAACTTTCTTAATTGTTTTCTGTTTTCTTTTAAATGCTTTTTGTAATGAAACCCTATGTATGTTCGGTCTTCTGTGTGAGACTTTATACTTCTTATTGATTCTAGTTTTTCTCTTTTTAATGGATGGTTTGTTCCAATTATAGAAATAAATTTTCTTTTTGATTTTATATTATTAACAGAAACCACATTAGCCCCATTACTTTTTTTGAATATCTTGTTTGAGATTTCTAATTTTAAGAGCATTTGATGTATTCTTTTTGCATCTTTCTCATTTGTTGTGAAGTATTCTATTTTACTATAATTCCCTTTACTTTTTATTTTGGATTTTTTATATGGGCTTCCATCTCCATCAAAGTAACCCTTCAAAAAAGGAGCAATTAGTTCTTTGCTTAACATTAGGATTTTTTTTATGTCTGATCTCTTTTGAGGACTTTTTATTCCAAAATTTGCACAAATTGTAGCAAAAAAACTATTACTTGAATCTAATTCGATTAATCCATCTTCCCTGACTTTTTCTGATAGATTAAATTCTGGAAATAACTTTATATATTTTCTTTTAAAGAGTTTTATTAGTACTTTATTTTTATTATGGAATTTTACCCTAGTATGTCTTTTTGTGCCTTTTTCTTTTGTATTGTTTCCGTCTGAAGCTATCAATCCCATTAGGTACAGCATATCTTTGTTTAATGAATTTATATTTACCTTTATCCCTTTTTGAGTTTTAAAGTGGTTGATTTCATTTTTTATTTCATCATATATCCCCGATTTTTTTATATGACCAATTGTTATAGAACTATTTGATTTTTTTAAAAACACTTTTCTGTCTAGCTCTAATTTTCTATTCATCTCCCTTATGCTGCCATACTTTTTTATGAATTCTCTCTTTACTTTTTCTTTTATTTCTTGTTGGTCTACTAGGTACCCATCATCTAACAAATCGGCAATCACAAAGTTACTTTCAGGGAGTTCATATTTCAGAGATTTTACCAAGTAATCAGACTTTTTTAATTTTGAGGCTTCCTTCATAACATATCCTTCGTCTGAGGAGATTAACATTTTGTGTTCTGGTGTGACCATTATTTCTATTCCGGAACTCATAGTTAATTTGATTAATTTTCCATCGAACTGAAATTCTTGAGTTTCTGAAGGTAGTTTCTGCTTGATTTTTTTGTTATCCATGGTGTTGATTGTCTTTGGATTAGCGAAAAAATCTTTAGCAGAAATTATTGATGGATTTGAAAGAATTTCAGTTGAGGGGTGTAAACAAAGTTTTCTTATGTAAGTTCCAGCCTCTGTTCCAACATAGAATAAAACATCTTGTTTTTCTATTTCTAAAATTTTCATGTAATAGATAGATCTTTGTCTTTTTTGCCTTTTGACCGAAGATTTTACTGGGGGGAGCTGAGTAATTTTTCCAATGAATTCATTCATTACTTTTTTTATTGTTTCCTTTTCTACAGGTTTATGTAAATGCATTAAGCAAAGGTATTCTTTCCCTCCTTTTAGGAGAACTTGAGTTACTTTTGTAGCATTTCCTAGGGTAACTACTAAGGAGCCAGTTACAGCAGGATCTAAAGTTCCAGAATGGCCGGCTTTTTTGATTTCTAAGATCTTTTTAACATAATCTGAAACTTGATGAGATGTTGGGCCTTTTGGTTTATCTATATTAACAATTCCATAATTGATGGCCTCTTTTAATGGCCTCTTCTCTGGAGTTGTTCCATATTTAGGATTTGTCTCCGCTTCTTTCTTTACTAGTACTTTTTCTGGAATATTCTCTGATGGAAGTTTCATAATCTAAGTCAAAATAGTGCATTTATAAGGATTTTTATTTAGTAAAATTTATATACCTGCTTTTTTAGAGTATATTGAAGAAATCAAATGTTATACCTAATTATAATTTTAATTATATTGATATTATTATCCGCTTTTTTTTCTGGTGTAGAAACAGCTTTAATGTCTCTTAATATGGTTAAGGTTAAGGCATTGCGTAGAAGAAGAAAAAAGGGTTCTAAAACATTATACAGAATAAAACAAAACCCCCATAATCTGATAATTACTATCTTAATTGGAAATAATTTGGTTAATATTGGGGCCGCTTCTTTAGCCACCGTTCTTTTTATGAATTTATTTGGTTCCAACGGAGTGGGAATTGCTACTGGAGTTATGACTTTTTTGATTTTAGTTTTTGGAGAGATTACTCCTAAGACCTTTGCATCCCAAAATGCTGAAAGAATTTCTCTTTTTGTTGCTAGACCTATTGAGATATTGTCTTATGTTTTGTTACCTTTTGTTAAAGTGTTTGAGCATATTTCTAGATTTATGTCAAAATTATTGGGGAGCAAGAAAGAAAAGGAATTATCGGAAGCTGAGTTGAGAACTATTGTTACTATGGGGAGGCAGGAGGGAATTATTAGTAAAGAAGCTGCAGAGATGATGCACAATGTTTTGGAATTTGAAGAAACCAAAGTAAAGGAAATAATGACATTAAGGCAAGATGTCGAAATTTTAGATGGAGATGTTAAACTGCAAAGCGTTATTAATTTTATAGTTCGATCCCCTTATTCTAGATACCCAGTTTATGTAAAAAATAAAGATAATATTATAGGAATTATTGATGTTGATGATGTTTTGAAATATGTTAAGAATAAAAAATTAGGTGTAAAAGTTAGAAATATAGTTAGACCCGCTTATTTCGTTTCGGAGAATCAGGAAATTGATGATGTACTTTCTGATTTGGAAGGTAGAATGATTCCTATGGCGATAGCTAGAAATAAAAATAAAAAATTTGTAGGGATTGTTTCTGTTGAAGATATTTTGGAAGAGATTGTTGGGGATATATTTGATAAGAGTAGAGAAAGGAGTGCAGATATTAAGAAGATTAGTAATAAGATGGCAGAAGTTGATGCTAAGGCTTCTATGGAAAAGGTTAATAGGGTTTTAAAATTAGGTTTAAAAGAAAAACATTTTGATACTATTGCCAGTTTTATTGAACATAAATTGAAGAGAATTCCTAAAAAAGGAGAAAAAATTAAATTAAAGGAAGCGGTTATTACTATAGATAGAGTTGATAAAAATAGTATTAGAAGAGTTAAGATAATTAAGAATTAGTTTTTTTCTTTAAGTTCTTTTGTTGTTGGAACTTTTTTTACTTTTACTTGTTTTTCTTTTGTTTCTTTCTTTTCTTTCAATTCTCTAGCGGATGGGGTTTTAGGAACATTTTTTGTTATTTCTTTAGTTTGCTCAACGATTTCTTCTGCTACTTTTTCCGCAGTTTTTTTATTCATTGAACCTTCAAGTTCTTCCTCAAGTTCTTCTTTCACTTCTTCTTTCACTTTTTTCTTTTGAGGTTCTTCCTTAACAGGTTCTTCAGGAGCATCAACTAATTCTACTTTAACTTTATTTTCTTCTTTCACAGCTTTAACGGATACTTTAGAAGGAGGATTTTTTGGACCATTTTTCCAAACTTCCTGATTTAAGTATTTTCCAATAACTACCTCGTCAGCTTTCATATGTTTTGAGATAAATTCTTTTATTGCTCTAATAGATTTAGAAGATTTCTTATATCTTGGAACTTTAGAAAATTCTTTTCTTAGGGGAATATTATAGGTTCGTTCCATTTTTATTCTCCAGTTTTAGTTCTTCTCCAGTTTCTTTTCTTAGCTGTGAAGGCAGAAGGATGTATTTTTTTACCGACTCCTGCTACTTTCGGAACTATCCAGAAGGGAGCCCATCTAGTCTGTCTCAACTTTTTTGCTAATCTTAATTTTTTCCCCAACGGTTTGTATCGTGCCATTTTATTTTGATGATTTATCTAAAAATGATTTTCCTTTGTTTGTTAAAACTCTTCCTTTGTGTACGCCCTTTTCAGTTTGTTCTATTAATTCAGCTTTTTCTAACTGTTGTAGAATTTTTCTGATTATATTTCCAGAAGCATCAAACCTTTTCTCTGGTTTATGTCCCCTATTTTTTTTACTACCATATTTTTTTCTTAATTTGCTTACTCCTACAGGGCCGTATGTAGCTATTTTTTTCATGATTGAAGCAGATCTTACATACCACCAATCATCATTTACAGGAGGCCTTTCTCTACTCATTCCAGTTTTTACAAATTTTGACCATTCTGGTGCCTTTATTTCAGGAATTTTTTTTAAGGCTTCAGCCGTTTTTTCGATTACTTTTCCTGATGGTAAATCGTTAATTTTCATATCACTTGGAGAAAAATGGCTATTTAAAAAGGTTTCTATAAAAATTAAGCTACTACTTCTAAAGTCACAGTATCCGATTCGGAGGAACCTGTATTTGGCGATGTTAATTCAACATTACACGCTCCAAAACCTGGAATGGCAGCTTCAGAAGTTGTAATATGTAATTTTAGAACTTTATCATTTAGTGGGGCCAAGGTATGAATATTTGTAGTTTCTCCACCAGTTTCAGCAAAGAAACATTCTGCATTTGTTACTCCCTCTCTAACAACTGGTTCTACTGTTGCTTGGAAATCTTGAGTAGTATCTCCTATATTATAAAACATAACTCCCACAATTACTGTGTCTCCTTTTTCTAACTCTATTCCTCTATCTGGGATAATTTTTATGTAACGGTCTGAATCTAAAAATAATTCTTGTATTTGTTGTTGGCCGAGATTGAAAGCATCTTCAGATAAATCATTTACACTTCCTAAGGTGTTTCTGACCCACATCAAACCAAGACTTAAAAGAGTGATTCCAATGACTACAACTATAATCGTTGTCATAGATATTTCAATCGCACCCTTTTTGTTTTTCATAGTGTTTTTATTTAATTTAGGTTTTATAAAAGTTTTTATTCTTGATATTTAATTGTTAGTTTTGGCCTCCCGTAAGGATTGGCCTCATCGCTCGTACTTATTATTGCACCTATGGCTTCATTATGCCCAGGATTATCGACTTCTATGTAGACTCCATAATTAGAGTAAGTTCCATTTGACCAACCTTGAACTAGTTCTGTTATATCTTTCTCCATCCATTCATAATCATTTGGAGCATATATTGTTCCATGAATTGTTGAAGATTTTAGTGGTTTATTATTCCAAGTAACTTCATGCTCGGACCAAGGTGTTGTTATTCTTCTTATTCTTAGTGGATTTACATAATTATGTGCTATTTCTTCTCCGAATATTGAAAGAGTGGCATTAGTAACATTTAATCCTTCAGGAACATTAAATTGAATTAAGAATTTGTCTATGTCATTGTGTTGTCCATCGTACATGATGAAAACTGTATCATTATTTCCATCGTTAGCATCTGGATATCCACTATATATGCTAGCGTCTTTCCCTCCTTCTGGTCCAGGTTGTAATACTAAAGTTTCTAATCCTCCAGAAATATTAAAAGTTGTTTCAAAATAATCTCCATTTGTTCCTAAATCATTATATTCATCTTTCCATTTTGTGTCATCAAATAAATCTACTTCTATTGTATGTTCCCCAGGTTCTAAATTTGAGAAATCTAGATTTAGAACTTGTTGCTGTGTAGATCCAGAGGATGTTCCGCTTGGACTATAAAGTATCCATGAATACAATTTGTCCGCTAAAGGAGTTGGACCTCTGCATGTTATAGTTTTATCTTCAATTACTCCAGATACAGGAATGTCATAAGTTGTCCTGTCTTCTCCTGAAAAAACTAGGCTTGCATTTGAATTATCTATTGTTAAATTATCTAATGAAATGGTTGGTTTATTACTTTTGATTCTAATAAATGATTTTTCCCCTTCCCACATCGGAGAATCTACTTCATAATGATCCCAATTGTTTGTTAATATTTCTACTAATGTTGGAGGGGCTATTACATCTTCATCTAACAATCTAATTGCTTCTCCTGCTATTTCTATTATATCATTTACTCCGAAGTACATTAGTATGCCTTCAAGAGCAAGTGTTGCGGCAGCTTCGTTTGTTCCCGAGTTTGTTTGTTGGTAATCGGAACAATTTATTCTGTCAGATAAAGATCCGTTCATCAAATCCCTTAGAAACTTTTCACGTAATTCTTTTTCTTCTCCGTACATATATCTTATTTCGTTTTCATGACTTGAATTTTTTATGGTAATGTTTTCTAAATCTAATCCTGTTGATAGTTTCCTATGGGCTATATGGTTTGGCCCCCTTACTGAAATGACATTATATTCTTCTGTTGGGAGATACGCTACCTCCATCCCAGAAACTGGGAGACTAGTATCATAATCCTTAATTCTGATTTCTTTTCCATTCGAGAATTCTACTAATCCATTTTGGTCTGTTGTTTTATGTTGTACTCCCCCTGTAGAAAAATTTATTAATGCAGGACTTAAATCTTCTTCTCCTGCATCATCAATGGCTCTTAATTTGAAATTATGGTTTCCGGATGAGGGAACAGTCATAGTTCTTGAGAAACTCCCTGCAGTAAAAATGATGTCACTCCAAGGATAATTGTCTAAACTATATTGGAAGCCCCTTATGTAGCCGAATTCATCCGGATCATTTCCATGTCCTTCAACTTGTAACTGATAAGTTCCATATTGAGAAGGTCCCGTTATACTATGATTGTCGATATAAGTTTCTGGTCGATTATTTTCTTGAGTTTCTTGAAGGCCCGTAGGTGTATTTCCACAACCGAATGATAAAGAAGTGCTAACTAAGGCCGTTAAGGCTGCTAAATTCCTTAGTTTTTTGGGTAATTTCATGCGATTCTAGGATAGAAAATTGTTTTATAAATGTATTGAAAAGAAGTGGGACGAGAGGGATTTGAACCCTCGACCCCATGATCTTCAGTCATGTGCTCTCCCAGTCTGAGCTACCGTCCCATAATGTTTTTCATTGTTAGAAATTGTTATTTAAACCTTTCGATGGTATGCCTTTTGGGTTATTGAGTTAGGACCGTTTTGTCTAAATGTCATTTTTATAATGATTCTTTCCCTACTCTGCAAATCTTTAAAAATAATCATAAGTTCTCTTAATTGAGTTAAAATAGAGCCATATGAAATAATTTTTTTGGGAACAGCTGGGGGCAAATTTGCTATAAATAATCAGTTGAGGGCCTCCGGAGGAATCATTGTAAGAGTCAGGGGTATACAATTTCATATAGATCCGGGTCCGGGGGCACTATTGAAAGCTAAGGATTATAAGGTTTCTTTGAGAGCAAATAATGTTTTACTTTGCACGCATTCACATTTGGGGCACTGTAACGATATTAATATTGTTATTGACGCTATGACTCACTCAGGAATTGATAAAAGAGGAATTTTAATTGGAAGTAAATCTTTGATTCAAGGAAAGGAAAATGAAAAATCATATGTTACGAGGAAACATAAGGGAAGATTGGACAAAATTTTGGCCTTGGAGCCTAGTAATGTTGTAAAATTTGGAAATAATATGGAAGTCAGAACTTTGAAAACTAGACATGAAGATGAAACGGCCGTAGGATTTAAGCTTTTTTGTGATAAGTTTGTTATTGGTTATTCCGGAGATACTTCTTATTTTGATGGTTTGGTAGATGAGTTGAAAGGTTCAGATATTTTGATTTTGAATGTTTCGAGGCCATTTGGTCATAAGGATGAAAGTAATTTAAGTTCTGATGATGCCGTTAAAATAATTCAGGAAGTAAAACCAAATTTAGTAATACTGACTCATTTTGGCCAAAAGATGTTGGAACAAAATCCAATTTATCAAGCTAGAGAAATACAGAGAATTACAGATGTCCAAACAATTGCAGCAAGAGATGGAATGACTATTAATCCTACTACATATGCTGTTTCTTTGAAACATAAGAATTTGAATTTGTATTAGAAAGTTTTAAATAAAAAGTTGGAGCTTTATTTTGTTATGGAATTGCCCAAGATATATGATTTTAAGGAATCTGAGGAAAAATGGAAAAAGACTTGGGAAAAGGATGGAATTTACAAGTTTGATCCCAAGAGTAAGAATAAAATTTACTCTGTAGATACCCCTCCACCAACAGTTTCTGGTTCTATGCATATGGGGCACTCTTTTTCGTATTCACATGAGGATTTTGTTGTTAGATTTCAAAGAATGAATAAAAAAAATGTTTTTTTCCCCTTTGGAACTGATGATAATGGTTTACCTACTGAGAAATTAGTTGAGAGATTGAAGGGGGTTAAACATAATAGTATGAAAAGAGCAGATTTTGTTAAATTATGTCAACAAACTGTTAAAGAAATAACTCCAGATTTTATTCAAGCGTGGAAAGACATTGGTATGAGTTGTGATTTTGATACTACTTATTCAACTATTGATGAACATTCTATTAAAACCTCACAAAAATCTTTACTTGATTTAAATAAAAAAAAATTACTTGAACAGAAGGAGGCACCAACAATGTGGTGTGTTAATTGTCAAACTGCTATTGCTCAGGCAGAATTGGAAGACAAAGAGTTTTCTAGTACTTTTAATGATGTCATTTTTAGAGTTGATGGCAAGGAAATTATTATCGCTACCACAAGACCTGAATTGATTCCCGCTTGTGTTTGTGTTTATGTAAATCCTAAAGATAAAAGATATAAGAATTTAATTGGGAGGAAAGCTAAAGTTCCTTTGTTTGATTATGAAGTTCCTATTTTTACAGATGAATCTGCTGATCCTGAGAAAGGTTCTGGAGTATTAATGGTTTGTAGTTATGGAGACAAATACGATGTTGAGGCCATAACAAAAAGAAAATTAGATTCGAGAATAGTTTTCAATAAGGATGGAACTATGAACAAACTTGCTAAAAATTATGAAGGCTTGAAAATTAAGGAAGCTAGAAAACAAATTTTAGAGGACTTAGAAAAAGAAGATTTACTAAAAGATAAAAAATCCATTAGTCATATGGTTAATGTTCATGATAAGTGTGAAACTGAAATTGAGTTTTTAACATCTAAACAATGGTTCATTAATGTTTTGCAATCTAAAAAGAAATTAATTAGTGCAGGAAAGAAAATTAAGTGGTATCCGAAATTTATGCAAACTAGATATAACCATTGGATTGAAAATTTGGATTGGGATTGGGGAATTTCTAGACAAAGATTTTATGGAGTTCCATTGCCAATTTGGCATTGTAAGAAATGTAACGAAGCTATTTTTGCCGATGAAAAAGATTTACCCGTTGATCCCTCCAGAGATAAACCGAGTAAGAAATGTAAATGTGGAAGTAATGATTTTGTTCCGGAAGAGGATGTTATGGATACTTGGGGGACTTCTTCTGTAAGTCCGCAAATTGTTTTGGATTGGGTTAAAGATAAAAAAAATCAATATAAAGATGTTAATTTTGAAAAAATGTTTCCTATGTCTTTAAGACCTCAGGCACACGATATAATTAGAACTTGGGCATTTTATACTATTGTAAAAGGACTTTATAATAATGATAATATTCCTTGGCAGGACATTGTTATTTCTGGACATGTTTTAGATCCTAAGGGTAGAAAGATGAGTAAGTCTAAAGGAAACTCAGTTGATCCGAAAGAAGTTTTGGAAAAATATGGGGCAGATGCTTTAAGATTTTGGTCGGCTGGTGCCCCCCTTGGAAAAGATTTCGCGTATAAACCTGATGATTTGACAAATGGAATGAGGATCGTTACAAAATTATGGAATGCTTCTAAGTTTGCCCTTATGCATTTGGATGATTTTGATCATAAGAAAGTTAAATTAGATTTGATTGATCAAGGAATTATTTCTAAGTTTAACGATGTAATTAAAGAGTGTACGGAAAGTTTTGAGAATTATGAATACTTTAAAGCAAAACTGTCTAGTGAAATATTCTTTTGGAGTCAAATTTGTGATAATTATTTGGAAATTGTAAAAGACAGATTGTACAACCCTGATAAGAGAGGGAAAGAAGAGAGGAGGAGTGCTCAGTATACGTTATATTATTTAATTTCTAATATTTTGAAACTGTTTGCTCCAATTATGCCTTTTATTACGGAAGAAATTTATCATTTGTATTTTGATAAAGTTGAGAAAGAAAAAAGCATCCATGTTTCTGAGTGGCCAAAATTTGAGAAAAAATTAAAGAATGAAGTGGCTGAGAAAACTTGGGATAAATTTATTGAAGTGATTTCTAAAGTTAGAGAGTATAAAGCAAAGCATAATAAATCCTTAAAACAAGAGATAGTTTTGACTATTACAGATGAGGATAAATTGTTATTAGACATGGTTTTAGATGATTTGAAAGCAGTAACTAATGCGAAAGAAATTTTATTTGGAAAGTTCAATATTGCTTTGTAGAATGGATACCAAAACTAAACAAAAATTAAAGAGATTTATTTCAAATTTAGATCGGGTTAGAGGGAGACATACAGAATTAGTTTCTGTTTATATCCCTGCAGGATATGATATGAATAAAATTATTTCTCACTTAAATCAAGAGCAAGGAACTGCGAGTAATATTAAAGATAAACAGACTAGAGATAATGTCATAAGTTCTTTAGAAAAAGCAATTAGGCATTTGAGAGTTATTGGAAGAACTCCTACAAATGGATTGGCTATTTTTGCCGGCAATGTTTCTGAGAAAGAAGGTCAACCAAAATTGGAGGTTTTTAGTATTGAACCTCCAGAAGCCTTGAATACTAGAATTTATCGATGTGACCAGACTTTTGTTACAGAACCTTTGAAACAGTTTTTGGATTCTGATGAGGCATATGGATTGATTGTTATAGATAGAAGGGAAGGGACAATAGGATTACTTAAGGGAACCAATATTGTTGAGTTGGCAGGTTTTACTTCTAATGTTCCAGGTAAAACAACTAAAGGAGGGCAGTGCTTAACTCCAGATTCTGTGGTTCAAATTTATGATGGAGATTTAGAAAAAATTGATAATTTGCATAACCCTTACATGGTTAAAAGTGTAGAATTAGAGGATGGTTCTTTAATTAACTCTCCTGTGACTGATAAATGGAATTCTAAAAAAAGAGTAGTAAAGATGATAACAAGGAACCCTAGATTAGAAATAGAATCTTCGTTAGAACACACTTTTTTTGTTAGAACCGAAGAAGGCATTATTGAGAAGGAGGCCGAAGATTTGAAAGAAGGAGATTTTTTATTGATGCCAGAAAGGATTGATGTCAAAGGAGAGATTCAAGAGCTGAGGTTTAAGAACTTTGAGTTTCTAAATGAAAAATTTGCACAATTTTTAGGATACTATTTGGGAGATGGAAATCCAGATGTTAATAGACTAGTTTTTTCTGAGCAAAATGAAGAATTGGCAGAGTATTACCGGAATTTTTTTAGTAATTTATTTAATTTGGATGCTAAAGTAAGATTTAGGGAAAATAAAAATTATCATGAAATTAGAATTTATAGTAAAGAATTACATGACTTTATGTTAAAAGAGTTTCCTGAAATTGGTAAAGCTTTAAATTCTGAAATCCCCAAGAAAGTTTTGAAATCTCCAAATAATGTTTTGGCTGGATTTCTAAGGGGATTATTTGATGCTGAAGGATATGTGACTGGGGAGGAACTATCTATAGGAATGAATAATAAATATTTGATTAGACAAGTGCAAATGACCTTGTTGAGGTTTGGAATTATATCTGGGTTTGGAGAATATGACAATAGAAAAAATCCTTACAGTGATAATTATAGATATAGTTTGAGAATAACTGAGAAGGAATCAATTCAATATTTTAAGAAGTTTATAGGATTTAGTTTTTCTAAAAAGATAAAAAAATTAGATTTATTATTGAATGGAAGAGGAATAAAATCTAATGTTAGACAAATTATTAAAACTGGGAAGGAGGTAAGAAAATTATTGGAGGAACATGGTTATTTAAAAGAAAACTTTTCTAATGTTTCTAATTTTTTTTATAATCGGAAGGAAATGAGTAAGCCTGTATTTAAGAAGAATTTTATGGAGAAAATTAAATTAGAAAATAAAGTTTTATATGATAAGCTAAAATTTATTGTTAATCATAATTTAGTTCCAGTTAAGATTAAGAGTATTAAAATTTCTGATGAGGAAGTCCCTATGGCCGATATCTCAGTTAGAAACCAGAATTTTATAGCTAATTGTGTTTTGGTTCATAATAGTCAGCAGAGATATGCGCGTTTGAGAGATATTGCAGCTAAGGAATTTTTTAAAAAAGTTGGTGAGGCCGCTAATAAAGAGTTTTTTGAAATGAAAGGATTAAAAGGAATTTTGGTTGGTGGTCCTGGACCTACTAAAGAAGATTTTTTGAGGGGAGATTTTATTCATACTGCTTTGAAAAATAAAGTTGTTGGAGTTCAAGATCTTAGTTATACCGGGACTTTTGGTTTAAATGAGTTGGTTGATAAGAGTCATGATGTTTTAGCTAATGAAGTTATTGTTGAAGAGAAGAAAATAATGCAAGAGTTTTTCCGAAAATTGGCGACTGAAGCAGATAAAGTTAGTTATGGGAAAGAAGATGTTAGGAAAGCTTTAGAATTAGGAGCTGTAAAAGTTTTGCTTTTGAGTGAAATTGTTGAAGAGAGAGAGGTTGAGGAATTCGAGAAATTGGCCGAAGCTTCCAATACTGAGATTAAAATTATTTCCACAGAGACAAGAGAAGGTAATCAGTTGAAAGAAATGGGTGGATTTGCTGCAGTTTTGAGATTTCCTGTTTATTAGAAAATTATATATATTAAAATCGATTTATTATATTGGAGTTTATAAGGGAGATTAACAAATGAAAGTACTGATTTTGGAAGCAGTAACGGGGTTGTTAGTATTCTTTTGGATGTGGACTAAACTTAAAATTGGAAATACAAAAAAATCTCTCCAATTCCAGTGGAAGATTGTGAGGAAGTAATTTTTCATTAATTTTATAAATTCTTAGCTGCTAGGAATGATATGCAAGATGCAAAAAATCGGGTAGAAGCTGTTTTGTTTACTACAGGAAGATTTCTCAATTTGGAAAGCTTAAGTAAATTAACAAGTATTGGAAGTGTAGGATATTTAAAACAAGTTTTGCAAGAATTGAAAGAAAGTTATGAGAAAAAAAACTCTGCTTTAGAAATTATTAATGAAAAAGATATGTGGAGATTAAATATTAGAAAAGAATTTTTGTACTTAACTGAATCTTTATTATCGGATGCAGAATTAGATAAGCCGACCCAAGAGACTTTAGCAATTATTGCATATAGACAACCAGCTGTTCAATCAGATGTGACAAATATTAGGGGGAATAAGTCATATGATCATATTAAGAAATTAAAAGAGGAAGGATTTTTGACATCTGAAAGATTTGGGAGGACAAGAATTTTGAAGGTAACCTCTAAATTTTATGACTATTTTGATGTTGTAGAAGATAATTTGAAGTTAAAATTAGAAGGAAAGGAAGTTTCAAAAGAAGAAGAAACTGGAGATTCCAAAGACTTATAAATTTTTTATCGTTTGTTTTTTTATGATATTTTGGAGGTATATATAGGAAAATGCTTGATTTTTATGATATATTTTACTTGTTTGTTTTATATATATCCTCCTTTTTTTTGATTTTCTGGTTACTGGTTGCGCTAGATAATATTTTTAGTGGAGACAAAAAAAAGGAAAAGAAAGAATTGAAGGAATTTCCTTTAGTGACTATTGCTGTACCTGCATTTAATGAGGAAAAAAGAATTATTAAAACTATAAAATCAGTTATTGATTTAGATTATCCTAAAGAAAAGATTGAATTATTTATTATGAATGATGGGAGTGAGGATAATACTAAAGAAGTTGTTCAAGATTTTATTGAGAAATATGGAGATAGGAATATTAGTTTAATTTCAGAATCGAATCGTGGAAAAGGGGCAGTTATAAATCATGCATTAAAATTATCAAAAGGAGAATATTTTATTGTTTTTGATGCTGATTCTACTATTCAATCAGATGCTTTACAGGAGATGTTACCTTATTTTGAAGATAAGGAGGTATCGTGTGTTTTGCCTATTATTAAAGTTAGAGAGCCAAAAAAAATTATTGAGAAGTTTCAATGGATTGAATATTTAGCTACGTTTTTTTATAAATATGCTATGTATTTTTTAGATTGTGTCCCAGTAGCCCCTGGACCATTTAGTGTTTATAGAAAAAATGTGCTGACTAAAATTGGGGGATTCTCTGAAAATAACTTAACTGAAGACTTGGAGATTTCTTTAAGGTTACAGAAAAACCATTATAGGCTAGTTCAGGTTTTGAATGTTGTTTCATACACTTCTGCTCCAGATAATTTGATTGCATTTTATCATCAGAGAAATAGATGGTATAAAGGCGGTCTTGTTAACTCTTTAAAATATCGAAGTATGATGTTTAACAAACAATATGGTGATTTTGGGATGATGGAATTTCCTAGTTTTTTATCAACAGGGATACTGATAGCAATCTTATTTTTATTAGGTTTGTTTAAGGGTGCCCAAAAAATATTGAATTGGATATCCAATTTACAAGGAGTTGATTTTGATATTTTATCTATTTTTCAGAATATTCAAATTCATTGGTTTACTTTCTCTTACACCATGGCTACTTTGGCTGTGATGGCTTTGTTTTTTGCCACAGTATTGATAAAATGGTCACATGAGGCCCATAAAGAAAAAATATTTAAATACGGGTGGTTTGTCCTACCTATCTATTTAATTATCTATGGGCTGTTTGTGATGACAATCTGGCTAGGAGTATTTATAGATTTTATATTTAGGAGAAATCAGAAATGGTAGTTAAGAGGAAAATTACTAAGAAATATTATTTTATGACTTTTGTAGTTACCACTTTGATATTTTTAGTTGCCTTTTTTCTAGGTTTCTTTGTTAATAATCTGAATTATTCTAGCACTTTAGATGAATTATCAAATATGAAAACAGGGTTATTAAGATATGATTTACAGTATAAGTTGCTTGGAGAATATCCCTGCGAATATTCAGGAGATTCTCCATTAAGTGGAGAATTCGAGGAAGTTAGGTTAAGGATAGCTAAATTGGAAAATGAACTGGGGAAACAAGATAATAGAGTTTTAACTTTAAAGACCTATTATTCCTTGTTAGAGATAAGTGATTTTTTATATTATGCTGATTTGAATAAAAAATGTGGAACAGACTATGATTTAATACTTTATTTTTATTCAAATGAGAAAGATGAATGCCCTTCTTGTGAAAAACAGGGATTTGTTTTAGATTATGTGTATGGAGAGGCACAAGGTGTTAGAATTTATTCCTTTGATTATGATTTGGAGTTGACCGAGATTGAAATTCTGAAAGAGAAGTATGGTGTTAAGGCTGTCCCTTCTGTTGTTGTAAATGGCAAATTATTGACCGGATATCATGAGGCTAGAGAGATTCAAGTTTTGATTTAAAACCAAAATCTTTTTAATTTTGTTAGATATATCTTTTAGTATGGCAACATGTGAAATGTGTGGAAAAGAAAAAGAGTTGGTAAACGCGGTTGTTGAAGGCTCTATGTTGAAAGTATGTTCAGATTGTGGAAAGCATGGAAATGTTATTTCTATTTCTAGGCCCAAAACAGTTATTAGAACCTTTGAGTCTAAAGAAGAGGATGTAGAGGTTATAGTTGAGGACTATTTTTATTTGGTTAAAACGGCAAGAGAGAAGAAAGGTTTAACTCAAGAAGAACTGGCTAAGGATATTGGGGAGAAGGAATCTCTAATACATCAGGTTGAATCTCAAAAGATGAAACCTACTTTTAAATTGGCTAAAAAGTTAAATGTTTATTTGGGGATTAATTTAATTGAAAAAGTTCCTAGAATGAATGTTAATGAAAGTAAAGAAATAAATTTTAAAGATAAAGACTTAACCATTGGTGATTTATTGAAGAGAAAAAATTAGAAAACTATATATATGAATATTCTTTTATATTTTTATAACGTTTATTAGGAGAGTGATATAATGAAGAAACTATTGTATGGAATTTTTTTGATGTTTTTAGTTTTAGGAATTTCTGGATGTAATTATGCTGCCGATCAGCAAGGTAGTCCAGATGATGATATAGATGGTATTGGAGAAATGCCCTGGGATGGCAAAGATATTAAAATTCCTCCAAGTAATCCCGATGAGCCTCCTTCTGATGGTGGAGGCGGAGATGTGAACGTTACTTATTCTGGCGTTTTGAATATGTTAAACGGTTGTAGTGTGATAGAACCTCAGGGATATATGGAAGATATTAGTTGCGATTTAGTTTGTGCAGGTGAGGATGAGGAAGATGGTGGACTAACATGTATTAAGCAATATTATGGATATTACTATGGAGAAACAGGGTGGGCATTTGACGTGGGTGGAGACTGCGATTTAAGTTATGGCCATATAAATAATACAAATGAGGATGGCGGATCAAAACTTAATTGTATGTGTTGCTAACTCTAATTTTTTCTTTTTTTTCATTACTTTTATAAATTCTTTAATTATTTGATAAAGTATGAATAAGAAAAAGTTAGAAATTGAATTGTCTAAATTAGAAAAATTTGAAAAAGTTAAGGCCGATTTAGAACAATATGCTACTGATTCTGAAACGGCTGCTTCTATTTTATGGAACGCTTTTATGCAAGGGGATATCGAGGATAAGATTGTTGCAGACTTAGGGTGTGGAAATGGAATTTTTGGAATTGGGGCACTAATGTTAGGGGCCAAAGTGGTTTATTTTGTAGATATTGATAAAGGTGCTTTGGATGTTGCTATAAGAAACTGTAAATTTGAAAATGTTCATTTTAGAAATTTAGATGTTTTGAAATTTAATGAGAAAGTAGATACAGTTGTAATGAATCCTCCATTTGGAGTCCAAGAAGAACATGCAGATAGGAATTTTTTAGTGAAGGCAATGGAAATCTCTAATAGTATTTACTCGATACATAAGATTGAAAGTAAAAACTTTGTTGAGAAATTATCTCAAGATAATGAGTTTAAAGTTTTAGGAATTGAAGAAAAAACACTAATTTTGAAGAAAACCATGAAATTCCACAAATCAGAAAAATATCCAGTTAAAGTAGGAGTTTGGATACTAAAGCGAAAGCTTTAAAACAAGGAAATTTTCACTAATTTCTTAAGATGGAATTAAAAATTATGGAAGAGGATAAAAAGTTTATCAAAATTGAGATTCAAGGAGAAGATCATACTCTTGCTAATGCTTTAAGGAGAGAATTATGGCAAGATTCTCATGTTAAAATAGCAGGTTATAATATAGATCATTCTCTTACTGGAAGCCCAATTTTAGTTGTTGAAACTGATGGTAAAGAAGATCCTAAGAAGGCTTTAACTGCAGCAGTGGTTAGGCTAAAGAAAAAGAATTCTGATTTTTTAGTTAAGATTAAATCTTTATAATTAAAAAGTTTTTTAAATAGAGTTATTTTAGGAATACGTTATGAGTTTTAAGAAAATTTGGAACTTTATATGGCATGAAGATTCTGTTTTAAGTTGGGTTGTTTCTATAGCTTTAGCTTTCCTATTAGTTAAATTCATTATTTACCCCCTAATTGGTTTAGTTTTAGGAACTGGATATCCTATTGTTGCTGTTGTTTCTGAAAGTATGGAACATAAAGCTAGTTGTAGTTCTGATGATTGCTCTTTTCCGAAAATGTGTGGACAGGGGGTGGATAAAGCGGGCTCTTTTGGTTTCTATAGCTACTGGGAAATTTGTGGAGAGTGGTATGAAGACCATGATATAACTCAGGAAGAGTTTGAAGAATTCAGATTGAAAAACGGCTTCAATAAAGGAGATGTTATAGTCTTAGTGGGAGAAGAACCGAAAGATATAAAAGTAGGGGACGTGGTGGTTTTTGATGGCAACTTAAACTATCCCATTATACACAGGGTAGTTGATAAGTGGAAAGATGGCGATTACTATTTCCAGACAAAAGGAGACAATAACGAAAGAGTTTCTGGAAATGAAGAAGAGATACATGAGGATAAAATCATAGGAAAGGCCGTTTTTAGGCTGCCATTGCTGGGCTGGATAAAAATTAGGTTCAGTGAGTTCGTAGGTACTATCGGAGGGGTTTTAAAATGAATGGAATGTTTTGTCAAAAATGTGGATCATTAATGGTTCTGGATAAGGATAAAAAGAAGTCTAACTGTTCCTCTTGTGGATATTCTCCAAGAGGAAAAGCAGAAAATTTGATTTTAAAAGAAAAAGTTGGTTTAACAAAAGAGCAAGAAATTGAAATTCGGGACAAAAAAATTGAAACCCTACCCAAAGTTGATGAAACCTGTGATAAATGTGGAAATAAAAAAGCATACTACTGGACACTTCAAACTAGGAGTAGCGATGAATCGGAGACAAGATTTTTCGAATGTACCAAATGTAGAAAAAGGTGGAGAGTATACTAAAGTATAGAAAACATTAAAAACAAATCTCCATTTTCCTTTTTTAATATGAAAGTTGTTTTAGCTGAACCAAGATTGTTAAAAGAAAGTATAGGCGTTATTTCTGATTTAGTTTCTGATGTTCAAATTAAGTTTGATTCTGATAAATTGGAAATTATAGCAATGGATCCAGCTAATGTTGCTATGATTGTTTTTAAATTATTATCCAGTAGTTTTGTTGATTATAATGTGGAAGGAGAAGAAACTATTGCGGTCAATCTTGATAATTTCAAGCAAGTTTTGGGAAGAGCTAAACCTAATGATACTATTACTTTAGAATTGGATAATGAAAGAAATAGGTTAAAAGTTAATTTGGCTGGAGAAGGTAAAAGAGATTTTAATTTGGGTTTGATAGATATTAGAGATAGAGACCAGAAAATTCCAGAGTTAAATTTTCCAGTTAGTATTGTAATGGATTCTGCTGCTTTTAATGATGTTGTGGAAGATATGGCCATTATTGCAGATTCAATCATTTTAACTGCTTTGAAAGGTGAATTTACCATTGAGGCAGCAAGTCATGTTTCGGATGCTAAAGTTAATATTAAAAATTCCGAAGAAAATCAAATTGAATTTGGTGGGGGAGATGAGGATAGTATTAAATCAAAATATTCTGTCGAGTATTTGAAAAAAATAATAAAAGGTTCCAAATTAACGGATAAGGTTTCATTAAAATTTGGAAGTGATTACCCATTAGAAATTAACTATAGTTTGACTGATAGATTACAGCTAAGAACCATCTTGGCACCGAGAGTAAGTAACGATTAAGGGAAACATTTATATATTTAGTTCTTATATTTTTCTTTATGCAAAAAAGAGGACAGGTAACTATCTTTATTATTTTGGGAATTATTGTTTTGATTGTGCTAGGTTGGCTATTTTTTGTTAGAGGAGATATTTTTGATAGGATAACAACTGAAGAAAGGGCAGATGTATTTGTTTCTTCACAAATTGAACCAATAAAAGAATTAGTTAGTGAATGTACCAAAGAACAGTTGGTGGATTCTATAATTTATGTTTCTAGATCTGGAGGTTACTTTGATCCACCAGTTGGAGAGGATTATTGTGAGGAATATTCTGGCGACACATGTGACTCTCCGTTTTTGATTGCGCATAGTTATAGTCTTGGTCAGAATAGATTAGTTACTTTGACTAAATTATCTATTGAATTAAATGATTATATGAGTGAAGCTGAAAATTTTGATCAGTTGAAAGGATGTATTAATTCTGGTTTTGATGATTTTGAAAGCAAAGGCTTGAATGTTGCTAATAGGGATTTTGTTTTGGGAATGCCAGAAGTTGGAGAAGAAACTGTTTATCAAACTGTTAGTTTTGATGTTCCTTTAGAAATCGGAAAGGATGATTATACTGCAACCGTTAATGAGGTTATTACTTCGGTTAATGCTCCTTTGAAGAAAGTTCAAAATGTTGCTGCAGATGTTACTGAGTGTTATATGGGTTCAATTATTCCTGCGAATTATAATAGTTATTGTAACATAGATGGAATAACTTTCAATTCAGCTATTTATGGTATGGATATTTTACGAGATTCTGATGTTCAAGTTTCTAATTTGAATGGATGTAATGGGGAGTGTGTTGATTGTTACTTTATAAGATTTAATGTGGAGGAGTTTGAAGCTAAATTTAATGTGCTGCTGAAAGAATGTTAAGTGAAT
>CAZRTL010000001.1:23893-122062 GCA_964603065.1 Candidatus Woesearchaeota archaeon
TGTGGAGGAGTTTGAAGCTAAATTTAATGTGCTGCTGAAAGAATGTTAAGTGAATATAAGAAAAAAATTGCTGTATTTATGATTTTAGTAATTGTGTTTTCATTCTTTAATTTTGTAGTTGTAGCCCCTAAAGAAGTTAAGGCTGCGGAATTGCCTTATTATTGTGTACAAGGAAAGGCAAATCCAGAGACTGGAAGTAGGGATTATTGTTTTTCTGGACCTCAAGAAAAAATAGAACCTTTGTGTGATGGTTCAGTTAGTTTAGGTAACCTTGAGGATGATCCAAGGTGCCAACCTAGAACTTGTGTTCCTGCTGACGGGGGAGTTTGCTTATCTAATGTTCCTGAAATTAAATGTCAGAGTGAGGGAGGACTTGCTTTTGCTCATCCAAAAGAAAATGTTCCTGCTTGCCAGTTAGGTTGTTGTAATAGAGGAGGAGTTTCTAGTGTCATGGAACAAACTGAATGTCCTACTGCTGCCGATGGAGGATTTACTCCAGGGATTACAGATCAATTGGAATGTAGTCAGTCAAGTTTGCCTCCCGTTAGAGGATGTTGTGAAATGCAAGGAGAGTGCTCTTATTCTACTGCTGATACTTGTGATCTAAGTGATCCTAATGTTGTTAATTTTCATGATGATAGATATTGTAGTGAAGTAAGTTCTTGTTCTGTTTTGGCAGAAACTCATTCATATCTGGGCTGCGGGAATCAAGAGGGAGGATTCCAAGAAGAAGGATCTCAACATAATGTTTATTGGTATGATTCCGATGGGAATAGGGAAGAATTAGTTCCAGATGGAGTTTCATACAAACCCGGCGAGACATACGGAAGTGGAGCTTGTGGTTACCCTGATTATGTTTGCGAAGATCCCGATGGCCCGGGTGGGGAGGCAGATGCTTTTTGTAGAAGTACTTCTTGTATTTTAGAAGGAGATTGCCCTGACTGCGATATTCAGGAGTTTTTGAATGGAGACACTATTTGTTTGAATATTCATGATGGACATTTCATAAATGAGGGCAGAAGTACTGCAATCAGAGAATATGTTTTAGCTTGTAATGCTGGAATAGTTGAACCTACCGAAGGCCAACCGAATAGAGGAGAGTCTGTTTGTATTGATGGGGGACCTCAAACTTTTGGGAATATAACTAGGCAAAGAGCTAAATTGATTCCAAATAATTGGGAGCAGTGTGATGCTTGTGGTGATGATGCAGGAGCATGGGCAGATGCATTCAGTTACATACCTTATTTAGGGACCCTAATTGCTGGAAAAATTGGTAATGCTTGTGAAGAAGAAAATGCTTGGGATTATGTTGGAACTGGAGGATGGGGGGAAGAGTGTAGAAACTTAGGTAAAGTTGGAGATATTGAAATGTGTTATTATGATCATGATTTATATGCACCAATGGGCTCGTGTAACCCAATTAATCCTCCTTCGACAACAGACAAATGTGGAGAGTGCGGAAATGGAGGAGATGCATTTACTAATGTATGTACAATAGAAGAATGTAATATGTTGGGGGATTGTTATTTTGAAAATGAACATTTAGATTGGAATGCGATGTATCAAGCTGGCTTATTGGCAGCAGGAACAGCTACTGCTCTTGTTACGGTTTGGTGGGCTGCCTGTTCTTGGATTCCTGGTTTATGTTCTGCTCCCTCTTATTGGACTACTCTCGGATCTCTTTTGATTCCAGGAGGATGGACTTCTGCTATTTATTGGATTGGTTTTAGTACTTTGGTTGGTGTTGGTGCTTCTTTGACAAATTTAGATCCCGAATATGAATTTGCATTTAAGAATGATGATGGAACTATTGATTTGGCTTGGATGTTAGCTATGTCTAATTCAGTTCCAAAAATTTTGCAAGGATCAGGAATAAGCTGGACAGATCACATTGGTTCTTCAGAATCTCGAGATATATTTATGGCAATGGCAGGAGGAATTACAGCAGGCTTAGGAGGAGAAGCACTTTTCCAATATGTTGGAAGTCTTGCTTTGGAAAGGGCTTTGAAGGGCGCAATGGAAGAAATATTAGGAAAGGGAACAACTGTATCTACTAATGCATTAGGCAGACAATTGATTAATAAGGGATTTGAGGAAACTGTTGCTAGAGCTGCTGCGGAAGGAGCTTCTTCTGGAGGAGTGGGTGCTGTTGGTTCTATTGGTGCGGGAGCAGAAGCAGGAGTTGAAGCTGCGGGTCAAACTGTTGTTTCAGGATGGGGTCAAGTTATGGTTACATCTTTACAAGTTATTGGAGCTATGATTAGTGTTTATACTACTGCACAATCTTTGAACCCTGGAGAGTGTTATGCTGAAAATGCCTATACAAATAGCGATCATTGTTCTCAATGTGGCGGAGCGGAGGGGCAGTGGTTCTGTACCAAAGAAAGATGTAATGTGTTGGGAGGAGGAACAGATTCATTTAATGATCCTTTGCATTGTAGATTTTTGAAAACAAATGGTCCGAGTGATGGGGCTTGTGTTGCTAGAGATATTACAGATTCAACCTTGGCAGTAATAGAAAAAATTAAAGTTGACCTATATGATCCAGATGGAAATTATATTAGAAGTGAAACTCAAGATTCAAATACTTTGGAAATAAACGAAGAATTCGGATGGTATGATTTGAATAGTATAAAAATAAATATAGAAACAGATGATAGGGCAAATTGTAAATATACTACTTTAACACAACAAGAATATACAACTATGAATCCTTTTGGAGATATGAATTTCCCCTATGCAAATAGTGCGAATGTTAGCTTGCAAGATTATAAGGATCTTGGAGATATTAGGGTGTATATGAAATGTGAAGATATTAATGGAAATATTCATACAGCTAGTGATGATTTTAATTATGTAGAAATTCATTTTGCAGAGAGACCTGATGAAGAACCTCCTGAAATAACTCTTGTTTCTCCACATTTAGGAATTGGAGGATTGCCAGAAAGTACAAGTGAGATAGATTGGATTATTAGTGCTAAAGAAAATAAAGGGATGGCAGGATGTAGATACACTCAAAATAATGCGTCTGCTTATGAACAAATGGAATATCAGTTTAATGAATTAGGTGAAGTAAGTTGTGTCGGAGCTAACTATCAATGCACTGAGTATGGAAAGAATTTGGTATTGAGTGAGTATGATAGTATTGGTCCAGATAATATAACTGAGTCTGGATATAATAGTATTACTTATAATTTCTATATGAGTTGTATGGATGGTTCAGGTAATTTCAATAATCCGGCAATACCATTCGGATTTTCAATAGTTCCTACTTTTGAAATGAATATAACTGCTCCGTTGGAAGAAGAATATTTGTATGAAGCAGATCCTTTTATTGAAGTAAAAACTGGATCTTTGACAATTTGTGATTATGAAATGGATGGAGTTAAATATAACTTTAGTGATGACGATATAGGTTATGATAATGTCCATAGTATACAACATCCAGATTTATTAAGGGGGAGTCCTTCTGGAATGTCGCATACTTTAAGCGTAACTTGTGAAGATCAAGCATTTAATAGTGTTACTGAGGAAAGTACTTTTTACATAGTTCAGGACGTGGAATCTCCAAGATTAGTAAGTATATATGATAAAAATAATAAATTATTTATTGTTTTGAATGAAGAGGCTAGCTGTAATTATACTGCGGAAGGTATTGAAGAAACTGAAATGATAAATTCGGTTAACACTTTTAAACACCAATTAAATTTGGATCCCGGAATATTTACTTACCATATAACTTGTATGGATATTTGGGAGAATGATTTAAGCTTTACAGTGTATATATGATGAAAAAAGGACAATTATTCGGACAGCCATTTATGTATATTTTCTATGCTACTGTAGCTATTTTAATTTTATTTTTTGGGATTAGAATGGCTCTTAATATAAGTGAGCAAGGGGGCTTAGTAACCGAAGGTGTTTTTTTCGGAGATGTCGAAGACAAATTTGATTCTGTGCATAGAGATGCTTTTGGTAGTAGCATAAGTTTGAAAGATTTGAAAATTCCAACTGATATTGTGGAATTCTGTTTTGTGGACCTTTCTAAAACAAAAGATTTAGATGAAGTGTTTAGTCCAAAATTGGCAGATTTTATTGATATCTCTTATGAGAGTGGAAGTGTAGATAATGTTTTTGTTATAGACGGGAACAATGAAGTTAATTCTGTAGAAATTAAGAGAGATTTTATTTTGTATGATTTTGCTTTATGTGATTTGTTAACTGACCGAGAATTGGATATAAGGTTAGTTAATGAAGGATCGTTCATTAGAGCACAACATATATAAACAATTAATTCAATTTTCTTCTTATGAGGAAGAGAGGTCAAGGTGTTCAGTTTAATTGGATATTTGTTGTAGTTGCAGGAGTTGTTATTTTTCTATTCTTTTTGGGTTTTTTAGTTAAGTATATAGATTTACAAGATTCAAAACAGAGTGCCCAAATTTCTTCTGATTTTAAGAATCATATTTTAGGAATTAAAAGTACGGAACAATATAGTAATTTTTCAGTTCCCAAATTTAAAGTAGATTATGATTGTGATGATATCATTGTAAATGATGAGCAAACTATTAGTATGCCTTTTTCTATTTTTACAGAGGGTTTTGACTCTTCAGATATTTTATTCTGGGTTGAAGATTATAATAAAGGATTTTTAGTTGACAGGGTTGTTTTTATTACGGATGCGGATAAAAAATATTATTTTGATTTGGATTATAGGGGTAATATTCCTCCACACATAGATTTAGTGGAAAGTGTTGGTAGTGCCGATGTTATTGTTAGTTCTAATCCTAATTTTGTTTTGGATGATCCCGATAAAAAGGAGATTTTTATCAACGGTAATGAAATAACTTTTGTTGATGATGGAGAAAGTTTTACTTTTAGTGATGACTTTTTTGTATATGCTGCTGCATTTTCTAACGCTTTAACTTTTGAATGTACCAAAGAAAGTTTGGATGAAAGATTCGAATTATTGAGTAGTTTATACATTTCTAAATTATCTTATGTGTCTAGTTTTGAGGGTTCTACGTGCAGTTCTCATTATAGTAATCTTCGGACTGCTTTGATTGCTGGCGACGCTGATCAGACAAAAACTTTGAATAGCAATTTGGTTAATTATGGTTGTGAGGTGATATTTTGAAGAGAGGACAATTACAAATACAGGAGAGTATTTTTGTGTTGTTCATATTTTTTATTATCTTAGTTATTGGGATGATTGTTTTTTATCAGATGGAGTTTAGAAGTATTAGTAAAATTGGACAAGAAAGTAAAGATACGACTTTTTTTTATTTGATTTCTTATGTTCCTTCGATGCCAGAGTTGGTTTGTTCCGAGAAAGGAATTGTAGATGAGTGTATGGATATTTCTAAAGCGAGAGCATTTAGTAATTTGGATGATAATTATTACAGAAAAATTTTTGGACATAGAAGAATTGTTTTGAATATTAATGATGAGGATATAGAGTTGTTCAATTGGGAGCCTATTGAGTATTCTGCTGAGAGAAAAATAGATACTCCTGTTAGTGTATTTAATCCTCGGGATGGAAGTTATATTATTGGAATATTAGAGGTGTATAACTATGATAAATAGAAAGTATTATATATGTAAATTATTACACAATTGAGTAAAATGTTACACAATAAATATTTTGAGGTGTTGGAGAAATTTTTGGGAGATTATAATAGAGAAATTTATGGAAGGGAACTTATTGGAAAAGTTAGTTTAAGCCAAAAATCTATTGCATTAGTTTTAGTAGATCTTGAGAGAAATGGGATATTAAAATCCAAGAAAAAAGGTAACATGAAGTACTTTAAACTAAATTTAGAGAACAGTGAAATAAAAGATATAATAATTTCCGTTGAGTTTATGAGAAAGTTAAATTTTTTAAAAAAACATAGGAAATTAGCTAATATTTTTGAGAAAGATGATAGAATGGTTGGTGTTTTTGGTAGCTATGCTAAAGGTATTCATGGTAAAGATTCAGATGTTGATGTTTTTATTATTGGAAATAAGAAAAAATTGGATTATTTTGAGAAGGGGAAAAAGTTTAATATCGATATCAGTGTGAAATATTTTTCTGAAATAGAATTTAAAAAATTACTTAAGGAGAAAAATAATTTGATTAAAGAAATGATTTTAGATCATGTTTTAATTTTTAAAACTGAAAAGTTTGTTGATTTTTTATGGGAGGAATATTATGGTTTCAATTAGTTGGTGTTTAAAGCAGAAGGGCGGATTAAAATTAGTAGAATCCAATAAAAATATGGCTACTTCTTATATTAAGATGGCAGAAGAATCTGTATCAGTTTTGGAAAAAATTAAAGATAGTAAAATATGGTTAGCTACGACTACCTATTATGTTTTTTATTATTCCCTTTATGCATTGATGCTAAGAATTGGGGTTAAATGTGAAATTCATTCTTGTTCTATTGAATTTATGAAGAAATATTTGGAGAAATTTTATTCTAAGAAAGATATTGAAATGTTTGAAAATGCCTTTTCTGCTAGGATTGATTTGCAGTATTATTCTAATAGGCCAGTTAATAGTAAAATCATCGAGGATAATGGAAAATATTGTGTAGATTTTTATGTTAAGACCAAAGATATTTTAATTGGGATCAGCGAAGAAGAAATTAACAATATAAGGGGTGAATTAAATGAAAAATAGAAAGTATTATAAATTATACAATTGTATAAATATTTATACACTTGTCTAGAAAAATGAACAAAGATAAAATACTGCAGCAAATTTATAAAAAACCGAGTTATAGGTTTCATATTAGAGAGTTAGCTAAATTAACCAAGTTAAATCCGAATACTATCATAAGAATTACGGATTTATTAGTCAAGGAAAATATTATAATTAAGGAGAAGAGAAAAAATCTAAGTGAGGTTAGGGCCAATTTGGAGAGTCCCAATTATTTATTATCTAAAAGACTTTTCAATATAAATATACTTTACGATTTAAAGTTGATTGATTATTTAACTAAAATTTATAGGCCTTCCTCTATTGTTTTGATGGGTAGTTTTAGTAGGGGGGAGGATTTAGAAAAAAGCGATGTTGATATAGTTGTTATTTCAAAGAAGAAAGAAAGAGTTAACTTGGAGGAATATGAAAAAATAATTGGTAGAAGTATCCAATTGTTATTAGTGGATATGAATAAAGTTTCTAAAGAGTTTATTAATAACATGGCTAATGGGATTGTTTTGGAGGGCTACTTAAATATAAAATGAGGGAATTTGAGTATTATTTAAAAAAAGAAGATGTACGAAAAGTTTCTCCAGATTATTCCTTAGCTAAAGCATTATTGAGAAATCTTTTAAAGAGGGGGAGAAATGTAATTGATTTAGATCTTAAGAAATATTCTAGTTTAATTTTTGAAAATTTATATGATTGTTTTAGGGAGGCAGGAGATTCTTTATTAAGTTTGAAGGGATATAAATCTTATTCACATCAAGCCACGATAATTTATTTTAAAAAATATGGATTTTCTGAAAATTTTGTCAATGATTTAGATAATTTTAGATATAAAAGAAATAGCTCGAAATATTATGGAGAAGATATTTCTAAAGAGGAAACATTGGAAATTATTGAGTTTTATAAGAAGTACATTGATAAAATAAAAAAAATTATTGAGGAGAACTTGGATGAAAAATAGGGGACAAATTGATATGTTTGGTTTAGTAATTATTGTTATACTAATAGTATTGGTTGGTTTGTTTTCATTATTTTTTATTTCTCGAGGAGAAATTGATGAAAGAGAAGAATATTATTCTTACAAAGCAAACAATTTTGCCAACGCTATAGCAAAATATTCTCGAGGACAAACTGCTGTTAGAGAGATGACTTTGGAATGTTGTGAAGGTTCTAATAATGAATGTGAACGTCTTTTGAGTTTTGCAGAAGATAATTTTGATAAACTTGATGAATCGGCTAGATTTGAGATAGAATGTGTGAATACTGGTTATTCTGGCGGAGTAGGTACGTGTAATGTCGGAATCGCCTCAGAGTCCATAATTTTGCAGTCTGGGGACCTAATACGGGTAAAATTGTGTAGAAGATAGTTAATTTTGAGTAGGAGGGCTGTAGAGTTGAAATTTGAGGGTTTTATGGGGGAAATATGTTCTAAAATAGATAAATGTTTATAAATGGAGAATGTGCTGAATTTATTAAAGAATATAGATGATGACAGCGTCGTAGTTTAAAGCAATGACTTTGGAGTTGACTAACGACCTCGATAAAGAGGGAAAAAAGATAAAAAAGAGAATTAAACATGGAGGTGTTTAAATTATGAAAAAGTTTATTAGAAAAGTTGCTGCACTTGGTGCCGGTTCTGCAATGTTACTCGGAACACTCGGTGGTGCATTAGCTGCGGATAACACTTTAGATATGTTACCCGAACCTTTTGTTGTAAATGGTGCTTATGCTGATGTTGCTTTCGTTGTGGGAGATGCAGCTGCAGGAAAGGATGACGCAGCACAAACTGTTCTGACTGGATATTTTGGTGGAATGGTTGAAGATGTAGCAGGACTTGCAGGTCAGATACAATCTGAAGAAATTAAATTACAAGACAATATTGCTACAGGTACAGGTCTAGACACAGTATATGACGATCTTGATTCTAGTATATTTATAGATGAAGAAGTGGGTATTGGCGGAACCAGTTATGATATGCATACAGAATTACAATTAAGTGGAACTGCAAATCAGTTGGACATGGAAACTAGCTTGACCAGTAGTGATGATAAGTACGATAAAGACACAAAGTTAGAAATTAAAAAAGATGCACTTAAGTTCTGTTACGTCTTTGATGAGCACATAAACTTATCTTCGGCGGTAGGTTCGAGTGGTACAATATCTAACAATAATCCTTTCGATTTGAAATTTTTGGGTAAGACCTATAGAATCGACCAAGTAAACAGTAACACATCGTTTAGTGCTCAAGTTGGTGAAACTTGGACTGGACATCCAGGAGAAACATATTCTGGAAATGGTATAACAATGGAAGTTATTTCTTGTGATACTTCTGACTGTGTTGTTGACTTCGGTGGGGACCAAAGGACTGTCGCAGAAACTAATACTATTTCGAAAGGTGAAATTGATGTATACTTGAAAACTGCTGTTGCTGGTGTTGGTACTGCTGACGAAGCGTTAGGTACTTTTATTATCGGTGAAGATGCAAGAGTTACATATAGTGATGGAAATAAGTTTGTAGAATACTGTTCTCCTGCTGATGGACACGGAGACCCTGACTGTGACAAAGATAATCCAGATTGGGTTTGGGACATTAAGGGATTATTGCCTACTACTGCAGGATTTGCAACGAGTGGAGCTTCTGGAGCTTTCAACTCAATCTGTATTGAGAATGACTTCGAAGCTTACGATTACAACAAAGATCCTGCTGGCGTTGGAGAGTATTATGGATTACCATATGGATTTATTTATGTGGGAGTTGACAGTCTAACTGTCGATGATTCTGACTACATGGATGTTACTTTCCACACTGAAACTGGTAATACAGAAGATTTGAGTAATGTAGCATGGGCTCCTGGTGCAGCTATTGTTCTGTCAATAGAAGCAGACCAAACTGAAGGATTAGTAATTGATCAATCGAATTTCAATGCTACACCTTTGACAACTGATCAGAAGACAGATAAAGTCTGGCTATGGACAAATAGTACGTGGTCTAATGGAGCAATAAACGTGACTCACGTTTTCTATGAAGACTCTAACAACAATATACAGTATGCAGGTAACTTGACAACGTCTGACTTCGATACTACTGGTGGCCAAATTGACTTTGGTTACTTGAACTATGGAAAAACTAAATCTACGGATATGAAGCTATCCTTATGGGGTAACTATTCTGCTGATGACTCTGTATGGATTGGAGTAACACCTGATTCAAGTCTGAGTTCAAGTGATAACCTATGGTTTAGAATACAAACTGATGTCGATAAAACTGGTGATGGTGTGTATGAAGGATTTGGAGATACTGACAACGATGAAAGTGATGAAGTGGTATGGGGAAGTACTACATATCCATCATTAACTGCAAATTCAACAAGTAACTTTAACTTACATGTTGGTGGAAAGCAGTATGACTTGAGAACAGGTTATGGATTAATTGTAGAAGATACAGATTCTTCTGGAAATAATGACTTGTTTATTGTGAAAGTGCCAGCAGACCAACTTAAAGCAAATGTGGCAATATACGAAGGTGGCGGAGCCGCAGTAGTCGAAGCAGTATTGAAAACAGACACTACAGCAAGTGGATATGACCAATTAATCCTTGTAGGTGGACCTTGTGTAAACAGATTAACAGCTGATTACTTAGGTGTAACATACCCTGCATGTGAAAGCGCATCCGGAATACCTGACAATAAAGCTATTGTACAATTAGTCGAGAAAGACAGTGTAATGGCATTAATCGTAGCAGGTTGGGAACAAGCTGACACAAAGAGAGCTGCAGAAACAGTAGCAGCTGGTGGATTAGGTGCAACTACTGATATGATTGTAGAGTAAACCTAAAACCTTTTTTTCTTTTTTTTCTTTTTTTATCAAAAGCTTTTTATTCTAGTTATGTTTCAATTTAATAATGAAAAAACGAGAAAGAAAAAAATTGTATATAGGATTGTTTATAGTATTTCTAATGGTATCTAGTACCTTGGGGTTTATTTATGGTTCTGATGGTGCTTCCAAGAAGGTAAATGGACATAAATTTACTCAAACTGATAGAGGGTGGCAAGTTTACATCGGTAATGCTTATTGGTATTTTGATTATTTGCCAGATCAGCTAGATTTTGAATCTAATATTGGAAGATTGACAAGCAAAGTATTTGTTGTTATGGGTGATACTAACTATTATTACGATTTAAGTAGTAAATTTGCTTTATTAGGAGTTATTACTGAAAAAATTGATTTAGAAGGAGTAGATTGCGATGGAGAATTCTCTACCTTGGTTTTTACATATAAGAATGATAATAAAATTTATAAAGAGAGCAACTGTGTCTATTTTGAAGGAAATACTAATGTTTTGATTGATAGACTATTTTATGAAGCGTTAGGAGTGATATAATATGGAAAAAAAATCAGAAAAGTCAATGGTGATAATTATTGTAGTTTTAATATTCTTACTAGCTTTGTTTATATCCTTTGTTTTTTATTCCAGGGTTAGTGGGGAATATACTTATGAAGGAATTAATGGAAATGTTAGTTTTATTTTAGATAAACATACTGGTGATGAAGTCCATATTTTAGATATTAATGCAACTTATAGAAAAGACCAAGGTTCTCTACCCGTAAAGAAAAATTTTAGGATACCCTTTGATTACGGTCCAGAAGAATTAGAACCTATCTACATGGAAGAAAGTAAAAGTATTATTTTGAATGATAGAGCAGTATTCATAACAAGAGATCCATATTTAGATATAAAGACAGAAGATAAACTCTTAGTTGCTATGATGACTGTGCGGAGAATAACTGGAACTGATATGCTAACTACTCCAATTTTCAATATTCCTACTGCTTTTGGAGCTATTGAAGAAAGTGAGAGGGCAACACAACTAGAATTATCTATTGTAACTTGTGAAGAATCTAGAGATGATTTAACTGTAATTTTGTTTAAAGAAGGTACTGAAAATAAAATTTATAGAGAAGGAGATTATTGTATTATAGCTGAGTATGCTGAAGGAGATGATCCAATTAAAGTAGGCACTAAATTAACATATCATTTTTTAGATGTTATGTAGGTTGCCATCTTGTCACGCACAGAGAAATAATTTATAAACCATTTTTAATTTTTTATTATGTGGATTTAAATAAATTAGCTTTATTTTTGGGTATGCTAGTGGGAGATGGCTATATTTCTAATCGTAAAAATGGCTTCGGATATCTCACTTATTCTATAAATTTTTATAATACTAATAAAGAATTAGTTGTTTTGTTTGACCATCTTTTTTATGATTTGTTTGGAGTAAGAGGAAAAATTAATTCTAGGAAGAGGGAAGGTAGAAGAATTATTTATGATTTTTGTAAACATTCTAAAGAAGTTTTTAATTATATCGTTTATGAGATCGGAATTCCTTTTGGTAAAAAAGCCTCTATAGTGCAAGTTCCAGATTTAATATTTAATTTGGATGAAATGGTTAAAAAACATTTTTTATTGGGATTACTTTATACGGATGGAGGAATTAATAAAAGAGGAAATGTTAGTTTCCATATGGCAAGTAAAGAATTATTATTGGGGGTCAATATTTTGTTGAATGAGTTATGGGATATTGATAAAGAAGTAAAATCAGTAATTCAGAATGATAGATATCTTTCTTATCAGTTAAATTTAAATATAGCTGAGAGCAACGAAGTATTACAGAATTTGCCGAGATCGCATAATCTGGTATTGCATCGGCCTTGAAAGCCGAGCCCGAAAGGGCATCTGGGTTCAAATCCCAGTCTCGGCGTTTATTTAATAATTATAGAATTTTTGGTAAGCTTTTTTGCATAGTTTAAATCTTCTTTTTCTTTTGAGTAGATTGTAAATAATTTTTCGTTTTTCTTTACTTTTTCATTGAGTTTTTTATACAAATAAATTCCCGATTCTTTATCTCCTGGAGCACCTGCTGCCCTAGCTATTTTTGAAATTATTTTGTTGTCTATTTCTATTACTTTTCCAGATTTTTTTGATTTTACATCATAGTAAAATTTTCCTAAAGGAATTTCTTCAGGAGTTATTTTGGAATTTCCTTGCTGTTGTTTTATTATTTTCATAAATTGAGTATAAGCTCTTCCAGAATTTAAAATGTCTTTCGCGGATTCTTTTGCTCCCGTCATTTTGAAAATTAAATCTGCCATTTTGATTGACTTCTTTTCTAAATCTTTTGGAGCCTTTGGATCTTTTCTTAAAATATATAGAATGTCTCTAGCTTCTAAATTTGGACCTATTCCGTTGCCTATTGGTTGAGAACCATCTGTAATTATGACTTTTATAACCATACCAAGATTTTTACCTAATCTTTCAAATAATTTTTTTAAGGAATTTGCTTCTTTTTTTGTTTTTATTTTGGCGGTTTTTCCTATCGGAATATCTACGAGTACATGGGTCGAATTAACTGCCGATTTTTTTGATAGGATTGAAGCTAACATTAATCCAGTAGGATCGACTCTTAAAGGGTATCTAACTTTGATTAATTTATTGTCTGCACTTGCTAAATCTATGGCTCCTCCCCAAGTTATACACCCATCAATTTTTGTTACTATTTTTTTTATTTCTTCAACTGAAAAATTTACTTTTGAAAAAACTTCCATAGTATCTGCAGTTCCAGCAGGAGAAGTTATTGAACGAGAGCTTGTTTTTACCATAGTGACTCCCGCAGCAGTTACGATTGGAACTACTAACATTGTTGTTCTATTATTAGGAATTCCTCCGATGGAATGTTTATCTGCCATAATTTTTCTTTTGAATTTTATTTTATTTCCATATTTGGTTATGGCTTCAGTCAAATATTTAGTTTCTTTGTAAGATAAATTTTTTTGATAACATGCAGAAACAAAATAAGTTAGCTCTATTTCGGTTAGTTCATTGTCCATAAGATCTTTTATTATGTAGCATATTTCTTTTTTCGTTAATTCTTCCCCGTCCATCTTCTTTTTTATTGCTTCCATCGAAAGAGGAATTGGTGCCGGAAGAATTCTTAGAATAGTTTGTTTTTTTAATTTTAATCTGTCTATTACTTCTTCAAATACCCCGATTTGTCCGGGTTTTACCCCTTTATTAGATTCAGCTATATCTATTGCAGCAATGACTGTTGCTTTTCCTTTTTGGATTTTGACCCTATCTAAAGCATGTAGATTTAATTTTTTTGCATCTAAGTGGTTTATAATTACAATTAATGGGCCACCGCTAGCAGTGTCTATATCTTTAGACTTAAGTCTTAACATTTTCCTCTTTTTCTTCCATGTAAAGTTTGTATAGCAGTACAAATAAAGATAATATCAACGGACCTATGATTAGTCCAATTATTCCGAATAATATTATACCTCCAAAAATTCCTAATAATGAAATTATTGGATTTATTTTTGCTGTTTTTCCTATTAACTGAGCCCTTAGTATGTTATCCATGTAGAAACTAAGTATTACAAAGAAATATATTGACATAAATATTGCTTGAGGTATATTTCCACTTATGAAAAGGTATATTGCTGCAGGTATCCACACTGCTGCAGGTCCTAGTAGAGGTATATATGCGAAAATCGCTATGATTAATGACCAGAGTAAAGCATTTTCTATTCCTGCTATGGAGAATCCTACAAAGGCAGCTATAAATTCTGCTATTCCCAAGGCCAGGAATCCTAAGAAAATCCCATTAATTCTATCTATTGTTCCCTTGAATAATCTTGTTTTTTGATATTCTGATAAAGGTAAACTTTTCTTTATTTCTGCTAGAATTTTCTTACCATCTCTTAATAAGAAGAACATTATAAAGAAAGTAGAGAATAAATGTACAAATCCCGTTGCTAGAAAGCTTATTATTTCCGTACTAGATTTAATGAAAATATTAGATGCCTCTTTTATGGTTTCTTTTATGTATCTATCAAATTCTATATTCAACCCAGTTATTTCTTTCAACCTTTCAGAAGGAGTGTGTAAATCTAGTTCTCCAACAGAATTGTATATATTTATTGCTTCATGTAATAAAGTATTTGAGAAAAATAATGCTGGAATTGTTATTAGAACTATAAGGCCAAAAGTGATTAATAATGCTGAAAAATTCTTCTTCTTTGTTCTATTTTTTAATTTTTCATATAATGGGAATACAACTATTGCTAAAACTATTGCTGCCAATATATCTGCAACAAAAGGAGAAATTATTTTATATGAAACGTAGACGAAAGCTATTAGAATTATGATAAATAATATTTTTCCAAAGTCTTTCAGGTTAATAGTTTTCATATTAGGAAGTCTGGTTTGTAAATTTATAAGCTTTTTGTATTGTTTAAACTGGTTTTGAGAAATGCCACTTATTTAGTGCTTGTTGTAACTCTTTATTTTTTTTAGAATGTTGTTTTAATGGAACATTTTTCTCTATTGCTTCTAATGCTTGCCTAGTTGCTTTTGATCCTACATGTGTCCCGTTTGGATGTCCATGAATGCCCCCTCCGAGTTGTACAACTATATCTTTTCCCATCATTTTGGTTATTTGCGGCAATAGGCCAGGATGCAATCCTCCGGATGAGACAGGGATTGTATCTTTTAGACCATACCAAGGTTTTAATATTGCTTTTTCTATTTCTAATATTTCTTCTTTTCCCCCCACTAGTTTTCCTATTGCGGTCCCAATGTGAATATTATCTACACCTGCTAATCTTGCTAACTTTGCTATTACTAACATTGACATCCCATGTTTCGGATTTCTATCAAAAGAAGCGTGAAATGCCCTGTGTGCATGTATTGCAAGTTTAAGTTTTTGAGTTTCATTTCTTAATGATTGTACTCCTGCCCAGCCGACCGTTAGGATGTCACACATTACATATTTGAATCCATATTTTTTTACTAATCTAGTTCTTCTTAGCATTTCGTTTGTTTCTGCTGATACGTTGATGAAATAATCCTTTTTCTCTCCCGTTAATTTTTCGGCTTTGTCTCTCGCCCTCGCACATGCTTTTAATCTAGATTCAAATTTGTTGAAATTTTGATTTGTCAGGTTTTCATCATCTTTTAAGAAATCTATTCCCCCAGTCCAAGCATCATATCCTACTTTTGTGTGTTCTTTTGTTGTTAGGCCTACTTTTGGTTTTGGAACGGTTGCAGTCATAGGGCGATCTTTAATTTTCATAAATTTTCTTACTCCTGCTATTCCGAATTGTGGACCCTTGAAAGATTTAACATATTTTTTTGGAAAATATATATCTTCTAATCTTAAATTTTTTACGGCTTTCATCCCAAAAATATTTCCAGCCACCGAACTTAATAATTGAGGAATACTTCCCAATTCAAATAATTCTAGAGGATATGCTATTTTTACATAAGGACCCTTTACTTCGAAGGCTCTTGCTCTTATTTTTCTGATGTGAGGTTTTAGAGTTGATAAGGTGGTCCAAGTTCCATTAGATGATTCTGCCGCTACTCTACCTATTGCTTCTTTTTTAGAAATACCTCTAGCAGCTTCAAATCTAAATAGGCAAACTATGTCGTTCTTTTTAGGTTTGTATTTCAAATCTACAAAATCTAAATATTGACTCATTTGGTTACCTCTTTTATTAAATTTGAAAGTTCTTTTATATCTTTGATTTTGTAATCAGCACTATTTAAATTTTTCCAAGTTGGTTTGGGGCTGGTTAGAATTATTATTGATTTGACTTTTGCCGCTTTAGCTGTTTTTATATCTTGTATGGTATCTCCCACCATAAATTGAACTTTTTTTCCAAGTTTTTTTTCAGCTTTATATATTTCATCTGGAAAGGGCTTTGCTCTCTTTACTTCATCATCGCCGATTATAATCTCAAACAAATTTTTATTTATTTTTGTTTGTTTTAGAATCATCTCTATTTTTTTATGATTGTTATTACTTAAAAGACAAAGATAGTATTTTTTTGATAATTTTTTTAATATTCGTTTAGTATTTTTGAATGGCTTAATCATATTTCTTGTTTCTAATCTTATTTCTTCAAAATCTAAAATTATTTTTTTTAATTCATTTTCTTTTATGTTAGGTTTTAGTTTTTTTATTACTGTTCTAAATGTTAAACCCCAATATGGATAAATACCTCTTTTTTTGATTTTTATATTATTATTTCTTAATGATTTTAGCATAGCATTGATTACCCATTTTTCTGTATCTATTAGGGTTCCATCGAGATCAAAACATATTATCATTTTATCCAGGAATAAGTTTTTTTTACTTTTTTTACAAATTTTTTAGGTTTTAGAATTCCTAATCCTGAAACTATTGCAGTTATATAATCTGAGTCTACTAATTCAAAAGCAGGATTTCTTATTGTTAAATTTTTATTTTTTTTATTCCAAATTTCTTTATAATCTCTTTCCTCAATTTTTAAGTTCTTTGTAGAGTATTTCCAGGAACTTGTTAGAACATATACTGGAACCTTGTAATTTTTTGCCAACTTTGCTATCATTTCAGATCCAATTTTGTTGGCCACCTGACCTTCTGGAGTTATCATATCTGCTCCGAGAAAAACTATATCTGATTTGGATAGTGCTTCATCGGCTGCCGAATCAACAAAATGAGTGTTTTTAATTCCTAATTTAATTAAATCCTGACTAGTCTTTCTTCCTTGAAACCTTGGTCTCGTTTCTGTATTAAAAACTTCAAATTTTTTCCTTTGTTCTTTTGCTCTTTTTAGGGTGTGAATTACAGTAGAAGAATGACAATGTGTGAATATTTTTTGGCCTTTTTTTATTAATGATGAGCCATAATCTAATGTTCTTTTTTCTGAATCTATCAAGTAATTTTTTGCCGTTTCTACATCAGTTAATCTTGCAAAAGTTAATGCATTTTTTAGAGCTGGTTCAGTTGATCTTGCAGAGAGAATTTTTTTGACTGCTTTTTGAGAATTGTCTATTTTAAAAGCTTTTAGACCTGCTAATGCTATATTATTTGCACCTTGAATTTTTAGAGATTTAATATCATTATAGATTTTATTAAAGTTATTCATATCTTAATTTTGATTTTAACCATTTAAAAACTTTTTTACCAAAAGCTATTTAAATCGTTAATGAACAAAATTAATATGGCGTTAGAATCTATAGTGAACCCTGCCAAAGCAGCTCAACACCCTTCTAGAATGCTTTTTATTGGTTTTTTATATGCTAGTGTTGCCCTATTTTTGGCTACTTGGATTTTCAGAAGCCATGCAAGTTTAATTATGGTATTTTTGACAGTTATTGCCTCTATTCCATTTATGTATAAAACTTTAAAGATGGAAGAAAAGCTAGATATTGAATTAAAGACCGAGAGTAAAATTCTCAAAGAACATTCTAGAGTTATCAAAGCATTATTATATCTATTTGGAGGTTATGTATTGGCTTATTCGTTGTGGTTTGTTGCTTTACCTAGCTCTATGGTTCAGAATTTATTTCTTTCTCAACTAGAAACTATAAATGTTATCAATAATCAGATTTCAGGAAAGGCAATTTCTTCAATAGGTATTTTATCACAAATATTTTTTAATAATTTTAAAGTTTTATTATTCTGTTTGTTTTTTTCTTTCTTTTATGGGGCAGGAGCAATTTTTATTTTGACTTGGAATGCCTCCGTTATAGGAGCAGCAATTGGAACTTTTGTTAAGAGTAAATTGGCAGCTTTGGCTTTAGCAACAGGATCAGTTAATATGTTTCATTACTTTCAATTTTTTTCTTTAGGTTTATTGAGATACGCTATTCATGGAATCCCTGAGATAGCAGCTTATTTCGTTGGAGGATTAGCAGGAGGAATAATTTCTGTTGCTATGATAAATAGAGATTTAGAAAGTGGAAAATTCCGTATAATTTTGAAAGATGCTTTAGAATTGAGTTTGATAGCAATTTTGATTTTAATTGTAGCTGCTTTCCTAGAAGTTTATGTTACTCCTATATTTTTCTAAATATTTGCTAGATCGTGCTCAATCATAATTTTAATTAGTTCGTTTAAACTTGTTTTTGGTTCCCATCTCAATTCTCTTATCGCTTTTGATGGATCTCCTACCAACCTATGTAATTCATTTGGCCTGTAAAATTGTGGATTTACTTCTAGTACAATTTTTCCAGATACTACATCTACTGCCTTTTCGTCAACTCCTTCTTCACTGAATTGTAAGTCCATTCCTAGATGATTTCCAGCCATTTGAGCAAAATCTCTTACAGTAGTAGTTTTTCCGGATGAGAGAACATAATCATCTGGTTTGTCTTGCTGTAACATTTTCCACATACCTTCAACATAGTCTTTCGCATAACCCCAATCTCTACATGCACTTAAATTTCCTAAGAATAATTTGTCTTGTTTTCCTTTACTTATCTTAGCTAGGGATTCTGTTATTTTCCTAGTTACAAAATGTTCTCCCCTTCTTTCTGACTCATGGTTAAATAATATTCCAGAAACTGCAAACATACCATGTTTCTCCCTATATCCTTTTATGAAATCCTCATGGGCCTTTAATTTCGCTTTTCCATAAGGGCTTACAGGGATCATGGGAGTTTTTTCATTTTGAGGTTCCTCCTCAGAATTTCCAAACATTTCACTTGTAGATGCTTGGTATATTTTTATATCTTTATTATGATCTCTGGCCGAATTTACCACCCTTCCAACACCTAGATAATTTATTTCGAATGTCTCTTCAGGACATTTGAAAGAAATTCCTACATCTGATTGTGCAGCTAGATTATAAATTTCATTGGGATTAGATTCTTTTACTGCTCTTTCTATAGAACTTACATCTCTAAGATTACCATACAGAATATTTATATCACTTTTTATGTGATTTATTCTTTTTAGAGGGTCGTTACTGCACCTTCTTACTAATCCATAAACCTCATACCCCTTTTCTAGTAAAAGCTCAGCTAGAAATGAACCATCTTGACCAGTTATACCTGTTATTAATGCTCTCATGAAAAAGGGAAATTGTCTTGTTTTAAATAAGTTTCTTTTTGAATAGAGTTCCATAATGTTTTTAAGCTGAATATTGTGCCCCTAACCGTATGTCAAATTATATGAAGAGAATTGTAGGAGGCTCTTTTTTTATATTTTTTATTGCTATTTTGTCTTCAATTATATCTTTTTTTATTAGAATTTTATTAGCTAATAATTTGACTTTAGAAGAATATGGTCTGTTTTATGCAGTGTTTGTTTTTGTGAGTTTTTTTGCATTGTTTAGAAACTTTGGACTAGGTGCTGCTTTGATTAAACATGTCCCAGAATTTAAAGTTAAAGAAAAATTTGATACGATTAAATCCACAATTTTTATAACTAGTTCTTTGAGAATCTGTATTTCAGTTGTTTTTGGAATTTTGTTTTATGTTTTATCTGATTTTTTAGCTACGTATTATTTTCACAATGAAACTGCATCTTTGATTTTGAAGTTTTTAGCAGTATTTTTTATTTTGTCTGTTTTTATTGATATTACTAAAAATTTGTTCGAAGCTTTCCAGAAACCATTCTGGTTTCCTTTAGTAGATTTTTCTAAGAATATATTTCTTTTGACTTTTATTTTACTATTTTTTTACTTTGGAATTGGTCTGTTCGCTCCTGTTTTATCTCATGTGTTAATATCCTTTGTAATCCCTTTAATTTTTTTACCTATTGTTCTAAGTTTGTTCAAATTTTCTAAATATAAATTTGTATTATCCAAGGAACTAACAAAAAAATTGTTCCTTTTTGGACTGCCTTTTGTCTTGATAAGCATGGCAGGAATTTTTATAGCTCAAATTGATACTTTGTTGTTGACTTATTTTAGAACTCTTGAGGAAGTTGGAATCTATAATGTTGTTTTACCTTTTTCTTTGATATTATTACAGTTTAGTTCTGCCATATCTGTTATTCTTTTTCCTATGGTTTCTGAATTTTGGGCTAAGGGTCAGAGAGATAAATTAGTTAGTGCCGTTAATGCCCTATATAAATATTCTTTTGCTTTTATTGTTCCCCTAGGGTTTTTGGTTTTTTCTTTTACTCCATCTTTACTCAACCTTTTTTTCGGAGAAGAATATGTTGTTGGAACTTTAGCAATGAGAATATTGCTAATTGGGGTTATTATGTATACTGTTGCTAATGTGAATCAATATGTTTTGGCAGGAATTGGAAAACCAAAAGTTACAGCCAAAATAGTTACTGTTGTTGCGTTATTTAATTTCTTCGGTAATTTATTATTGATTCCTATTTATGGAATTGTTGGAGCGGCTCTAATGACAACTTTAAGTTATTTTTTGTCTTTGATTTTGTCTTTAGTTTATTTGCGTAAATTTATTCATTTGAAAGTTTCTATAAGTTCTTGGTTTAAAATATTTTTATCAGGGGTAATTATAGTTTTTATTGTTTATTTGTTGAAAAAACTATTTACTTTTAATATTTGGATTGAATTAATTTTCTTTAGTGTAGTTGCTTTGTTCATTTATTTGATTTGTTTGTTTGTTTTTAGAGTTGTTAATCTTTTAGAAATAAAAAGATTATTTCATAAAATTATTGGCTGAATTATATTATTTAATATATACTTTGAAATATAGTATCATTATAAAAGGACAAAAAATCTTAATTCCTTAATGTTTTTGGTGAAGAAGAGGGATATATTGTTTAGTGTATGTTTTGTGTTCTTATTAGTATTATTTGTTTATGGGTCTAATCTGTTGTTACAGTTGGTACTTCTCCGATAATTGCGGGACCATATAATGTTTCAAATAATTCTAGAATAGGAGGAAATATAACTCTTAATTTTACAACCGATATTACTTCTAATTTAACTATTAATATTACTAATTCAAGTAATGCTTTGTTGATGACAGCATACTTTAATAATTCTGGTGATACTACTCAAAACCATACTGTGACTTGGAATACATCGAATGGTACTTTTCCGGATGGAGTTTATAATATAAGTGTGAGAGCTACTAATTCTACCAATGCTTCTCAAGTTACGGATTATATTAATCTGATAGTTAATCTTACTGTGGATAATACTCAACCAGTTACTTCGGGCTACGATGTTGTAGAACTTACTCGGACTACAGCAAGAATAATTTGGGATACCGATGAAAGTTCTAATAGTAGTATTGGATATGGTAACTCTAGTACTGCCTTAAATTCTCTGGGATCCAATACTAGTCTTTATACTAATCATTCCATCAGTTTGACCGGATTAAATTGGTCTCAAATATATTATTATAACTTTACTTCATGTGATGATCTAGGTAATTGTAATGTGACTGGAACACATAGCTTTACTACTTATGCCTATACTCCAAATATAACTTTGAACAACATAATATACAATGTTACCAATGCAAGTGCTCCTTTTATTGGGGGAGTGAGTGCAAATAATTCATATATTGGACATTGGGTGGATACTGTGATTAATGTTTCTACCGTTAGCAGTGCTAATCTTACTGTTAATATAACTAATTCGACAAATGGAATTACTATTTCTCAGCTAGACACCTCTGATACTGGAACTAGCCATCTTGTTAATTGGACTTATAATGCCACTTACTCTGATGGGGCTTATGATATAATTTTATGGGCCATTAATGATACAAATGCAACTCAGATATCTATGCCAGTAACTGTCAGTTCGGTCACAATTGATAAAACTAATGCAAGTATTTCGGCTATGGGCACTAGGGAAATTGAAGCGACATCAACGGTTATAATTTGGACAACTAATGAGGCTTCTAATAGTACTATTAAATATGGTAGTAGCATATCTATTTTAAACCAAAATGCTACAAATGCTAGTTTTGGTACAGGTCACTCTGTTAAACTTAGTGGATTGGCCACCCAGAATACATATTATGCAAATATTACTTCTTGTGATTATGTTGGAAATTGTAATACAACTGGACCAATAAACTTTACAACTTCGGCGGTCACAGACCCGGGTGATGGTGGTGAAGGTGAAGGAGAGGGAGAAGCTGAAGAAGATGAAGGTCCTGAGGCCGAAGATGCTTTTAGCGAGCAAAAATCATTAAATGTTGGAAATTCTTTTTCATTTAGAGAAGGAGGATCTGCACATAGTGCTGAATTGACAAGTATTGATTATGAAAATTTAGAAGTTACGATTACTATAAGTTCCGATCCTTTTGAAATTACAATAGCAGAGGGCGACTCCGTGAGTGTAGATGTGGATGGAGATGAGACACTGGATCTTAGGATCACTGTTTTAGACATTATGAGTGCATCTAAAGCTAAATTATTGTTTGAAGGTATTGCTTCTCCTATTGAAACTGGTGTCGAAGGAGAAGCTGAGAGTGAAGGAGAGGCAGAAGCTGAGGGTGAAGGAGAGGTAGAGGAAAGTATTCCACAATTTAATTATGTTTGGTGGATAGTTGGTATAGTGGCTTTAGCAGTTATACTTTATTTTGTAGTTAGGGCTAAGAAAAAATAATTTTTTATATAATTCTTTCTGATTTTAATAAAGTTCTTATCTGATCCCTTGTTAAGAAGCTGGCTTCCCTAGAATCATATTCTTTTGGTTCTATTGGGACTTTAAATTTATTTGTTTTGCTCATATAATGTGGAACCCAAATTTGTTGACTTATTCTGAATATTTTATTATTATGGTCTGCCATTTTTACCTCTTCTTCGGTTAATAATGATTCATATAATTTTTCTCCGGGTCGTTTTCCGATAATTTTAATATCTATTTTTTTATTTGACAATTCATTGATTAAAACTTGAGCCAAATCTTTTATTTTGAGAGCTTTCATTTTTAGGATGTAAGTTTCTTTTCCTTTTGTTTTTGCTGTTAAATCCAAAACTAAATTTACGGCGTCTTTTAGTGTCATGAAAAATCTGTTCATTTCTGGATCAGTTATTGTTACAGGACCTCCTGATTTTATTTGTTTTTTCCATAGTGGAATTACAGAACCATTCGAATTTAATACATTTCCAAATCTTACTGTGGAGAATTTAGTTGTTGTTTCTCCCATACTTGCATTTATCATTAATCTTTCTCCTAATAATTTAGTTATTCCCATTGTATTATGGGCGTTAACTGCTTTGTCAGTACTTATGTAAATACATTTATCTACGCTTTGCTCTTTGGCAGCATTAATTACATTGCTTAACCCCAAGACATTTGTTTCAATGGCTTCTGGAGCGTTATATTCACAAGATGGGACGTGTTTTAGTGCTGCACAGTGTATGATTATATCGACCCCTTTTGTTGCCCACATGACCTTCTCTTTGTTTCTTATATCCCCCACAAAATATCTAATACAGGGAAAATCCTTAAGATGTTGTTGTAGATAGAAAAGAGCAGTTTCATTTTGATCTAGAACTCTTATTCTTTTTGGAGAGTATTTTGCTAGCTCTTTAACTATTTCTCTTCCAATGGATCCTGCTCCGCCAGTTACCAAAATATCTTTATTTTTGAAATATTTTTTCATTTTAATATTTTCTTTAGGTTTTCTTTAATGTAATCCATATCTTTCTTTTTTAGTCCTATAAAGAAAGGTAGTGCTAAACTTGAATCACTTACTCTCTCTGATATAGGGAAATTTCCTTCTTTGTAACCATACAATTTTTTGTATGCACTTTGTAAGTGAATTGAAGGTAAGTAAGGTTTTGTACCTATCCCTAATTTATTTAGTTTTTCAATTATTTCATCTCGATTGTATTTATTGTCTAAGTTAATTGTATATACGAACCAACTTTTTCCTTCAGTTGAAGAAGGGAGTTTAATCCCATTTATATCTTTTAGTATTTTGTTATAATATTGAGCTATTTTTTCTCTTTCTTTTAGTAAGAAATCTATTTTTTTTAGCTGAGTTATTCCGAGTGAGCAACTCATGTCGTTTAATCTATAATTGTAACCTATTTGATTATGGTCTAGCCATTGCATATTTGAAGATCTTCCTTGGTTTCTTAAGCTTTTGAATTCTTCATATAGTTTTTCACTATTTGTACAGATCATTCCACCTTCCCCCGTTGTCATTTGTTTATTCGGATAGAATGCAAACACTGAAGCTAATCCGAAGGTTCCTACCTTTTGTTTTCGATATGTTGTTCCTAAGGCTTCACAGGCATCTTCAATTACTGGGAGATTATGTTTTTTTGCTATCTTCATTATTTTATCCATGTCACAAGACACTCCAAAAATATGGACTGGAAGAATTGCCTTTGTTTTTTCAGTTATTGCTTCTTCTATTAACCTTGGGTCTATATTTTTTGTTTCTGGATCTATATCTACAAAGATGGGTCTACCTTTTCCGTATAAAATACAATTTGCTGAAGCTATAAAACTGAAAGGAGTGGTTATTATCTCCTCCTTAGGTTTTAGTTTTAGGGATCTAATACATAAGTGCAAAGCCGAGGTTCCGGAGCTTACTGCTACTGCGTATTTTGTTCCTACGTACTTAGAGAATTTTTCTTCGAATTCATTTAATTTGGGTCCAAGACTTAAGTTTCCGGATTTGAGTACTTTACTTACTCCATCTATATCTTCTTTAGTTATGTAGGGTTTTGCTATTGGTATCACGTTTATTTTCTGTTGAAAAAACTCCATTTAATAAAGCTTATGTAAGATTAATTATATACTTGAGATGAAGAATAAAGCTTATGTAGAATTTGGATGATTTATTATCAAAAACTATTTAAAGTATTAATTTATTCCAACATCTATGGATATTATTCATTTTTTGTATACTTTATTTTCTGATAGTATATATATATTGAAATCGAATTATAAGTGGGTGGATAAATTTTTGATTATTGGAACATTTATAAGAATAAATTTTAAGAGACTTACTTTGGCAAAAATAACTAATTTGAAATCAGAAAAAATATTGGGATATAAAGTTTTTTTCTTTGATTATAGTTCTTTTTGTCAACTATTTTATGAGATTTTTTTTAAAAATGAATATTACTTTAAATCTAAGGATAGTGAACCAATAATATTAGATGCTGGATCTAGTATTGGGATGTCCGTTATCTTTTTTAAGTGGTTATATCCTAACTCTAGAATAACGGCTTTTGAACCAGATAAAGAAACCTTTGATATTCTTTCTAAGAATATAGTCGTTAATAATTTTGAAAAGGTTCAAGCCCATAATTTGGCACTTTCGGATAAAGAAGGTGAAGTTGATTTTTATAAGGATAACAAAAACCCGGGAATGTTGAGTATGAGTATGTTTTCCAAAAGATTGCCCACTAGTGAAAAGTCAATGGTTCAGAGCGATTTGTTTTCTAAATATGTAGGGGAAAAAGTTGATTTTGTTAAAATGGATATAGAAGGGGCAGAATTTGAAGTATTAGATGATTTATGTTTAACTAAAAAGATAAAGAATATAAAAGAAATTATAGTTGAGTTCCATCATAATATTGATATGAATGACCCAAAATTAGCTAAAACTTTGAGAAAGTTTGAAGAGAGCGATTTTAGCTATAATTTTCATAGAATGGGATTTAGAAAAAATTTTGATAAATGTGAATTTCAAAATGTAATTATTCGTTTTTTTAATAAATAGTAATTACATATTCATCCCTCCATCAACACTTATAGTTTGTCCCGTTATATAATTACTAAATTCCGATGCTAAGAACAATACTGCGTAAGATATATCTTTCGGTTTGCCAATTCTTTTTAGTATAGTGGAGTTTATAAGTTTCTCTTTGATATTTTCTTTTAACCCTGATGTCATATCTGTGTCTATTAATCCTGGAGCAACCGAATTCACAGTTATCCCGAAACCACCTAGCTCTTTTGCAGCAGATTTTGTCATATTTATTATTCCTGCCTTGGTGGCCCCATAAACAGTTTGACCAATATTACCTTGCAGACCGATTATAGAGGAGATATTTATTATTTTTCCATTTTTTTGCTTTATCATCATTTTGGCGGCATGTTGCATACATAGAAATTGCCCCTTAAGATTAACATCCATTATTTCGTCATAATCTTCAGGCTTACATAAAAGTAAAAGATTATCTTTTAGAATTCCTGCGTTATTTATTAAGATATCTAGTTTTTTAAATTCAAGATTTATTTTTTTGAACATGGAACTTACTTCTTTAATATTTTTTACATCAGATTTAATAGCAATTGCTTTAACTCCATATTCTCTTATTTTTTTGACTACCTTCATTGCCTCTTCTTCATTATTATTGTAATTTACAATTACATCAGCTCCATTTTTCCCACATGTTTCAGCAATTGATCTTCCAATCCCTCTACTTGCTCCAGTTATAAGTACTACTTTTCCTTTAAGTATCATTTTTGTTTCCTCCGTTTGTTGTCATTGATGTCCACCTAACTAAGCGGTTCATAAAAAGTATACCGTCCCAAGGAGTATCATAGTCATTCATTGACCCAATATCCACACATCTAGAAGCCCCTTGGTAAGTAGCTTTTTCACAAAACTCTAGCGATTTTCTATGATCCTCTAGAGCAATGCCGATTGTTTGAATTTTATGATTTATTAAAGGAAGGGTTTCAAAGATGGAATCAATTGGCTTTATAAATATATTTCTTAGTCCAAGTGGTTCCTCCAATTTTTTTGAGTTATTTATGAAAATTGCCCAATCAAGCTCCTTTGATGAGATTATATCTTTTTTAGGATCAAAAAAGTATTCTCCCTTTGTGTTTATTATTTCTGTGTAATTTCCTTCAGGTTTTTTATATTTTAAATTAATCTTTTTGAATTCTTTCTCTAGCAATCTCGATAGATTTTTTATAATTTTCTCTTTGTTTTTATCTTTAACTTCACAAAATATTGTGTGAGGAGATGAACAGGCATTTTGTTCAAAAGTGAATATGTCTGTAGATAATTTTTTACATAATTCAGGCGTGATTGACTCTTCATCTATTACTATAAATGAATATTTTGGTCCAAATACTATATTTTCACAAGTTATTTTTTGGGGGAGTTTTAAAATTGATTCTATTGCCTCTTTCCCCCCTAACATAACCTTACAATCTGCTAATTCAGAGAAGTTTTTATTAACTTCTTTATTATTACTTGGAAAGTATATTATTGAAAAAGTTTTCAAAAGATCACTTCCTCGTATTTTCCTCCCTAAATATTCAACTTCAATTTCTCTGAGAGGCTCTAAAATTTTTATTATAGTGTCTACACTTTTTTTGGGTATTCTTAAAATATTAACATTTTTACATAATATTGACTGAATTAAAGAAAAAATTGCTAAAGTTGATATGTTTCCAGATATCCAATGGCAAACGACTCCCCTAGGTTGTGCTCGCATCATTTTGTTATTTCCAACTTTTACAAAGTTATCTAAGTATTTTGTTTCTCCGAAATTTATAGATAAATATTCATTAAGATTTGATTCCCTTAACCATGTTGCAAGATAGTATGCCCCTTCAATCTGGGATGCTAATCCCATAAGTTTTTTGGCAAATTTAGAAAATAATTCAACTAATACGCTAACAGGAATTTCGTTTAACAGTTCCCCATCTAAGTTTTTCATAATTTCTTTAAAATTTTTGACTTTGATATCTTCGAATTTTCCATTTAATAAATAACATTCTATACTCATTTTTACTCCCTAAATGTGTCTCCACAACCCCTTACTTCTGATTTTTCGGATCTTGATCGGAATACAAAATATTTTCCCTTTCTTCCACAAGGGCAGTCTTCAAACCCTAAAATTTCTCCTATATCTTCTGTTAAGATTGATATTCCAGGATAACTGTTAGGTAAAATACTGATTATTTCTATATACCCCGGTTGGTTTTTTGTATTTTCTTTTAAGTTTGAAAGGTTTCTTATCTTTATATCTGCAAAATTTGGACAATGTTTATGTCCATACATACAGTCTATAAATATTACTCCTCCTTGTTCAACCATGCCATAATAATCTAAAATATTCTTTTGTTCTGTTCTAAGTAATTTGGCTAACTCTTTAGAAAATACTTCTTTTGTTACTTTTATTTTTTCTAATTTTTTCCATCCCCCTCCATGAATAAGTGTTACATTCTTACAATTTATTTTCAAGTTTTCTAATTTTAAGAATTCAACTAATTTGGACCAAATTATGTAAGTGAATCCCATTATAAAAATTTCACTATCCCTATGTTTCATGAAGAAATCTACTAATCTTTTTTTATTTATTATTAATTCACCTTCAACCTGATCGCATGCATAAACTGTTTCCTTAGATAAAATATTGAACCCTCTTATGGCTGCACCTCTAGCAGTAATTCCTTTATCTCCTTTGTTTTGATTTGAACTATCTATTATTAATAAAGGTCGTCTCTGTTTAGAAAAGAAATTTTTTAGAATGGATAAAAGAGCATTTGTTTGTCTTTGGGAGGTTATTTTGTCGAGCGGAATTTTACTAGGAGTTTGACCAGTGGTTGAACTTGAATATAAAATTCTTTGTAAAGGCTCTTTAGATGTATTTAAATCGAAAATTTTAAACATTTTGGAAGGCAATAATGGTATTTCGGAGAGTGATTTTATGTCTTTTATATTGTCTAATTCCAAAGATAATTTATTGAGCCAGGTTCTTACATAGGGGTTATTCAAATAATGATTTTTTAGTTGTTCCTTTATTATGGGGAGGAGCATGATTTCTTTTTGTTTATCTCCATATATGTACTGTTCATCAGTTATTAGTTTATTTATTTGACTATTCAACTTTTCAACTTTTTCCTTGGTTATGAAGTTTTTTGATTTCATCTTTAACTTTTTTGCCAGTTTCATTCATAGGAATTTTATCCACTAATTGTATATATTTTGGAACTTTAAGGGGGTTTAAATTATTTATGCAGTAATCTTTTATGTCCTCTCTTTTGAGACTCGAGTTGTTTTTTGTAAGAACAAATACTTTAATGGCCTCTCCAAGCAAATTATCCTCTACTCCAATAACTGAGCAATCTAAAACTTCAGGAATTTTCATTATTACACCTTCTATTTCAGTAGGACTTACTCTTTCACCCCCTACCTTTATTATACTTTTTGTTCTTCCAACAATATAAATGAATCCATCTTTATCAATTGTTGCCAGATCTCCAGTGTGAAGCCAACCATTTTTTAGAACCTTTTCACTTGATTTTTTATCCTCATAGTATCCTTTCATAATATTTTCTCCTTTTGCTACAATTTCCCCAGTTTCCCCAGGAATTACCTCTTTCTTTTTAGAGTTTATTACTTTGAGTTTAACATTTGGTATGCCTTTTCCTAATGAGCCTATTTTTGTATCTAGATATTTTGGTTCTAAATAAGAAAGTCTGGCAGTTGCTTCAGTTTGTCCATACATTACATAGAAATCTATTTTTGGGAAAGTTTTTGTAAATTCTTTTATTAATGGATTATGTAATTTGCCCCCTGCAACTGTAGCATATCTTAAAGAAGACAGATTACTGTTTTTGAATTTATTAGAAGATCTCAGTAATATTTGATAGTGGCTTGGGACTCCCGCAAATCCCGTACAGTTATATTTTTTTATATCCTCTATTATTGAATCTACCATTAGAAATCTATTGTTTATCACTATTTTCCCCCCTACTTTAGTATGCGTATGTAAAAGAGATAGACCATAACAATAAAAGAAAGGCAATACTACTTCTATAGTATCTTTTGAAGTTAATTTTAAGTACTCGATTATAGAATTTGTATTTTCCATTATATTTTTGTGAGTTAGCATAACTCCCTTTGGAAAAGCACTTGATCCAGAGGTAAAAATAATTTCTGCTAATTTTTTATCATCAAATACTCCTTTATTTTCTATTGGAGACCGAATCTTAATATTTTCTTCAATTTCAAATAGATCTTTTTCACTTAATAATTTTATATTGTATTTTTTTAATTTACTTAAATTCCTTTGAGTAGTAAAAATCATTTTAGGATAGACTAAACTTAAGATATACTCTAAATTATCAACGCTCATTTTTGGATTTATTGGTATGCAAATATTGCCAGATTTTATTATGCTAAGGTAGGCGATAATAAAATATATTGAATTTTCACACATTAGAACAATTTTCTTGTTTTCCCCTATGTTTTCATTTAAATATTGAGAAATCTTTTCTATTTTTTGATAACCTTCTGAGTAAGTTATTGAGTTTTCCCCATCAATAACCATTATATCTTTGTTTTTATTATTTTTGAAAAAATATTCGACTGCATTCATGTTTTTATATTATGATTTGCTAAAACTTCTTTTATTTTTTTTACATCACTCATACTTGTTATTTCATCCATATCTAGTTCTACTTCAAATTCTTCTTCTAGTTGAGCTACTAAATTTAAATGAGATAATGAATCCCATGCTTCTATTTCTTGATACTTTAGATTATCATTAACTTCTTCTATCTTTATCCCCAATGCCTTACTTATTGTTTCATTGATTTTATCCATTTTCTTATTTACCTTGGTTTTTTTTATTGATCGTTGCTATTGCTACTGAGAGAGCATTCTCTCTACTATGAGACATACTGATGGTTACATGCACGTTTTTAAATTTTTCCAATATGACTTCTGGTGCCAAGTTATCTTTATTTTTTATTTCTATATCTTGATATTGTATTATTATATTTTGATTCCCCAATGCCTTTATAATGGATTCTTTAGCGCAAAATCTTGATGCTAGATGTTGGATCGGGTACCCTCTTTTGTTACAATATTTAATTTCACTTTTTTTGAATATTTTATTTAGAAATTTTTTATTTTGAGAATATTCTTTGAACCTTGCTATACTTTCTATGTCAACTCCTACAGATATTTTTTCATGATAATGTCTTGTGTTAATTTTGCCCATTGACATTTTTTTTGCTGGTATCCCTATATAAGTATTATTTGAATCGGAATTTCTAATCATTAATGAGTTCCCTCCGATAGTTGTAAGCGATTTAATTTCTAATTTTTCTATAATTGAACACCCGATTCCTAAATTACAAAAATTTTCTATTTTTACCATGCCTGCTATACTTGTTTGAGGACTTATGCTGTTATAACTCCCTATTTTTACATCATGTCCAATTATTGAATTGAAATTAATTATGTTAAAATCTCCCATTTCACAGTTATTGCTTATAATTGAGTTGGCTAGGACCATATTTCCTTTACCTATTTTTATTGAAGTTTTTTTGGTATCTACACTAGGATGTATAATATTTGGAAAGTTAATGAATTTATTTTTTTTCAATATTTTATAAATTTTTTCTCTAATCTTGCCATTTCCAATCGCTAAGGTAACATATACTTTTTCTCTGATGTTTAAAAGGTATTTTTCATCTCCCAATATAATTCTTCTACTTTTTGTTTTCTGATTTTTTTTAGTTGTATCGCTATCGATGAACCCTATAATTTCCCAAGAGGGTTTCTTTTGATTAATTTGCTCTATTATCATCTCAATTTCATTTCCAAATCCTCCCGATCCAAATATAAAAAGTTTTTTTCTATTCATTTTAATAAGCTATTTGTTTTTGTGTTATGTTTTGATCAATTTCAATGGTTGCTAAAATATTTGCGATTTTATTTCCTGTTGTTCCACTACCATATGGAGATTTAGATTTTTTAACTTGTTTTTTAAAGTTTCGATTATATAATGCTATTTGAATGGCTTTTTTTATTTTTACTTTATTGTGAGGTACATCGATTATATTATTCCCTCTTTCTCTCCCCTCTTGTCGAATTCCAATATTAATTGTAGGGATTTTTAAAATAGTTGAATCGACTATTCCCGAACTAGAATTACCTATCATTAAATTGGAGTGTGCTAATATTGACAAATAATCTATATGAGGAATATTTGGATGGATATGAAAATTTGGATTAGTTTTATACTTCTCTATTTCTTTTATTATTGTTTTATGGCCCTCATCATTATTTGGATAAACTAAAATAGTTTCTATGTTTTCTTCTTCTAGTGCTTCTAATGTTTGTTTTATTTGTTTTTTGGCCAATCCTACTTGAGATGTTACTGAATGCTGTACCATCAATGCTAAAGGGTTTCTATTTTCTATTTTGTATTTTCTAAATAACTCCCTTTTAGGAATCAGTTTTTGATTAAGAATAGTGTCTAAGCTTGGACTACCTACAGTAAATATATATTTTGGGTTCTCGCCCATTTTTTTTATCCTTTCTGCATTTTTTTTAGTTGACGGAAAATGTATGTGAGATATTTTTGTTAGAGCATGTCTAAAGCATTCGTCGAATCCCCCCTTAGTTCGGTCTCCACCATTAACATGTATTAATGGGATGTTCCTCACTAAAGCAGCCGAAGCTGCTGCGTATGTTTCAAATCGATCTCCTAAAAACATGAACATATCTGGATTTATTCCACTTAATACTTGATTTGTTTTATTTAGACATTCTGCCATTTCTTGAGCAGTTGTATTCAAATTATTATTATTATTATTATTATTTGAATGTATTGGAAAAGAATATACATTTGGAAATTTTTTTTTAACTATCTCAATAGAATTTCCGAATTTTGGATTCATATGCATACCAGTTGCAATAATTTTTAAATTTAAATTTGGATGCCGATCTATTGCTTCCATAACAGGAGTTAGTATTCCAAATTCTGCTCTTGTTCCGGTGAAAACAACTATGTTTCTTATCTTATTTCACCTTCTATTAGTTTTTGGACTCCATATTACAATTTTCCCCATTGATCGGGTCATCTAAGGAAATATCTTTAGTAGCTATGACTTTTCCACTAGTTAAATTTTCATAGTGTTTTGGAGGAAATCCTCCCATTGGTCTTTTTATATCCACATTTTCTTTAGTTAGGGTTTGGCCTGCTTTGATTTCTCTTGTTGATATAATACTTTTTCTTATATTTGGCATAATTTCTAATTCTTTTTCCGTGGGTTTTTTTATTCCATTTCCTAAAGCAGTTTCTAAATCTTCATTAGAGTAAGTAGACTCTCTTGCAGTGTTTGAATGTTCTTTGTAATAGGAATGCACTGCTTCGATTGGGTCCGTTATCCCCCTTTCTTTTACAAACTTTATTGCTTCAACTGTAGATTTTAGTTGACTCGGGGTTAATGAACTAGTATGATCTGGGCTATTTCCCAAGATATTCTGATCTATTGTGAAATGTTTTTCTATTACTGATGCTCCCATTGCCGTTGCCATTATAGGAATCTCTATTCCTTGAGTATGATCGGAGTAGCCCACTAAAACTTTAAATTCCCTTGCTATTGTTTGCATTGCCCTTAAATTTACATCTTCTAATGGACAAGGATAATTTGTTGTACAATGTAAGACTATCAATTGGTTATTGCCGGTTGATTGTATGATATCTATGCCTTCCATCGTTTCTTCTAAATTTGCCATACCCGTAGATAATATAACTGGTTTCTGTTTTTTAGCAATGTATTCTAAAATTGGAAAATTTGTTAAATCTCCAGAACCAATTTTAAATGCTGGAACTCCTAATGAATCTAAATAATCTACACTCCAAAAATTTGAGTGAGGAGTAGATAGAAATGTAATTTGATTTTCGGCACACACTTTTTTCATGAGTTCATGCCCGTTTTCATCCAATTCTAATTTTTTAATCATTTCATATTGTGAATCTGAATTTCTTAAATTTTCTTGTTGATATCTGGCTTTTTTTGTACTTTTTGCTACTAAAAGATCTGCTTTTCCTGTTTGGACTTTAAATGCGTCTACATTGGCCCATGAAGCTATATCTACTAGGGCTCTGCTTAAATATTTACTCTGCTCGTGATTTACACCTGCTTCTGCTATAAAATAAGGGACATGATCTAATCCTACTTTTACTCCGTTTATTTTCAATTCATAAATTTTATTTCACCTTTTCAAATTTTTTGTTGATTGAGAGATATTTAATCTTTTTATAAGTTGTATGAAACTAAAATATTTAATCCTTTGGATTATTTAATCCTTCTTCTAAATATTTAATCTTTCCTTTTTTTTTGGACTCTTTTTTAGATACTATTTTATAATTTAAATTCATTTTTCTTATTACTGTTTCTCTCCCTCCACAATCTGCACATGCATTTATTTTATGAGTACATCCTCTTCGATTCATTTCCCTCATATGGTTCGATAATTTTCCCGTCCAAATTGCTTCAACACTATCAGTTAAGGGGATTATATTTACATTTCCAGTTATTCCCTTGACTCTCATTTTTGTGGCTTTTATTGTTCCGTCTTCTTGCAAACTTCCTAAGGCATGTTTTTCTAGATTTTTTGTCGAAATAACCTCAATTTCTAATGTGTCTCCAGGTTTATGTTTGGGAGATACTAGTTCTTCTAGTCTTTGACTATACTCTTTTATTTGGGAAGGTAAAGCTAATTGAGCTAATGGAAATTGTTGATATAAATCTCCACAACATTGAGTTGTTACTCCATCTGCTAGTATAAACATCCTTTGCCAAGGCATCTCACAACAAAATTCATCAGAAACTAACATTTTTCCTTCTTTCCCCATGCTATAATCATTCAAACCAACAAAAGTGACGAAATCTGCTCCGTTTTGTAACCAAAAATCTTTGAAATCTCCTTTACTTTCTAAGGTTTCAGGCAAATCCACTCTTGATACTTCTATTAAGGGATATTTTGAATCCATTTCGCCCCTTAATCTTGCTAATCCCTTAACATGTTCTAAAGTTTTTTCAAAATTCCCTAATTTGTTGGCGTTTGGTCTTCTTATTCTATTATATTCTTCAGGAATATGACTATCTATGGAAAAAATTAGTTGATGTAATCCTGCATCAATTAGTTCTCTTGACCTTTCTTCAGTTAGTAAAGTTCCATTCGTATTGAAACATGTTTGTACTCCTCGATCTGAAGCATACTTGACCCATTCATTTAAATTTCTAGTTATTAGAGGTTCTCCCCTATACATCATTTTTATTGATGTACCTCCTTTCCCCGCAAATTCATCTATAATGTGACTGTATAATTCTTGAGTCATATTTATAGGGGTAGGTTTTGTTTCATCATATGCTTGAAAACACATTGGACATTCTAAATTACAAACTGTTGTTGTTTCAATATCTAGTTGAATTGGAACCCTCTTTACAATATCATTCTGAGGGTAATTAACCCATTTTTCTAACATTTTTTTATTGTCTGCCGCATTATAATGATAAATAGTTTCTCTATCATTTCCTGCAAGTTCAACTGTAGGAGTTATATGAGGTTTAACTCTTTCTGCCATTTTTTTGTTTTTGTAGTTTTTCTTATAAAGTTTGTGTAAGTTTGTTACTTATTCAAAATCATTTAGATTTATTGAACTGTTTTTACTAATCTCCTTATTAGCTTTTTTTCCTATTATAAGCTTTTTATTTGAAGAGGATATTCCTTCATTTGCTCGTTTGAATGAAATATCTTCTTCTGTTATTATTCTTCCTCTTAGAATATTATTCTTTGCTACTACTCTCTTTTTAACATAATTTCTATACTCTTTTTCATCTTCACTAAACTTCGAGAACTCTTTTTTTCCTAAAGCCATTTCTACTTCTCTTAAATCTTCTATAAATGTTTTTAATTCATCCGGATTTAATGCAGATTCGTGATCTATTAGTTTCAAAGCTCTATTTATTGTAAAATGTTTTATGATTGCATGAACTTCATAAGGTAATCCCAATAAAGGAATTATTGAAGCAAATTTTGTATGTCCATCAGTGTGGTCCTCTAAAGCTACAGGCAAGTTAAACCTATCTTTAAATAATTTTAATTGATTTAGTTTTATGTCTTCTAACTTTGTTGGAAATGCTTGGAAACCATGAACTAGTATTATGTCATCGTTGCCATGATTTTTTATTTCTTCGATTGCTCTTTCTGCTTCATTTATTTTTATTCCTCCTAATTGGAGGAAAATTGGCTTTTTAAGTTGTGCTATTTTTTTTATCATCTCTAAATCATCTATGCATGCCGGATAAATAAAATAAGAGTCAATGTCTGTTTCCGAGAGACCTTCTACACTTTTCATATCTCCTGGGACGGAAATTACTTTTAACCCTCTTTCCTTTGCATAGCATATTAATTTTTCCCATTCCTCTTTATTAAATTCTAAGTCTTTTATTTTTGTATATAATTTATGAGTGGAAATCATGCACTCTTCCACATTATATATATGTAATTTTATCGCATCTGCTCCAGATTCTGCAGCAATGTCAATTAACTGTTTTGCATTTGTCAAACTTCCATTATGGCCTCCGGCCATTTCAGCTATTACAAAAGTTTTATTGTCCTTTCCCAATTTTTTGTTCCCTATTAGAATTTGTTTTTCTTCATTTTTACTTTTCAAGATGGTTTCCCCAATATGAAAATCTATTAGATCATTTATATCTAAAGAAGATTCTCTATTCATGATAATCGGTTTTACCTTTCCTTTAAGTATTGGACAAACAGGTTTAGGTTCTTCTATATTATGAAAATATTTTCTCCTTGTTACGTATAGGGAAGCGTTAGTTATATAACGTTTAGGTAAATCTTGTCTCCTAAAAGATCGTTCCTCTTTATCATATAGATGTTTTGGGTCCTCATTTTCCATCATCTCAAATGTCAAATATGGGTGTTGGTTGACTTCGGTGGCCCCAAATACTCCATCCAAAGTTTCATCTTCCAATAACTTTTGAACTGCTTTGTCAATATGTTCACTAGTTCTAAATGGAGAGGTAGGTTGTAAATAGACTATAACTTCCGGGAAATAATTATCTTTAGTTTCTAAGTGGTTTAACGCTCCTAGCAAGGCAGATAAAGCAGAACTTTCATATTGTGCTGTTTCTGAAGATTGTAGGAATGGAATTTCTGCTCCACATTCTTTTGCAACTTTTGCAATTTCTTCATCATCAGTAGAAACTATTACTCTGTCAATATATTTTGATTTTAATGCAGCTTTAATTGTATACCAAATTAGAGGTTTTCCGCCAAGGAGTTTTATATTTTTTTTATAAACACTTCTCGATCCTCCTCTTGCAGGTATTATTGCTACTGTTTTTTTAGTATTTTCCATTGTCTATCCTCTCTATGGTTTTTTGCAAGGCAAGTCTCTGTTCAGTAGTTTTTCTTCGATTTCCGAAATTAGTTTTTAATTGTATTAGCTTTTTTTGTAAATCTTCTGCTATTGGACACAAACCTTCTGGATATTGTCCTTCGAATACTGGCTCTTGATAAGTTAATTTCCATGCTGCATAGAAAGGCTCTCCTCCTTCTTCTAAAAAAACTCTTCTAAAATCTTGCCAATCCACTTCATTAGTATCTAATGCCATAGCATACGTGAAATAAGAATTTTCAAAACCTTTTGGGTTTTTTTGAGGATGCAACCACTCACATTTTTTTACAGCATTTCTGTAAGATTTAGCAATATTTTTCCTTTCTTTTACTAATCTGTCAAGTCTTTCAGTTTGTGCTAAAGCTACGGCTGCACATAATTCTGGAAGTCTGTAGTTTGGAGCCACCATAACATGCCTATCAAAGTCAGGATTTTGAATTTGATCTTTACTTGGTTTTGCTGCATAAACTCCTGCTTTCATAGTAGAATATCCAAGAATACTGAATTTTCTGGAATTATCTGCTATTTCTTCGTCGCTAGTAATTATTATTCCTCCATGGCCCGATGTTGCATGTTTAGACCTTTCAAAACTAAATATTGAGGCATCTCCAAATGTTCCGGCAAGTTTTCCGTTTATTTTTCCAAGATAACATTGAGCATTGTCTTCTAAGACTTTTAGATTGTTATCCTTAGCTATACTAACTATAGATTCTAAATCTGCAGGTAATCCGTAAAGTGATACAGGAATTATTGCTTTTGTCTTATCGGTTATTGCTTCTTCTATTTTGTTTGGATCTATGTTGAATGTTTCTGGATCTATATCTACATAAACTGGTTTTGCTCCGAGATATAATGCTGAGAATGCTGTTGATGCAAATGTTAATGGGGGCACGATTACCTCGTCTCCTTCTCTAACTCCCATTGCATATAATGCTGAGTGTAATGCTGATGTTCCTGAATTGACGCTGATTGCATATTGTGATTCAAATTTTCTTGCAAATTCGTCCTCTAATCTTTGATTAAATTCTCCTGTTAATCCATTATCTAATACTTCGTTTACATATTTTCTTTCTTTATTTCCTACTCTCCACAATTTATTCATTTTCCCAGCTCCTTTGTTCGATTTTATTATTAATTTCGTTTAAGTGAGGTTCCTCTTTTAGTAAATCAAGAATATCTTGCATTAAGAAAATTTGTCCCGGTCTGTATAATTTTTTGTAGACTTCCCTGGCAAAATCTAAATCTTCTTTGTAATCAATTGTCCATCTTAATTTGGATAAATCTTCGGAATGAGTTATGTTTTTTATGTTAAATTTATCTGGATTTTTTATTATGTAAGGAGTTACATGTTCTCTTTCTGATTGAGATGTTGCTTCTTTCCAGGCTTTTTCTAAAGCATTAAATCTGAACACTTCCGTATCTATTCCTTCAGGATAAGTTGGTTCTATTGTGTTGCTAACATAATCTAATTCTGCATTTTCTAGTAAATGAGAAATCATTTGATCAGTTACTTCAGGATCTTTGAAAGGGTCATCAGCAGTTATTCTCACTATGATTGAGGTGTTTGAAACTTTTGCTGTTTTGTAATATCTATCTAAAACATCACTCTCAGAACCTCTGTAAACATCAATCCCATGTCTTCTTCCGAATTCTTCAATGTAATCATCATTTGAATTCGTTGTTGTTGCAATTATGATTTTGTTTATTTTTTTGCATGTTTTGATTCTTTCTATAACATGTTGTAGCAAAGGTTTATCTTCTATTAATTCTAGAGTTTTATTTGGAAGTCTATCTGCCCCCATCCTTGCTTGAATTATTGCAACTACATTTTCTTCTTGTTTAGAGGGAGTTAGCATTTTTTGAATCTCTTCTTTTGATATTGGAGATTGATCTCTTGAATCATATACCTTTGTTTTAATTCCCATTGTATCAGGATATGTAAATTGTTTTGTTTCAAAGTATTGTTCAAATAATGAAGGGAAAATATACATATCTTTTGTTTCTATTGCTTTTTGAACTTCATGTTCAGTCATTAAATCTTCGAAAAGAGTTTCCCCCTCTTTCTTCCCAATTACTTTAATATTTACTTGTTTTCCTTCTGTTACGACTTCTGCCAAATCTTTTAGTTTGATTACTGGCATCTTCAGAATAAATGTTTCTCCTCCTTGAGAGAGTTCTGCACATCTTAGAACGAGATTAATAGCCTGATCTTTTGACATCATGAATCTTGTCATTTCTGGATCAGTTATTGTAATCTCTTGATTTTCTTCCATTTGTTTTTTCCATAATGGAAGGACCGAACCATTTGTTTCCATAACATTTCCAAATCTTACTGAAGAAAATATTGTTTGTTTTTTGCCCCTATAATAATTTGCTGCTGTTATTATTCTTTCTCCTATTAATTTGGTTGCTCCCATTAAATTATGAGGATTCACAGCTTTATCACTACTTGTGTAAATTACTTTTTCTACGTTATTCTTTAAGGCAGCTTCGACTACATTTTGAGTCCCTGCTATATTTGTTTTTATTGCTTCAAAAGGATTAAACTCTGAAGATTTTACATGTTTTAAAGCTGCTAGATGGAAAACTATATCAACATCTTCAAATGCTAGATCTAATCTTTCTTTATCTCTTATATCTCCAACTAAAAATCTTAAATCTGGATGATTTTTGAAATGTTCTTCCATGAAAAATAATTCTGATTCTCGGTTATCTAGAATTCTGATTGCCTTTGGTTGAAACTCTAATAGTTTTTTAACTAAGTGTTGTCCTAAAGAACCTACACCACCCGTTATAAGAATCACCTTATCTTTAAATGTCTGATTCATGTTTCAAGTTGAGGAATTACTTAACTCTTTATATAATTTATGAGGGTTTATTCTATTTAGTTAGTTTTATAAGTTGTTTAGATATTGCCATTTTATGAAAGTTTTAGCGTTAGCATACCATACTGGCTCAGGAAATTCTGTTGCAGCTACTGGAAGAGAATTGCTTAGAAAGGGTGAAAATGTTATTTTTGCCGCCCAAGATAGGGCACAGGCAGGACATGCTTTCGATAATTACGGATTACAATATTCTATTTTAGATTCTAATCAGGGTTTAATGTCTGCAATAACTTCGTTTAGACCAGATGTTATTTTAACAGGAACTAGTCCACAACTTGAAAAAGGAGAATTTGTTCTGGAACAAGCTGTTACCCAAACTTTAGGAACTAAGATAGTTTCAGTTATTGATGCTCCTTTGAATTATGCTGCTAGATTTTCAGATTATGAAACTAATAATTTAAAATATTTGCCAGATAAAATAGCAGTTATTGGAGATTCTTGTGTTGGAAAAATGGTTGAAGAAGGAATTCCTAGAGAAATTATTGTTAAAACAGGCAATCCTCATTTTGATCATATTTCAGGTAGAAAATCTAAATCCGAGATTTTGGAAACTAGAAAAGCCTTGGGAATTTCTAATGAATTTTTCATTTTATATGGTTCAGATTATCTTTCTACTTACTATGGTGGAATTCATGAATGCAGAAATGAGATAGGTTATACCGAGCTTGATGCTCTCTTTGAACTTGCCAATTGGTCAAATGATCCTTCTAATCTTGAAGCTTTTCAAGATGTAGATGTTAAAATATTGGTAAAGCCCCATCCAAGAGAGATTAAAGAAGGCACTATTTCTAAATTGCAAGATTTAGTTAGAGAAACCCAGATAGGATTTGTAGGGCACACTATAGAATATTTAGAAAATACTCCTGAGAGTCTGAATATGGGCAGATTATTGGCTGCTTCAGATTTACACACAGCATCTTTCTCTTCTAGTATGTTTGAATCTTTATTGGAAAATCCAAAAAGGCCATTAATTGCGATTGAACCTAATGCCAAGTTTAGACATGAAGAGGATTTAGCTTTGTCTACGAGATTAGGTTTGACTGTTCCTGTTTATGAAAGACATGGATTGCATAAGGCTTTCAGTGAAGCGTTGACTGAAGATCCTAAAATAAGAGAAGAGAAAGTAAATAGAGCTTTATCCTTAGACGGTAAATCTTCACAAAGAGTTATAAATTTACTTCAAGAAGTAGTTTCTTCATAATCTGTTTCTAAAATATGTAATCTTTTTCCATCTGCACAAACTAAATAAGGCTTATCCATCGATTCTATTTTTTCATGTAATTCTTCTGCCGTTAGATCTTTAAATGACTTTAATTTAATCTCCCAGGGACTAGGAGTTACATTGTCATCTAATCTGGATTCAATTAAATGAGTGTCTTTTATTAATAATCTCCCTCCATCTTTTGCTACGAAAAAAGGATTTGGATATGGGTCTTCTAGCGCTCTCATGAAATCGAAGACTTGTTGCCCTGGAGAATTTCTTAAAAAACCATATGTAAATTCACTTTGTTCAGGCTTTCTTCTTTTAAAATATGTTGCCATGGAATGATCTTGTGGCTTTGCTTCTGTTTTTCCTGCTAAAATTTCGTTTGTTAATTTAATTCCTGCTCTAGTTATTCTTTCAAATATTTTGTCTAAATGGCCATCCAAAGAGAGGTAGGTTTGGTTTATTATTGGACCGTGATCTATTTTTTCATCCATGTAGAACATTGTTACGGCAGAATCTTTTACTCCTCGAACTATTTGATTTTGAATTGGTGATCCTCCTCGATATTTTGGAAGGGGAGCAGGGTGTAAACATACAAACCTATATTTTTCTACTTGTTCTTTCGGAATTATTTCTGACCAGCCCCAGGTCAAAACTAAATCTGGATTTACTTCTTCCAGTTTTTTCTCTAATTCTTCAGGCGATTCTGCCAAATAAAAAGTATCTCCTGCCGGATTATTTATTGAGTGGTATATGTCTCTGGCCCAATCTCTATATGCAGCACAAAGAACCTTCATAGTCCTTTCCTCCACAAAGTTTGAAATGCTTCCGCATACTCAAAACCAATTTCAGAACCTCTTAACATTGCTAATGCTTTTAGTGCTTCTGCAGATCTTGGATGAGGATATTTGGCCTTTTCCGTAGTATAAGCTTCCATTGCTTTTGTTTTTTTGTTTAGTGATTCCTTGCTTATTTGAATATATGTGTCGGGTTTGAATTGATTGCCGGTTCTAGAGTAAGTTGTACTTGAAGGGATTTCGAATAATAAAACTTTAGAAATTTTACAGTTAGGTAAAGATCTTGTTGCTATAACGGCAGATTTGAATACTGCTCCGTGATCAGTATTTGAATCACTTGGATGATGTGTTATTACAATATGGGGCTTAAATTCTCTCATATCTTTTTCTATTAGCTGAGTTATTTGTAATTGTTTTACTGAATCATATTGACAGTTTGGTAAGTTGTGGACACTAATTTTCTTAGCTCCAAGAATTTTCCCTACTTTTTTGACAGATTGATTAACTATTTTTGTTTTCTTTTCTATTTCCTTAATCTCTTTTTCAGTTTTTTGTAAATTATATTTTCCTACAATCGGCCTCCCTAGTATTGTAATATAAGTTTCATAGCCTTTTTTATTTAATTCTGCTGCAGTTGCTCCAGCTCCCAGAACTTCATCATCCGTATGTGCCGCTATAATATGGATTCTTTTTTTCATCTAATTTGGAGATTCTTGAAAAATTTATAAGCGTTATGGAATAGAGATAATTTTAAAAGTTACCTAGTTATTCAAGATTATGGCAAATTACATAGTTACTGGAGGTTGTGGATTTATTGGCAGTCATTTAATTGATAAATTATTATCTTCGGGGAATAAAGTTTTTATTGTCGATAATTTTTTTACTGGAAGGATTGAAAATTTAAGAGAACATATTTCCGATTTTAAGGAAATAAATAAAGAGAGTCCTGATGGAAAATATATTTTATCAGAGAATTTAGTTTTGTTTAAGGGAGATATTAATGATGAAAGTGTTTTGAGAGAGGTTTTTAGTGAAGATATTGATTTCATTTTTAACTTGGCAGCTATTGTAAGTGTTCCTTATTCTATGAGCCATGAAGAAGAGACTATGAAAGTTAATCATTATTCTATTAAAAAAATTGTTGAGTTAGCTAAAGAGTTCAAAGTTAAAGGAATTGTTCAAGCTGGTTCTTCTGCAGAATATGGAGATGATGTTGAACTTCCAATTAAAGAAGAGAGTGCAAATGATGATACAGTTCACATAAGTCCTTATGGGAGATCTAAATATTTAAGTACAAGATTCTTATTGGAAAATTCTAGCGAAGATTTTAAGACAGTTATTTTAAGATTTTTTAATGTGTATGGGTCTAGGCAGGATCCAAGTAGTCCGTATAGTGGAGTAATATCTAAGTTTTTTGACTTTGCAAATAATGGAGAGGACATTACTATTTTTGGAGATGGTTCTCAAACTAGAGATTTTGTTCATGTTTCCGATATTGTAAACGCTTTAGTTTCAGCTTTAGAAGGTAAAAGTGGAGTTTATAATGTTGGAAATGGAAATTTTATTACTGTTGATGAATTGGCGAAATTAGTTGTTGATTTGTCGGGAACTTCTTCTGAGGTTAAACATTTGTCTGCTAGGGAAGGAGATATTTTACATTCTTATGCAAATATTGATGGCATAACTAGAAATTTAAATTGGAAACCTTTGATGCCGTTGGATAAAGGTTTGAAGTTAACTTATGACTGGTATTCTAAGAGTTAAATTTATAATGTTTCTTGGTTTCTCTTTTTTATGACAAAAGTTAGTGTAATAACTCCAGCATATAATTGTGAAGATAGAGTAATTACTACAGTTGATAGCGCTAGAGAACAAAGAAAAGCAAATGGTGAGTATTTTACTCAAAATGAAATTGAAATTGTAGTTGTGAATGATGGAAGTACAGATCAAACTAAGGAGAGGTTAGAGTGTATCAATGTTTTAGATGAGAGAGTTAGTGTCCTTACAACTCCAAACATGGGAGGTCCAGGACATAGGGCAAACAATTATGGAATTTTGCATTCTAGTGGAGATTATTTAGTTAGATTAGATTCTGATGATTCTTTTTTACCCGGATATATTGATAAGGTTAAAACTTTTTTAGATGAAAATCCCGGAATAGATTTCGTTACTCCAAATTATGAAGAGTATTTTGAGGATACTGGAGAAACTAGGTTAGTTGATGTTAGTGATAATCCTTTTAACTCAATTGCTGTAGGAGTTATGTACAGAAAAGATTTACTAGCAAGAGTTGGAATTTATGATCCAAGCTTTTTCTTTGCAGAATATGATTTAATGCACAGGATTTTGCAATCTGGAGCGCAAAGAGGACATATTGAGGAACCCCTGTTTAGATATGTTAGACATTCTGCTAGCCAAACTGCTTCTTCAGAAAAAGTAGAAGAAGGAAGAAAACAATTAGTAGATAAATGGGGGGAGTTCCCTATGAGAGGATATTAATCTGTTTTTGGATACCTTTTAGATAATAATTTATCTGGACTTAGGTAATCTCCCTTTGGAATATCTTGAATAGCTGTTGTTCCCATTACTCGAAATTTATCGAATGGTTTTATTGATTCTTCTGGAGCAGGCCTCATAGCCATTAACATATCTTCTGTGATTGTTGTTCCTTTGGGAATATTTTGAGTGGCTCTTAAACATCTTCTTTGAACTACTACTGTTTCTTGTTCATTTGGTTGAAGTTCTTTTACTCCATTGCCCAAGGCCCTTTCTAGTGTTCTTGTAGCTTCTACCATTCTTTTCCAGTGTGCCGGATCCATTGCAAAAGCATGATCTGGTCCACTTCTTGTCGTATCATCAGTAAAGTGTCTTTCTATAGTTCTTGCTCCTAGTGTTACTGCTCCTACAATAATTGACTCGTCTTGAGTGTGGTCAGATAAACCCAAGGCTACACTAGGGAATCTTTTCTTGTAAGTCTCTATTGCTCTTATATTTAGGTTATCGTAATTTTCATCGGCTGCAGTATAGTTTGTGTTACATTGCATAAGAATTATTTCGCTGTCAGAGGGTCTGATTTCTTTTATAGTATTTACTGCTCTTTCTACATCTCTCATTGTTGATGCGCCAGTAGCTAATAAAATTGGTTTTCCTTTTTTGGCTACCTCTTTTAACATATCCGTGTAAGTAATATCTCCGGATCCTATTTTATGTGCTGGTGAAAATGGGTCTAACATTTCAATAGCCTCTAAGTCATAAGGTGTTGAGAAAAAATGTATTCCGGCTTGTTCACATCTTTCTGCTAATTTTGGAGTCCAATCCCAAGGAGTTTCTGCTTTTTTACAAATCTCGTAAACTGAGCCGTCCCAGTTTGCTTGATGGGATAATTGTCCCAAATTTTGATAACCATAATCAGAATCTCTCATATCTGCTCTGTGATGTTGAAACTTTGCCGCGTTTGCCCCAGACTCCGCAGCCAAGTCTATTAATGTTAATGCTCTTTCGAGACTTCCTTCGTGATTAGAACCTATGTCTGCAATGAAATATGTTGGATGATTCAAGCCTATTGTTTTATCGCCTATTTTTATGTCTTTCATGGTAAAGCGGGGAACTAAAATTAGTTTAAATAGTTTATGGAATTTATTTCAGAATTGTATTCACAAATTGAGCTGCCCTTTTACTAGAGTTGCCATCTATTTTGTAGCATGAATCTTCTACGAATTTTTTCATTTTTTCAGTTAAACTTTTATCTTCTAAAGCTTTTTTTATTGCTAATGAAATATCTTCTTCTTTTGTTATATTTATTGAAGCTCCACTGTTTTTTATTCGTTTGATTACTTTTTCAAACTCAACTATTTTTGAATTGTGGAAATTTGTAATTGTAATAGTAGGTTTGTTTAGAATCATAGATTCTAGGGCTACTGTAGAACCAAAGTTAATTGTAACAGCTGAGTCTTGTAGTAATGGATAAAGAATTTCTTTTCCAGGTGTACTTATTAGTTTTACGTTATCGAAGTTTTTAATTATATTTTCATATTTTTCTAAGTGTTCTTTTTCTTCAGGATGAGTTTTGATAATTATTTTTAGACTCTCTATTTTATTTATTTCTCTTAACCATTTTTCTATGTAATGGAAGTATTCTTTTTCATCCACTAGACCGTAAATATAAAATCCATCTGTTAATAAAGTAATTATCTTTTCTTCGGATTCTTTTTTAGTTAAATAAGGAATGATTTCGTCAAAGATAGATGCTCCGGTTATTTTTGTATTTTTTTGATTAATTCCTGATTCTTCTAGTTCCTCTATACTATGTTTACCAAAAACTGCAAATTTTGTTTCCTTCAACATTTCTTTTTCTAAGTATCCAAAGCAGATTCCATGTTGTTGTATTAATGTAGGAATGTCTAGTTTTTGTGCAGCCCAAAATAGCAATCTGGAATAATAACCGATTCCAATAGAACAAACCAAACTTATATTTTCACTCTTAAGAAGTTTTTTATGAGCTTCATAATACAAGATGGTCAATTGTAAAAATTCTTTTGAAAATAAGAATTCTAACTCATCTTTTATGAAAGGATATAATGATTTATCACCCATTTTCAATAAATCTGATTTTTGTTTTTCGGGTATTTTCTCCCATTTATGTCTTATTTTTCTTACGCTTTCATCCACTTTCTTTAGTAAATCTTTGTTTATATATTCATAAATCATGTGGGGCTGTTTTTTTAGTTTTAAGAAGGAATTTTTTTCAATTGGTTCATAAGAAAGTACATAGGTTCTATTTTCTTTTTTTACTTCGTTCAAAAAATTTCCTATTTTTTTGATGCCACAATCCGAATATTTGTCTGCTTGGGTATAGAAAAGTACTTTTTCGTCCCCACCTATCTTTCTTTTTTTGTTTCTTACTTTTCTTTTTATTTTTTCATTTAAATAAACTGCTTTTCTTGTTAGGAAAGAAACAAATTTTTTGCTTTCTCTTTCATTTTTTAAGTATTTATGTTTTAGATTTTTTATTGAATAATTGAAGAATCGATTTGGAAAGTTATTTGTAAGGAACATTTGTCTGTAAATTATCCACAATGGTAAGCCATCATACTCTAAAATATTATTTAAAGGAGTTGCCCATGTTTCTAATTTATTTAGTATTTCTTGTTCCATCTTTTAGCGATTTGTAAATCTCTTTTACTATTCTTTCTGTAGATTTACCATCAACTTTATAACAGTTTTCTTCTATAAACTTTTCTCTTTCTCTCTTAAGTTTAGACTGTAATTCTTTATTTGTTAGAGCTTTTTCTATAGCTGTAGATATACTGTCTCCTTTGCTTAGTTTGATTACTGCTTCTGTATCTTTGTAAAAAGAAGGGTAAGGGTTATTTTCTCCAAATAAATCAATATAGATGCAAGGTTTGTCTAGTATCATTGCTTCTGTCGCTGCTCCAGACCCGAAGAAAATTAAAACATCTGTTTTGTTTAATTCTTCATATAGAAAATTTATATCTAATTTCTTTATTACTTTTACATTTTGATAATCTTTTGTTAAATTTTGATACCTTTCTATGTTGTTCTCTCTTGGATGTAAGCTTATTGTTATTTCTGCGCCTTCTTTTGATACTTCTTTAATTAATTTTGAAATATAATTGTTATAATCTGTTTCTAACATAAAACCATCTTGAACTAATGGAGAAGTAACAATTAGAATTTGTTTATTTGTGTTTTTTACTGGTTTTTTAAATTTTAAAATATCATCATAATCGGATGAACCTGTTAATATTATTTCACCTTTGAAATTTGTTTTTTCTAGGTTTTTTTTATATTGGTCTCCTTTCAAACATATTTTATCTACTTTTTCTATGGGCACGGTTCCGGGGTTTCCATGGTGAACTGAAATTATAGGAATATTGTAGAAGTTTGCAGCCGCTATTAAGGCCCTGTCTATAAAAAGAGTATCTGCAGTTATTAAGATTTCTTTGATGTTTTCTTGTTTTATTAGACTCTTACTGGCTTGATAGTAAATGAAAATTAATTCTAGTGTTTCTTTTGACAAAAGGAAGTTTAATTCGTCCATTAGAGACTTTTGCATTTCTGTTTTTTCTGTTTTTTTCCAGACTTCACTTATTTTTTTTGCTACTGTTTCTGATTTTTTTATTATTTTTGGAGTGATATATTCATAAATTGTGTGGTCATAGGTAGAAATTGTTTTTTCTGGTCTGTTTGAGAGTAAGTCTGCCGTGAGAAGAAAGGGTTCTATTTTTTTATCTTCTTTTATTTTATCTAGAATTGGTTGTAATCTTAAAACTTTGTCTTTCATATGATTAGAATAGGTTAATAGCAATAATTTATCTTTTTCATGGGTTTCTTTTTGTTTTCTTAGCTTTATTTTACCTATTTCATTTTTTAATATATATTTTCTTAGTATCTGCGAGGTTATTTTTGCCCTTAGTTTTTCTGGGGTAGTTTTCTTTCTTTCTTCAGTTATTCCATCAAAGTTTTGAAAAGAATTTGGTAATGTGTTAAGGATTAAAGTTGGCTTAAAGAACCACCATAATGGAGTTTTGTCTATTTTGATACTTTCTAATTTAGTATTTTTATCCAGTTCCCATATCTCTTTTTTTGCCGAATCTAAATTCATATGGAAGGGAGTTTAGAAACTTTAATAAATGTTATTAAAGTCCTGAGTTCAAATGAGGTCAATAGTATTGGGTTTGGACGGAGTTACTTTTAATTTACTTAATCCTTTGTTGGATAAAGGTAAACTTCCTAATTTTAAAAAGTTAATAGAAAAAGGAGTATACGGAGATATGTTGAATAGTGTTTATTTAGCTTCTCCACCTGCTTGGACTACAATAACAACTGGACATAATCCTGGACAGCACGGAATTTATGATTTTTTGTCAATTGAGAAAGATCATAGTTTTAAATTGAATTTTTCTAATGAAAAAAAGATAAAACCGTTTTGGGAATTTGTAGATAAGAAGTCCATTATTGTTAATTTGCCTTTAACCTATCCTCCTAAACATGATAATGATAATCTGACAGTTGTTAGTGGAATGCTAACTCCGGGTTTAGATAGTGAATTCACTTATCCTTTACCTTTAAAGCAGGAAATACTTAGTGAGATAAAAGATTATAAGATAACTTTAGATTGGGAATTGTATGCAAATAATAAAAAAGAGTTAATAATTGATTTGAAAAAGATGATTGATTCAAGATTGAAGTTGTTTGATTATTTAATGGAAAATAAAAAATGGGATTTGTTTTTTGGAGTTATTATTGCAACAGATAGACTTCAGCATATTTTTTGGGATGAAGAAAATATATTAGAGATTTATTCTATGCTGGATGATTATATTGGAAAGCTGATGAAGAAAGTTGAAGAGGAAAATTTGAATCTATTTGTTGTTTCTGATCATGGATTTGGAGAGGTTGATGAATTATTTTATTTGAATACTTGGTTGGAACAGAATGGTTATTTAGTTGCTAAGGAAGATGCTGCTTCTCAAGGTTTTTTGAGAAAAATTGGAGTTAATAGAGAGTTTGTAGCTAAGTTTTTGAAAGGATTGGGTGTTGATACTGAATCTTTAAGGATGAAATTACCAGATAAGATAAAAAATATGGTTCCAATGGGTGAGAAAAGTGTATTTCGTAATATTGATTGGGAAAAAACCAGAGCATTTTTTTATGGTTTTGGAAATCTTTATTTGAATAAGAAAGAAAGGTTTGATGATGGAATTGTTGAGAATGTTGAAGGTTTAAAGAAAGAATTAATTGAAAAATTATCCGAGTGTAGGGCCATAAAGAAAGTTCATGATTCTGGGGACGTATTTAGTGGAAAAGTGTTTAGTGAAGCTCCAGATTTAGTTGTTGAGTTGAAAGATAGGTTTGCCTTTGCAAAGTCCTTAGGTTCTAATGTTTATTCGGAATCAAAAGATATGAAAGCAGATCATTTACCGAAAGGAGTATTTTTTGCTTATGGTAAGGGAATAAAAGAGAATTATAAGAAAGATATGGGAATTTTAGATTTTGCTCCTACTTTATCTTGGGTTATGGATAGGAAGGAAGGGGAGTTTGAAGGGCAAATTGCTTTTGATATTCTAAAAGGAAGTAGATTTGAGATGATGAGAAGAAAGAGATCTGAAAAAGATTTTATAAAAAATGCTCTTGGTTCTATGGATTTGAGAATTTAGTTACATAAATCTTATAAATGTTAATTAGATATCATTAAGAAATATTATTAAAGGAGGATTAAAAATGTCTGATTTAAATGAATCTACTAATGTAACAACAGTTTCTATACCGAAGCCATTAGCAGATAAAGTAAAGAAAAGGTGCGAGGGAACGGGTTTTAATTCAGTTTCAAGCTATGTAACTTATGTTTTAAGACAAATATTATCGACTACAGAGATGCAAGAAGAGAAAGTTGAAGAGCCGTTTTCTGAGCAAGATGAGCAGAAAGTTAAGGCTAGGTTGAAAAGTTTAGGATATTTAGATTAAATGAGGAAAGTTTTCATTTTTGGTATAGATGGGGCTACTCCCGAATTACTTTTTGATAAATGGATAGATGATTTGCCAAATATCAAAAAGTTAAAAAATAATGGAGCTTATGCTAAAATAAACAGCACTGTTCCTCCAGCTACAATTATTGCTTGGACCTCTATGGTTTCTGGAAAAGACCCTAGTGAGATTGGAGTTTTTAATTATACTAAAGATGGAAGACTAGTTAATTCTACAGATGTTAAATGTAAAAGAGTTTGGGATATTTTATCTGAGAAGAATAAGAAAAGTATTTCTTTATATGTTCCTTTGACATATCCTGTAAATGAAATTAATGGAGTGATGGTTAGTGGTTTTTTGACTCCTGAAATAAATGATAAATGTGTTTTTCCTTTGAAATATAAAGAGAAGATTGAGAGTTTATCTAAAGATGATGTGTTTTTTGATGTTGCTGTTGGTCTAGCAGGACATAAAGGTTTGGAAATAGACAAACTAGTAGATAAAACTATTGAAATGACTGAGGCACAAATTGAATTTTTGAAGCATTGTTTAGAAAATGAAGAATGGGATTTTTTTATGACCGTTATGTTAGGGAGTGATAGACTACAACATATGGTGTGGAGACATTTTGATGAAGAACATAGAAGATTTATTCCAGATTCTAAATTTAAGAATACTTTGAAAAATTATTATATTTATTTGGATAAGAGACTTGGAGAGATACTTGAAATGTTACCTGAAGATACTACTGTTATTGTTACTTCAGATCATGGAATGGTTAGACAAGAAGGCAAGATTAATATTAATAATTGGTTGATTCAGGAAGGTTACCTTGTTTTAAATCAAGAGTTTACAGAGAAAACTAGGTTTAAACAAGATTTTATTGATTGGAATAAAACTGTTGCTTATGGTGGAGGTGCATATAATGGAAGAGTTTACATCAATAAAGAAAAGTGCGATAATTATGAAGAGCTTAGGGAAGAAATATCTAAGAAATTGGTAGAGATAAAAGATGATAAAGGTAATAAATTAGATACGAAAATTTACAAGAAGGAAGATGTTTATCAGAATACAGAAGATCCTAACTGTCCAGATCTAACTGTTTATTTTGATGATTTGAAATGGGCATCTAATCCAGATTTAGGGCAAGAAGGATTATATTCATGGGAATCTGCTTTAGGTGCAGATAGTGCAGGACATGCGAGACAGGGTTGTTTTATTATTTCCGGAAATAAGGTTAGTAAAAAGGGAGATATTGGAGATGTTAATATAGCTCAAGTCATGCCAACTGTTTTGAGACTACTTGATGTAGATATTCCTGAAGATATTAAAGAAAAAAATATAGAGGTACTTTAAAATGGCACATTTTTATGAATCGACACTAATAGACACAAAAGATGGATTTCAATGTAAGACTTATGCTTGCGAGCACCCAGAAGGTTATGTTATTGTAAAACCAAAGTATATTCCTAGAGAAGCAATACAAGGAGAAGGTTTAAAATATAGATTTTTATTTAAGAAATGTTTTTTAAGATTTAATTTATTTGCAAAGAAAGAAAATGTTCTTAATTATCTTGAACAGTTTAGACAAAAGTTTCCAGATTATATTTATGATTGTCCAGTTCATAAGAATTGGTTCTTTGTTGTTCCTAGAGATAGAATAAAGAAAGTTCATGATGGCCGTGAAGGTTTGAAAGAATTTATGATGGTTCCTGAGAAGGATCTAGATGAATATTTAACTTTAGTTAGAGAACTAGTTGATTTTTTGACAGAGAGCGGAGTTTCATCTGACGATTTAGGAATAACTCATTCTACTTTAATGGGTAACTATACTATGGGAAAATCGGATATTGATATTATAGTTTATGGAAAAGAGAATGGTTGGAAAATTTTGAAATATTTAGAGACTGCTCAACATGAGAAGTTAAAATGGAAAACAGATGAAGAGTGGGCACAATATTATCAAGACCATAAGACTTCTGAATCTTCTCATTTTACTGAAGAAGAATATGTAAAGCATATGAAAAGGAAAAGATATGAAGGAATGTTTGGAGGGACTGTTTTTACCTTATTTACTTCTGAGAATCCTGAAGAAACATGGTTTAAGTGGGGAGAAGAAAACTATGAACCTCTTGGATTGGCTACAGTTAAAGGTAAAATAACTGATCATTACAATAGTCATGTAAGGCCAGGGTATTATGAAATTGAGAATGGAGAGTTTGTTGAACTTTCTAAGGATGTTGATAAAAGTATCCCAATAAAGAGAATTGTGACTTATTCAATTCCTTTTGTTCAGCAAGGATTAACTGGGGAAGAGATGACTGCCTGTGGTTTACTTGAATTGGTAACTCCAAAAGAAGGTGAAAAATACTATAGAGTCGTTATTGGGTATTTTGATGCCTATGTTTCAGATAGAAGAGAAAAGGAGTTTGTAAAATCGGAGATTAAATAATATGCACTTTTATGAATCTTCCATAATAACAACAAAGGATGGCTTACATTGCCAGGTTTATGGTAATGAACATTCTACTAAATCTATTTTGGTAAAACCTAAATATATTCCTATGGAAAAATTAGGGTGTAATTCTTTACAGTGTAGATTTATTTCTGGTAAAAGAATGAACCGGTTAAATATGTGGACAGATAAAGAAGAATTGAAGAAATATATCTCCGAATTTAAGAAAAGTTACCCAAATTATGTTTTTCATAGTGATATGCATAAAAATGATAGATTGTTTTTTTCAATCCCGGTTAATAATATAGAAAGAATTTATTTTCCAAGAAGGGGGTTTTCTGAGTTGATGTCTATGCCCGAGAATTCTTTAGATGAACACTTGAAATTGGTTTATGATTTTGGACAGTTTCTTTTGAAAAGTGGACTTAGAGTTAAGGACTTTGGAATAACTTATTCAACTTTGATGGGCCATTATATGTCAAACATTTCGGATATTAATATTGTTGTTTATGGTAAAGAAAACTTTTGGAAACTGATGGATTATCTTAAGGATGCCAAACATGAGAAATTAAAGTGGAAGACCAAAGAAGATTGGATTGATTTTTATAACAAGAGAAATAGATTTGGCATTTTTGATAAAGATGAATTTGTTGAATTAATGAGTAGAAAGAAATCTGAAGGATTTTTTGATGGTTCGTTATTTGTTATTTTTGCGGCTGAGAAAGAAGAAGAGACTTGGTTCAAATGGGGAGAAGAAACTTATGAAGACAGAGGAATTGTTACAGTTGAAGGGGAAGTTACAGATAATTTTAGTTCTGTAGTGAGGCCTGGATGTTATGAAGTTAAGAATTGTAATATTGAAGGTGTTAAGAAAATTGTTTTTTATTCAAGAGATTATTGTATGTTAGCTTATCCTGGAGAAAAAATAAAGGCTTGCGGAGTTTTGGAAGAAGTTAAACCTAAAAATGGAGAAAGCTATCATAGAGTTGTAGTAGGATATTTTGATTCGTATATATCGGATAGAAGAGAAAAAGAATATATTAGGAGGATTAAAAATGGAATGTAATTGGTGCAAGGAATCTTCGTTGAATATTGGAGATAAAACAGATTATGGTGCAGTTATAGTTTGTAGAGTTGGAGATTCAGATAATGGATGGTTTGCAACCTTGTCACCTAAAACTGGAGGAAATTCTGAAAGAGATTTTACAATTCAATTAATGCCTCTTAAACATTTAACTCATTTTTCCGAAATGGAAGAAGAATTGGCTGGAAATTATGGAATTATTTTTAGTAAGATTAGTAAAGCGGTTACTCAAGTTATGGCAAGGGGAGAGATGGATTCTGAGTCTGAATTGAGGGAGAATGCTATTTCGGTAGCTACTTATGGAAAAACTACAAATTGGAAAGAGAAGAAAGAACATTTGCATGTTAAATTATTTCCATTTAGAGGAAGTATAGGGCAACCTTATACTGTAGATAGTTCATTTGGTAGAAAAGAAATACATAAGGATGAAAATGGAGAGTTTGTTAAAATGGATCCAGTCAAGAAAGTTATGATTAATGAGGTGAGGTTTGAAGAACTGTCAAAACAGTTTATAGAATTATTAAAATGATAGATTTACATACCCATACAAATGCATCGGATGGAGAATTATCTGCAAAGGAGTTAATTGATTTGGCTATTGAATCTAAATTGAAAGCAATTGCAATAACTGACCATGATACTGTAAAAAGTTGTGAGGAAGCTATTGAGTATGCTAAAGGAAAAGATATTGAAGTTGTTCCTGGAATTGAAATAAGTTGTTATGAGAAAGGAAAAGGCTTTGTGGAAGTTCATGTTGTCGGATTATTTGTTGATTATAAAAATGAGGAATTATTGAAATTTTGTGAAGAAATGAAAGAGGAGAGAATAAAACAGAAAAAATTGATTATTGGAAAATTTCAAGATTTAGGGTTTGATATTACATTTAAAGAAGTTGAAGAAATTACTAAAGGGAATATGGGGAGACCACATATTGCCAAGGTTTTAGTTATAAAATATCCTCAAGAATTTTCTTACGTTGGAGAAGTTTTTGATAAATATTTGGGGAATGGAAAGGCTGCTTATGTTGAAAGGAGCGATCAGACTAAAGTTAAGCATGCTATTGAGCTAATAAAAAGGGCAGGAGGAATTCCAATATTGGCACATCCAGGAATTTATCAGAAAGAGGATGCTTTGGAGTTAATTGATTATTTTTCTAGTGTGGGAGGCAAGGGAGTTGAGACTTACTATCCTTATACCTTGATTAATGGAGTTAGTGAAGAGAAATTTAAGGATTTAAGTAATGCTTTTAGAGAAGCTGCTAAAAAAAATGGTTTATTGGAATCTGGAGGTTCCGATTTCCATGGAAAAACTAGGAAAAATGTTTTTTTGAACCAGATGAATATACCTTATTTTATTTTAGAGAATTTAAAGAAAAACCTTCCACAAGCTTAATAAAAGCAACTAAGCTCTTTTTTTCTATGTGTGGTATTACTGGTGTTTTTGGAGAAGTTGATAAAGAAACTTTGAGTTCTATGACAGATGTTATTTCTCATAGGGGCCCGGATGATAAAGGGATGTTTTTGGATAAAGACATTGGGCTTGGACATAGAAGATTAAGTATTATTGATTTGGCTAAAGGAAAGCAGCCTATGTTTGATAATGAAGGTAGATATGTTATAGTTTTTAATGGAGAAATTTATAATTTCAAGTTTTTGAAGAAACAACTAGAAGAAAAAGGGGTTCATTTTAGGACAGATTGTGATACTGAAGTTATTCTATACATGTATAAATTGTATGGGAAAGAATGTTTAAAATATTTGAATGGAATGTTTTCTTTTGCAATATATGATTCTTTTGGAAAAAGTTTGTTTATTGCTAGAGATAGATTAGGAATTAAACCATTGTATTATTTTAAGAAGAATGATTTGTTGGTTTTTTCTTCTGAAATTAAATCTATTTTGGAATATCCTGGAATTGATAAAGAAATAGATAAAAATTCAGTTTATGAGTTTTTATTCAGACAGTATGTTGCTGCTCCAGATACAGTTTTTAAAAATATCTTAAAGTTGGAAGCTGGACATTATATTTATTTAAAGGAAGGTCAGTTTGAGAAAAAAAGATATTGGGATTTAGGGTATTCTGAAACTGTTGAAGATGAAGAAGTTGCTATAAATAAAGTTAAGGAGTTATTGGAGAATTCTGTTAAGAGAAGATTGATAGCAGATGTTCCTTTAGGAGCATTTCTCAGTGGAGGAGTTGATTCAAGTATCATTGTTCATTTGATGAAGAAGTTTAAAGGAGATGGAATAAAAACTTTTTCAGTTGGTTTTGAAGAAAAAGAATTTGATGAAACTAAATATGCTAGACTAGTTTCGGAGAAATTCAATACGGATCATCAAGAAATTATTTTGAATTCTAGCCATATGAAATTGTTAGATAAAGTAATTTATCATTTAGATGAGCCACTTTCCGATTTTGCAGCCTTGCCAACTTATTTGTTATCTGAATTTGCAAGGAAGAAAGTTAAGGTCGTTTTGACAGGGGAAGGAGGAGATGAGAATTTTGGAGGATATAATTATTATAAACAATTTTTGAGATTGAATAAATTATTGCCTAAGAAAGTTTTGTATAATAAAAAAATGTTTGCGTATAAAAATATGGAGAACTATTTGAGAAAAGATATGTTTGGAAATTCTTCAGTTTTTTTGAAAAGTAAGTTAGTTGGAGGAAAGTTTGGAAGGGGTAATTTTTTGAATCAAATGTTAAAGTGGGATACTCAAATATGGTTGCCTGATGATTTGTTAATGAAAGTTGATAAAATGACAATGGCTGCTAGTTTGGAAGCGAGGGTTCCGTTTTTAGATCATAAATTTATGGAGTTTAATGCTAGTTTACATCCCAGATTCAAATCGAATAAATATATTTTGAAGAAAGCTTTTAAGAATAATTTACCTAAAGAAGTATTTAGTAGGGAGAAGCATGGTTTCGATGTTCCCGTTAATTTATGGTTTAATTCAGTACATAAAGAAAGAGTTGATACTTTGGTTGAGGAAAATAAAGAAATTATCAATAAGTATTTTGATTTTGAAGTTATTAAGAAAATGTTGAATGAGAAGAGAGATAATTTATTTTTATGGAGATTGTATAACTTTATTGTTTGGCATAAGAGATATATTTAAATATGATTTAGAGTTTCGATAAATATGATTAAAAAAGTTACAGACAAATTATCTGAATATCCAGGAATTTATACCTTTTTGAGAAAGATTATTGAGTTTAATTTTCAGGCTCAGAGGAATGTTATTTCTAGAGAATTGAATAATCCTGGAAAAGTATTGGATATTGCTTGTGGCATTGGAGAATTTTCGGTATTTTTTAATAAGGAAGGATATACCGGAGTTGATTTGTCTGAGGCTTATGTTAAATATGGTACAAATAAATATAAGAAAAACTTTGTAGTTGGAGATGCTTTAAATTTGAAGTTTGAAGATAATTCTTTTGATAGTGTTTTAATTAGTGGGTTTTTTCATCATTTGAAAATGGAAGATGTTGAGAAATCTTTACAAGAAGCAAGTAGAGTTTTGAAAGAAAATGGAAAAATACTTTTAATTGAAGACTCTCCAAGTAAATCTTTTTTTAATAAGAAATTACAGAGTTATGATGTCGGTGCAGATATAAGGAGTATGGATGAATATTCTGAAGTTTTGAGTAAATATTTTGAGATTGAAAAAAAATATCCTTTGAAAAGTGGGTTTTGGGACTATTCTGTTTTTGTTTTGAGAAAATCTATTTAAGTTTTGATTTAGCATATACTACGCTACCTGTGATTAATCCAGACCAATAATCCATGCTTCTATGAACTATGGCTATTGTGAAAGCAATATTATATTCTAATCCAATTAAGACTAAAACTCCTGTTACTCCTGCTTCTGCCAATCCTGCCCCGGAAGGAGTTAATGGGATAACACTAATTAAAGCTGAAACGAGAGTTACGAAAATGATTAGATAGAAAGATAATTCGACATTAAGGGATTTTGCTGCAAAATACAAGGTGGCAGATTCTAAAATCCAATATACCAATGTAATTATGATTAATTTGTGAAGGTTTCTTTTCTTTACGCAAGCAGATGCAGCTTCTTCAAAATTAACTATTATATGTTTAAATCTTTCTGGAAGTAATCTTGTTAATTTTAATCTTAGTTTTTTTACTAGAATAAAAATTACAATTACAGCTATTAGTAAGATATATGCTATTAGTAACATATCTTGCATATCTTGAGAGAATTTGTTTTTGAAAATCATAAACCCGGATAGAGTAAAGAAAACTATCAGAAAAATAATGTCTACCAGTCTTTCTATGAAAACAGTACCCATAATCTCAGATTTGGAATGGTCATAATTTTTTTTGAATAAATAACTTCTGTATAAATCTCCTAATTTAGCAGGAACTATTAAATTAGCAAACCAAGATAGGAAATATATTTCTGTTAAATTTTTTGTTGATTTTTTTATTCCTAAGTTTCTTAGTAATAGTCCCCATCTTAATCCTCTAGGGTAGAAAGATAAGTAAAAAATTATTAATCCAATTATGTAATAAGTTATGTTTATGTTTTTTAATTGATTTAGAAGTTCATTTATATCTAATTTTGAGAATAGGAAAGCCAAGATTGCTATGACAATAATGAAAGATATTGTTGTATTTCTCTTTGTCTTCATAAAGAGGAAAACTGGATGTGTTTATTTAAACGTTTTGGTTAGATAACTTTAAATATTAAATATGGTTTTATCAGAATATGAAAAAGAGCGTGTTAGTATTATTTTTGATTGTAGTTCTAGCTATTTCTGGCTGTGGAGAAGATTCTGAAGAGGGAAATGAGAGTGAAGAAGTTCAGGAAAGTCCAGAATTAAATATATCCGATAATTCTACCATAGATTTAAATGAAACTGATTTGAACGAGACAAATACTACTGCCAATGAATCAGAAGTAAATGAAACTAACACTACTAGTTTTACTTGTATTGATACGGATGGTGGTCAGATATATGGTACAAAAGGAACTGTAACTGTTGAAACTCCCAAATTCAGAACTGTTAAGGATTATTGTGAAGATAATGGGTACTTAGTTGAGTATTATTGTAAGGAAGATAACAAGCTAGGAATTGATCTTTATGCATGTTTTGAAGTTGGGGATGTATGTTCAGATGGTGCTTGTGGAGATTTAGTTATTAATACTACTAATACAACAAATTCAAGTAATACTTCTAATTCTTCTTAGCTACTGCTATTATTGATAGACCATATGGAAAATTCATATGTTTTACTAGAGAAGATTCAAAGTTTAGTATGCTCATTAATATAGAATTAGTTATTTTTGATGTAGATTTTACTTCTGATTCATCCTTCTTTTTTTCTGTCAACCTTTTTATTAGGACTAAGGGAAATAGTAAAATATTTGCATAAGTTATTTTTTGTACTTTGAAACCTGCTTGTTCTAGTTTTTGTTTTAATTCTTTTTTTGTATATCTTCTTTCTGTAAAAACCGCATCATCATGATTACTATACATAAAATTGTACGCTGCTGCTTGAATTAATAAGGTTCCTCCTTTTTTCAATACTTTATTCATTTCTTTTAATGCATTTAAATCAGACTCGACCCATTTATGATAAATAATATCTATGGAAGTTACTATGTCAAATGTATTTTCTTCATAAGGTAGAGATTCTACTGAAGCTTTTTTTAAATTTGTAAGGCCCCTTTGTTTGCAGAAATGTAGGGCTTCATCTGATATATCTATTCCATGAACTTCTCCGTATTTTTGAAGATACTTCATTAGAATTCCAGTTCCACAACCAGCGTCGAGAATTTTTAAATTATTTCTTTTTTCGTTTAGAACAGAGAGTTGTATATTTCTCATGCCTTTAAACCACCAGAAGTTTCTTTCCAATCTATAAAGTTTCTCGTATTCTTCAGATCTCATTCTTCTCTGAATTTTTCTACTAACATATTTGCACGATGTAATGATTCAATTGTACCTGCATCTGTCCAGTAGCCCCTTAATAAATCATATTCTAATTCACCGAGTCTTATATATTCATTATTTAGATCACTAATTTCTAATTCTCCCCTTCCAGAAGGTTTCAGAGTGTTTATTAGTTCAAATGCTCTTTGATCATATTGATATAAGCCAGTTACTGCGTAATTTGTTTTTGGATTTTCTGGTTTTTCTTGTATATCAACTACTTTTCCATCTTTTAGTTCTGCTACACCATATCTTTTTGGTTCTGGAACGACTTTTAGAAAAACTTTAGCTCCGCTTTCAAATTCAGTTAAATCAAATCTATCTTCATAGATATTATCTCCGAGAATAACAGTTATTGGTCCCCCAGATGTAAAGTCTTCTGCTAGCCTTAATGCTCCTGCTATACCATCTGGTTTATCTTGTACTTTGTAAGTCAGATTTGCCCCTATTTCCTCTCCAGATTTTAATAGATTAGTAAAATCCCCCGCATGTTCAGGACCAGTTACTAATAGAATATCCTTTATTCCACTTTTTATTAGAGTTTCAAGAGGGTAATGGATCATAGGTTTATCATAAACTGGTAGAAGATGTTTATTTGTAACTTTAGTTAATGGATGTAATCTCGTTCCCAATCCGCCTGCTAGAACTACTCCTTTCATAATTCTTGGAGTCAGAAATTATTTATAAGATTAACGATAGTCAAAACATTTTCTCTAGTTAATTCAGGATATAGGGGTAATGAGAGTATTTCTTTGGCATATTGTTCAGATATTGGAAATGATCCTCCGAGATGGTTATATGCTTCTTGCTGATGCGCTGGAATTGGATAATGAATTTGAGTTCCTACTCCATTATGTTTTAGATGGCTCATTAGTTCATCTCTATCTTGACTTCTGATTACGTATAAATGGTGGACATGTTTGTTATCTTCCATTTCTTTTGGAGTAATAACCCCTTCTAGTTCTTCATTGTATAATTGAGCAAGTTCTCTTCTTTTGTTATTCCAATCATCCAGATGTTTTAGTTTTACTCTTAGAATGGCCGCCTGCATTTCGTCTAATCTTGAGTTAGTTCCTTCTTCTGCATGAAGGTATCTATCTTTTTGACCATAATTTCTTAAAGAGATTAATTTTTTTTGTAGATCTGGATCGTTTGTCGTTATTAATCCTCCGTCCCCAAATGCTCCAAGGTTTTTACTTGGGTAGAAACTGAAACACCCCAGTTTTCCGAAGTTTCCAACCTTCTTACCTTTATATTCTGCTCCGTGAGCTTGAGCACAATCTTCGATTACAGGAATATTGTGTTTATCTGCTATCTCTAATATTTTTTCTAGGTCTACAGATTGACCGAATAAATGAACAGGAATTATTGCTTTTGTTTTATCTGTTATTGCCCCTTCTAATTTATTTGGATCCATATTATATGATTCTGGATGTATATCTACAAAAACAGGATTTGCGTGAGTTAATGAAATTGCACTTATTGTGGGAATTGCTGTGTTTGGAACCGTAATTACTTCGTCTTCAGATCCAACATCCAAGGCTTTTAATGATAAATGTAAAGCGTCTGTTCCAGAATTAACTCCAATTGCGTATTTAGAACCGTTATATTCTGCAAATTCTTTTTCAAAAGCTTCTCCTTCTTTTCCTAAAACAAACCATCCAGAGTCTAGAACTCTTTGAATAGCTTCATTTATTTCTGACTTTATTCCAGAATATTGAGAATTTAAATCTAAAATTGGTATTTTCATGTTAATAATAATGGGATTTGTGCTCTCTATAAAAGGCTATTGTTTTCTCTAATCCTTCTTTTAAATCTATCTTAGGTTCCCAACCAATAGCCTTTCTTATTTTTTCAAACCTGCAATAAGTACTTCCAATGTCTATTGCTTTCTTTTCTTCTGGGAAAGGAACTATTTCGTAATCTCCAGAACCATTAGCTTCTATTAAAGTTTCTGTGAATTCTTTTAGTGAGATTGGTTTGAAATGACCTAGGTTAAAAACTTGACCGTTTGCTTCTTCTTTTCCAGCCAGTAGAATAGCATTTACTACGTCGTCAACATGATTCATATCTCTTAATTGGTCCCCAGTTCCGAATAATTTTATTTCTTCTCCTTCTATGGCTTGTCTTATAAACCAAGGTATAAATCCTTGTCTATTATGCTCCATTAATTGTCTTTGGCCGTAAGTATTTGTTAATCTTAGAGAACAAGTTGGAATTCCGTGTACATCATTATAAAGAGTATGATATCTTTCTCCAGCCATTTTGTTTATTCCATTGACATCGGTTGGATTTATTGGATGGGTTTCATCTACTGGAAGATATTCGGGCTTACCGTAAATTTGTCTTGTACTGGTGTATACTACTTTAGCAGTTGGATTATTTTTTCTGCAGGCTTCTAGTAGAGTTAATTGGCTTGTACAATTAATTTCTAAATCCGTGAAAGGATCTTGCATACTATCTATATGACTTATTTGTCCTGCTAAGTTGAAGATGTAATCTTTTCCTTTAACTAATTCCTCTGTTGATGTTCTGCTTCTAACGTCGGCTATATGAAAATCAACTTTATCTTGTATTCCTTCTAAATTGAATCTATTTCCCCCATATCCAGGGATTAGAGCATCTATTATTGTAACCTTTGCTCCCAAACCAACTAGTTCGTGAGCCAAATTACTTCCTATAAAACCTGCTCCACCAGTTATAAGAACATCTTTATTCTGGTACATCTCTTTTAGGTTCGTCATCTTTTTTCACTTTATTTTTTGATAAAAAAAGGAATGTCCAAAGGTTTATTAAACCTTTTAAAGTTTTGAAAACTCTTGTGGGTTTGAAAAACTGGGACTTTCCATGAATTCTATCATAATGGGTTACAGGAATATCTTTTATTGTATGGCCTTTATCACCTATTTTTTTCATCATTTCTACACAAATCATTCCAGAATCAGTTTCTAGTTCAATATCATCAAAAACTTTGCTATGCATTAATCTAAAGTCACAATCTACATCCTTCACTTTTAGGTTGAAAGCTAGGTGCATTGCCCAATTGTATAAATTTCCTATGATTTTTCTATGTAGGCCATCAGCTCTTTCTGTTTTGTAACCGTTGACCACATCGTGATCATGAATGTGTTCATGTAATTTTTCTAATTCGTAAACATTATATTGAGCATCGCCATCTGTATAGAAAATAAGATCTTTTGTTGAATTTCTGAAGCCAGATTTTAGTGCTCCACCATAACCCTTGTTTTTTTCATGGTGAATTACTCTTAGTTTCGGATCTTCTTTAGCCAAATTTTCTGCTATTTCTCCCGATTTGTCAGGAGAGGCATCATTAACCATAATAATCTCATAATCTTCTGTTAGTTTTGGTAGAACTTCTTTTAATCTTTTTACCATTAATTCTACGGTTCCCTCGTCATTATACATTGGGAAGAATGCAGATATACTATATCTCTTTTTTTCCATTGTCTTTTTGTGTTTTGTTTTGTTTTAAAAGCTTATTGTATAATTTTATAATATCTTTTGTTACTTTTTTAGTTTCGAAGTTATCTTTGTAAAGCTTTTTTGAAGCTTTAGACATTTTATCTCTTAATTTTTTATCTTTAGTTAATTTTGTTAATCTTTCTTCCAGTTCTTTTCTATTTGTTGTGATTAGAAAACCATTATCTTTTACTTGGTCCTTGTTTCCCCCACGATTTGTTGCTATAATTGGTTTTCCGAAATATAATGCTTCTACTAGAGTTCTGCTTAATGGCTCTGGCCAGAGAGTTGGAAGAATGATTATGTCTGATTGTTTGTATATTGATGGCACGAATTTATGGTTTACTGGGCCATGGAAAATGATATTCAGTTTTGATTTTTTTATTAATCTAGATTTTTCTGGTCCGTCTCCGAAAATATGTAAGGTTGCCTTCGTATCTAGGTTGTTAAATGCGTCTATTAGAAAATCTAGACCTTTTATTTTATCTAGAGTTCCTATGAAAGAAACTTTAATCCCTTTTTCTAAAGGAAATTTTTCTTTGGAATCTTTTATTAAAATTGGGTTCGGGATAAGGTCTATATTTTTTATTTCATTTCTTTCTAAATGTTCTTTTATGAATTCACTTATTGCTATGAAATGATTTACTGACTTTAATGCATTATTTCTTTTTTTGAAAGCGTTATACGCATATATCCAGAATAATGGATTTTTCTTTAGATAGAATCTGTTTTTCATTTTACCTAAATATTCTGAGTTTTCTATACAATCTGCACATTTACTTTGGTTTGCTCCCTCACAGACACTTTTTTCTTTATAGAATAAATTTCCTTTTGGACAAAAATTAGAATAACTATTTACTGTAGCTACTTTTGGAACATTTATATCTACTTTTGTTATGCTTGTTGTGTTTAAGAAGTGTATAATATCAAAGTTATGTTTTTTATGAAGTTTTTTTATTTCGGTTTCTATAGATTTTTGTAAATGTAATGTTCTTTTTAGATTATCTAATGGAGATTTTGGATTATTTCCCGACTTTAATAATCTATATATCTTCAGATTATTTCTATTTTCGAATTTTTTTAAATCTGGAAAATGAGTCGTTAAAATGGATACTTCTATTTTGTTTTTTGATAGAGATTCAGCTAAGGCATATGCTCCTATTTCTCCTCCCCCGAAAACTTTTGGAGGGAAGTATTCCGATACAAGTAAAACTTTCATTTTATTTCTTTTTTGTATACGATATTCCAAGTATAGCTACAATTACGGAAGGCAGAATGAACAAAGTAGTATTAAGACTTGTGAAAGATCCTATTATTGCGAATAATATTGGAATTAAACAGATTCCTATGATATTTGTTAAAACTAATTTACTTACTTTAGTTATTTTTAGATTTGTTACCCAGATTAATATTGGAATGTAGAATAGTAAGTAGTATGCTAAAGTGAATTTTATTATAGATTTTGGATTTTTTAGAAAGAAACCTATAGCTAAAACTAGGAAAAATCCCCAAAGTGCCAATTCTATAAAGTTTTCAATTTTTTTATTCATTTTTTAGTATTACAAATCCATTTGTATCGTATACTTTTTCCCAATTTAGGTTTTCAGTTAAGACTTGAACCATGACGTCATTATAGGTTTTTACTTGTTCATTCAGGTGGTGCATGAAAACATAATCAAATTCTCTTATATCTTGAGTTTGGTTTAATGGTTCGTAGGCATCATAAGATAAGTATCCTGTTTTGTATCTCCATTTACTCCATCTTCCAACGTCTGACCATTCTTGTTCAAATATGAAGCTTACTTCTTGATTTGTGAAGGCGCTGTTTACTTGATTTTGTAGCTCGGTAATTGGAACTGCATAGGTTAATCTTTTTGTGTATACTGCTTCTCCTTGATATGAACCTTCTAGCATGAAAATTAAATCCTCTTCCCCAGTATTGTCTTGAATCCATTGTAAAGCATAATATTTTTCTTTTGTTACATGTTCACCTTTCAGCCCTTCAGATATATTATTGGCTTGTGTTAAACCTGGAATTAAGATTACAATTAATAGTATTAGAGTCAAATACTCTCTTTTGAATCCAGAAGTTTTTGATACAAAGTTTATTATAAAATACATTCCGTATGCCGCTATTGGTAAAACTATGTAAGGTAGGGTGGACCATAATCTAAGTAAGTATGTTGCTATTCCGGATGGTGCCACTAGTGGCCCTATGAATAATAAAATGAAATAATAGATTAAGAAGATTAAAGGTTTTTTGTAATTTTTGTATTTTCCTAAGAATAAAAGTACACCTAGGATGAATAAAGCAGTAATTATCCATGGAAATCCGGAGAAGCTAACTACAAAAGGTAGAGTTGCTAATTTTTCTTTTAATGAATTTATCCCAGCCGAAGTATAACTGCTATTAGTAAAATATCCAATGTAATAGTAAGGCATTGCAACTATTGTTCCAACTATTGGCGGAATTACGTAATAGAGAATGTTTTTCATATTCTTTGTTTTTAGTAATTTGATAAAAACTATGATTAGGAATGGAATTGTTATTAGTAAGGCAACGGGGAATAATAAGAATAAAGCAGTACTGACTATACTTAACATAAAAACTTTCCAAGTTCTCATTTTTTTATGAATCATATGTGTTAGCAATAATGAAGCCACTATTAGAGTCATGGCTGAAGATTGTAACCAAATTCCAATGTATGTGTAGTATAACCAGTGTTGCATGTTGAAAGGAACTGCAATTAAAGCTGCCGTGATTAAAGCTAAGATATCTGATTTGAATACGTTTTTTACTAGTAGATATGTTAATGGAATTGCTAGGGCACTGAACAAGGAAACAATTAGAACTATGATCATCCATTCTTCAATTCCAGTTAAGTTGATTATAGAGCCTGCTAAGAAAGATTGATGTTGAGAAACTATGTTTAGAACGTTATCGTGTCCCATTGCAAGAGAACTAGGATAAGTGAAAGGATCGTCTCCATTTGCTACTGCATCTGCTGCAATTGTGTGGTAGAATGCATTTCCTGCTTTTAGGTTTCCAGGATGCGTTTCCGGCATCCCCATCATATTTACTCTTACGGATAGGCCTACAAAAAATAATATTAATAGTATTGCATAAATTACAGTGCTCTTTTTGATTTTCATTAGGAGTGAGAACTTATTATGTTTAATAAATGTATTCTTTTTCTACTTGCTTCGTTAGTAAATTCCAGTCGTATTTTTTGATTAATTGCTTTGCTTCTTTTTGTTTTTCTTTGTATAACTCTTTGTTTTTTAATAAGAATTCTATTTTGCTTGCTAGATCTTTGTAGTTTGTTCTTTTGAAAAGTAGTCCACCTTTTCCTTCTTCGGTTACTTCTTTTAATACTTCTATATCTGAACATACATAAGGAGTTCCCGAAGCTAAAGATTCTGCTATTACAATTCCGAAACCTTCTAGAATACTTGGAAGACAGAAAACGTGAGATTTTTTTAGTATTTTTATTATGTCTTCGTATTTTTCTACGAAACCTTTAAATTCAATGTTATTTTCTAGTTTGAGTTTTTTTGTTAGAGCTTTTAGTTTATTTGTTTCTTCACCCTTTCCTACGATTATTAATTTTATATTTGGTATTTCTTTTTTTACTATGTAAGTTGCTTTAATTAAATCCTGAACTCTTTTTTTTGGAGTTAATCTAGAAATTGAACAAATTGTTGGTTCCTTATATTTAGTTTCTTTTCCTTTGTATTTTTTTAGATCTATTCCGTTGTAGATTAATCTTATTTTACTTTTAGGAATTTTATTTTTTATCAATCTGTTAGCTGTGAATTTACTTACTGCTATTATTTTATCCCAATTTAGACTTAGAGTGTATTTTTCCCAGAAATAACCAAAAGTCCCAGTTATGAATCCTTTATTTTTTATCCATTCCCCAATCCAAACTTCGTGATAAGTTGCAAATGCCTTTGCTTTAGTTTTCTTTGCTGCTTTGTAAGCAGGAATATAAGAAATGAAGTTGTAGCCTTCTATTATGTCTGCTTTTGTTTTTTTAGCTATATTGTATGCGGCTTTTGCAAATTTGAATCTGCTTAATATCGAACCTTCGTTTGAATATTCATGGTGTGGGCCGACTCTTAGAATTTTTATATTTCCTATTCGGTGTTTTCTTACTTGGCCCTTTTTCCAAGAGGTGATAATTATTACATCATGTTTTTTTGATAACCCTTCAGCTATGTTGAAACATCTTGATTCCGCCCCCCCAGAAATATCGTTTTTGTCTTTGTAGGGGAAGTATTCAGTTATGTAAACTATTTTCATTTTTTAATTGCTACTGTTCTAACTATCTTTGTTATGTTTTTTTCAACTCTTGTTAGTTTTGCATATAATCTGAAAATTAAGTATGCTAGCAAGATAATTGCTGTGTACATTGCTAGATCTGCACCTCTAGAGACTCCCAATAATCTAGATGCCCAAGAAATTAATTCTGGAAAAACTAGGGCTAATATTGCTAGTGCCCAAAAAATTAGCCAGAACACTGCTTCAATTTTTCCTAAATTTCTATCTCTTATATTTATGAAAACTCTGCTAAATGCGAATGCGCAGAAAATTAAGATGATTATTTGAATAATTTCCATTTTATATTCCTATTTTTTTTAGGAGCATTTTGAAGACAATGCTTATTCCATCGAATTTGCCTTGTCCTTTTCTCCCGTGTTTTAAAGATTCTGTTGTATATCTTATATTTACGGGGATTTCTTTGTACTTTATATTGTTTATCTTTATTCTTTCTATGATTTCTGAGGCGTGTTCCATCTTATCTGCGGTTATAATTACTTTTTTTGCAGATTCTTTTGAGAATGCTCTGAATCCGTTGTGGGAGTCTGAGAGTCTTATTCCGTAGAAAAGCCAGATAATTAGAATCCCTCCTTTTAGTAAAATTTTTCTTTTTAATGGAGTATTTGTTTTTTTAAGAAATCTTGAGCCTAGACAGGCTTCTGCTTCTCCATTTTCTATTGGTTCTGTTAGGAAGGGAATTTCATCTGGATCGTGTTGCCCGTCAGAATCAAAATGAACTATTATATCTGCTCCGTTTAGTAAGGAGTATGTCATCCCGGTTTGTAGTGCTGCTCCTTGGCCTCTGTTTACTACGTGTCTTAGCGCTATTACTCCTTTCTCTTTGGCTATTTTGTGAGTGTTATCTCTAGAACCATCATCCACTACAACAATGTTGTTGTATCCTCTCTCTTTTAGGTTGTCTATCACCTTGCCTATGTTTTTTTCTTCGTTTAAGGCAGGAATTACTATGAAAGTGTTCATAATTTTGAGGTTTTAGAATTTGATTTATATATTTTGTTAAAGTTAGCTACATGAATAGATTTAATAATTAGTAATTCTGATGAATACTATGAGAAATGAAAGTTAGACAAAAAATAGAATCATGGTATAAAAATTGGAAAGCCGTGTTTATTTTGCTCATGGTTCTTTTCTCTTTTTCTCTCATATTTATTGGGAATGCTTTTAATATTGGTTCTGGACTTGTGCTCATAATTATTTTGAGGTTAATTGTTCCTTTGACTATTTTCAAATGGCCACTTTGGGGGACAATTGCTGCTTTTGTTTTAGATGCCTTGGATGTTGCTTTGGCCGATATTTTTGGTGCTGTAGGGATAATGTATAAAGTTCCTGAAGGGATGTATGACCTGGGAGATAAAATTTTTGATATGTACTTCTTGGGAATTGCTTTTATGGTTAGTTTGAATTGGAAAGAAAAATTAGCCAAAGGCACATCTATATTTTTATTTCTTTATAGATTATTGGGCGTAATTCTGTTTGAAATTACTAATATTAGAATATTTTTATTTATTTTCCCTAATCTTTTTGAGAACTGGTTTTTATTTTGGGCAGCAAGGAATAGATATTTCAAGAAATTTGGGTTATCTGTAAAAAGACTCGTTTTAATATTACTTATCCTGTTGATTCCAAAATTGATACAGGAATATATGCTCCATGTTAGTATTTATCGCCCTTGGATTAAAATAAAAGCTTTTTTTGGAATTTTTTAGTATTCTTTATTAAAAATTATGTATAATAATTAAAACGGAAGACTTATATATATATGGTGTATACATCTATATACGTGATATATATGGTACAAGCTATGATAAATATTGAGGAAAATACTAATAGGGTTTTGAATATTGTTAAGGCCAAGTATGGTTTAAAAGATAAATCTGAAGCCATAAATCTTGTTGTTGAGGAGTATGAAGAGGACATCTTAGAGCCTAAATTAAGACCCGAATATATAGAAAAACTAAAGAAAATTGTTAAAGGGAAACATACTCGTGTAGGATCCGCTTCCGATTTAAGGAAGAGGTACGAGAAATAATGTATTTTTCCATAGTTAGTGATAGGTTAGATTCAAAACTCTCTAAATTAGTAAAAAAGAATAGAAAACAATATAATATAATTTTGAAAAAAATGGAGAGAATTTTATTAAATCCACAACATTACAAAAACCTAAGAGCCCCAATGCAGAATTTAAAGAGAGTGCATATAGACAAACATTTTGTTCTTATTTTTTCTGTTAACGAAAACACAAGAGAAATTATCTTTGAGGATTTTGATCATCATGACAAGGTATATTGAACTGATTAGCAAGAGGATTTGATAACAACTTTTATATAATCTAAAGAAATTCCTATACTATGGAGAATAAAGAGGAAGAGATTGAATTAAAATCTGTTGTCACATTTATTGAAAAAAACTGGAGAATTTTGTTAATATTATTAATTTTAGTCTTTGCTTTTTATTTGAAAGTTTATCATGTTGACTATCCTGTTGTGGGATATCATAATTGGAAAGAAGTACACTATTTATCTGAAGCAAGAAATTTTGCCGATGATGGTTTTTTTGCTAACGGTTTTTTTGTTCCGTCTTCAGACTATCCTGGAATTTATGAAGATCCTTCGGGAATGCATCCAGATACGTTTCCAGTAATTTCTGTTTTAGTCGGGCTGCTATTTAACATATTTGGAGCGAGCCTAGTCGTAGCTAGATCTGTAGGGATACTTTTTAGCTTGGGGACCGTCTTGATGATGTATTTGTTTGTTAAGAGGTTATTTAGAAATGATTTGATGGCGTTTACCGCTATGTTTTTGACTGCCTTGTCTCCCTTATTTGTATTTTTTTCACATAATGTCCAACTGATGAATGTTGGTTTATTTTTTATGCTCACTTCTCTATATTTATTTACCAAATGGGTTAAGAATAATAAAAATAAAGCTCTGTATTGGAGTATGTTGTTTTTTACTTTGGCTACTTTGACTAAATATGGGTTTGCAATTGTGGCAGTTCCTATGTTGTTTATGGTCCCTATGAAGAGATATAAAAATCTTAAGAATTATGTTAAACCTTTGATCATATCTGCTTTGATAATTTCTCCAATTATTTTATGGATAGTTTATGTAGAATATTTTATTGCATCTGCTGCAGGTACAGGTACGGCGATTCAGCAAACTTTTTTTAGACCTTTACTTGTTTTTTCTTCAGAATGGATAAACGTTATGAAAGCTTACATTGCTGACAATTATACTACTTTAGGATTTTATTTTGCTTTAGTTGGAGTTATTTTTACTTTCTTCTTTGCAAGGAAGTCTTTGGGAAGTAGATTTTTGTATGGTTCTTTGGTTGGAACTATTTTGTTTACTTTTATTATGGCATTTAAGATGCAAGGACATAGTTATCATCAGTTTCCGATAGCTCCTTTTGTGATTATATTTATGACTTATTTCATTATGGTTGTTAGTACTAATCTTCCGAAGTATTTAGTTAAGAATAATGCTAAGGTTGCTAGATCTGTTAGAGTATTCTTGATTATATTTTTAATATTTTTATTGTATAGTCCTTCGATTGAAGCTAAAGATAGACAATTTAATACCCAGTTTGTGGGTTTGGATATTGCTGGAGATTATATTAGAGAACATTCTTTAGAAGATGAAAGGATTGTTCATTCTGGACATCAGGATTATGGAGTTCTTTGGCATGCAGATAGGAAAGGAACGGATGGAGGAATTCCTACTGTTGAGGATTTGAAGTATGCGGAGGATAATTTGAATGTTCAGTGGGTCTTTGTTTATCAGTGGGGTCTACAGAGTTTAAGTGATCCTGAGAAATTAGAATATTTATCTAGTAATTATAGAATTGTTCAGATTGGTTTGCAAGGAGAACAATTACTTTATTTAGTTTTACGTAGGGGAGGAAGTTTTGATGTGAATACCTTAAATGAGCTTGCTGCGGATAAAGAGGTTTTGGTTAGAGAGTATGAATACACTATGGGGAAGAGTGCGGTACAATATATTAATATTGAATAAAAATGAATAAAGCTTTTAAGATTTTGTTGTTTTTTATTGTTAGCTTAGCTTTAGTTTGGTTTTTGCTTTCTTTAGTTAGTTTTTCTGATGTTGTTAATAGTTTTAGTTTGGTTTCGTTTAAAATTATAGTTTTGGCCTTTGTTTTTTATATATTAGCTAATGTTTTTCGTATGTTGAGGTTTAATCTTTTGTTGAAAATTCCTAAGTGGAAGTTGTTTGGAATAGTAAATAGGCATAATTTCTTTAATAATTTATTACCTATGCGTCTTGGAGAGTTAAGTTTATTTTATTATTTACGTAAGTCTCGTGTAGAGATGTCTTCTGCTGTGTCTTATTTTATGTTGTTTAGAATCTTTGATATGTTTTCGATTATTTTGATATTTTTCTTTGCTTTGTTATCTTTGGATGTTGTTCCTGATTCTCTAAGCGGGGTTGTTTATGTTTTGTTTTGGGTTTTTGGATTGTTTATTTTAATGTTTTTTTCGTTTAGATATTTTGGAAAGGGCTATATTTATATGGTTAAGTTGTTTGGTGAGGTTTTTGGGGCAAGTAGGAGTAAGGCATTTAGGAAGTTTGTTGATTTTCTTTATAGAGCGTTCTTTGCTTTCCGTAAGATTTCTTATGGTCAGTATTTTTATTTGCTTTTTGTTAGTTTGTTATTGTGGGGGTGTTTACATTTTGCTAACTATTTGATTATTAGAGAGTTGGATATGGCTATTGCCTTGCCTGTTATTATTATTGCTTCTAGTATGACCATCTTTACTAATGTGTTACCTATACATGGGATTGCTGGTTTTGGAACCATGGAATCTATTTGGGCCTTGGTACTGTTTGGATTTGGATTTGCTAAAGAATTCGCTATAAGTTCTGCTTTTGTTTTGCATGTGTTTCAGGTTTTATTCTTTGTTTTGTTGGGAATTGTTGGGTTTTTGAGTGTGAAAAGAAAAAATTAGGGAGGTAAATCTCCTCCCTGTATTATTACTTCTGGCAGATGTGAAGGGTGTGGATGTAATACATTTAATATCTTTGTTGCCACATTATTAGTTTTATCCCATTCTTCAATTATATTGTAGTAATCTACCACAACTCTTATGTTGTGTAACCCGTGTGGAGACGCTGTCCAATCTATCATTGCTATTTCTGTTTGCTGCCCTCCTATTGACATAGTTACTTCTCCAATTAAACTAATGTAGAGTCCCGTGTTATCATAGAATCTCACTGTGAAATTATTTGCTGGTTCGTTGTGAGTGTTTCTAATCATCGTGAAGATTTGTATTTCCTCCCCAGAGATTGGATTGTTGTTACTAAATCCAATGTCTTCTTCTCTTACTCTTAGATCTGCGTGAGTTCTTACATTTAGAAATTTTGAGGCCATATTATTGGTTTCGCTGTCCTCTATTATCTCGTCATTTGGGTCTATCCAAACGTGAATACCATAGTTTCCATCAACTTCAGGAATCCAGTCGGTTTGCGCGAAAAAAGTACTTCTATCATCTATTTGTATTAAATCCTCTCCAATGTAGGTTTCGTTACTTGGTTCTCCACTATAGAATCTTACTAAAACTGATTCCGGATCTTCATCTAGTAGGTTTCTAAAGAAGGCTGTTATTGTTATACTCGTGTTTAATAATGGGTTGTCGTCGCTAAAGGATATGTCTTCTTCTAGGATTTCGAAATCTGTTGCAGGTATTTCATTTACTGTAATTGATATGTTTTCATAATCCCAAGAATATCCATCGGTGACTCCGAATTCCATATAATATGTTCCAGCATCTTCATGGGTGGTATTCCAGATTAAAAGGCCTGTAGAAGAGTCAAATTCATAATTTGATGGAATGTTTGTAAATATAGAATATATTAATGTTCCACATTCGTTTGGATCATTAGCTTCTAGTTGTATAATTAGCACCTCCCCCTCATTTAATTCTTCGTTTTCTAAAGGGTTTAGTTCTGGTGGTTCAGGATTTGGATACCAGTCAATTCCATTTCCCCCTCCAGAAATTTCGTAGTAACAAGGGTATCTGGATTTCCTCCAAAATCGTGCCAGTGATTACCGTGACCTTCTATGTTCCATGAGTTTGATTGACTGTCTGAGGTTTCTTGGGCATTCTCTACACTGTTATCAAAAAAGTTATTATTCCATATTAAATTGCCTGTGGAAGCTTGTGTCAGGCTCATTCCATATAATCCGCCTTGAAATGTGTTATTAACTATTTCAGTTGAAGAAGTTTCTACGAAAAGAACATTGTGCATGAAGTCCTTTACATGACAATTTTTTACTGTAACATCATTTTCGTGGCTTAGATAAATTCCATAGCTGTCCCAAATATCTAATCCGGAAATAGTATGTCCGTTACAATCTAAAGTTACCCCTATATTGACTGTTAACCCCCAAGTTCCCGCGCAGTTAAGCAAGTTTTCTTCCATAACATAATCTTGATTTACTGTATCTCCACAATTACACTGAACATCTCCTCCACAATATGCTGCTTGTGCGAAAGATAAGCTAATTAGAAATATGAATCCTAGTAAAAATAATTTTTTCAATTTATTTACACCCCCATTTGCAAACTTAATGAGGTAAGTTTAATTAGATATAAAAATCTATCTAAACCTTAGTTCCACTTAAATAAAGCATAATAGAAGTACTTCTAACAAGAGGAACATGTAAAAAAAACTTATCTAATTTCTCATAAAAAGGAATCATAGACTTAGGAAATGGAGGAGTATAAATAAAATAAGATATTCTAACGTCTTTCAAAGGTAATTTCTTAGCCCATCTTTTGAAATTAGACATTGTCATTTTCAAACTATGTCTCTCAAAACTAATAAAACGACCACGTAAATAATTCTTAAAGAAATACTTATTTGGTTCCATTACAACTATCTTCTTCCCCGGTTTTACAACACGAACCATTTCTTTTAGCCCTTGTAATTGATTATCGAGATGATGTAAAGTTCCAGAACAAAATACTCCATCGAAAGTATTATCTTTAAAATCCAATTCCTCACCTTTACCGACGACAAGATTGACATTTTTGAAGTTTTTCAAACGTTTCCCAGCTTCACCAACCATTCCTTGTGAAATATCTAAACCAGTAAAGTGAACATCTCTACTTCGAATTAATCTTTCAGCGTGAATTCCAGAACCCACTCCAATTTCTAAAACTTTATCTCCAGAAGTAACATCAAGTAATTGAGTTATTTTTCCTATTTTTTTTAAGTGATTTCTGTTTTCCCGACCGAACATGTGTTTCTTATCATAATCTTTAGCAAAACTATCGTAATAATCAATATTTATTTTATTATGGACATTCTCTGAAAAATTTTTATAGTGTTCTTTTGTTATTTTATCAATTGAAAAGTTTTTTATTTCTTTCAAATTATTTTTAGAGAATTTAGTCATTAATTTTTTATCTTTTAATAATTTAGAAACAGAATTTGAAATTTCCATCGAATTTAGAGGAGGAACTAGCAAAGCATTGTAACCTTCTTTTAAAAAATCAACCTGGCCCCCGTTATTTGTAGAAACAATTGGTAAACCTACTTGCATGGCTTCTTGTAAAACTATGCCAAATCCTTCATGGACAGAACTAAGAACATAAATATCCGAATTAGCTAAATACTGGAATTTTTTTTCTTCAGAGACATTTCCCACTAAATGTAACCTTTCTTTAACTCCAAGAGCATTAGCTAACTTAAGTAAATTAGCTCTTTCAGGACCAGAACCAATAATTATCAATTCAATATTAGAATCTAATTGAGATAAAGCTCTAACTAAGTAAGAATAACCTTTTCTCCTAACTAATCTTCCTACGGAAATTAAATACTTTTTCTTTGGATCAAGACCAAGTTCAGAACGCTTAACTTTATCAAACTTAAAAATATCATAAGAAAGTGGAACTACATCAATTTTTTTGTTAGGTTTGTAATATTTAATTGCATTGTCACGAATATTAGAAGATTCAGCTATGATTGAATGAGAATTATTAAGAACCCATTTAACTGTTTTTTTCATTAACTTATTACGATGAGGAGAAGTTTTTTTTGTAGGATCGTAGATATCTCCACCAAGGATAGATAGAGTATTATTTACTTTATGTTTTTTAGATAAAACTACTCCAAGAGGTCCTGTGGGAATTGCGAAGTGTGTATTAATTACATCATATTTTTTTCTTTTAAACAACTCATTAGCTTTAAAGTAACCTTGAATTAAATAAGTAAACATAGAAGGCATACTGGCCGTAGATAAGTTCTTACGACCAACTGTTTTGACTCTATAGACTTTTATTCCATCAACTTCTTCATATTTCTTAAGTCCGGGATACCAAGTTGTTATGTAATCAACATTATTACCTTCGTTAACGAAGCCTTTGGCTAATTTGTAAGCTGCTACTCCTCCTCCCCCGCCAACGGGAGGGAACTCATAGTTCAACATTAAAATATTTTTCCCCAATTTAAGCCTCGATACTTTTTATATTATAGTTTTCTTTATCAGTATAGTAAATTTTAGTTAGGATGTCTGCCATTAGCCCAAAGATTAAGAATTGAATTCCAATAACCATTAGTAAGATAGACAATAATAAAGCAGGCCTATTGGCAATACCGGTGCCTTGTACTAAACGAACATAAGCTAAATATAAAAGTATCAAAAATCCAACGAAACTAGTAATTAGCCCAACTCCTCCAAACAAATGTATAGGTCTAGCTGAGTATTTCATCCAGAATTTTAATAAGAACATATCTAAAATTGATTTGAAAGTTCTCGACATATTGTATTTTGTTTTTCCGTAAACTCTGGAATGATGTTTTACTTTTATTACAGCAGTACGAAAGCCTTTCATCCTTAGGATTACATGAATAAAACGATGCATTTCTCCATAAAGGTTTAAACCTTCTAAACATTCTTTTCTATATGCTCTTAAGGTACAACCAGAATCAGGCAATTTATCGTTTAACAATACTTTTCTTAAAAATTTGGCCCCTTTTGAGATAAATCTCTTTGAAAATGTATCTTTTCTATCATATCTCCAGCCAGCTACTATATCAAAGCCTTCATCTATTTTTTCTAATAATCTAGGAATATCTGCAGGATCATTTTGTAAGTCAGAATCTAAAGTAATTACAACATCTCCTTTACTTTCTTTAAATCCGGCATCTAGAGCGGCGGTTTGACCGAAGTTTCTTCTGAATCTTATTACTTTTACATGTTTATCTTTGATTTCTTTTAATTCTTCGTAAGTTCCATCTCTAGATCCATCGTCGACATATATAATTTCGTAACTTTTCTTCAAAGTTTTAAGAACGTCAGTAATCTTTCTATATAGGATAGTCACGTTTTTTGATTCATTGTACGCCGGTATTACAATTGATAATTCTACCATATTACTTTCCAGGTGAATATGTCAAATCCACCAACTCCTTGTTGATGGTCGAAAAGCTCAAAGTTATTTAAGTTTTTCCCATTGTAGTAAAATAACTCAGTAAACATGCTATTTAGCAAAGCTGGATGCATTAACAGAACTTGGTTAACATTAGGGAAGTATGCAGCTGCTATTTGATCTGATGTTTGCTCAGGAGTGTAAGTGGTTGTATCATCTCTGTAGGTTAGAGGCATGAGACCTTGATCTGTTTGTATTTGAGCTTCTTTAGCTTCTAAATCCAAAACAACTCCGTTTGAACAAACTATACTTCCGTTTTGATCTTGACATTGTCCTAATCCAGCAAAATTTGGATATGGAGCAATCCAAGCGTTTCCTTCAGATTCGTCTACTCCTTTTAATTGTCTATAGGTGGAAGCTGCTTCCTCTTCAGAATAACCAAGTCTTTCTTGTAGTATTTGAACAGCATTTTCTTTTGTATTTGTTTTTATTGTATTGAAAGCAAAGGCTCTTTCGAAATCCCAAGATCCAAAGTGAGCCCAAACTCCGCCCTTTGAAACCATATCCTCGGATGTAATGAAATAATCTGCAGGGGGTTCACAATGGGTTTTTTCTAAAACTTCATCTACGTTGGTAATATAATTGTCTAGAGTTGACCTAGCTGTGTTTTCATCTTCTAGGATAATTTGATCTACAATTTTTTTAGTTAGTAGAGGATCATCAGTTTCTTCTAAAACTAGATTATAAGCATCATTTTCTCCACAATCTAACATTCTTAATATGGCGATAGCTTCTTCTTCATTATCAGTTATTAGAACTTTTCCAATCCAGTGGGCCATAGGAGTATTTTGAGAAGCGCCATCAAAGGTAACAGCCCTATCAGCTATTGCTTTAAACCAGTGACCAAAATCCCACCATGAATTTATTATTGCGTTTTCAGGGGCATCTTCTTTTATGTTTGTTAATGCTGTGTACCAAGCGTCGTTCATAGAAGGTACTTCTCTTAAAGAAGTTTCATGAGCTGCCTTTGTCATAGGAACAAAACTTATTACTGCTAGTATGATTAGACTAACAGCTAACATTTTTTTATTTAAATCGTATGCTTTGGATCCTTTTTCTACAATTAGTTTGTATACTTTTCCGTAGAAAATTCCAATTCCAATTGCGAAGATAGGAATGACATACATAATAAATCTGATGCCTTTAGTTGTTGTGTACAACATTGTAATAAACCAAATAACCATTAAAATTCCGAATTTTATTTCAGATTGTATTTTTTTCTTTTTTAGAAAAACTAGTAAGATTCCTACAACGGCAATTGCAAACCATAATTTTCCTCCAAGGCTACCTATAACCTGAGCGAAGGAGACGGCGTTTAGTTCTGCTACAGTTGTATAAACGTTTGGCCAAAGATTATTTTTTGCTGCTTCTTTTAAAATCAGAATATTTAGTGGACCTCTTACGGCATTAACTAATGCATAAGTTCCATTCATTAACCAGACGAAAACTACCGAGGTTGTTAAATATGTTAGTGCAACTTTGACTAGGTTTTTTGTTTTTAGTTTTTTGAAAACTGTTTTTTTGTATTTGAATAATAAGTATAAAAAGTAAATTCCCATTGAAGCAATTATTATTTCAAAGATATACCACCATCCACTCCAAGCAAATGCGAAGAATCCAGTGAATAATCCTGCTAGTCCCGAGAAAATGAGTTTATGTTTTTTATTTTGAGTTGTGAAAGCTTCTAAGAATAACCAGATAACCATTAAAGGAAAAAAGATTGCATAAGCGTCAGTATCTGAAAAACCTGCAGGAGTTCTTCCTATAAATGTTGAATGAACTGCTAACACAAAAGCTGCTACAAGTCCACCTAAGTTTCCTCCGGCTTTTCTTCCAATGAAAAAGGCAGGAATTACTGCTAAAGCTGCAAATATTAAAGGTAAGATGAACATTGTTTTCATTAAAGAGTCATTTCCAAACCATGTGCTTATTTTATGGAAGGTTGCTCCGATGAAAGGATGGAAACTATTTTTTACTACACTTCCTTTTGGACCCCACATATGGTTGTCTAAAGGTTGTCCATCTCTTAATTCATCTCCAACGTGTCCATTGTCTAGAACGTTTTGAGCTTGTCTATAATAATGATAAGGATCTATTGCTAAAAGATAAGTTTGACCAGAGTCATCTTGGTAAAAACTTTTTATTTGTTTGGAGAACTCACCGAGTTGCTGATCGAAAGCTCCGCGATTATCTTTTATGTATTGTTGATATTGTTGATTTACTAAAGTATCTAAGGTAGCTTGATCTATATCTGAAGTTTGTTGTAGAATTTGAGCTTGTAATTGTGATTTGATATTTTGTTGTAAGCTTTCTTCTGCAAAGCTATCTGTTATTGGCAAGTCATATGTGTAAGCTCTGAAGAATATTGCAAAGAATATTGGAATGATCAAAAGTAAAACTACTTTGTATTTTTTGAAGAAAGCACCCACCTTTTTTGTGTCGTACTTTATATCGAGCTCTTCCATTGAAATAAGGATTTGGGGAAGGTATATAAATGTTTTGAAGGTTTTATTAACGTAAGCCGGGATCGCATAATCTGGTATTGCACTGGTCTCGAAAACCGGGCCTTCGGGCATCTGGGTTCAAATCCCAGTCCCGGCGTTTTTTTTCAATAGAAATACTTATATATTAGTTATATAGTAGTATATAATATGAATACTACAATTCAAATAAAAGATAGTACTTTAGAGAAATTGAGAAATTTAAAAGCTTCTCCTAGGGAAAGTTATGATGAATTAATTAATAATATGATTGATGAAACGGAAGCCGAGATTCTTACAGAAAAAGAGATAGCTGAAATTAAAGAAGGTTTGGAAGATGTTAGAATGGGCAGAATCCTTCCGATAGAAGAAGTTGCAAAAGATTTCGGTGTGGAATTAAATTAGAATGTATTCCATTAGTATTTCTAGAAAAGCAATAAAAGATTTGAAGAAACTAGATTTTAAAACTAAAGAAAAAATATTAAAAAAGATTTATAGCGTAAGATTTAACCCATTTAGTTATGTGAAGAGACTACAAGGAAAAAAATTATGGAGATTAAGAATAGATGATCACAGAGCAATTATTGATATAGTAATTTCGGGTAAAAAAATTATTGTATTGAGAATTAGTCATAGAAAAAATATTTATGATAAAATCTAATTTTTAGAAACTTATTTAAATAATCTAATTAAATTCTAATTATGCCAGTTGAACCATTATATGCACCAACAAGAAATTTAGCTTGGATTGTTATTCTTATAGCTGCTATTATTATTCTTTATGTAATCTCTCAAGCTAGAAAAAAGAAAAAGTAATTATTTTATTTTTGTATATAATCTTCCAAATGCTGTAGCAAAGAATATTCCTGTATATACATAAACTATTGCCCTTATTATCATTGGAAGAACTATTGTTATTGTAAGTAAACCACTTACTAAGGATTCTATTATTGCAATTAATATTATTGCTAAGAGAATTACTACTCCATTTCCTAAATATTTTCCTGTAAGTGTTTTTTTGAGTATCCCTTTTATGTCAAAAGCTTCTTTGAACTTGTAATTTTTTGCATAGAAAACTTCTATCATTGGAATATTATAGAAAATTAAAAACATCACTGCTAAACTTATTATCCATCCTAAGAATGGAATGAATGCTAATATCATGGAAGCAGTTCCTATTAAAGTATAAAGAATGTAAATAATTCCTAAGATAAATCCTTTTTTGAACATATTTCCCCATTTATTCCACTTAGGAAGAGTATATTTTCCTTTAATAGCAGACCTCATACATCTTAAGAAGTATCCCTGAAGTAGGGAGATTATGATTATTGCTGTTGCTAATGCTAAAATTGTACCCAGAGCTATATTGGCTAAATTGGCTATTACTATATTTATAACTTCAGATTCCGCTAAATCTATTTGTTGATTTACATCCGGGTTTAGAGGGTCTATTCCTAAGGAACTAAAAAACCCGCCTAGAATAAATACAAATACTAAAGTTGTTATAACACTTAATACTAAGTGAGTAACTGACCCTGTTGTAAACTTACTTATGTTTTCAAATGGTCTTGTAAATGCTTTTTGTAAATATTTCATTGTTAGGATAAAATTGTTAATGATTTAAAAGCTTTTTCATAACTACTCTTCTTTTTTTGTTAAATTTTCTATCATTGCGGCGAACGCTGGCCTTGTTACGAAAACCCCAATGGAGATTCCGATGATTGTTATCAAAGCGAATCCTCTAATTAATCCCGCTCCTGCTCTGAATAAAGGTAGCATTGCGGCAAATGTAGTAAAATAAGCCGCCATAATAATGAACATGGCCTTTTTCAACCTTTGTTTCCAGCTTGCAGCGAAAGTATAAGTTTTTGTAAGAACCTCATCTATAATTACTATTTGATCATCTACTCCCGTTCCTACTGCTGCTATTATTCCGGCTATAGCTGCCATGTCTAAATTATATTTTGCTATGGCTGCGAATCCTAAAATTATAAACACTTCAGATAAAGAAGCTATAATCATTGGAATTGCGATTTTTAAATTTCTGTATCTTATGAAGACAACCAAAGCAACTGCTAAAATAGCAAGTAAACCAACCCTTATTGCGTTATTTATGAAAGCGCCTCCAAGAGAAGGAGAAATTGTATCTAGTTTTACTATCTCTAATTTGAATGGGAATGACCCAGTTAATAATATTGTCTGTAATTTATTCATCTGTTGTTGAGCATCTAGAATTGCATCTTGTCTTGTTTCTCCAAACCCGGGACCAGAAATTTGAATTTGACTTGCCAGTATTCCTTTTAGGTCTCCAGCAACGTTTAGAGAATCAACTAAAGTGTCATCTAAGTAGAAGTCAATTTGTTTTTCTAGTATTTGACCTCCAGATTCTGATGTAATTATTTCTAATTGGGAAGTTATGTCTGCGTGTCTTTGGGCAGCATCGGGAGATAAGTGAATTACGAATTCAAATCTACAAAACTCTGCTCCAGAAGGATCTGTATTACATTGAGAAACTCCGGCGCATGTTCCATCATTTCTACATACAAAAGTTATGTCTTCTTTTTCACCCCTAAATACTGTTTCTTCTCCGATTTTTGCTTCAAAGTTTCCTTGAGAAGCAATTAGTTCTGAAACCTCTTGTTTTGTTGCTCCAGCTATTTCAACTAAGATATATTTGTTTCCTAAGAAATCGTCAGATTTTCTTATTTCTACATCGGATAAACCATAGGTATTTAATCTATACCCCATTACTTGTATTAGGTCGTCCCTTTGATTATCAGTTATGTCAGTTTCTGGTTTTAGTAAAACTCTAGTTCCACCTTGTAAGTCAAGACCTTTTCTTATATTGTTTGATGAAACTTCTTGTACTATTAGTCCTATTTTGTCTACAGTTTTAGTCATGGAGTAAACTTGTTTATCTGTTTTTATTATGATTGATTCATCTAGCATAATTTGAGATGTGACATCCACATAATCGTTTAAGCTAGCAATATATTCTCCGTTTACCTCTAATATTCTTTCATAGTTTGTTGGAGAGGTTTCGGATGAGGGAGGATTAATGCCTGCCAATTGTGCTATTGAATTTGGCTCGACTCCTTTTATTGAAACTCCTTCTTGTGAAAATTGAGGATTGATAATAAAATAACTAACTACTAAGAAGAATATTAATATCCATATTCTGGTTTTTTTGAATAATTTAGTTTTGTCCATTTTTTTTCTTTAAGTACCAAGTTAGCATTGAGGCGTTCATGGCCCATGTTGAAATCAAATCAATGACTAAAGCGATTAGTATTATGCCAAACATTTGTCTTATAACTTCTGAGTTTGTTATGAAGAATCCTACAGAAAGAGCAACTATGGTTGTTAGAGTCATAGTAACTCCTGTTTTGAATGCTCCATTAATTCTTTCTGATAATGAACCTTCTTTTCTTTTTACCAATCTTGTTGTTAACAGTACATCGGTATCCACAGAGTAACCAATTATCATTAGGAATGCTGCGATTCCTGCTGTGGATAATTTAATTTCGAAAATACTTATTATAGCCAAGGTAACAACTAAATCTATTAGGGCAGATAAAATTACTGCCAAAGAAGGAACTAATTTTCTAAATATTATGAAAACTGTTAATGCCATTAATACAAAAGCAAAAATAATTGCACCAATCATTTCCTTGAAAAAAGATTGCCCCAAACCTGGACCCATTTCTTGCATGGAAATTTCATTATAATTTATATTTTCTTCTAGGAAAGGCCTTAGTTCTTGAGAGTTTGTGTTTGTAATCTCTATAATTACCCCTGTTTTTTCCTTAGACCCGAACGTAGATAATTCTCTAATTGAAATATCAGATTCTGGGAAATTTTCTTCTAGAAGATTTTGTATTTCTTGTAAACTATAATCAGTTGTAGTTAGTGTTACAGAAATTCCTCCTGCGAGACTTACATCTTTATCTACAATGTAACCTTGGCTTGCGTATTGTCCACCAATTAGGACTAAACTAACTACAAATAGTAGAATTGGAATTAGTAATAGTTTTTTGTATTTTTTTTCTATCAAACTACCTATGTTCATAAGAATTCTGAGAATAGAGTGTATTTAAATAGTTTTTGTATTGTTTTATTTGTATGATTGAAGTTTTAAGACTTGGGCATAGAATCTCTAGAGATAAAAGAATTAGTACTCATGTTGCCTTAGTTGCTAGAACTTTTGGAGCGGATAAATTATATTATACTGGGCAGAAAGATAAAGACATGGAAAATTCCGTAAATAAAATAACTAAGAGTTTTGGTGGAAATTTCGAAATTAAACATATTAAGAAATATGATGACTTATTTAAGAGAAAGAAAATTGTTCATCTGACTATGTATGGTGAAGATTTTAGAAAATATGTTGATAAAATTAAGGGAGATGTTTTGATTATTGTTGGTGGTGAGAAAGTACCTAAAGAAATTTATGATTCAGCTGATTATAATTTAGGAGTTGGCAATCAACCACATTCGGAAGTTGCTGCTTTAGGAATTTTTTTAGATCATTTAGGTAGATTTAAGAAATTAAAAGGTAAATTGGAAATTGTTCCAAACTTGGAAGGAAAGAAAATATTTAAAAAGTAGTTATTTTTAATTATGTTGTATGGGAAAAAAATTATGGTGGATTTTGGGAGTTATTCTTGTTATAATTTTGATAGTTTTTGCTTTTTATTTTACTAAAATAAATAATATTTTTGCAGATAAAAAGAATTTGGAAAAACCTGAAGTAGATATTGATTTTTTAATGTCCAACCCTGGAACCCAGGTAATTTTTGAGGAACATATAGATTATGTTACAAATGAGTTGGGAGCATATAAGTTGCATTCATATAATGATGAAGATGCAGTAATTGTTTTTGAGATGACTGATATTAATAAGAAAATAGCTTTAATTAAAAACGGTGGGAGCCATGCTACTGAGGAAATTCCTCAAGAATATGATTTGTTGATAAAGGGAGAACAGATAGTTGTGGCGCAGTTAGTTGAAAGTGAAAATTTGAATGAAGAACTGGCCAATAAAGTAAATTCTGGGGAGATTTCTGTGCAATTAATTTCGGATATGGGGACTTTAGGTTTGAAAGGTTTTTTGGCTATTTATGAAGAATTAAATGCTTAGAAGAAACATTTATAAAGAATTTTTTCGAATTTATTAAAGAGGTGGTAATTTGAGAAAACTAGTTTTTATTTTAGCACTGATTATAGTTAGCACTAGTGTTTTTGCTTCTTTAACTTTAGATAGAACCACCTATGGAGTTAGTAGATCTTTTGATGGAATTTTTGCTGTTAATGAAACTGCTTATTTAGATTCAGTTATTGAAGGAAGTGTTAGAAACTGTGGAAGTTATGATGAAGAAATTATTTTGTATGATTGGTTAACTAGTTCTGGATTGTATTCTGGAAGTATGTACGAATATGATAAATTTGGAGAGGGATCTTCTATCTTGGAGGAGAATTTTAATTCTGGAGAGGAGGCCATTTATGCTTTTTATGTTAATAGACAACTGAGCGATTTTTCTTTTGATATGGCAGGAACTGCTTCAGGAATTAGAATAGATATGGGGGTAGATGAAGAGTTTGATTGGCAGTATTTTGGGAATTTTACTAATTGGGGAACTGAGATTTATTCTGATAGATATGATGGAAATACTAATTATAATGGACAGGATACAGAGAACCCACATACCGGAAATGTGTGTTCACGACTTAATGTAAGTTTTGAAGAATTGCAGAGTGAGTTAGATATTCAAGTAAATGCCGTTGCTAAAAAAACATCTGATGCTGCAGGTTACCTTCAAGCCGGAATAACTGGCATGAGTAAACAATGTAATTTCGAGGGAATTACTACTTCTTGGACTGAGATTAATTGTAGCATGACTTTAGATTTAGCCAATGAAGAATCTCCTAAAGAAATTGAAGTTTGTTTAACAACTCCTACAAATTTATTTTTAGTTCCTCATGATGTAAGTAATGAACATTACTTTATGAGTTTTAATTTGGCAGAATATGGCAATGCAATAAATGTTAATGATTTGGAGGTCGACTTACTTAAGACGGAAATGAATAATTATTATAGTAGTAATTGTGGTAGTGATTTTTGTGCAGTCCCTTTTAAGATTTATGTAGGGAATGGGGGAACTTTTAATTTTAGTCCAGATTTAGTTTATCAGGGAGGGGGTGGAACAACTAAAATATATAACGTTACTCAAGTTGTTTTGGATTATGACTTAACAGGAAAAGATTTAGACCTAAGTTATTTTACTAATTTGAAAACTCCTGATAGCATTAATGATAATTGTACTTTAAATTTGAAGTTTTTGGGAGATACTTATACTTCTGAGTTCAGTGTTACTGATGCCCCCATTGCAAAATTCCAAATTGGTTCGAGATATAATGCTAAGAATATTCCTCTAGAGTTTGATGGCTCTGCTTCTGAAGGAGAAGTAGTCTCGTGGGTGTGGGATTTTGGAGACAACGTTACTGGTATAGGGGAAAAAGTTCAACATACCTATACCAAGGAAGGAAATTACACTGTTGAGTTAACTGTTTCTAACTCAAATGGAGTAGAAGATAGCATAAGTAAACTAATATATCTTGTAAGTCTAGAAAAAGTTTTGGAACAAGAGATACCTAAAAAAATTAGAGAGTTGAATTCGTCCATACTTTTTTTCAATAGTTTACAGTATGAATTGAATGACTTTTTTTCAGATATGGGTTTTGATAGTTTAGTTAGTAGTTCTTATGATTCTTTAGTTGAATTAGAGAACAATTTTACGGCAACAAAAAATGCTAATTTATCTATTGGAATTAGAGATTCTAAATATAAAGATTTTTTTAATAAATTTAATGAAATACTTGAAAGCACGCCGAAGAGTCTGAATAGGGATAATAGTACTCATTATAGAAATTATAGACCAAATGATTTGTCAGAAATATTTTCTTTTAGTAAAAGTGCCATTCTAAATTCGGAGGGATTGGATAAATTTACGAGAAGAATTTATGATTTCAACCAAAATGTTAATTCAGATTACTATTACTATTTAATTAATGTTAATTATTTTTCAGGAAGTGAAGACTATGTTTATGTTGTTAAGACCATTAATTCTTTGGAAGGGGAAGAATTAATTGAGAGCATAGAGGATTATTCTGATATACTCTTATTTAATGAAGATTGCGCTATAGAAAATTTAAGTAAAGTTATTTATTGTTCAGGAGTTAGTGGAGATTATAACCTTAAATATGCTGCCTTGGCAGATAGCATACAATTTACTTCAGCTTTTGTTGTTCCAGCAAGTGTATATGATGAACTAGAAGATGAAGTAATTTACAAATTTGATTGTGAATCTGGGAGCTGTGATTATTTTTATTGTGGAGATAGGATAGCTTTCTCTGATGATTTATTGGGGATTAATGAATGTGATGAAACTAATAGTAATTATTGCCCCGAGGATTGTGGAAGAAATGTTCCGTGGGTGTGGTATACTGTTTTAGGAATTATTTTGCTTTTGGGAGTGTTGTGGATTAATTTTTATAGGGGCCCAGGAAACTTTTTTGATTTGAGTAATAAACTAAGTTTTAAATTATTCCGTAAAAAATTGTTTTTGGTTGAAAGAGATAAAAATGTTTTGATGAGCTATACAATGAAGGCATTACGAGAAGGGTTTAATGAAGGAGAAATAAGAAAGGCCCTTGTTAGAAAAGGATGGAGCCAGAAACAATTAGATCATGTTTTTAGTGAAAACAAAAAGTTATATAAATAATATTGAATATTGTGGTTAATATGAAAAAGGGTATGATATTTTTAGTTATCAGTATATTTGTTTTTGGACTTACTAATTTTGTTTTCGCAGATTTAGGAGGTGCTTGTAATATTATGCCAATCGCTGGAGGATGTACTGGCGGAGAATTTATAGGGGACTTGTATTTTTCTCACATAAGTAATGCGCATGTTTGTTATGATGCAAGTTCGAATTGTTATGATTATGGAGTTTGTTGTTTGGATAGTGATAGTTTATTGTTTGCCCCTTCTCCATTACAAACCACAAAAATTTTTTCTTTGGCTGGCTTAACTAATTCTCATGTGGGGAGCGTAGATGATTATTCTAATAATTTTTTGGTTGGAGGAACGGGTGGAGGGGATTATTGCTCGATTATTGATGGTCCCTGTGTAGGGGATGATATTTGTTTGTTTTCCATGTCTGATTTGAATAATGCTCATGCTGGACAATGTGGTGCGTACGGGGTTAACGTGTGTTGTGATCCAGGGACACTTCCTACTTTAATGTTGATTATTATAAACATTATTGGAGATGATATTATTGTTTTGGATGATGGTGAAAATCAACAAATTAGTGTTAGTGTAATTAATGAGGGGGCAATTCCAATTCAAGGAGCGAGTGTAAATATTTTTGTTTATGATTCCTCCGGTGTTCTTTTTAATAGTGAGACTGTTTTAACTAACGCTCAAGGTATTGCTGTTGGAAGTATTATTAATTTAAGCAGTGGAGATATTGATGATTACATAGTAAATGCAACTGCTACTCTTGGAGGATATATTGCGGATAATGATGGTCTTCCTTCTTTTAATTTTTCAGTAATTCAAACTGCGGGTGTTGAATGTACTGCCAACTTTGGAGGAATTTGCTGTAGCGGCGGGGAAGTTTGCGAAGGTGGAAATTCTACTGGAAATGCTGAGGATTGTAGTATTTGTTGTTTCAGTTCTTGTGTAGATCCGGGTAGCGAGGATAGTCCTTCTGGACCAGGAGTTGATACTTTTTTGGGTTGGGGAGAATGTGAAGATGATGGAAGTGGAGATAATATTGGAATTAGAAAGGTTTATTCATATAATTCTACTACCGGTATATTGATTGAAGAATTAGCTCCTGAAGAGTGTTTTTTAGGAGAAGAAGAGATCCCATTTATTAATACTATTGGGTTTTTGATGTTTTTATTTATATTGGGTATTTTTTATTATAGCGAAATCTTTAAAAGTAAGAAGAATGTTAAGAATAATAAAAGGGTGAAACAATGCAAATAGTTATTAATATTGAAAAAAAGCATTTTATTTTTTTAATTGTATTATTTAGTTTAGTTGGTGGGTTGGCTGTAGCTTATAATGCAGATGGCCAAGGTGGAAATGCAGTTAATTTTGGACATAGCTTTGATGAGTTAGATGGTGGAGAAATTAATCTTGGCCAGGTTGGTAATCCCGGAGTTCCAGGAATATTTATAGAGGCTACACCTACTGAGGGATCGGAAATATTACATATAGTTGATAATACTGTTACAGATCCAGGTGGAGACGCTTTGAGAGTTGAAGGTCATACTGTAGTTACCGGGGGAGGAAGTTTACATCTTCCTGAATTGGTTGCTGGTCAGCCTGCTGGAAGTTATACTAACCTTTGTATATACAGGGCGGCAAACCCTGGAGAAGGTTATCTAAACGGGAGAATTTATTTATGCCCTTAAGGAAGTGATGTGATTGGATAAAAAATTAATCTACATTTCGGTTTTGTTTGTATCTTTGTTTTTAATTAGTTCTTGCGAGGAGTTTCCTATTCCTCCACAAGAATCTATGCCATGTGAACCCGGAGACCCATATTATCCAGATTGTCCAGAACAGCCTCCCGAAATTCCTCTAGGTGATGATGGTGATAGGGGCGGAGGAGGAGACAGAACCACAAATTGTGAGGATTTTTTCTATGGAAATTGTAATCAACCCGATAATGATGATATTTATGAGGTTTATTGTTCGATAACTCCTAATTTAGATTGTAATCCTGGGCCTTGTTATGCTGAGGCAACTAATGATCTTTGTGGATATCCCGATGATGGTTATGTGGGAGAGTGTTTTTGTATAGGGGATGGTGTTTGTGATAGTTTATATGGAGAAAATACCGAAAATTCGAATGATTGTGAATGTACTCCAGGAGAAGTTCAAGATTGTCCAACGGGACTTTTTGGAATATGTTCAGAAGGAGAAAGAACTTGCCAAGAGGGTGGCACTTGGGGAGAATGTGTACCTAATGCTCTTCCTGGAGAGTATGAAGAAGATTGTGATGATCCTGGATTATTAGATGAAGATTGTGATGCTTCATCTAATGAAGGAGATTTCGATAGCTGTTATTATGGGGGGTGTGATGTTAATGATGAATGTCAAGATGAATATTGTCCAACGAATGATTGTGTTGCTGAATGTGTAGATGATGCAGATTGTGTTGCTGAATCTCATTTAGAATGTATATTTATTAACGAGGAAATCGGACTATGTGGAGAGGTTCCAGGTCCTGGAATTGACGAATGTGGTGTAGTTGGTGAGGAGTGTAGTACTGGAGGACAAACATGTTCTGAATTGGCTAATGATAACCAAATAGGAGTATGTTGCTCAGAAGGACAAGCATGTGATGGCGATGGAGTTTGGACTCCTGGCTCTAGTGATTGTCCTGATACTTGTTGTGTTTATGAAGAATGGGGGGGTTGTTCATCTCCCGAGGATTGTGTCTTAACTAACACTCATTTGTATGCAGGAATTGCGTATGAAGGAGATATAGTTAATTTGCAGGCGACTGGTTCATCTCAGTGTACTGGCGTTGAAGTTGTTTTTACGATGTTTGAAAAAGATACTGATGACACTGATTCAGTAATTTTAAATCCAGAGAGTGTAGTTTTTGCTGAAGGAAGTTATTCTGTACTTACTACATGGGTTTCTGAATGGCAAGATGATTCAGACGACCCAGGGGTTCCAGAGGGAGGTTCTCCTTCATTCCCAGAATTTGGTTTTACTGCTACTTTAGCTTCAAACCCAGATGAATCTATAACAGATGATGCTTTGGTTACTGTTTTTGATGCAACTGTTCTGGAAGAACCCATAGGAGAAGATATTCTTTTAAATCCTGGAATTGCACCTATTGCCCAGGAAGAAGATTCATTGGATAGGTACTGTGAAGTTATGACTTCTGGTCAAATGATAAGTTATGAATCTGGAGAGATACAAAACTGTGGTGCAAATTCTAATTGGTACTATACTGGCGATGAGCAGAGTTGTATAGAGATAGGGGGAGATTCTCCTCCGATTTATGATGAAGAGAGTGGATGGTGTTTGGTTGACGAAGATCCGTTTTGCCCTTATACAGTGTGGGTAAAATGTACAGGGCATCTTGATGAACCTCTTAGAGTTCCAGCAGGCCAGAGGAGTTTCTGGGAAATTATACTTCAGTGGTTCCAAAGTACTTTTTAGTTTTCAAAAGCTTTTTAAATTAAGATTTTTTCTTTTAGATTGTGCATCGATGGTGTAATGGTAGCATCAGAGCCTTCCAAGCTCTTGATCCGGGTTCGAATCCCGGTCGATGCATCCTTTTAGAAATATTTTTATAGGTTATATTGTTCTTCGAATTAATGAAAAGTAAATTTTTGCCTTGGGTTTTTTTGTTTTCCGCTACATTTTCTAGTGTCAATGCTTCTGAAATTAACTTTTTAGCAGACTCCCAGAATAACGTTGCCGATCAGAGCATTTCAGAAATTAAATTAGAAGAGAGAGTTGAATGTGCCAGTGTTGAAGAATTAATTTATTTAGTTGGTAAACCAAAAGATGCGGGCTTTGTCATAGATAAATTGACAAATTTGTTTTTTAGTGGCACAAATCCAGTTGAGTTGAAAATTGATAAAAAAACATTAGAAGATTATTTTAAAAAATCTGATAATGTAAAAGTTGAAGAGACTGCCGAAGCATTATTAGAAAATTTTAATTATGTTGACATAAATTCAGAAATTGGAGGGGGTCTAGAAATTAGTTTTTCAGAAAAAACGATTTTTCCAATTTATGCAAAAGGTAAAAAAGTTGACCTTGAGATTGATTGCAATTACAAATCAACGGTCATTGATAAGTTTGTTTTAAGTAATGGAGAAGATATTCTATCTTATGTTTTTAGAGTTGATAATGGTTGTACTAAATTGACGTGGGGAAATTGGTTGGAAGATGGTTGGCATAGTTATTTTACTAGACATGTATTGGGAAAAGAGCAAGCAGATTTACCCGATTTTCATAAAGCTGATTATGTTTTGAACCTTGGGGGAAGATATTATGTTGTTCTTGAAGTAAGTGATGGTAAAATTAACCAAGTTGGAGATATATTTGATAAATCTAATAATAAATATGAGAAAAAAGATTTGAAAAAGTTTTACCAGAGAGCTTATAATAAGGGAATTAAAAGTGTAAGAAAAGATAAATTTAAATAGTTCTTTTTTGTTTTTTATTATATGAATAAAAGAGGTTTAAGTCCACTAATTATGACTGTAATTTTAGTTGGGATCACTATTACAATAGGAGTTTTTATAATCGGATTTGGACATGATATTGTTTACAGTACACAACAAAATCAAGAATTAGATTTGGTTAAAGCAGGATTAGTTAATTATGATGTTTATTATAAAGATATTAATTGTAGTGGCCAGGTTAATTTGAATGAATCTTGTTATGGGATGACTTTTGTTAATAAAGAAGGTTTTGCTTTGAGATTTGGAGTTACTACCCATGCAGAATTTGGTGTACATGTTGGCAATCCCGAAAATTATTTCTTAGATGCTTATGAGCAAAAGGTTTTTATAATAAGTTACCCTTCCGATTTAGGTGATGCTGATTACGCGGAGGTTAACGCATTTGTTATCGAAGAATAGATTATCACTGGTTTTTGTATTGATGTTGTTAGTTTTTTCTAATGCTAGTTTTTCTTTGGCGGAGGATGAAACTGAAGAGGGTAATAGTGGCACTAGTGGATCTACTGCTGTAGCTAGTTGGGATGTTGATTCTACTCAGGGCCAAGTAACAAACACTGGAGATTCTACTTTTAGTGTACCTTTAGCTTCCTTGTTTGGAGCGGGAGGAAATGGATTTGATTTGGAGGTAGTTTATAGTAGTGCAGGTGTTAACCATACTTTTTTTTCGGATAATAATGAAGCTTCACCTTCTGAGATAGGATTGGGTTGGAGTTTGAATTTACCCACAATAACAAAAAATAAAGAAGGTTTTCCATTTTTTCACTCTCCTGATGAAGGGGCTTCCTTTAATCTTAACATTCCTGGTGTTATTGGAGGGGAAGTAATTGGTGCATGTGGTTACGAGAGAGATTCAGATGGTTGGTGTCTAGATCCTATTGTGCCTAGTGAAAAAAAAAGTGATTTTTATCTTAAAGAAGATGATTCTATAAAAATTGATGTTAAATACAGTACTGAATTAGGTAAAGACAGAGAAATAGATGCATTTGTTATTACTGATAAAAAAGGAGTTAAATATACCTTTGATCAATATGATTATGCCCCTATATATAATTTAGAGTGGGATTCTAATGGGGAAAATGATTTGGAGAAATTTGCGGAAGAAAGAACTTCCCTTATAGGACAAACATGTAATGAGGGAATCCCTTGTGAAGAATTTTTTGGGGGAAATGGTCACTTCGTTTCAAATGTGATTACTTGTGGAGATCCAGATGGATTAGGAACCTGTGTTCAAAGATATGATGCTTTTGATTCTTCCGAGTTGTGGCAGGCCCCAGAAGGTAAGATAGAAAGATTTAGATGGCATATTACTGAAATTAGACATCCTACTGGGCAAGAAACTAAATTTTTCTATGAACCTGTTTTTAATGAAATAAATTATTATGTTGTTAATGATTTTTCTATTAACGGACGTTGTGAACAGGTTTGGCAATCTATTCCAGAATACAGTGGAGGGGTTTGTACGTCTTGGGATTCTGTTTATCCTTGTGGAGAGAATAGTTGGTGTGGTGCTAAGAGTTTTGTTGATTGTGATACTGATGCTGCGCCATTAAGGGAATCTAATTTTAATTCTTTAAAAAATGAAGGAGCTCAACCTTTGAGTGGAGGAAGTTCAGTCGATGCTTTTTATTATAGTAGGTGTATTCCTGATGGTCAGGGAGTTGATTATAATGTTTTGAATTATGATGAAGGGATTCGTACTTATATATCTGATTCTGCCATTTCTAAAATAATAGTTAGTGAAGAACATAATTATGAATATGATTCTGGAGGGTTTGGTTATTGGGGAGATAATTTAGGACCGATTGTAAATTATGTTTATAATTCTGGCGGGGATAGTAATCTTTTAATGTTGGATTTTGAATATGGAGTGATTGATTATTTTGATCCCGAGAGGGAAAGTAAAGATGGGGAAATTAAATTTATACGTTCTGAGGCCCCTTTGAAAACTTATAACATCCAGACACCTAACATGAATTCTTATGTGAGGTTAGATAAGATACATACAAGGGTGTTGCCTGCCGGAGGAAGCATAGAATATTTCAAATATGATATTTTTGGTGAAAGGAATTATGTTTTTGATGATTCCCAGGTTTTGTATCAGACTGAAATGGTTCAGGGCTATATATCTTCTGGACTTGAAGGAGCAGATGCTAAATTAGTGTTGGAGGGGGTCAATTTTCTTAATTTTGAGGGCACTAGACAATCCCCACCGTATGAATTCCACTACAAAACAGAACATTTTGTTCCTGCTGAAGGATACTTATCTCAGGTAAAATATCCTACTGGGGGGATGGTTGATTATGATTATGAAGAGAAAACTTATGATTTTAAGGACGGTGGGAAAAAAGTATTTTTAGAGTATTCTATGGGAGATCCGGATTATAATTCGTTTGGAGATTCTACTCCTTCTACTATGAAAAGAGTATTGGGGAACTGGTCAGATAATGAGGTAACTTCTGCTATATATATTGATGAAGGAGATTTGATTGATGTCCCTCTTGAGAATGATACTATTGTTTATTCTTTAGATAAATTTGATTTCGAAGAAGGGGTAATGGGTTCATTTGGATTAGATGAAGAGCTTAACTTCTTGAACTTGAATAGAATTGGTGAAGATAATCAAGTTGCTAAAGAAATATCAGATATTGTTTTTATGCAAAATTATGTTATTGGGATTGGTCATACTTTTGGTGATACTATGATTTATACAGTTACTAGAGAAAGTGGTAGGAAAATGGATTATTCAGTTCTTCCCGATAATATAGCCGACGTTTCTATGTCCTACAAGTTAGATGTTTTTGATAATGAGTATTTATATATTTTGGAGGAACTTTGGGGAGATGATTCTGATACGCTGAATGTAGTTAGATTGAGTGATGTTACAAATATGGCTTTTGAATTGGCTCCTAGTAATATTCCTGTGAGTGGAGGTGCATCTGCTTTAGATATGAATATATATGATGATAAATTATACGTTTCTACTACTGATGGTTTTAGAGTTTATAGTTTAGTAGATCCATTAAATCCCTTAGAAATATATTCTTGGAGTGGGAGCCCAAATAACATTGATGGAATAGATGTTAATAATAGGAATATATTTTTGGATATGGGGGCATCTGGAATAGATGTAATAAATAGAATTGATTATCAAAATATTCAAACTATTTCTAGGCAAGTTTCTAGTTTTTGTGCTATGGAAGATTTTCTTGTTTTAAGAAATCCCTCTGGTGTTGGAGATGAGGTTCATGTGTATGATGACTATGGGAATATTGTTTTAGAAATTGGGGGCACTATTGAAGGTGTTAAATTATTAAATATTGGGCCAATTTTAGATTGTCACAAGGGAACCAATACTATTTTGAGTAAAGCTTACGATAGGGGAGAAGGAATACAAGCTATTAGACTCTATAGTGGAGAAGGAGGAACTAAAGGGTATCGAGTGAGTAACCAGGTTGTTGACGGAGGAGTTGGAGACGATTTAATTAGTGTTAGTTATTCTTATGGTCCCGGAAATTTAGATACCTCTTATGATGATGATGTTTTTGAATGGTATCAGAGAAGGAGCCCAGATGCCATTGGAGGAATTTTTAATTCTAGATATAGCAAAACCGTGAGGAGTCCAAATACGATTATTTATCCTAAAGTTGAGAAGACTTACAATGATGGAAATTACGGAAAAGAAATCACCTATTTTTATAATGATGTTGATGATTCTTTATGTGAGGATTGTGCAGATTTAAATAATTTTGATAAGCACCAGAGAAGAGCAATAAAGGGAAAACCTTACAAGACGGTTTATGAGGATGGTGGGGGGAATATTATTCAGGAAACTAATACCGAGTTTTATATAGATATTGTCGAATTTAGTGATATTACAGGAAACCCTATTCAAAATAATTTTGATTTTAGAACTAGTTTTGTTGCCCCATTAAGAGTTGAAACTGTCTTAGATGGTGTAACTAGTTATATAGAATATTCTTATATTCCTGAGACAAATTTAGTTAGGAAGATTATCAAAGAAAATAATGATCATGATTTAGTTACTTATATAAAATATGCATACGAAGACGATTTGTTGATGCCTTCAGCAATCCATAGTGGAAGAAACATGTATAATTATCCACTTTACCAAGTAAATGGGGATGAGAATAGTGTGTTTGGATTGGAATTGGCTGATTTTTCAGGAATTAAATCTTTATCTGAAAATACTTATTCTCTAGTGCCTTTTGATGGGAGAATTATTATTATGCCAAGTGGTTCTAAATTGTGGAATGATGAAAATAAGGATGAAAGTGTGACGGATAATGAGATGAAAATTCAATCTAAGAATTTTCTGTATAATTCTTATGGAAATATAATTAGTACCGAAGATGCTTTTGGATATCAAAGTAAAATATATTATGGGGCTAGTGGAGAATGTATTAATAATGTGGAGCCCAATGGACTCATGCATGCCTTTCCTACTTGTGGGGAGGATAATGATGGGAATAAAGTCAGAACATATTATGATGATAAATTTAACATAATGAGAATTACTAATATTAATAATGAAGATACTTATAATGAATTTGATGAATTTGATAGGCTTAAAAATACTACTTTACCTGGAGAGGTTGAGCCAAGTATATTTTATGATTATTGGTATTCTGAAAATGGGGCCGGGATAAGTTCTGAAAATCCAAATTATATTTATACAAAAACTTTTGCCGATTTGAGTGCTGGAAAGTATTTGGAGGCGTGGCAGCATGCGGATGGTGTTGGAAAAGTTTATCAAACTCAAGCTGCTAAGGATGAGTTAGGGAATGCAATAATTCAGACAAATGAATTTAACTCGATTGGAAAGGTTGAAATAGTTTATGAACCCTCGGAAGGAGAGGTTTTGGCCGGAAAAATGGCTGGAAGTGGAATTAATTTTGTTAAACAATTATTTGTTGAAAAAGAGGAAATATATAAGGGAGAGATTGATAAATTAAAAAATAAAGGAAAAAATCCCGCATATGTTAAGAACTTTAATAGAGGAGGATTCCCCTTGAGAGGTTCGGCGGATTATTCTCAGATATATTACACTTCCGATCCCTTAGCTAGAGAGAGGGAGAGATATCCTGTCTCTGCTGGTTTGCCTATAACAACTACTTATTATGGCGACGGAGTTTATAGATATAGAGATGTTACGGATCAAAATGGAGTTACTTGGACGTCTAAATTTGATAAACTTGGACATTTAGTTGAAACGCATGATCCGCTGAATGGGGTAACAAGGTATGAATATGATATTCTTGGTAATTTGCTAAAAGTATATGATGCCGAAGGAAGGCTTGCTAAGTCCAACTCTTACAATACAATGGGCCAGGTCGAGAAAAGTTGGGATTTGGATTCTTACTTAATTGAGTATACCTACAATCTCAATGGCAATGTTGATGAGGTTATAACCCCTAATGGAGATACGATTAAAAATAATTATGATAGTTTGAATAGAGTAGATTCTGTTGATGTATTTTCAAGATGGGGGGATTGTTCTACTGATGAAAGATGTTGGAAAACTGTTTTGGATTATTCTTATGACAGTTGTGCCAATGGTATAGGAAAACTATGTAAAGTTGATGAT
>CAZRTL010000002.1:0-87151 GCA_964603065.1 Candidatus Woesearchaeota archaeon
AGTTCTTGATTCTTCTATTATAATAGCCAAAAACTTAGGTCTATCCGAATTTCTAATTTCTGCTACAATCTTAGCTATAGGGACCCCTCTTCCAGAATTGATAGTATCCGTTGTGGCAGCAATGAAGAAAAAATTAGATTTTGTGGTGGGGAATATAATTGGATCTAATATATTTAACACATTTCTAATTTTAGGTGTATCCTCTATAATTAGGCCTATGCCATTCAATTCATTGTTTAACTTTGACTTACTACTTTTATTTTTAATAACGACCTGGCTTCTAATCTTCATGTATGTTGGAAAGAAACATAGGTTAGAAAAATGGAATGCTTTCGTTTTTATAGGACTTTATATATTTTACATAATTTACATAATAAATAGGGGATAATTTAAAATAAAAAAAATAACACTATTTAATCCTAACAGTTTCCAAATTCTTGGGGACAGAAGTCTCAATTCTCAAAGCCTTATGAACCGAGCTGGCAAAATCTAAAGATTTACTTCTCTCTCCATGAATAACTAAAACCCTCTTAGGTCTCGGATTCAAACGATGCATAAAATTCATCAATTGGTTTCTATCTGAGTGTCCAGTAAAACCATGTATAGAATAAATATCTAATTTAACATAAGTAGGCATCAATTTTTTACCTTCGTGGAACATTATTTCCTTTTCTCCTTGTTGTAACCTCTTTCCTAAAGATCCCTCTCCCTGATAACAAGTTAAAACTAATGAATTTTTAGGATCTTCTCCAAGTCGTTTGAAATATTCAACAGAAGACCCTCCAGTCATCATACCAGAAGTAGCCAAAATAATGCACGGACCTTCCTCAATTACATGTTGCATCTCTTTTTGACTTCCAACATGCTTAAATACTTCGGACAGAAATGGATTCTCGTTTTTATGAAATATTTGTTGTTTGGTTTTTATATTAAAAAAATCCGGATAAGCCGTGTGAATGGCCGTAACATCCCAAACCATCCCCTGTAAATAAATAGGAACCTTTGGTATTTCTTTATCTCTCATAGCTTTTTCTAAAATTAACATTATCTCTTGACTTCTTCCAACACCTAAAACCGGCATTAAAACTTTACCCTTCCTTTCAATGGTCTCCTTAATAATAGTCTTCAAATACTCCTCAGATTCCCTCCTAGTAGCAACTGTATCATCCTTAGACCCATAAGTGCTCTCAACAACAACAGTTTCTAATCTAGGAAATTTAGTAGACGCAGAAGCCAATAGATTAGAATTTTCAAAATTCATATCTCCAGTAAACATCAAATTATGTAGGCCATCAGCAATATGTAGGTGTGCCATAGCACTACCTAAATTATGTCCAGCGTTGTAAAATGTCAATCTAATATCTGGAGTAATATCTGTAACTTCTTCATAATTTAGAGTAATTGTATGCTTAACCATTTCTTTAACATCAGTAGTTTCATACAAAGATTTCTTATTCTCCATTTGCCCAATAGAAATAAAATCTAAACATAATAATGAAGCAACGTCCCTAGTTGGGGGGGTGCAATATATCGGACCTCTGTAACCATATTTATATAATAAAGGAATCAAACCTGCATGGTCAACATGTGCATGAGTCAAAATGACTGCATCTAACTGTTCTAACTTTAATTCAGGAGCTTGTAAATAAGGATAAGCCTTATCTTCAGGAGCAGCTACGTCAACACCACAATCCACTAGAATACTAGATTCTTCAGTTTGTAATAAATAACAAGTTCTACCCACTTGACTTGCACCTCCTAAAAAAGTAATTCTAATCCAATCTGTCTTCCCTTCTTTTTTTCTTAAACCATAAATTCTTTCTCCAACTCTATTTAGAAATTTTCTTCTATAATCATCATTTTGATATAAAACATTCCTAATATTATCTATTATCTTAGATTTAATAGATGGAATTCTTTGAACCAAGGGGACCCAGAAAGTTTTTTTCTTGATTTCTTTTAAATTTTCTCCAGATTTCCCTATAGCCAACCCAGGCTTTTCAGCTTCAATAATTACCTGACTTCTTTGAGGATCAAAAATAATGTTTATATTGCCGGCTTCTTTTGGCATAACCTCTTTTATAATCTGCTCAGCTTTTTCAATATCCATACACAAACTAGGATCTGGTCTTAATTCAACTCTTTTTTTGATAGTATTAACGATATCTTTGACAACACCATTACTATCTAAAAAGAACTCTCTATTATTAGTGTAAATTACAATATTTGCACCTTCAAAGCTAATGCTGGAAACATCAGCATCTCTAGGCAATAATTCCTTTATATCCTCGATTATTTTAATTACCATTCTTATATTATGAAAAATAAAGAATTACTTAAGTTCTGAAACGATCTTTTTCGCAACAACTTTTTTTGCTCCTTCTGATGTTATAGTAAATACATCCAAACCTTCACCAGTTGCCATATCTCTTTGCATCGCTGCTTTAATAGCTTTAGTGGCTAATTCAATTCCTTCTTTTATAGACAAATCTTCTTTGTATATTGTTTCTAAAACACCGTATGCCATCATTGAACCAGATCCAGTAGATACGAATTTTCCTACTTCTGTAATCGAGCCATCCACACCCAATTCATAAAGGTTAAAACCATATTTATCTTTTCCACCCAATAAAAAACTAACTATGCCCGGAACCGTTGAAAATTTTCTAATGTTTTGGTATAAAATTCCTCCAACCATATTAGCAGCTTCCTTAACAGTTGAATCTTTTTGGTTTCTTATCTTTCTTAATCTTAATTCTGCTTTAGATAATTTAACTATCAACTGAGCATCACTAACCAAACCGGCCATTGTAACAACCATGTTAGGTGATATTTTATGTATTTTATCAACGTCTTTACTAGCTATCATGTAACCCGCACTAGCTCTTTTATCGGCGGCTAGTACAATTCCATCTTTACATACTATTCCTACAGTAGTAGTTCCTTTTTGAACTTTTCCAGATATTTCTTCCATCATTATTTAACCTCTTTAGAATGAATTAAAAGTGTATAAAAAGCCCCATTTATAAATTTTTTGGTTCTCCATAATTTATTTCTTTTTTATTTTAGGTAATTTGTTAAATATAACCAAGGCGATTATAATTAAAGCGATAACTACCACGAATAATATTTCCCTATTCAAACTCAAGGATTCACTTAATCTAATCTCTCCTGCACTGTACTGCACACTATCATAGGAAGATTCTTTTCCCCCTTCCGACCCAAATATTGAATCAATCAAGTTACTTTCAACTATATCTCCAATATCTTCTTTTTCTTGCTGAGCATAAGGAATACAACAAATAGTTCCACTTCCTTCATAATACTCACACTCATCATCTAGATAATCAATTTCGGCATAATATGAATCATCTCCACAACTAGCTAGGCAAGATCCACCATAATAAGTACAATCATTCAAATCATCATTTTCAAAAGGATAACAACATTGTGAATTTGAATTTTCTTCCCTACAATCTTCAATTAAATCAGGGTATTCTTCTTCATTCAAAGGGTAATATCCTCCCTGGCACTCTTCTTGACAAATACCTCCAACATAATCACAAATATTATCCGCCATAGGGCTTTCTAAACATTCGCCACAATCTTCAGGACAACTTCCACAAGTCTCATCTGCATCACAAATTTCATTTCCACAGATAGATAGTGCATCAGGCATATAACAAATTCCAGTTAACTCATTACACGTTTCTTCCCCTGGACATCCACAATCATCATCATTTCCAAAAATACCATCTCCACCAGTACAATCTTCTTCTAAAATAAGATCCGCAGTACAATACAAAGGTATTGTGGCCGAACACTCTCCAGGAGGAGTTCCATCTTCACAAATGGTTTGTGCCTCTTGATCTTGACAAACACCTATTCCATTATGTATGGGATGTTCCTCACAAATTTGGTTATCTACTTCACACCCGCCTAAGAGTCCAATTCCATTTTCACAATCCTCGAAACAATCTTCACAAGTTTCATCTCTATAATCACACACTAAATCTCCACAAATAGATTCTTCACATCTTCCATCTATACATACTCTGCTAGAACCACAATCATCAGAAATTCCATCTCCATCAGGATCAGAACAAGAAGACGTACCATCGCCACCATCATTGTTTATAACATTCCCATTCACTACACAACTTCCATCTGGTTGGCAATCTCCAGTTACACATCCACAAGTACTACAAATATCAGTTAAAATTCCACAAGTACCTTGGGTATCATCAGCTGGACAACCAACAGGTGCACCATCTGCAACACATCCTCCCGGGGCAAGATTAGGTTGTACACCGGTACAATATTCAGAACAAGTGTCCGCAGGGACACTAGGTGCCAACCCCTGAACTACTTGTTTAAACTCATTAGAAAAGGATAATAAAAACATAATTCCTAAAATTATGATAACCGCAATCAAAATGAAAGCCAAATTCTTCCTCTTAACCATCACTAATGAAAAAACAAAAGAAGTTTATAAATATTGCTATTTATTAATGGTTTCCCACCATAATGGGGCGAATATTTAAAGGACCACTTTGTCCACATGCCCCATAACTACACCCATATTTACAATTAACTTCTACAACACTTACTCCTTCAATTTCTGGATCACAATAATATTCAAATAAAATCCTTCCATTACAAGTATCTTCATAAGTCCCATAGTCATCAGTTACATAACCATAATTAAATATATCATAGCCGCTATCCGTCTCAGAACACAGTGGAGGAATTCCAGTTATAGTGATATATTGATAACCGCTCTCATTAAAGTTCCCTTCATTATTAGTTGCTCTAGCTTTAATAGTATAGTCACCACTAGGCAAGCCTCCCAAAATAAATTCAAATAGCTCTTGAGGTCCATCAAACAAACCATCAATTGCATCTGCGGAAAACCAATCGCCCCATAGTTCTCCTTCTTTCATATATGAATAGTCAACATTTGCAATAGTATTCACAGTGATATCATTATAATATGGATTTATTGCAGGAAAAATACCAACTTGAGTACCTCCATCAAAAATAAAATCGCTATCATTCTGAACGTAAGGATCCAAATTTATCATTGGGGAAGTGTCTACAATATCTAAAATATTATCTACATCATTATCTTGCCACCCAACTTGACCTCTAGCATAGTAATCGATTGCACCATTAGCAAAAGCAGTTATGATATTGCCGTTTCCCATAATTGAATTTTCATCCAATAAACAATTGTTCATACAATTTTGATTTTCATAATAAAGATAGCCCACTTGATTACTACAACTACAAGAACCATACTGATCAATAGATCCAAAAATATGTCCAGTTTCATGAGCTCCAACTGCATCCATATTTTCAATACCGTAATTTTGATTATCATAAGTCATAATCATATAAGGGCCACCTCCACCACTGTTATAAACAGTATAGGCAAATTTTTCATCAACAAACATACCATCTATATCATTACTAGAATCAGCAACAAAGATGGCAAAACTCCAATCACAACCATCGCCCTCTCTTTGATTATTCAAATAATTATAAACTAAAGGTGTTGGAGGATATTGTTCAGGGCCGTACCCCAAATTTAACATAATATCATTTATCCACTGCCAATCATAATAACTTTCATGCTCAATAGGCTCCAAATCAACAGGAATCCTTTCTTCATAATAATGCATAAACGTTAAGTGAGCATCAGTTTCCCTAACGGCCCACCAATCCATACTATTTAAGATTTCATCTTTTACTTCTTGAATTTCAATATCTGTCCAATCTTCAGTATTGGAAGTACTTTCAGTACTTTCAGGGAATATAACATTCACCCCAACATCTCCAATAAAAAATGAACTAGTGTCTGTTGCTTCTCCTCCAAAAATTGGTAAAGGAATACTAGTATCTAATTCACTTAAACTAGGTTTTTCAATAAGAACCATATCATTGTATATTGGCTCAACACTAGGAATATTGGCCAACTTTTCTTCTAAAGATAAACTTTTATAATCTAACATATTTTTCCAACTCAAGAATTCAGATTTAACAGTACTAGGAACAACAGATCTCTCATCATAAATTTTTCTAACATTTTTAGACCTAAAATTATCGGGAACCTCTCCAATTAAAATATTTTTATCTGGAAAAATATGTCTAATTCTTCCCCCATTATTTTCAATATTTTCTCTTGCTTCCTTCCAATCTTTAGCCAAAACAAAAGACTCTTTTAATTCTGGCGAATATTTTGGTCCCGCATAACAGCCACTTATTGATATAGCCAAAGCTATGAATAAAATTATTGGTAATATGGTTCTTTTCATTGTAAAAAAACAATAGTGATATTCCTATATAAACTTTACTTTATTAATTAGTGATGACAAAAATCTAAAACTTTAAAAATTTAACTACAATAAAGAAATACAATGATAAAAAAATATGAAAAATATTTGGAAAAAGTAAGAGGATTAATAATCAAAGAAATAAAAACAATTCCAAAGAATAATATAGGTTTATTTTTTTCGGGAGGAATTGATTCGTTAGTACTAGCTTATTATCTAAAGAAATTGGGATATAACTTTACCTGTTATACTACTGCCTTAAATGAAGAAGCAGAAGATTTGAAATGTGCAAAAGAAGTTGCAAGATACTTAAATCTAGAATTAAAATATAAAACAATTAGTATTGAAAAAATACCAAAATATTTAGAAAAAATTGTTCCACTACTAAATGATCCAAGTCCAATTCATGTACCAATTGCCCTAACTCTCCACACAGCTTCAGAATTGGCGAAAAAAGATAAAGTAAAAATAATGATATCCGGTTTAGGATCCGATGAAATATTTGGAGGATATAATAGACACAAATCTTCAAAAAATTTAAACAAGGACTTAATTGAAGGACTAAAAAACGTTTATGAAATAGATATCAATAGAGATAAAGCAATAACAAGGTACAATAATTTAGAGATAAAGGCTCCTTATCTAGGAAAAGATTTAGTAGATTATGCTCTTAAAATTCCTGCAAAATACAAAATAAAAAAAGAAATAAACAAATATATATTAAGAGATTTAGCTATGAGGGAAGGGGTACTTCAAAAATATGCTCTAAGACCAAAAAAAGCTGCCCAATATGGTTCTAAATTCGATAAAGCGATAGAAAAATTAGCAAAAAAACGAAGAAAATCAGAGTATCTAAACCAGTTTATAAAATTGGGAGTTTTATTTAGCTCCGGAAAAGATTCTTGCTATTCTTCTTATTTAATGAAAAAACAGGGTTATGATTTATCTTGCCTAATAACAATAAAATCCAAAAATCCTGATTCTTACATGTATCATACACCAAATATTCATTTAGCAGAACTACAAGCAAAAGCAATGGAGATTCCAATAATTCTACAAGAAACAACGGGAAAAAAAGAACACGAATTAAAGGATTTAGAAATTGCGCTAAAAAAAGCTCAAAAAAAATATAAGATACAAGGGATAGTAACTGGAGCACTATTCTCAAACTATCAAAGAGAGAGAATAGAAAAAATTGCAAAAAAATTAGAACTAAAAGTATTTTCTCCACTCTGGCATAAAGATCAAGAAACCGAAATGAGGGAGCTAATAAAAAACAACTTCAAAATAATCTTTTCTTCAGTAGCGGCTTACGGGTTAGATAAAAAATGGCTAAATAAAATAATAACAAATGAAGACATAGATAAATTGGTGAAAATAAATAAAAAATACAAAATCAATGTTGCTGGAGAAGGTGGAGAGTTTGAATCTTTAACTTTAGACTGCCCATTATTCAAAAAGAAACTTAAAATCTTAGAATCAAAAATAGAAACAGAAAACGAAAATACTGCAAAACTAATAATTAAAAAGGTTAAATTAATTTAATACTCTTAACTCTCTCTTTAAGCCATTGCTGTTTTATCAAATATCTACTATACTCTTCCAAACTCAAATATTTTCTATTCAAAACAGTATAGACTCTTCCTTTTGAAACTTTAACATCTTTCCACTTTTTCTTAAAGGCTAAAACATGGCTTTTATCCTTTAACCTAGGGCCCCAATGTATTTTCTTTTTTGCTAACTTATCACCTTTAAACCAAAAATAAACATAATCTTCAAATTTCCAACCATAATCTTTAATTTTAAAATCATACTTTTCAAATTCTTTTTTCATTCTTTCTAAATTACTCAATAATTTGGCCCCAACAATATCTTTTTTACCCTCCAAGGGATTTATTTTCAATATAGTATATCCCTTCAGTTTATCTAACAAAATTTCTTTCTCGACAAAAAAACTTTTACTGCCATCATAAGCACAACATAAAGAAATAAACTTTTCATAATTTTTTTTGCTCAAAGCAGCAGCAGCATTTCTGTCATCCTGTACGGGATCAATAACAATTAAAGGGGATATTTTCTTTGATTTATTTAGGTTTTTCAAGGCTCTTTCTTTATTTCTTCCAAAATGTATAACTTCAACTTCTCCCCACTCTTTAACTGCCTTAACCAATTTATCAAAACTTTTGTAATAAATAATTAACAATTCAGCAACATAACCCGAGAAACCTTTTATATATGATTCTGCTCCATACAACCCATTTGCTTTCAAAAATAACTTCAAAAGCCTAATTTCCTTTTGTAATTTTTTATTCGTTTTTCTTTTAACAAATTTAACATGCAAAGGAGAAAAATCCATTATATTTTCAGCCTGGCTACTTTTTCTAATATTCAAAACAGGTACAATCTCAAAACTTATACCATTTTCCTGAATATGATAATAATCTCTAGAACCATGTACCACTTCAATTTTTTTAAATTTTGATTTTAAAAACTTCTTCAATTCTTTGGAAATGTCTTTAAACCTATAATCCTTGTATCTGAATCTAGCAAAAATATCAACATCTAAATTGTCCTCCAAAAAAGTGTTTTTAGCGTAACTCCCACCAACATAAAATTTAATTTCTTTATTTTTTATTTTTTTTAGAAATTCTTCTACCTTCTTACTCAATTCTTTTTTCGCTTTCTTATTCTCTCTTATAATTTCCAAGTTAGACATCTTATTCATAATAAATCAAGGTCAGGAAAACTTAGTCCTATATAAGGGTTATTACCTATTTTTCCTATTACCATTTCAAACTCTCTAGGTTTCTTAATCCCTGGACTAAGTTGTAAACCCGAAGGTAATTTTTTCACACCCCGTATAACTACCATTTTTTCAACTTCTGTAGGAGGACTACTTAATACTTCTTCTACGCTTTCGACCTTTTCTATATCCGGTTTGTCTGGAAGCTCTAAAGACATCTCAGTTATAGTTGGCCTTATGAATCTCATAATTGGAATCTCCGGTCTTTCAAACTCCAATGTAGATTTTATTTTACTTTCCATCAAATCTTTTATATATATATTTTTATCAAGACCAACAGAAATTGTAGATATATAAACCAGATCTTCAAAATTATCTTCCCCGCCATCATCATATAAACAACTTCCGTCCTCTTGGCAATCTAATCCCGGAGGACATCCACAAGTACTACAATCATCTACAAAAACACCATCTACACAAAACAAAGGTGAACTCGCGATCCTACATTCATCGTTCCAAGTAAAATCATCACATCTTTCTAAATATGAAGGTAAACAACCCTCTAAATCACATTGATTCCTTCCAGGTCCCAATTCGGTTTGACAATAATTTCCCGCCGGATCCTCATTACAAACAGAGTGATAAGTATCATAACAATCAGCATCTATTTGACATTGATTTAATCCCTCTCCAGGAAATTCAGCACATGAATATACTCCTTCAGTAACTTCAAGACATTCATTGTGAGTGGGTTCTCCTTCACCCTCTCCTTCCCCTCCACCGAGTAGACAATGTCCTTCAGGCTGACAATCATAAGCATCAGAAAAACAACCACACTTCTCGCAGGCCTCTGTTAGATAACCACAGTCGCCTTTATCCTTGGATATAGGGCAATACCAAAGACCACTTTCACTGCAAAGACCGGGCTGAACATCAACTATCCCATCATTACACCATTCTCCGCAGGCATCACTTTGATTTGTTGCAGAACCAGTTATATAATAAAAATTTTCACCACCATAATCCAAAGAAATAATTCCAACTAAAATAATAAAAGTTATACTAAAAATAACTATAAGGTTCACCCTTTTCATGGATATCTTATGTCAAACCCATTTTATAAAACTTTTTATATACCAAGAAGTTAAATTTGAAATATGATAAAGATAGGTATTGCAGGAATAGGTGGAAAAAAAGAAGCGGAAGAAAATTTAGCCTACTTTAGCAAACATAATTTACGGGCAGCAGAAGTGGCTTTCACATATTCAGTTTACCTAAAAAAAGAGGATGCAATAAAAATAGGAAAACTAGCCAAAAAATTAAATATTGACTTAAGTATTCATGCATCATACTACATCAATCTCAATTCTCCAGATGAAAAGAAAGTTATGCAATCTAAAAAAAGAATTTTGGATGCATGCGAAGTTGGGCATTATTTACAAGCCAAATATATAGTTTTCCATCCAGGATATTTTGGTAATAAAACGAAGGAAGAAACTTATGAAAAAATAAAAAAAGAAATTCTCTCACTACAAGAATATATTAAACAAAAAAAGTGGAATGTTAAACTAGCTCCAGAAACAACAGGGAAAATTAATGTATTTGGGTCCTTGGGTGAAACTTTAAAGTTAGCGAAGGAAACAAAAACATCTTTTTGTATAGACTTCGCACACTTAAAAGCTAGAAATCTAGGGAATATAGATTTCAAAGAAGTAATAAAAAAATTACCAAAAAAACATATACATAGCCATTATTCTGGAATTGCTTATGGTGAAAAAGGAGAAAAACATCACGAACCAGTAGATTTTGATGAATACAAAACAATTATAAAAGAACTAAAAAATCAAAAAGTAGACTGTACAATAATTTGCGAATCTCCCAAAACTTTTGATGACGCAAAAAAAATGAGAGAATTAATATGATAATAAGAGCAAAATATAATTCAAGAAAAGAATGGAAACAAGATCCAAAAGGATATTTTCTAATTAGGATTAATAAGAATTTCATTGAAGTTGCACATGTCAAAAATGATAACTCGAATCATCCAAAAAAAGATCTAAAAAAGGCTACTGTAATTAGAGGAAAAAATGCAGAAGAGATTTACAACACAATAATAAGAGAAAATTTAATTTCTCTAAAAGAACATGCAGCCTATTTAGGATCAGAATTACAAAAAGCAGAAATTGCAATGAAACACAATTTAAAATACGTTCAAGATGATCCACTAGGTTTGTAATCTTCTTCTAGTTTCATATCTAAATATGCTTGAAAGAGGTCAACAGTTTTCTGAACTTTATCAGCATCATAGGGTCCAACCGAAAGAATACATTCAACTGGCCAATCATCAGTTAAAACAATAGTTCTTCCCACATATTTCTTGTCATCTAATGCCATATGTATTGCTATCTATACATTCTTTTTAAAACTTACTTTTTCTTTATTTTAGCAACGAAAAATCCATCAGTGTCATTATCCTGTGGCCAAATTCTCAAACATTTCTTAACTTCTTTATTAAATTCTTTACCTTCAAACTCTAAAATAGGTTTAGAGGAGTTTATACCAACATTTATCTTTTCCAGTTTAGCATCAGAAAATTCCTCCAATAAGTAAGAAATAATACCTTCATTTTCTTCAGGCTCCAAAGTACAAGTAGAATAAACCAAAGTTCCCCCCACTTTTAAATTATTGAACGCAGTTTTAATTAATTGTTTTTGAACTCCCGCAACCCGCTTAGCAATATTTGGATACCATTCTTTTATTGTATTTGGGCTTTTTCTTAAGGTACCAGTTCCAGAACAAGGAGCATCTAACAAAATTTTATCAAATTCAAACTTAGAAAAAAATCTACCCTCCATCAAACTGATTATAGTATTTGTAACTCCACTTCTTTGCAGATTCATAGTTAGTGCTCTTAATCTAGTATAACTGCTATCATTAGCAACAATCATTCCTTTATTTCCCATTTTAGCCGCCATTTGAGTTGTTTTAGATCCGGGAGCCGCTGCCATATCTAAAATAAATTCATTTTTAGGAGTTAAAGCTTCAACTGGAACCATAGAACTTGCTTCCTGGACATAAAAATAACCCATACTATGGCCAAATAAATTTCCCAAATCAGTCCTAGAAGAATTAATAAAAAATCCTTCCTTGCACCAAGGAATTTGTTTCAATTTTAAATTAGAAAACTCTTTTTTAAATTTTTCAACAGAAATTTTCAGAGTATTTACTCGTATACTTTTCCTATTTTGTTTTAATGAGTATTCTTTAAACTTTTCAAAGTCAGTTAATTGAGAATATCTCTCTACAAACTTTTCTTTAAATGCGGGAATTTTTTTCATTTTATTAGTTAAGAACATGCATTTAATTCAACATCAATGATAACTAAATCACAAGTGAAGGTTTCATTATCAACTCTCAAATATTTAATATAACCCAATCTTTCCGTTTCACCACCCAACCCAGTAACATTAAGAATACCATGTCCGTATTTACTTATACTTTTATTCAACTCATAGGTTTGTACTGAGCTATTTCCAGAAAAAAAAGTGAAATCAATCTTTTCTATAGGGTAAGCTCCTTCATTTTCAATGTCTATTTGAGAGATGGGATTTGGAGAGGGAATAAAACAAGATCTACCAAAATTTAATTTAGTTTTTTTAATACATAAATCCGCTATAAAAGCCTTATCTTCAATTCTCTCAGTCTCCTTACTAGAAAATTCTGCAAAAAAATTAGCCAATACAACTCCCACAATCACAACCATCCCTATTATCAAAATAGTTGCTATAAGTGGGGCTACTCCTCTTTTTTTCATAATCTAGAACTAAAATAACAATTTAAATAGTTTTTTGTTTGAAAAACGAGATTTTATATACAACAATATTCAAAATGTATTATGCTTACATTATTTGAAGCAAGAAGAAAAGTAGTCCATATATTGTCAGGGATATTTCTGATTATATTACTAAACTACAATATACTTGAAAGATTTCATTTTTTAATTATTTTAATCGTTGGGATTGTGATATCTTTTGTTTCTACAAAAACAAAAATTCCTATGATCTCTTTCTTATTAAAAAAATTTGATAGAAAGAAAGCATTCTTGCCGGGATGGGGAGCAATAACAGCTTTAGCCGGAATGTTAATAGCACTTTATATATTTCCGCAAGATATCGCTTTTGCTTCAATTTTAATTCTCTCTATAGGGGACGGATTTGCAGCCCTTATAGGAAAAATGGGGAAAACTAAGACTCCATTTAGCAAGAAAAAAACATGGGAAGGAACATTATCAGGAATACTAACTGCCACAATAGCGGCTAGTTTTTTTGTTCCATTTTACATTGCTTTTATATCTTCAATAGTTGCAATGTTTGTAGAACTAGTTGACTTTAAATTCAAAGGAGTAATTGATGACAATCTTCTAATACCAATTATCTCAGGAATAGTTATTAGTCTGTTACTTTTGTGATTATGCACCAGCTGGGGCTCGAACCCAGATCTCAAGATTGGCAACCTTGAATACTAACCATTATACTACTGGTGCACACATAAAAAACTAAATTAAACTACTATTTTTATAACTTTTGATTGCTCCACTTGCCCTTATATTTGGCTTCACCTTCGACCCTCTCCAAAATAATTTGGCCTATCCTAGTTCCAGCTTTCAAAACCAATGGAATATTTGACATATTCGAAATTTCAAAAATTTGTTTATTATTGATTCCAGGTTGTATAAACGAAGCCGTAGAGTGTACAATCAAACCAAATCTTGCAAATCTACTCCTTCCATATATCCAACCACAAATATTTCCAGGAAGTTTTATTTTTTCTTTACTTATTCCTAAAAGGAACTGTCCCGGCATAACAACTATTTCATTTTTTCTAACTAATTTTGAATATTTTTTATAATCAACTTTTTCACTTAAAACAACTTTTCTATTATCAAATACTCTAAATTTATTATCCAATGTGATATCTAAAGATGCCGCTCCAATATTTTTCTTAACAAACGGATTTACCTTTATTTTCTTTTTCTTTATTTCTTCTAAAATCACATCTTTGGTTAATATCATAAACTTCAAAAACAAAAAGCCATTTAAATAGTTTACCATAAAATAAAAATATGAATTATTATGATGAAATTTCAGAAGGATATAACGAATTGCATAAGGAAGAGCAACTAAAAAAAGTAAAAATAATCATAAAAGAATTAAACATAACAAATGAAAAAGTTCTTGATGTTGGTTGCGGAACCGCTTTCTGTTCAAACTTATTTCAAAATTATACAGGAATAGATCCGAGTAAAAGAATGCTAGAACAAAGCAAGGCCAACGTTATTCAAGCAGAAGCAGAAAACCTACCTTTCAAGGATAAGGAATTCGACATAGTAATTTCAGTAACAGCCATACAAAACTTCAAAGACATAAAAAAAGCAATGGGGGAAATAAGAAGAGTTTCAAAAGGTAAAATAGCCATTTCAATTTTAAAGAGATCAAAAAAACTTAAAGAAGTGAAACTCTTATTAAAGGACTTCAAAAAAATCGAAGAGGACAAAGATATTATATTTATTCTTTCCTAAGTGGTTTATCAAAAGAAAATCTTTTTGGTTTTTCACCTTTAGGGTATTCTTTAGGTAATGGAAAAAATGGTTGAACATTGAATGGCTTACTATCTTCTTTTTTGTCTTCTTTAACTTTAGCCTTTTCAATATCTTTCAAAATTCTCGTTTTAAAATCCTCAATTTCGGCTTCTTCTTGGGCTTTTTTATTTAATTTTGGCTCACCATTTTTAGTCTTAAATTTTCCAACAGGTTTTTCTTTTTTTCTTTTTTTTAAAATTGGACCTTTATTAAAGAAGAAAGCCGAAAATATTATTACCAATAAAATAATTATCCCAAAACTATAACTGGCCGCATTACCATTTTTACTTCCAGTAGAATGTATTGCTTGCCCCGTTACAGATTTGAGAAAATCTCCGGTTTTATCAATAAACCCTCTGTCATCATAAATTTCAACATTAAAAACTTCCTCCGTATTTAAAACAGTAATTTCATAATCCAAATCTTTCAAAATTCGGTAAAGATCAATGGTCAAATTGTCTCCCGGTTTAAGACCAGTTCTAAACTCAAATGTTTCATTATGTTCTTCATTGAAAGCAATAACTTTCAAAGTCTCTTCATATTTAATATTTCCAGAATTTCTCACCCTTAATGTTTGAGCTATTAGTTCTATATCTAAAGTTTCAGAAACTAAAACCTCAAAAAATCTTTCAGTTTCTATCTTCTCTGACTCGACTCTAACTTTCCATTCTCCAGGCAAGGCATTTTCGGGTAAAATATATATTGCAGAGGAACTTGTCGATAATTCCTCATCTAAAACTTTCTTGTCCTTCGGATTATAAACTTTAAACACAACATCATCTATCATTTCAATATTTGCCTGGTCATAAATAGCTGCGAATACATAAACTTCATCCCCTGGAAAAAAAGTCTTTTTCTCTAAAATGATCTCCAATGATTCTTGTTGTGGAATTGCATAAAAACTAAGTACAATCTCTCCAACATTCCCAAAACTATCATCAACTTTTAACTTAACATCATGGTACCCAGAAGTTATATCTTCTCCCAAAATAAGTTCATAATCCACATTCCCATTTCTTACCTCAGTACTGTGTTCCATTCCATCTAGTTCAACCGTAACATCCCCTAAAGGAATTTCTTTATTATCTAAATTTCTTTTAACAAGACCAACTATCTGCAAACTCTCTCCAGGGTTTAGCTGCTCGGCCTCCAAATGTAAATCTAAAATTAACTTATTATCAACAAATAAGCTTTGTAAATCTTCAAAGTAATGTAATGTGTTTCCATCCAAATCAACCAGTTCAACAGAAATTACATAATTACCAGTACCCAAATCCCTTAATCTTGGAGAAAGAGAAAAGGTACCATCAAATATAGACAAATATACTTCATTTTGATCTCCTTCAGAAGTAAAGTAAAATTTTATATTAACTTGTTCTTCAAACAATTCATTATTTTCATAAACTCTTCCAGTAATTAAAATATTATCTCCTAATTGAATTCTAGTTTTATCCATATTGAACTCAATAGTATAGAAATTTTCCTCTTCAGTCTCATTACCCTCCGCATTAATAAGGGGCAAACAAACCAAAAATACGAATATTAACAAATATAACCTTTTTTTCATACTATTCAATATCTCTGTACTTATTTATAAAGTTTTTTACACGACCAGAAAATAAAAGATAAATTTAAATACTATTTAAAAAGAATTAACTCTAATGGAAAAAGAGTTAGAAAAATTAAGGCATTCGGCTTCTCACGTCCTAGCACAGGCAGTTTTAGAACTTTTTCCAAAAACTAAGCTAGCTATAGGCCCAGCAATAGAAAATGGGTTCTATTATGACTTTGACAAAAAGACTGGATTCACTCCAGAAGACATAAAAAAAATAGAAAAGCGTTCTCTAGAAATAATAAAAAGGGATTTACCAATAAAAAAATCTCTAAAAACAAAAGCAGAAGCCAAAAAAATACTTAAAGATCAACCATACAAGTTAGAGCTCTTAGAAGAATTAAAAATAAAACCCTCTTTCTATCAACAAGGAGATTTTATAGATTTATGTGCGGGGCCACATGTAAAATCAACTGGCGAGGTTAAAGCTTTCAAAATCCTATCCACAGCAGGAGCATATTGGAGAGGAGATTCAAAAAACAAAATGCTTCAAAGAATCTACGGAACAGCATTTTATGATAAAAAAGATCTAAAAAAATATTTATTCATGTTAGAGGAAGCCAAAAAAAGAGATCATAAAAAATTAGGAGAAGAACTAGATTTATTCTCATTTCATGAAGAAGGTCCGGGGTTTCCATTCTTCCATCCAAAAGGAGTTATTGTATATAATGAATTAGTTGAATTTTGGAAAAAAATACATAGGGAATGGAATTATCAAGAAATAAAGACTCCTATGATATTAAATAAAGAACTTTGGCTAAGATCTGGGCATTGGGACAATTACAAAGAAAACATGTATTTTACAAAAATTGACAAAAAAGATTATGCTGTTAAACCAATGAACTGCCCCGGAGGAATATTAGTTTACAAAGATAATTTACATTCATACAAAGAGTTCCCTCTAAGGTTAGGAGAACTTGGACTAGTACACAGACACGAACTTTCTGGAGTATTAAATGGTTTATTTAGAGTGAGAGTTTTCACTCAAGATGATGCTCATATATATTGTACCGAAGAACAATTACAAGAAGAAATAATGGGAGTAATAAAACTCTCCCAAGAAATATATAAAGCATTTGGCTTAGATTATGAACTGGAATTATCAACAAGGCCAGAAAAAGCAATAGGTTCCAAAAAAATGTGGGATAATGCAGAAAAATCGTTAGAATCAGCATTAAAAAAATTAAAATTAGATTATAAATTAAATCCTGGCGATGGGGCTTTCTACGGTCCAAAAATAGATTTTCATATCAAAGATTCTTTAGGTAGAAAATGGCAATGTGGAACAGTTCAAGTAGATTTCTCAATGCCAGAAAAATTTGAACTAGAGTATGATGCTAAGGATGGAAAAAAACATAGGCCAGTCATGGTACATAGAGCAATCCTTGGTAGTTTGGAAAGATTCTTGGGGATACTAATAGAACATTATGCAGGAAAATTTCCATTATGGTTATCTCCGACCCAAATAAAAATCCTAACAGTAACAGATAGATCTAATAAATTTGCCGAAGAATTAAAGCAAAAACTAGAAGAAAATAATCTCAGAGTAGAACTTGATATTAGACATGAATCAATATCAAAAAAAGTTAGAGATTCACAAAAAGAAAAAGTCAATTACATGGTTACAATTGGAGATAAAGAAATTAAATCTAAAAAACTGGCAATTAGAACAAGAGAAGGTAAAGTGTCTTTCAATATTTCCATAGATAAATTTATTAAGGATATGATAAAAGAAATCCAAGATAAAAAATGAATTTACAAGAAGAATTTTCTAAAATAATAGAATCAGAAGATTATAAAGAATTTAAAAAAGAAAATCCAGATTCTTTTCTAGCAAATGTTTTTCTAGATAAAGACGGCTGGCAATTTAATTTCTCTTACGACAAAAAAATGATAAGTTTTTATCTGCAAGAAGACGTAATAAAAACCGAAGAGTCAGAAGTATATGAAAAGAATTCTCAATTAGAAGAATTAAAACTAAAAGAAATAAAAATAGATTTAGAGAAGGCGGAGAATCTAATAAAGGCAGAGGAAGAAATAACAAAGAAAATAATCATTTTACAACAAAAAGAGGTTCCACTCTGGAATATTACTTATATAACCTCTTCAATGGATGTAATCAACGTAAGAATAAATGCCATCTCTGGAGAAATAATAAAACAAAATACAGAAAATATTTTGAATTTTAAAGCAACTCAATAGTTTTCCTATTTGATTTAAAACCAGAAGTAATTTTTACTTTCTTCTTGAAATGTTTACTCAAAAATTTTTCAATTTCCCTATTAGCTTCACCCTCTTTTGGTTTAGCCTTTATATTCACCCTATATACTTTATAATTTTCGTCAAAACCCAAAACTTCATTTTTACTAGAATTTGCCTTAACAATTATCTTCACTTTCTAAACCTGTTAATTGCCTCTTCCTCAATGAAATGCAATTCTTTTCCAGGGATAATTAAACTCTGAGGATACTGATCAAAACTTTCCTTCTTTAACTCTTCTAAAGTTCTAGTTTTTATTTCTGATCCCCTAGAACCCAAATGACTACATCCAATAGCTAGAATGTCTTTAGGAACACCATTCTTAATTAAATATTCTGCCGCCTCATTAACATTCAAAAATTTATTTCCCAAAGGATCTAAATCCAATAAAAATAAAGTATGCATATCATTTTCATAGTTTTTCTTAAAAAGATCCACTGGGCCTCTGACATTTTCATTCTCAAAAGGAATGCTTGTTGTTTTTCCATATTTATACAATTCTAATCCTATGGCTCCCACAACGGTCAAAACTGAAGCATTGAAAACATAATAAACTTTAATTTTTGATTTTTGAGCTCTCAAAACTAAATCCATATGAGTTGTAGCTCCAAATATATCTCCTTTAACTAACAAAGCAACTTCATGGTTTTTGGATTTTTCTAAAATTTCATTGTTTTCACTTTCAACCATATTTCGGTCCGCTACAATTACTTTTTTTCCATATAATTCTTCTAATTTTTCTAAAGAGGAATCAATCAAAGAAGTATATATTTCCAAATAAACATGATCACATTTCTTTATAATTTCTAAACCTTTTAGCGTGATATCTTTTTCATCATGCATTCCTAGTCCAATTAAGTGTAATCCCATAGAATTTAGGCAAAATTAGTTATTTATAAATCTAACTTTTTGACAAATTCCATAAAAATAGCGCCCGAAAGGAAGGCAAAAACTACATTATCAATAGAAGAGATAAAACTTTCAAAATAAATCATCAAAAATGGAATCGCAAAAAATACTAAAGATAAAATAACTCTTTTCCTTATATTTTTGCATTTAGAAAAAGAATCTACTAACAGTCCCCCTCTCAATAAACCAACAATAAAAATAAGGGTAGCCACAATATCAAAAAATAGTCCCCCTCTCCAAAAACTTAAGACAAATAACCCCCCTAAATAAAAATATAAGTTCTTCAATCCAAAACTAAACAAAATTCCTGCAATAAAGGCTATAAAAAAAAGTAATATATTAGAATACCATGCAAAATACAAACTGACCAAAAATAAAATAAAAATCAATAATTTATACGCAAATAAAAAATAAGTTTTTCCACCTCTAATCTCATCTTTAGTATATTTACCTATAACCAAGCCTACAATCAAACCTAAAAATGCCAATAGAGCAATCCAAAACATAATATTAGAAATTACTTCTCATATAAAAAATTTACCCCATATTGCAACCATCAATATACATAGCATTACCAACTAAATCAAACCAATATTTTTTAGCATTAGCCTTTATCTTCTCTTTTAACTCATCTAACCACTCATCACCTTGACACATGGCCTCGAGTGTCGATATATACAAATCAAATTTCTCAGGAACTTTTTCTCCGATTAATTTTTTTAGTTTATAATCCGTTCGAATTAAGTCTGAAGTACTATGTTCTCTCTCGAACCTTAAAGTATCATATAAGTTAGGGATTTTCCCTCCAAGAGTAAAGTCTACAATATCTGCCATTTTTTATGATTATCCTTTAAATTGTATAGTAAGGCATCTTTTATAAGCTTTTCTATATGTAACTACTTAAAAGAAGTTAATAAACGCCGGGACTGGGATTTGAACCCAGACGCCCCGAAGGGCCTGGATTAGCAATTTCACCTTGAGAAACAATTATGTTAACTCAATCCAGTGCAATACCAGATTATGCGATCCCGGCATATTAAGATTAATCTGGTAAACTAATCCATTACATTTTTCCAATCATTAAGCTTTTTTAAGAATTTCGGATTTTTAGGATTAATCTCTTTTTCCCATTTTAACAGTTTTTTCTCGCCAGCCAACATAAGCAATGATATCTTTTACAACTTCAAGAATAAGATTTAAACTCAACATTAATTTAGAAATCTAGTTACAAATGGTTTATGCTCGTGCATGACAAGCTGTCAAGAACTAACTTTTAAAATAAGTCATGTATTCTAAAGAATTTTCCATTTAACTAAAGCATTACTCCAAATCTTCAAGTTTTACAGCAGGACCATGTAAAGCAACATTAATTCTTGCAGCCAAATTATCACTTAAGTGCATAATCGCTTCTGGGTCATTTTTAGTCAAATAAACTGTTACAGCTTTAGTATACAAACCTTCAAGTTCTTCAAATCTCTTATATTCTTCACTTCCAACAGGGTATTCCTCTCTGTTTCTCCTAATATCAGATAAACAGGAAGCTCCCATTGCCATGATTTGTTCATTTGTGAATTCCATTTTTCTAGATATCATCTATATATTCTAGTATATAAATCTTTCTATTATGTCACTACTCTAAAGAAATAACAAATAGAAAGCTTTATAAATATCAAAATTAAGGTATTTACTACTTTAAGATGAAAAAGATAATAATTTTACAGGTCATAATTTTAATTTTACTAGCTGGTAATTTAGTGTATAGTTTTGATTTCAGCAATCCTTCTAATTTATTCAGGTCTAGTGAAGTTATTTCGCCAAAAGATAGGATAAATGAAGATCAAATTCACATATATGAAGATAAAATAGTAATTGATATTTCTGGAGCGACTTATGCTAAATATGCAAATACAAATTCAATGGATCCATTCTTAGATATGGAAGCGAATGGGATTGAAATAGTTCCTTCCTCAGAAGAAGAAGTCCAAATAGGAGATGTTATAACATATCAACCAGAATGGAGTGAAAACCTAGTAGTTCATAGAATAATCCAAACTGGAGAGGATGAACAAGGTTGGTATGCATATACCAAAGGAGATAATTCATCTGTGATTGATCCTGGAAAAATTAGATTTGAACAAGTGAAGTACATACTAATAGGAGTGTTATATTAAATGAAAAAATTCAATCCAAAAACAATGTACCGAGCTCCAATAGCTTCAAAAAGAGAGTATAGACCAATAGGAGAAATTCAAGTTAAATCATTAACTTTTGAAGCCCCTCCATATCAAAGAACTACACCTCGTCCCAAAACAAAAAATACAATTATATTTCCAAAAACTTCAAGTCTTGATGAAGTAAGTTTTGATAAAGTAAATCTTGATGAATTAATAGGACAGATAAAAGAACAAATAAAAGGAGAAATTCTAAAATGACCGAAGCTATATGTGAAAATTGTGGAGCAAGATACACTTTAAATGGAAAAGCACCAAACTTTAAATGTGTCTGTCAAAGCAAAACTTTCAAAATAAAAAAATGAATCAATTAGAAGAGAGTTTTCAAAGGGCGAGAGAAAACCCTAAATATAGACAAGAATTTGTAGATGGACTAAAACTAGACAACCTTCCAATTAAAAAAATTAGGTATGTTCCTAAGCTAGGACTATTTAGTAGGAGAAGAAGTTTGATGACTACTTCCAGTGGGATTAATAGAGAATTAGAAGTAAAAGGGGGAAAATCAACCATAACAATTTATTCAAGTGCTTTTGATCATGCTTCAAACCTTGATGATTTCATGAGTATTTTGGAAGATCACGAAGGAATGCATGCAGAAGATAATCTACATTTCTATGAACATAGAACAGAAAAACGAGAACTTTTAGCCTACTATAATCAACTTAGACGTTTTGATGAAAGAGAGTGTTCACCCATAGTCATGAGGGTAATGGAAGAAAGATTCGAAGAACTTGGAGGGTTTGAAACACTAAGAGAACTTAATCACCCATTTCCAGAATTAAATTAAATAACTAACTAACAATCCTAAAAAACATCCTGTCGATAAGTAAGGCATTGCAGGATAAAACTTATTCTTTTTACTTAAAAGCAACAATAAAAATAAAGCTATTGTAGTAAATAGAGAAACAATCAAAGCTTTGTAAAATCCTAAACTAACTAAAACAATCCCTGAAAATAATAAAGTAAATCCAATATCCCCTCCGCCAAGTATGGCAGTCTTTTTACCCTTGTTATAAGGAATTACCAAACCAGCAAACATCTTTGCCTTAGCTTGAAATTTAGCCATCTTAACCATATGTTTAGTTTTCCAAACAGCAATCATATCATATATAGATATTAAAATCAATAATATCGAACCAGATAAAATACTCATTACAGGAGCAAATACTGCCGCAATTCCACTATACACAAACATCTCCACAAAATTATGTATAATTACATTGGGTCTAAAAAATTTCAATATACCAAATATTAAAGCCAAACCTAATGCCCACATCTGAGTCATAAAAGATGAAAAGGCTATTCCTAACAAATAAACGGTTGCAAAAATAAACCAAATCTTCCATAACTTCATAGCACCAAACTTCATTAATAATAAAACTAATCCGGTGGCAAATAAAATGGCGATTATCAAAGGAATATAGCTAACACTTTCATTCAATTCAGGTCTTTCAATTCCATAGGGTAATTCTTCGGAAATATATTGCTGAGTAATAAACAATCCCACAAAATGGGCCAAAAAAAATAAGACGGCTATAACGATAGTAACTCCTAATGTGTGTTTCATAATTTTAAATAAAGAAAAACATTTAAATAATTAACTATCTCCAATAAAAAAATGTCAATACTATTATATATAATGTTGAGTGTATTAATCGTAAGCTTAATCTCTTTAATAGGGATAATAACATTAAGCTTTTCAAATAAATTACTAAAAAAATCACTACTTTTCTTAGTAAGTTTCGCAGCTGGAGCCTTACTAGGAGATGTCTTCATCCACCTACTTCCAGAAATAGTTGAAGAATTAGGTTTTAATTTAAGCATAACATTTGGAATATTAATTGGAATATTATTATTTTTTATATTAGAAAAAGTATTACATTGGCACCACTGCCATGATCAAGATTGTTTAGTACACAATAAACCTTTGGCTGCGATAAATTTAATTGGAGATGCATTTCACAATTTTTTAGATGGAATTTTAATAGCAGGGTCATATTTGGTTAGCATACCCTTAGGAATAGCAACAACAATTGCAGTTCTTTTCCACGAAATACCACAAGAAATAGGAGATTTCGGAATTTTACTACATACCGGTTTCTCAAAAGCAAAAGCATTATTCTATAATTTTTTAATTTCACTAACAGCTCTTGCCGGAGCAGTTCTAACTTTTTTTATAGGACCTTTAATAGAGAATTTTACACATTATATAATTCCAATAACAGCAGGAGGGTTCATATATATTGCTGCTTCAGACCTAATTCCAGAATTGCATAAAGAAACAACTCTCTCAAAAAGTATATTATCAATAGTAGGAATAATTTTAGGAATATTTGTTATGTTCTTACTTAGATGATCTATTGTGTAACTCTTCTAAGAAATGCTTATCATAAAATTTTAAATTTTCTCCATAACGTGACATAAACTCTTCACCTTCATCAATCAAATAACTGGGGATATTTTTATACCTTTTCTTACATTCAAGCATCAATTCATCAAATTTCTTTATAGGATGTTCATCATCTTCAATATCGGTTATTTTTATAATTTTCCACTCAAGAGCCCAAGCCCGATCCACCAGATTTTGAAGTTCATCAACTTTCGATTCTGGTATACTTTCCTTAAAATTAATAAAATCCAATATGTCTTGTTTAAATCCCATATTTCTAAAGTTGGGTATACTTCCCCTTTATAAATATTTAGTATTCTGCTTTACAGTTAAATTTAAAAAAATCAATGCACTCCCTTTCTTCATGGTAGAATATTTCACTATCAATTACATCCTTACTTTTTTAGCCGGGATTTCAATAGGATTCGCTATAGGTGTCTCTATAGCCCTAGCTAAAGAAAAATCTCAAAGAAAATTACTAAATTATTTATTGGATGTATATGCAGATAAAGAAGAGGAAAAACTTCCAGATCCGAGAAAATCTGGTTTAGATGATGAAGAGAAAGCTAAATATCTAAGGGCAGTTCTAAAAAGCATCGAAGAAGAAGATAAAAAAATCAAGAAAAGGAAAGGAAAACCTAAAGAATAAATACTTTTTTAAATAGATTAATTCTCGCCAAATCATGGCAAATTTGTTAGATAAACTAGTTATAAGAACGTGTGAGAAGCTTCCCCTCGATATAACTCTCTTTGAGTCAGAAGGAGCCTGTACAAAACCCTCAGATATTTGTGAATATTGTAAATTTGACGGCCAAGACTATCATTGCACTAAGATTTCTTATACTGCGGAATTTCAGTTACATCCGGAATAATCCTTTTACTACTTACCAATTACACCAAACCAAAAGCTTTATAAATAACTTAAATATCCTACTAATCCATAAGGAGAATGAAAAATGATATTAAATCAACAATTCCTAAAAAAGTTAAGGTCAGCGTTCAATTTGAACGAGTATGAAGTTAAAATATGGACGGCTTTACTAAGCAAAGGTTCAGCATCAGCTGGAGAACTGTCCGATATTGGTAATGTACCAAGATCAAGAGCATATGATATTCTAGAATCCTTAGAAAAGAAAGGATTTATCGTAATGAAATTGGATAAACCTATCAAATATTTAGCCGTAGAGCCTAAGGAAATCATAAATAGAGTTAAAAAAGACGTACAAGAGAAAGCAAACCAGCAAATAGATATGATCTCAGAACTAAAAGGTACCGAAGTATTTAATGACCTAAGTAAGTTATTTACACAAGGTATTGATAACGTAGACCCTACGACAATAACAAGTTCAATTAAAGGTAGAAAAAATATCTACAATCAAATTGAAACAATGCTAAGATCTGCTGAAAAAACTGTTGTTATTTCAACTACAAAAGAAGGATTTGAAAGAAAATTTGAAAGTTTCAAGTTTTTATTCAAAAAATTAAAAGACAAAGGAGTAAAAGTTAAGTTAATGACTCCTGAAAAAGTTGATGACAAAGATGCTAAAAATGTTTTACAAACAAAGGTCATGCCTGAAGTCAACTCAAGATTTATTTTGGTTGATAACAAAGAGCTTATGTTCATGTTAACAGATAATAGCGTTGAAGACAAATTAGATGTAGCTGTTTGGGTAACAAGCCCTTATTTTGTAAACGCTATGAATAGTATGGTTAATTTAACTTTAAAATGAAAACGGCAATAAAAATACTAACTTTAGCTGCAGGATTAAGCGCTTTAGTTTTAGCAGAAGGTTGTTCAAAATACAAAGAAGAAGAATTATTACGAAGGCAAACCCGAAAAGAATTAAAAATAGCTTTATCAAAAATAGCTGGAGACGATTATATTCTTAGTCCACAAGAATCTGGAGATTTTCTAACAGATATGGGCTTCAATGTAACATTCAGAGAAGGAAGAGATAGGGGAGTTGAATATGCCCCCGGAATTGGAAAAGTACGCGTTTATATAGATCGACATAATGGCGGAAATCCTAAAATTGGAGAATTAACTTTAGAACAACTTAAGCAATATAATGCTTCTGATTAATATTGTCATTTCTTTTAAGTAGTTACAAAACAAAAGCTTTATAAATTTGAAAAAACCTATAAAATTACCAAAATGGGTTAAAATGACCGAAATAAGAAGAACAAATGCAAACGGAATTTCTTATCATTTAAATAAAACTACAGATAATAGCAGGTATGAACTTCAATTAAAATTTGATACAAAAAGTCAGTCTTTAACAGAAATGGGAGAAGTTCTCGTTCTGACAAAAAAGTTAGAAGCAGAAGGGAAACACAAAGTTGAGATTTCAGCAACCCACACACATGATCAGAATAAAATTACAATAAGATATGATACTTCAAACCTAAGAGGATCAAGAGAAAAAAGGAGTGCGACTGCAGTTCATTCTTTACTACATTTACTCGAGGAATTAGACTGGTCAGGAAAAGTTGCAATGCCAAAAGTTTCTAATTTTAAGAGTCAGCTTTATGATTTAATAAACACTTACACTAAAAGAGAAGAAATTCTCGAAAAAGCTGAGAAAAAATTAGATGAAGAAGTAAGTAAACCTGCAACAACAGCATTAATAACTCCAGAATTAGCAGATGTTTATAGGAGAGGAAATCCAGTACAGGATTGGGAATTTAGATTTTTAAAACCAGAGCAACACTGGGGATTAACAAGAAGAACGCTATCTTGGAAAGATTTTCAAAGAAAATTAGATTCCGGATTAGAAAAACTAGCACCCGAAGATATATCGGAAGAAGAATTTAATAGACAGTTTACAGATTTCCAAAAACAAATGGAAACTCTAGGAAGTAATAGTTACTATATGGCTCATATGTTGGGCTGGATTGTAGTATACAGCGAATATGCAGAAAGACGCGATAAAGCTCAAGAAGCTGGAAATGAAATTGAGGCCCAAGGACAAGAAGCACATTTAGACGTACTAAGTTTTCAAATGGAAGAATTAACTACGGCAGGTAAAAGGTACGCCGAAGATAAGTGGGAAGTTAAGTACCCTACAGATGAAAGGACTGGAGAAGAGCCAATAAGAAGACTTATAAGCAATATTCCAAAGACAAGAGAACTGAAAAAATGAAACAAACTACATTGCTCCAAATTTTCGATGGGAAGGTAACTTTAAGAGAATTTATTGGAGATAAAGGATATATATTAGGATTAAAAACAAGTCCTTTAGAAAGATCTACACTATCTAAAAAAGAGTCCGCAATTCTTATGTTAAGTTATAAAGAATTATTTGATGAAGCTCCAGAAAATGTAACCGAATTAAGAGATAAGGGGTTACAGTCAATAATTCGCCAATTGAAAGGAGTAAAATATCCCACTTTAGGTGAAAAAAGAGTAAAATCGGCATTAGCTGAATTAATAAATTCTAAAGATAATTATAGAAGCGAAATAGATCAATATTTATAATTACATTAGTTTTAAATATTTTACTTAACATACTATTTTTATGAAACAAGAATTTGAAACAATAGTAGATTTTTTCAGTCACACATCAAATTATAGGTTTGAATTTGATAAGGTTAAGGGAGATTATTTTCTAAGTTTAACTTTGAGAAGAAGTTCATTCTATTGCGGAATTTCATATGTTCTCTTTTACAATAGGTTTGAAATGCTAAAAAACAAATATCTTCCAGATGCAAAAATTGATTTATATGATTCTTTGCAAAGTCCAAGGTGGATAAGGATAAATTTATCGGGAAAAGTTCAATCACAAAATGAGTTAGTCTGCTTAACTGATTTATTAGAAGAAACAACCCCATTTTTATCAAATATTAGCAAAGATACTTTAGCAGGTCTGGCAGAAAAAATTAAAGAAAAATCCGAGTTAGAAGAACAACATAGCCCTGCCCAACTTTTAGAAGAACTAGAAGAACTTGCATTAAACACATTGGATTGGGGGGAAATAAAACAATCTCAAAATTGGAAGATCATTCAAGAGAAATTAGATAGGGAAGAAGGAGCCTTTATTTGGTGGGATGAAGAAGATTATTGTCCAGAGTGTTATGACAAATATTACCGAGATTATGAAGGTTTATTACTACCCAACATGTCAGTAGAAGAAAAATTAGAATTAGCAGAAAGAACAGGAAGTTGGAACAATTTTCAAGAACAGGTCGATGATGAAATACTAGACCTTCCTAGCTACATTGACTGGGATGAGGAAGACATATGCCAAGAGATATATTTTTCATATTTTTTGGACGAATTAGATGGATTAGCTAAAGAAAATAGTTTATTAGAATTTGCTATAAGATCAGGAAATAAAAAAATGTTTACGAGGGCAAAAGGTAGAATAGCAACCATAAAAGAAAGAATACAAAGATATTAAAAACTAAATCTTTTTAAATAACTTATTCTCTTAAACATCTATGAACGTAGATACTCTAATTGAATCGTTACATCCTTTAGAAAGAAAAGTAATTCCCTACTTAAAAAATTCTAAAACACTTAAAGAATTAGAGAAAAATTCTGGCCTTTCAGAAATTGAAGCAATGAGGGCCTTACAATGGTTAGAAAATAAAGATATAATAAAAGTAAAAAAAGTGGCTTCAGAATTATACTCACTGGATAAAAATGGAAAAATTTACATTGAGAGAAAACTTCCTGAAATACAATTTCTAAAAGCAATAGAAGAAAAAGAATTCAACTTAGGAGAAATAAAAGAACTTTCAGGATTATCAAACGAAGAAGCAAATATTTCAATTGGAAAATTAAAAAAGAATTCGGCCATCCTGATAAAAGAAGGGATGAATATTTCCATAACCCCATCTGGAAAAAAATTCCTAACTTCAGAAAATCCAGAACAAAAACTAATAAATAAATTAATCAAGTCTCAAACTAAATTATCAGAAGAAGAAAAGAAAATTTTCAAAGAATTACAAAAAAGAAAACAATTAGTCAAGGAAGATATAATTACAGAAAGACAAATTGAACTTACAACATTGGGAAAACAAATAATCGGCAGAAAAATAAGTTCTAATTTAATAGAAATTTTAACTCCCGCCATGTTAAAAAATAAATCATGGAAAAATAAAAAGTTTAGACGTTATGATATTAAAATTAATGTTCCAAAAATTAATTCTGGAAAAAGACATTTTGTAAATCAAGCAAAACAACATGCTAAGCAAATCTGGCTTGACATGGGGTTTGAAGAAATGACTGGGTCTATAATTAATAGCTCTTTTTGGAACTTTGACGCTTTATTCACAGCTCAAGATCACCCAGTTAGAGAAATGCAGGATACCTTCTTCTTAAAGGGAAATTCAAAATTGCCAAACAAAAATTTAGTAAACAAAGTAAAAAAACAACACGAATCTTCCTGGAATTATGTGTGGGACGAAAGGGAATCAAAAAAACCCGTATTAAGAACCCACACAACTGTTCTATCTGCTCAAACAATTTCAAATCTAAAAGAATTTCCAAAAAAATATTTTGCCCTAGGGAGAAATTATAGAAATGAAGCTCTAGATTGGTCTCATTTATTTGAGTTCAATCAAACGGAGGGAATTGTAATAGACCCAAATGCAAACTTCAAACATCTACTAGGATATCTAAAACAATTCTTTCATAAAATGGGATATGAAAAAGTTAGATTTAGACCTGCCTATTTTCCATATACAGAACCCTCTGTAGAAATTGATGTTTATATTCCAGAGAAAAAAACTTGGATTGAGTTAGGTGGAGCAGGTATCTTTAGACCTGAAGTTGTAAAACCACTAATGGGAAAAGATATCCCGGTTCTTGCTTGGGGACCAGGATTTGACAGAATATTAATGAATTATTATCAAATAAAAGATATTAGAAATTTATACAAAAATGACTTAAAACAATTAAAGGAGATTAAGGAGTGGATTTAACATGCCTACAATAACAATAGATAAAAAAGATCTGTTCAAGTTAATGGGAAAAACAATCCCAGATGAAACTCTCAAAGATAGAATCTCTATGCTAGGAACTGACTTAGAAAAAGTAACAAAAGATGAAATAGAAGTTGAAATCTTTCCAAACAGGCCAGACATGCTTTCAACGGAAGGCTTTGCAAGAGCGTTAGGATCATTTATAGGAATAAAAAAATCAAAAGAATATAAAGTTCATAAATCTTCATACAAATCAAAAAAAGATGCAAAAGTAAAAAAAGTAAGACCTTATGCAGTAAATGCAGTTGTAAAAGGAATCAAATTAGACAACGCGACTATAAAATCTTTAATGCAAGTTCAAGAAAAACTCCATGCCTCTCATGGAAGAAATAGGAAAAAAGTTTCCATAGGAGTTTATGACTTAAATAAATTTGAATTTCCTTTAACCTATACAACAAAACCAAAAGATTTTAAATTCACTCCATTAGAATTCAAAAAAGAATTAACAATTTCTCAAGTTCTAGAAAAACATCCAAAGGGGAGAGATTATGCTTTTACTCTAGAAAAATTCAAAGAATGCCCAATTTGGTTAGACAAAAATAAGCAAGTTCTTGCCTTAGTTCCAATAATAAATTCAGAAGAAACAAAAGTAGACGCAAAGACAAAAGATCTATTCATAGATGTAACTGGGACAAGTTTGGGGGCATGCGAGCAAGCTCTAAACATCATAGTGACCTCTCTAGCAGATCGGGGAGGACAAATATATGAAGTAAAAGTAGATAACATATCTTATCCAAATTTAAAACCTAAAAAAATCAAACTAAATAGATCTTATGTGAATAAAATTTTAGGTTTAAATTTATCTGAAGTAAGGATAAAAGAACTTCTTTCAAAAATGGAAATTTCCTATTCAAATGGTTCTGCTTTAATTCCTTCACACAGGGCAGATATTCTATCAGAAATTGACTTAGTTGAGGATATTGCAATTGCTTATGGATATGAAAATTTCATTCCAGAAATTCCAAACGTTTCAACAATAGCAAAAGAAGATGAATTTGAAATATTTAGAAATAAAATTTGTAATATCTTACCTAACTTGGGACTAATTGAAACAAATACTTACAATCTAACAAATAAAAATTCCCAAGAAAATTTGATGAACTTAAAAAAATTAAATTTAGCTGAAATTACGAACGCATTGAATGAAGATTATGATGTTTTAAGAACATGGATGATTCCTTCTCTACTTGAAGTTTTAAAAAACAATAAACATTATGATTATCCTCAAAAAATATTTGAAGCGGGAAGTGTTTTTGTAGGAGAAAAAGAAAAAACAAGATTAGGAGTTTTATTAGCTTACTCAAAAGTAACTTTCACAGACATAAAACAAATATTGGATGTAATATTTAATTCTTTAGATTTAACTTATGAAATAAAAGAAGCAGAACATCCATCTTTTATTCCGGGGAGAGTAGGAAGAGTTTATTGTAAAGGAAAAGGTGTTGCATTCATTGGAGAAATGCACCCAATAGTTTTAGATAATTTCTCTCTAGAGACTCCAATAGCGGCATTAGAACTGAACTTAACAGATTTGTTTAAACTAAAATAATAATTTTAAGATGTTAGTCACAACAAAAAAAGAAAGATTAAATAAAAAAGATATAATTTTGCTGATAGATTGTTGGATGGCACCTTCCCTTTTATACTTTAATTTGGACAGGTCTATACCGAAAAAATTTGGATATATTCATTTTCATTATTCTGGAGATATTTTAACCAATGATCCAAAACTAACAAAGAAAAATTGTTTAAAATTTCAAAAAGAAATAGAAAAAAATGTTGAAAAGTTAAATAAAAAAAATTTATTTATATATGCCCAAAGTTTAGGAAGCATATTTGCATTTATGTTAACAAAAAAATACGATGTTAAGAAAGTCATATTAATTGTTCCTGGAGATAATTTAGCAGAGTCTTTTTGGAAGGGGAAGTTAACACAAAATCTCAAAAATTCTATGTCAAAAAAAGGAAATACTTTAAACGAATTAAAAAAACACTGGGAAACTATTTCACCAGATTATAACATCGTAAAAAATCAAAAAACAGAATATTTAATAGAGCTTTCAACTATTGATAAAGTAATACCTTACAAGCAAGGAGAAAGATTGGTCTCATTATTGGAGGAAAACAACATAAAATATAAGGTATTAAAGGATAGAAAACATACCCATATTTTTAAAACAGTTTATGAAACTCTATTCCCAAAAAATATTTTCAAGTATTTCAAAAAATGAAAAAGTGCCCCAAATGTAAATTAAAAAACAAAAATTTATAAATAAACCTAGTTCCTTAAAAATATGAAAAAATCGACACTAATAATGATAGGAGCATATATAGTATCTTCAATAGCTACGGGTAGATTCATAGAAAATCGTTTGGAGCGTGTAGCGAACGATCAGACTATAGAAAAAGAAAACACAACCTCTTCTCTTGGATACGCCCCGGGGATGGGTTACTTATGCACATTTGGATTAGGAGGGTTCCCTTTGATATTAGGATTTAAATTTAGAGAGATGTATGAACAACGTAGAGATGCCCATAGGAATCTCTAAAACTTAAACAACTTCTTCTCAAAATCAACTATCTTCCCATCAACAACAAAAACACCTTCTTCTTTTAACATTTTAATTTTATTTTTAGGACCAGAAGCAAAACCTCCAATCCCTCCATTAGAAGAAACAACTCTATGACAGGGGACTTCAGGAGCATAAGGATTTTTATTCATAGCATTTCCAATGGCCCGATAAGCCTTACAATTCAAAGCATGAGCCAATTCTTTGTATGTGCTAACTCTGCCTTTAGGAATTCTTCTACATACTTCATAAACTCTTTCATTAAAGCTTTTCATTTTCAAAATTAAGATTTATTCTTCCAGTATTTCTCCTCTGTTCAGGGTGTTTGATATCATGAAATAGCCTAGCATAATGAGAAACAACTCTTTTTAGTTCATCTCTGTTAACCAAATGATCAATATATCCATTTTCATACAACATATCTGTACAAACAACATTTCTATCAACTTCTAAGCCTGCTCCAGTAACTACTCTTGGACCTGCAAACTCAGCTAAACTCCCTCTTTCTCCAATCATGATATCTCCCTGTGTAACATAACTAGCGTAAGCCCCTCCAGTAGTAGGTTCTGCAATAATAGAAATATAAGGAATACCCTTACTCTTCAAATCTAACAAAGCCATGTTAATTTTTGCCATTTGTGCTAATGACATAGGACCTTCCTGCATTCTAGCTCCTCCAGAAGAACAAACTGAAACCAAAGGTAACTCTTCTTTTATTGCAACGTCCACTATTCTTTTGAACTTCTCGCCATAAATGGAGCCAAAACTTCCACTAATAAAATCAATATCTGAAATGGCAAAAGCAACACCTTTACCGTTTATTTGACCAGTTCCAATAACCAAACTATCCTTAGAAAATCCTCTTTTCTCTCCTTTTTCTAATTTTACTCTATAAGAATCTGTCAAATATCTTTCATTCCCTACAAGGTTTTCCAAATTTAAATTATGCTCAACCTCTTCAAAAGTACCTTCATCACATAACTTAGCTAAATGTTCTTCTGCTCCAAGTAATTCGCCTTTCCCACATTCTGGACAAGCATGAAAATTATTTTCATAATCATCAAAAGATTTCATACCGCAGCCCCCAGCAACCCTAAATTTACCTTCCTGTTCATTCCATTCTTTCTCACATAAAACAACTTGTCGGTCTTTTATATTTCTGTTTTCTAAATGTTCTTTCCTTAATTGAGATATAAAACTATCACCTGTTTCAACATCTATAACTTTTCCAGATACATCCTCTTTTCTTTTCCTCTTAAATTTACCTTTAACAATTCTCTTAAGAGTCTGCAAGGAATTTTCAAAGCTACCATAATTTAGAACTTTATCTCTTCTCTCTTTTACTAATCTATTCACAGTTTTATTTGTTATTCTTTTTTCATCTGTTTTCTTATCAACATTTACCCATTCATTCAAAGTTTCAACCAAGGTTTCCCTAATCATATTTATTGTATTTTCATAATTAGTATGTGCACCCTCATCTGGTTCAGAAAGAATTTCATCAACCATTCCGACTTCCATTAAATGTTCGGCTCCAGGTTGTAATACTTCTAAAGCACTCTCCACTAAATTTTCTAAATTTTCTCCTTCTTGTAATCTTTTATTAAAAATAATTCTTGCACAACTCTCTGGAGCAATTACAGAGTATAAAGCATTCTCAAACATAAAGGATTTATCCGCAACTTGCATAGCCAAGGCCCCTCCGCTACCCCCCTCACCAATAACATAAGAAACAGTAGGAGTTTTTACTTCACAAAATCTTCTTATACAATCTGAAATATTAAAAGATTGACCTTCTATCTCAGATTTCATACTAGCATCTCCGCCAAATGTATCAATAAACGAAATAATTGGAATTTTATGCTCCTCGGCCTCTTTTAATATATCAAGAACATAATTATAACCCTCAGCAGTTATCATTCCTGTTGCCTTACTATCTTTTCCTTCTCTTCTCTTCTCTTGGCCCAAAATTATGCACCTAATTCCGTCCATATAACCTTTAACCGCAACTAATGAAGGATCGGGAGATTCATAGTATATCGGGTTATCAACAATATTTTCAATAATATCCGAACTTCTTATTCTTGAAGGATGTCTTGTTAACTCATATCTCTCTTTTAAAGACTTAAGCTCTTTTTCTCCCATCAAAATTAGAAGTAGGCAAACATTTAATAATCTTTTCAATCTAATTAAACTAATGAAATACAATTTAGAAATAGATGAATTAGCTGAGAAAATAAATAAAGACAAAGCTAAATTAGTATGCTTACAATTACCAGATGGATTAAAACCAGAAGCTACAAAGATAACCAAACAACTAGAAAAATTGACTGAAGCAAAAATAGTTATCTGGTTAGGCTCATGCTGGGGAGCTTGCGATATTCCAACAAGTTTAAAAGATTTAAATTTCGACCTAGTAATACAGTATGGTCATTCTGCATGGCCATTTTACTAAAATGAAAATAACAAAAAATGAGGTGATAGTAGCTATTCTTATAGTTCTAGTTTTAGCTTTAGTAATTTACTTCACCCCAAAACCACAATTAGCACCACCTATAGAATGTGGTAAGTGTACAGAATGGGTAGATCAAGAATGTGGAGCACATCTATGTGGAGAGTTAGAAATGTTCCAGACAAGAGAGTGTTTTATAGAGACAGATATAGAAGAAGTTGATATAAATGATAAAGATCAACCACTGAAAAGTCCACCGATCCAATTTAGTCCAGGACCTTCTTGTGAAAAAAGATGTGTTCCTATACCAGAAATATGTAACACGCCGCCAGAAATAATTCTATTATCCCCACAAGATCAAGAATCCAATGCCCCCGTAACTCAATCACTTTCATGGCAAGGTTCTGATACAAATAACCAAGATATAACTTATGATATTTACCTAGGTACAAATTCAACTCCAACAATAATAGTTTCCCAAAACCAATCAGAAACAACATACACTCCAACAATCGATTTAGAGTATTTAACAACATATTATTGGAAAATCGTCGTAAAAGATGGATATAATGAAACCTCTAGCAATACATGGCAGTTTACAACACAAAGTGTCCCAAATGTTCCACCAGACCAACCTTCTAATCCTCAGCCAGAAAATAATACTGAAAATATTTTATTAACTACTAATTTATCTTGGACAGCTTCAGACCAAGATGGGGATATCTTGCTTTATGATATTTACCTAGGTACAAATTCCACTCCAACAATAATAGTTTCCCAAAACCAATCAGAAACAACATACACTCCAACAATCGATTTAGAGTATTTAACAACATATTATTGGAAAATCGTCGTAAAAGATTCCGAGTATCAAACATCCGGACCAATCTGGCAATTTACAACAGAACAGCAACCACAGCAACCTCAACAAAATGACGAAGAAGAAAGCCCCTCATCACCAATAGAATGTACTGGAAATGTATTGACCTGTTTAGGAGATTATTTAATGATGTGTAAAAGTGGACAGTGGGAAGCACTAGAAAATTGTGAGTATTCATGTGAAAACGATAGGTGTCTTGAACCAGAAAAAGAACCCTTGTTTGATATTAAGGTATTTTTAGATGACGAGTCAAATGAAGTATTTGTAGAAGAAAAAGTAAAAGCGAATATAGTTTTATATAATTTCGGAACACTAAGACCAGTTGATGTTTTTTTAGAATGTTCCTTAGAGGATATGGAAAAAAATAAACTGGATTTGTTCACCGAAACTTTAGCTGTAGATTTACAAACTTCAATCAACAGAGAGTTACAATTTCCTCAAGGCACGGCACCAGGAACATATGTTATTAATTGTTATTTGACTTATCCGGGTCAAGAAACAATAACTTCTTCAGAATTAGTCCAGTTATTACCAAGAGTTGAGCCTCATGAAGAAAAGCCAATGCCAATTATTCCAATAAATATATTAATTTATAGTGCAGCAATACTAGTAATAATTACGCTAATAGTTATATTTATAAAGAAAATAAGGGAAACAAGAAAAGGAGGAAAAATTGGAAATCGAAAAAATAGAACTACCGAAACAGCTCATGGAAAACATAAGAAAAGTAGTGGAAGACACAAAAATGTTTGAAGATGAGCAAGATTTTGTAAACCAGGCTATAATAAAACAAATTTCCAAATTTAGACAATAAAAAATGGCAAATGAAGAAGTAATCGGATACCACAAAGGAGCTTTGGCTACCCTAAGTAAAGAAAGGCAAGAATTAGTAAAAATGGTCGGAGTAGTAGATCAATTCATTCAAATGCATCTTGAAGAATTAAAAAAATTAGGTGTAGATCTAGAAGCAGAAGCTCAGAAAGCTCAGAAAGAAATGGAAAAAGAACAAAAAAATAAACAAGATTTCAAAGATGAGTCTAGACTAGCCTAAATAATTTTTTCTAATTTTTTGAAATCAGTATAATTAGACTCCATAACATTAATCCAAGGGTTTAATAGATCTTTTGGGTTAGGATAAGAACCTAATTTTACGTCCCCAAAAGCATATTTTGCAGCATTTTCAAGCCATCCAAGAGTTCCTGCTATTCCTTTATCATCTATAACATAAACTTCAGCTTTATTCCTGCCATCTCTTAATTTTTTTAATAATAACAAATCCCCAGAAATAACACAATAAAATGTTCCAATCCCTTCAAAATGTCTCTTTTCAACTACTGCTCCGATTTTTGGGTTTATTCTATCCAAAATAGAATCTTTATTATCTTCGTTTAAGGGTTTGGTTTTTGTCAAAACTCGATCCAATTCAATCTGTTCCAACCCCATTTTTATAAAAAAGAGAATGATTATCTAGTATATAAAACTTTATATACATACAACAAATTCTACAACGCAATGGAAGATTATAAGAGAGATATACCTAAAATCATGGATGAACAAGAAAAAGAAGATGATAATCAATTTAGGCAAATAATTCCTTTATTATTAAAAAAAGGACTTGAAAATCTAGATTTAAGCATGTTTGACGAAGAAACAAAAACAAAACTTCTAACTGCGGCAGGCGATGAATTCCTAAAAAGAGGGAAAATCCAAGATGCTTTAAAAATTTTTAAGTATATAAAAAATAAACAAAAAATAGTCGAAGTAGGAGATCAAAATTTTAGGTTAGGTTTATATAAAAATGCCATAGATGCCTATATTTTAGCTGAAGATTATACTAGATTAGAGAGGGCAGCAGATAAATGCCTACATGAAGGCCATTTGACTGAAGCCATTAAAGGTTTAATTGCTTTAAAGGATCCTGAAAAATTAAACAAAATAGGAGAATATTGCTTAGAGAGACAAAATTATGATCTGGCAATTGAAGTCTATTCTGCCATAAACAATACTGAAAAATTAATCAAAACTGGAGATATATGTAAAGAACATAATCTTCTAAATATTTCACTGAAAGCTTATGAAGCTGCAAATAATAAGACAAAAATCAATTTGATTGGTGATGAATTCTTAAGAAGAGGAATAATGAAAGATGCTTTGGAAGCATATAAGAAAGCAGATAATCAAGTTATGATTAGGTTCTTCGAAGAAAATTTTAAAGACAAAACTATTGAAAAGAAAGATTATATCTAAAAAACAGGTTCAACTGCTTCTATATTCTTAGAGCATGCTGGACAAACCCTGGGCCAATGCTTCAACATATTATACTTAAACTTATATTCACAATTTTTACAAAGATAATTTACATGATATTTAGACCCATCAATTTTTTCAAACTCAACAGGTTTCTTTTCAACTTTTTTCTCCCTGCAAGCAACTTCTAAATAATCATCAATTTCATCCCAGCCAACAGGCTTTTTGTCTACCCCGTTTTCCTCAACAGCTTTTTTTATCTTTTCAACAGAAGGTTTTTTCTCACATCCAGGGCACACCATAGTTCCCTTTATATTATCCAATTTAAAATCATCTGCATAAGCTTCACTATCACAATTCCTACATCTCACTTTAACTTGTTTAACTTTTAATAACGCCATCTTATTTTTTCCCTATTTTTTTATATGCTACATAGATAACAATCATCAGTTCAATCAGGAGGGCAATAGGTCTAATAAATCTATGCAAATCACCATAGGCTCTAATTGTTCCAATAAATAAAGTAAAAAATCCCCCTAGCATAAAACCAGAACCAATCCACTGATTCAAATCATCTTTATGACTTGGTAGATATAATCCAAAAACAATAGCTAATAATCCAAAAATTATAGATACATAAAACACAACTAAATTATATTTTTCCCTGGCAGAGTCATATTGATCCTGACACTCGCTCCATGCCCCCTCATCAACTCTTTCTTCATCCAGAGGGTAAGGTTTTACAAATTCTTCACAATAATCATCATATTCAGGACCTGGATACACCGCTTCAATTAGCGCATTAACAAAAAACGCGAATAACGCACCGATAACCAAAATAATAACTATTTTCCTTATATCCATTCTATTATCTACCTATTTTGAGTATAAAAACATTGTTATTCTAGAATACAAACAATTAAATATTTGTTAAACTATATAAAAAAGAAGTTAAAATGGCACCAGAAGAAGATTTTTCTTCTGAAGAATTCATTGAAGAGTTAAAAGAAAAAGAGATAAAAAAGCAAAAAGAAGAAGAAAGGAAAGAATTTTTCAAAAGAAATGCATATCTAAAGAACACACTTATTTCTGAAATTATAAAAAAAACGGCTCCAGAAGAAGAGAAGAAAGAATTCTCCTCAGAGGATTATTTTGAAAAGTTAAAAAATGAAAAAATAAAAGAAGACGAAGAATGAAAGACACCTTAGTAAAATATTGGAAAAGAAGCTATAATTTCGATAGAAAAATGATGCAAGCTTTTAAGGATATTCCAAGAGAAAAATTCGTTCTCAAAAAACATAAAAATGAAGCCTATGCGGATATGGCCCTCCCAATATTAATGGGGCAAACTATTTCTCAACCAACAACAGTAATGATTATGCTAAACGCTTTAGAAGTAAAAAGAGGAGAACATATTTTGGAAATTGGAACTGGTTCTGGTTACCAAACCGCTTTATTATCAAGATTAGTCGGCCCAAAAGGAAAAGTAACTAGTCTAGAAATCCAACCGGAATTGATAGATTATGCCAAAAAGAATTTAAGAAAAATAAAGCTAGATAAGAACGTAAAGATAATTAGAACTGATGGTTCCAATGGTCATGAGAAACTCTCTCCTTATGACAAAATCATAGTTACCGCAGCATCCCCAAAATTAAATCATGCATTATTAGATCAGGTAAAAAGAGAAGGAATTATGGTCGTTCCAGTTGGACACCTTTATGAACAAAAATTATTAAAAATAACTAGGAGCAGGGAACTCAGAATTGAAAATCTCGGTGAATTTTTATTTGTTCCCTTACGTGGAGAGCGTGGTTATTAAACAATAGAATCAATAACTTTCCGCAACTTACTAACATTTAATTTTTTCTTAAACAGTGGCACTTTAGAATCTAAATTCTCTTCAAAAGTTTTTTTCTTATTAACATAAAATATCCCTAAAGGATATTTCTTAGTTTCAAGAGCTTTCTTAAAAGCCTTTTCTCTATTTGTTATATCATGCCCTTTCAAATAATAACTATTTTTTTTAAACCAATCAAAAGTATTCAATTTATTAAAAACTGGACAAGGTTGAAACACATCAATCAAAGCATATCCTTTATGGTTTATTGCCTTCTTCAAAATTTCTTTACTCTCTTTAATATCTCCAGCATTAATTCTAGCTACAAAAGAAGCATCTAAAGCAATAGCAACAGATAAAGGGTTAAACGGCTCCATAACAACCCCAGAAATTTGAACAGGAGTTTTCATTCCTTTCAAGGAAGTAGGAGAAGCTTGCCCTTTGGTTAAACCATAAATAAGATTATTATGAACTAAATTAACAATATTAGGGTTTCTTCTAATAGTATGTATAAAATGATTTCCTCCCTCCCCATAAATATCTCCATCACCTGAAGTTACAACTACAGTCAAATTAGTGTTACTAACTTTTATTCCGGTTGCAGGACTTAAAGCTCTTCCATGTAGCCCATTAAAAACATTTGTCTTCATATAATGGGGAGTTTTGGCAGCTTGCCCAATTCCAGAAACTAAAACTAAATTTTCCGGTCTTATTTTTAAATCGTAGATAGATTCTTTAACGATTTTCAAAATATTAAAATTACCACAGCCAGGGCACCAAGCCATATCAATATTTCCCATTTCTAAATGTTTTCTCATATAACATCACCTAATTTCTTAGTCAATTCTTCAACCGAGAAAGGCAGACCGGAATATTTCAAAACATTAACAACATTTCTACCCGATTCCAATTTCAACAATTTACCAAACTGTCCAGTTGCATTATTCTCCACAACAATTATTTTCTTTGCCTTCTTCAAATATTCTTTAGTTTTATTATGTAAGGGCCAAACCTGTTTAAAATGTAAAAAAGACACACCTTTCTTATTCAATTCCTCTAAACTCTCTTTAACGACTCCTTTTGTGCTCCCCCAAGAAACAACTAATGTTTTGTATTTTTCTTTTCCGATTAGTTCTGGCCCAATTTCATTTTTAATTGGGACTAATTTTTTCAATCTCTTCTCAACCATCCTATTTCTGATATTATGGTCTTCCGTAATATGCCCCTCTTCATCATGTTCATCGCTATCAACAGAAACTAAACCTTTTCCAAAAGAAGGAATTCCTCTGGGAGAAAAACCAGAATTTACTAATTTATATCTTTTATAATCTTTAGAAGTTTTAACAAAATAATGTTTAATCTTTTCTTTACTTACATTTAATTTAGGAATATTATTAAAAGAATCCACCAAAAACTGATCTGTCAAAATAATTACAGGAACTTGGTATTTATCTGCCAAATTAAAAGCCCTTTGAGTCAAATAAAAAGCTTCCTTAGCATCGCCAGGGGCCAAAATAACTCTTGGATACTCACCATGTCCACCATATAAAGCAAGTTCTAAATCTCCCTGTTCAGTTCTAGTTGGTAAACCTGTTGCCGGTCCAGGTCTTTGAGCAATATGTATGACAAACGGACTCTCTAACATTCCAGCCAAACTAAATCCCTCAGTCATCAAATCAAAACCCCCGCCAGAAGTTGTTACAATGGATCTTCCTCCAGTATACCAAACTCCCAAAGCCATATTTATGGCAGCTATTTCATCTTCAGTCTGTTCTACTAAAATATCAAAATCTTTACTATACTTGGCCAAATTATTCAAAACTCCAGTCGAAGGACTCATTGGATATGAAGAAATAAAATTACATCCTCCAGCTACTGCCCCCAAAGCAATGGCTTCACTACCGTCGATATATAATTCTTTTTTGACCTTATTGTCTTTCTCTAATTTTATTTTAATGTGATGCGACAAACTCTTTCCATATCCATAGCCTTTTTTTGCTGCTAAAATATTACTCTTAAAATCTTTTCCTCTGCTTCCAAAATAATTTTTAATATAGTTACTAATTACACCAAACTTAATTCCAAATAATCCTAAAATGGCTCCCACAGCAACAGTATTTGAATATAATTCATTACCCAACTCTTTAGCTATTTTTGATAATGGAATATCGACGATTCCTTTTTCTAACTTTTCTTTTTCTCCAATAATTATGGTATTTTCATTAACTCTATGTTTATATCTGTTTAAAGAATCTAAATTCAAAGGTAAAAATATATCCATCCGATCCAAATAAGCCGAAATTCTTTTCGAACAAATTCTTACTTGAGTAGAATTAACCCCTCCTCTAACTCTAGACATATATTCCTTCATTGCAAAAACATGATATCCCTCTAATTTCAAAATATGTGTTAACATGTGTTGAATCGTCTGAATACCTTGACCAGCAGCTCCTGCCAGAACAATAGAAATATCATCCAAAAACTCTCTTTTCATTAGTTAAATTTCAAATTAGAAGTTTAAAAAAGTTGTGATAGCTTAAATAAATAATTTTAAATATTAGTATAGGAGTAGTAAATAGAAATGGAAGATAATAATTTAGAATATCCAATAACAAATAACTCTGAAGAAATAAACACAGGTGAATACACTTGTCAGTCATCTATAAATATTGATAAATCAAAAGAACGAGAAGATCTGAAAAGAATTCTAGAAAAACAAATAAAAGAAAGAATGATAAGATCAAATCCAGATAGAACTAGGATTCCAGAACTAACTCGTGAAGAAAGAGAAAAATTCCTAAGAGAATTATAAGTATTTAAACGTCTGTATAACCACCATCAACAACAATCGTTTGTCCAGTGATATACTCGGAAGCATCAGATGCTAAAAAAGCTGCAGTTTCTGCAATATCTATCGGTTTACCCATTCTTTTTTCTGGAATAACTTGAACAAGTCCCGCCATAGTTTTCTTATCTAATCCTTTAACAACACCAGGAGTTTTTATTGCCCCTGGAGCAATTGCGTTAACATTAATATTATACTTAGCTAAATCTAAAGCAGCTCCTTTTGTAAATCCCATAACTCCTGCTTTTGTTGTACAATAATGAACCAAATTTGGAAAACCCACTTCAACTCCTGCAATGGAAGCAATGCTTATTATCTTTCCATATTTTTTCTTAATCATATAAGGCAAAGCGGCACTGGTAACATTAAAAATACCATCTAAATTAACAGACAAAACTGATTTCCATTGTTCATAAGTCATCTTATCAAATGGGACAAATGGATAAACTCCAGCATTATTAACCAATATATCAATTTTTTTATATTTCTTAATTGTTTGTTCCACCAAATTTTTAGCTTCTTCAGGTTTAGAAACATCGCATTTAACAAAAAAATGTTTACTCTTGATTTTTTTTCTAGCGCAGATAACTACTTTTGCTCCCTGCTTAGACAATTTATCAGCTATCCCTTTTCCAATACCTAAAGTACCTCCAGTAACAATAGCCACTTTTCCTTTTAACATATTTAATTTTAAGTTTTAAGTTTTATAAATTTTTCTAAATTGATTTTTTAATTTTTTCTAAAGAACCGGGGTTAGATAGAGTGCTAATATTCCCTAGTTTTTCCCCTGCAAGAAGATTTCGAAGCATCCTTCGGATTATTTTTCCACTTCTTGTTTTGGGAAGATCATCGACAAAATAAATTTTTTTAGGAGTAGCAATCGGGCCAATATCTCTCCTAACATCCTTAACTAATTTTTCCCCCAATGATTTACTTAATTTATGACCTTTTTTCAAAACAACAAAAGCAACTGGAACCTCTCCTTTAATCTTATCAGGAATTCCAACAACAGCACTCTCTGTAACAATATTATCTTCATTAATAGAATTTTCCATCTCTCCACTAGATAACCTATGTCCGGCCACTTTTATTACATCATCAACTCTTCCAGTTACCCTAATATTATTTTTATCATAATAAAAAGCTCCATCACTGGTGTCATATTTTCCCTTAAATCTACTCCAATAAGTCTCCCTATATCTTTTCTTGTCTCTAAAAACTCCATGTAACATACCAGGAGCAAAAGGACTTAACTGAACTAAATAACCTTTTTTTGATTTATTTCCTTTCTCATTAACAATTTCATGTTTAACTCCAGGAAAACTTCTACCAGCAACACCCGGAATAAACGGGCCGACCCCAGGTAAAGCATTAATCATATTACTCCCAGTTTCGGTTTGCCACCAAGTATCAATTATAGGCAACCTATTTTTTCCAATGTTCTTAAAATACCACTTCCATGAGTCCTCATCAATTGGCTCACCCACAGTACCCAAAATTTTCAAAGAATCTAATTTATATTTTTTAACCCATTTATCCCCCAATTTCATAAACATTCTAATTGCAGTTGGAGCCGTATAAAATACATTTACATTATTTTCTTCTATTATTTTCCACCATCTATCCGGCTTGGGAAAATTCAAAGCTCCTTCATATAAAACAAAAGTACTCCCTAATGATAAAGGACCATAACAAGAATAAGTGTGTCCAGTAATCCAACCCACATCAGCAGTACACCAAATTACATCTTCTTCATGTAAGTTAAAATTCCACTTGGTACTCCAATAAGCATGTGTTAAATACCCCCCAGAATCATGTACAATCCCCTTGGGCTTTCCTGTAGTTCCAGAAGTATACAAAATAAATAAAGGATCCTCAGAATTCATAATAACCGGTTCACAATAATTTTCAGCTTTCTTCATCTCTTTCTCATAAGAAACAAATTTTTTATCTAATTTTATTTTTTTGTTTAAACGATTGACAACTAAAATTTTTCTCACTTTAGTTCCTTCTATTCCTTTTATAACTTTTTTCAACAAATCTTCTCTCTTTCCCTTTCTGTAATATCCATCTGCAGTAATCAAAACCTTACTCTTTCCATCCTTTATTCTATCTTGTAATGATTTTTCAGAAAAAGCAGAAAATACAATCGAATGAACGGCTCCAATTCTCGCACAAGCTAACATAGAAACAATAACTTCAGGAATTAAAGGCAAATAAATAGTTACGACATCTCCCTTTCTCACTTTAAAGTTTTTTAGAACATTTGCAAATTTGTTTACTCTTCTATTTAATTCCTCATAATCAATCTTGATTGTTTTTTCTTTAGTAGGTTCAGGAACCCAAATTAAGGCAGGTTTCTTCCCCCTAATATTAATATGTCTGTCTAAACAATTATAAGAAACATTTAATTTTCCCCCTTTAAACCATTTAAAGTAAGGAAGTTTTTCTTCGTAAGTTTTGCTCCATAATTTATCCCAATATACACCTTGCTTAGCCAAATGATCCCAAAATTTAATAGGATCTTTAGAATCTTCGTAAACAGACTCAGAATTAATCCAAGCTATTTTTTTCATTTCCTCACTTGGATAATACTTATTTCCTCTTTTTACAACATATTTAACCAAGATAATAAAAATTTAAAATTAAAGTTTATATGTCTTTTGTTTGCAGAGGTTCAGAATTTTCTAAAATTTTTTCTAATTTTCGAATAAACTCTGTGTCAGCACGACATCCAGTTTTATGACTGTACTCAGAACCTTTTTTTCAACATAAAGTACATTAAGTGTATCTCCAGAAGATCTAGTTTGAACAGTTTGTACTTTTATCTTGTCTAGATTAGCACCCATAACAACATTTCTTTCATCTTCATTAGGTTGAACAAAATGATATACAGTATAATGTTTCCACATTTCTGGAACATTAATAGTTATATTCTGATCAACTAGTTTAACTAAATAATGTTTACTCCCCATTTCATTACAATCATCAAATCTACATTCACCCATTCCCATTTTAAAGCCTCCTTAATTTTCTCTCTAATTCTTCATTGAAATAAATTATTTTAAACTTGGGGTCAAAATCCCCAGGAAAATCTACCTCGCTAAAATTCCAACCATCTGTTTTTTTTATTCTTAAAGGATGAGGGTATTGTACCAAACTAGCAAGACCTTTAATAGCCTTCTCAAAATCTCCATTTTCAGGAATTACCATTTTATAATACATACAATCTTCTCCAGCTACATCTTCCTTAATTTCAAAAGTACTTGGTAAATATAACCTTGTATGCTGCTCATGTTTTCTAGAATTTGTAGCAGTAAAACCAATTTGCATTTTACCTCCTTTACTATAAACGGAGGGTAAATCCACATTTACATCAAAGTAAACTTCACTAGCAGGAATATGATTAGTTTTTAAAAATCCATCTTCAAGAATAATAGTATCATTTTCTTCAAACACTTGAAATAATAATTCTTCCATAAAAAAGGAAAATCTATTTTACTTTTAAATCTTCCTCTTTACTTAAGTGATCTTTTCAAGAATTTCTTTTTATCCTTTGTTCCTTTATCCCAAAGCATTTTTGTGTATCCAGTATTATCAATTTTAATAGGATCTATTTTCAGTTCTTTCAAAACATTCATAATCTTCTTTCTTGCTCTCTTAACATTTCTTAGTTTAGACAAATACTCAATCTCCATAAAATAACCAAGATGTTTTACATGATTTATTTCAATATGAATTTTCTTATCTTTTTTATAAACATAGGTTTCATTCCTTTTTATTTTTTTTATCCACTCAACAAAACCTAAATCTTCAAATAAAGCCAAAATAGATTTAACTTCATTCTTCCCCCTCAATCTAAACTCAAATTCTTCCTTAACTACAATTTCTTTTGTCCAATATTTTCTAAGCCATCTCTTAAAATTAAATTCAAACTTATCATCTACAGCTCTTATTCTAAAAGCTTTTTTTGGATATATTTTACTCTTCAGAGCAAAATAATCATCAGCCTTTTTCCCTCTTTTCTTAAATCTAGCAATCTTCTTTATTCTTCTTCTTAACTCGGGCACTTCAGAATTATCAAGTTTAACTTTTGTTTCAACTTCAAGCCACATAGTTTATTTTTTAAAATTTAAGTTTAAAAAAGTTACTAAAAAGATTGAAAGACGTTGTAGTGTCCTTTTTTCATCTCAATTGCCAAAGCAAAAAATCAAAAGGTGTTGGCCAAACGTCTTAATAATATATTTCTTAACGTACTTATAAAACTAACTAAATGTTTATTAATAACTAAAAATACGACTTCCCTATGGAAATCAAATCTTATTTTTTCATAATTTTTATCAAATCTTTGAACTAAATAAGAACGCCGGGACTGGGATTTGAACCCAGATGCCCAAAAAGGGCCAGGCTAACTGGTATTTTTTCTGAAATATCAATTCCAGGCTTACACTCTGGGAAAATATGAATTTTCACCAAATCTGTGCAATACCAGATTATGCGATCCCGGCATAACAAAAGAACAACTTAAGGGCTTTTTAAACTTTTTTATATAACCAAAACTAGGCTTTGTTTAATAAGTAGCTTCTGTTTAAAAAGTTAATTAGTTTATGACTTATTAAACAAAGCCCCAAAACTAGAAAACTATATAAATTCCAACCATTCTAAAAATACTATGTTACTAGAATCAATAAACAAATATTTTAAGATGATTCTAGTGCTAGCTAACTCTAACAATATTAAATATATTTGTTAGGATCAATAAAAAGTCCTAACAAGTGTATGAATTTTTCTTTATAATTCTACATGGTTTGGGACTCTAAATAGGAGGTACAAAAAATGGAAACTTGCAGCTTATGCGAATACGAGATAACTGATCCGAGGTGTATGAGCTGTCTAAAAAATAATGCCTTAGAGTTTCTAAGGAACCGGCCGCATTTGAACAAAGAAGTAGAGACCGCTATAGAAAAATTTGAAAAAGTAGAATCAAATGGAACAAGATGTATTTCTTGTAGTAATAAAGTAAAAGTATGTGATTATTGCTTTTATAGTTTTATTCAGAAACGATTAAAAGAGAAAAACATCACAGTTTCAGAAGAGTTTAATAAAATTTTTAGATTAAATATTATTCCTGTATTTCAATCTCTATGTTAACACCTTCGGGAATTGGTACTCTCATAATAAGTCTTAGAGCCCTTTCATCTAAACCTAACTCTATTAGTTTTTTATGAATTCTCATTTCATATCTTTCCCAAGAAGCTTTTCCCTCTCCATCAGGACTTTTCCTAGTAGTTAATTTCATCTTTTTAGTAGGTAAAGGGATTGGACCATGTACTTTAGTTTTAGTTTTTTTAGCAATATCAGTAATCGAATCACAGATAGCATTAAGCTTATCTATTTCCGCACACGCCAAGTTTATCTTCGCTTTTTGCATTTTATATTTAGGCAAAATTATCTATTTATAAAGCTTTTCTTTAGAAACTTTCATTATTATTTTCAGGAACAATTTTTGTTTCTCCCAAATCAGGAGTTTCATGAGGAAGCATTTTTAAAACATACATTTTTTCATTAAGATACTTAATACGTAACATTCTAAAAACTTCTTTTAATTTGGGAGCTTCAATTTCTCCATAAATACCATACATTGTTGACTCAAATAGTCTACCTATATCTCTTGTCCCGTACCCATTCACTAATGTTGTGTCTGATAATGTCAGACTAGCTTCAAATGCGCCAGTTTTAATATAGGCATCTGGCTCTGGAGCTCCTTGAACTGGGTTTCCTCTTATAACATAACCCCCAAAAGCACCAATAGCCAAAAGAAGTACTCCTACTAAGCCATTTTTTAATCTATCCATAAAAAAGGGAACTTAACAAGATTTAAAAAACTAACTAAAAATAAAAAATTAAAGGATACTAGCCTTAATTATTTTAACTTCCTCAATCGGTCGGTCCATAGAATCCTTATCAACTTTAGCTATCGAATCAACAACATCCATCCCTTCAATAACCTTGCCAAAAACTGGATGTTTTCCATCTAAGAAATTATTATTAACTAGATTAATAAAAAACTGACTCCCCCCAGTATTAGGACCAGCATTAGCCATACTAATAGTCCCTCTATTATTCTTATCTAAGTCTCCATTAGTAAATTCATCCTCAATAGTATAACCCGGACCGCCCATTCCAGTACCTTCCGGATCTCCACCCTGAATCATAAAACCATCAATAACTCTATGAAAAATAACGCCATCATAAAAACTTTCAGAAACTAATTTCTTAAAATTTCCTGCAGTGATCGGCATTTCATCATATAATTCTATAACAATATCTCCTTTACTTGTCTCTAATTTAACTTTTGTATTTCCATTTCCCGAATTCATTATTAATATTCCTCCAATAATTAACACTAAAATTATGATTAAACTCTTTTTTTTCATCTTCAAACATTCCTATCTAAGATTTATAAAGTTTTTGTTAATATTTTTTAATTAATCCCGGCCAAACCTTACTACAATTTCTTGAGATTTATTTAATTCAATACTGGCCAAACACTCATTAACCATTTGCCCAATTTCATCTTTAAGCAAAGGTCAATTACATACCATATTTCTCCCAAAACGTTTATACCACTTAACCTCAAAACCTTTATATTTAAAATTATGAGGTTGTTCAAAGTTTACTAAAAAAGTTGTTTCAACTTTTATTCAAAAAGATTTTCTAAAATATGGAAAAATTTTTTTCCCTCTTTCTGAGAAAAGTTGTCATTCCATAATTTATCATAATATCTACATTTTTCTCCATCTAATGGAGGTTCAGAAGCAATACTTAAAACCATTACATAAGGTCTTGACAATTGTTTTAATGAAGGCCTTTTTGCACAATCTTCATCTTTTTTAGTACTATGATCTGGAGAGAAATGCCATTTTCCACAAAATAATAAAGCATAAGATCCATCTGACATAACAAAATTAGTAGAATATTCCGTAAAATAAGGGTTTTGTCCCTTATCCCAACTATTTTTTCTCACCTTATCTACTATTTTGAGACCAGATGTTATATCCTCAATAGAATATTCAGAATTTTTTCCCATTTTTCCCACAATACAAAATCGATGCCCGTTTATAAATTTTTCTATATGTAACTACTAATCAAAAATAACAAAATAAGAAAAAAAGAAAGGAATTATTCCTTCTTAACTAAGTCAATACACATACCTGCTGCAACTGTCTGACCTGCATCTCTAATAGCAAATCTTGACATTTGTGGTATTTCACCTTGTTTTTCAATAACTAAAGGTTTTGTAGGAACGATTTTTACAATTGCTGCATCTCCATTCTTTAGCATATCTGGATTCTCTTCAATAACTTCACCAGTTGCTGCGTTAATTTTCTTAACTAACTCAGTAATTTGGCAAGCTACTTGAGCTGTATGTATGTGGAATACCGGAGTATATCCAACAGTCAGTACGCTAGGATGGTTTAATACAACAATTTGTGCTGTAAATTCCTTTGCTAAGGTTGGTACATTATCAGATTTTCCTAGAACATCTCCTCTAGCGATATCTTTCTTACCAATTCCCCTTACACCAAAACCTACATTATCTCCAGGAATTGCTTCTTGGATTTGTTCGTGGTGCATTTCAATAGTCTTACATTCTCCTGAAACACCTTTACCTTCTCTACCCGGTACAACAGTAACTTTGTCCCCTACCTTCATAGTTCCAGTTTCAACTCTTCCAACAGGTACAACTCCAATACCAGCGATGTTATACACATCTTGAATTGGCAACCTTAATGGAAGTCCAGTTGGTTTTTCAGGTTCAGTAAATACGTCTAATTGTTCTAATAATGTTGGACCAGTGTACCAAGCCATCTTTTCAGATTTCTTAGCGATATTATCTCCTTCTAGAGCACTTGCCGGAATAAAAGCAACTTGGTCAGGATTATATCCAACAGTTTTTAATAAGTTAGATACATCTTCCTTAACTTTATTATACTTATCTTCAGCAAAATCAACAGTATCCATTTTATTAACTAAAACAGATATTTGATTAACTCCAAGAGTTTTACACAAGAATACGTGTTCTTTAGTTTGTGCCATAACAGAATCTGTAGCAGCAACAACTAAAACACCTACATCAGCTTGACTTGCTCCTGTAATCATGTTCTTAATAAAATCTCTGTGTCCAGGTGCATCAATTATAGTATACTCAAACTTAGATGTGTTGAATTTCTTATGACTTAAATCAATAGTAACTCCTCTTTCTCTTTCTTCTTTTAAGTTATCCATAACAAATGCGAACTCAAATCCACCTTTTCCAAGCTCTTCAGCTTTTTCTTTCAGTTTTCTCATTGTTTGTTCATCAATATTTCCAGAATCAAACATCAATCTACCTACAGAAGTGGACTTACCGTGGTCAACGTGACCAACGAATACAATGTTTACGTGTGGTTTTTCTTTAGCCATTATTATTCCTCCATAAATGAATATTAATTAGATATGAGAAAAATTACCCATTTATAAAGGTTTCTACTGAAAATCAAACTCCGATCTTAAAGTGTTCCATAATATCTAAAATATGATTCAAGGTTTTATCAAATTTTCCAAAATCTCTTTCTTTAAATTCTTTAAATGTTTCATTTGGATATTTTCCATCTTTAATCATACTTATTCTCAGGACTAAACCTGTTCTTTTACTAGCTTTTCTATGTGCTAAGGCAGAACAAGGAGGCAATAATCTTAACTTAGTGTCAAACTCTCTATACAAATTTAATGTATATCTATCCTTTATCCTACTATACAGTTCATTCTTATCCATTTTTCAAACAAAAAATCCCAAAAACATGGGTATCAAAACGATCAATTACTATACTATAAGGGAAAAAAGTGAATTTAAAAGGCTTTCGAATATGCTAAAATATCATTCTATCTATTCATTTTGAGGAAAATACTTCCATTCACAAAAAATACACTTCTCTTTTCTACTACGGGCTCTACAATAACCTTCCCTGTCAGCAACTTCTGACCTAGGTGTAAAATAGTCGCACATGACTCCAAAAGGCTCTAAATCTGCATTAAATTTAACAAGCACTTCTAAAACTCCTTTATTTACATCTGATTCAGACACATTCTCATTCAATCTAGAACATTTTACAACCTTTGTACTTTCTGATTCTTCCATTTTTCCCTCCAAATTACCTAAGAAAGAGAATAAAGTAAAATATTAAAACTATTCGTTTTCGCCCAAACCTTTCCTAGTTCTAATCTTCTTAATAACTTCAGCTTTAAGATTGACAGGCAAAGTTTCGAACATTTGATCGACTAAATACTGGCTACCACGACCAGAAGTTACACTCCTAAGCTCAGAAGCAATTCCAAACATTTCAGCCACAGGAAGTTTAGCTTTGACAGAGATATGCTCTCCTTGTTGATCAACATTAATTAATTGTCCTCTCTTATTCTGAATCATAGTACTTAAATTACCTAAAAATTCAGATGGACTATCAAATTGCATAATTTGAATAGGTTCTAAAATACTTGCACCAGCCGACATCATGCTATTTTTAATAGACTCCCTAATTGCAGGATAAACCTGAGCAGGACCTCTATGAATGGCATCTTCATGAAGTTTCATATCCATAATTCTAATTCTCATTTTAGCACAAGGTTCCCTTGCCAATGGACCAGCGTTTATAACTTGTTGAAACCCATCCATAATCATTTCAATAACCTCTCCAATATGAACAACTCCTCTGGTATCATCAACCATAACATTTCCTTTGTAAATATATCTATATCTTTGAGCAGACTTAGTATCCAAACCAAGTTCAACCAATTTACCAACAACCACTGGATCTTTTTTCTTTACTCTTCCTTCTGGTAATTCACCAGATTTAATAGCTTCATAAATATTATCTTCTAAAGGTTCAACAACAATATAGAACTTATTATGTTTATTTGGACTTTTTCCTTCTTCTTCATTCCCGGTTTTTGTTGCAGTTTCTCTATAAACAACAATAGGAGGACTAGTTTTAACATCCAATCCTTTTTCTGATTTAATTCTATTCTCAATAATTTCTAAATGTAATTCACCCATTCCACTAATCAAGTTCTCCCCTGTCTCTTCATTAATTTCAACTTTAATACTTGGATCCTCTTTTCCAACCTGCCTTAAAACTTCAATTAATTTAGCTAAATCGGCTGCTTTATTAGCTTCAATAGATTTAGTAATAACTGGTTCAAATATATGTTTAATTTCTTCAAAGGGCATCATTGGAACTGTAGAAACAGTCTCTCCAGCAAAAGTATCTCTTAATCCCACTAAACCAACTATATTTCCACAAGGAATTTCATCCATCATAGTTCTTTGTGAACCTTTGTAAATAGAAACTTGTTGTAATCTAACTTTTTTCTTAGCCATATTCAAGTAAATTTCGTCTCCTTGCCTAACAGTTCCAGAAAATAATCTTCCTGTTGCAACTTCACCAGCATGTTTATCCACAACAATTTTAGTAACAATCAAACCAACATTTCCCTTAGGATCACAATTAACCAATGCTTTACCCTCAGAACTGTCAACATCCCCATGCCAAATTTTAGGAATTCTATATTTTTGAGCATCAACAGGATTAGGATGATGTTTAATACTCATATCTAAAACAACTTCATGAATTGGAGCTTTTTTTGCCAATTCTTTCTGAGTTTCGTTTTCATAAGCATCTATAATATCTTTAAATGTAATATTATTCTTTTGCATGTAAGGTAAACTTATTCCCCAATTATGAAATGCAGAACCAAAAGCCACAGAACCATCTTGAATATTAACTTTCCACTTCTCTTTCAAATCTTCAGGAGCAATTTGTTCTATGAACTTATTAATATGAGTAATGATATCAACAAATTTTTGCTGCATAGCTTCGGGAGTTAATTTAACTTCTTTGATTAATCTATCAACTTTATTAATAAATAAAACTGGTTTAACTCTTTCTCTTAAAGCTTGTTTCAAAACAGTTTCAGTCTGAGGCATAATACCTTCAACAGCACAACATAAAACTACTGCACCATCAACAGCTCTCATAGCCCTAGTAACATCCCCTCCAAAATCAACATGACCAGGAGTATCAATCAAGTTAATTAGAAAATCTTTATCATCAACAGTGTGTAGCATAGAAACGGATGCAGAATCAATAGTAATTCCTCTTTCAGATTCATCAGCGTGGAAATCTAAAGCTCTTTGTTCACCTGCTAACTCTTCAGAAAGCATTCCAGCACCAGCTAATAAATTATCAGAAAATGTTGTTTTACCGTGATCAATATGCGCACTAATAGCGATATTCCTTATAAATTCTGGAGTATCCATGATTTTATGAATATTTTCAGTTATTTTATCTGCCATATTTATTTAACCTTCATTAATATAGTCAAACTTGGATTGGACTCTCTTTTTAAAGTTTACGTTTTAATTTTCTCTTAAATAAATGATTTTTTAATCTACACCACTTTTCAGTATTTTTTTCAAATAAAATTAGTGATTTTTTCAAATCTCTCACTCTCATAGAAATTCTATGTCTCCCATATTTATCAGATTTTTTATTAATGTGAGGATCAAATCCTAATTCAACAAGCATCGAATATACTTCTTTGATAAATCTTCCATTTTTTAACATCAAAGAAACATGGCCATTATCTCTAGCAACTGAACCATCAAACATAAAAATTCCTCTCAAAAAAGCAATTTTTATATTTTTACTTGAATTTTTTATATATTCGGGAATAATAAAAATCTCTGTTTTACGGCCAACCGGCATTTTTAAAATTTTGCTAAAAAATTCAAAAATAACTCTATTGCTAATATAAACCTCATAATGATTTTTTCTATCCTTTGGTGTTATTCCATATTCAAAGCAATGATTAAACCAATCACAAAAAGATTCTACTGCTCTCTGATATTCTTCTCTTAATACTAACTCATATCTAATGCAATCCCTATTATGTCTTTTTGAATTTCTTGTTCTCAAATGACCATCGGCCAAATGTGCTCCAATAATTTTTGCCAACCTTACATCTAGTTTTTTAGGGAATTTAATTAATTTCATATCCCAATAACTCTCAAAATAATTTATATCGCTTGAAAAATCAATATTATATTTCTCTTTTAGTATCTTAAAAAATTTTAAAGGTATAGATCTTCTCCTATTCAACCATCTCCACAAAGTTCCTGGAATTATTTTCATATCTTTAGAAATATCTTTCTTTTTAAATGGAGATATTGCTTCTATTATTTTTTTATTAAATTCTTCATTAACTAAAACTTTAACGGTATTATCATCTGGACACATATCATAAATATTAAATTCCATAAGATAAAAATATAAAAATTAGTTTATAAACAATTTCCCCGTGTGTGACAAGCTGACAAGAAAACTTTTGCTTAATTGTATAAAGGTCTTCCTTCAAAATGAATCAGATAAACTAACTCTCTAACACGATCCCTTACTTTTGGTTGGTCTGCATCGGCATAACTTAAACCGTGATAGTTTAACCAGTGTTTATTATCAGAAAAATCTTTTATTTTACCTTCCAAAAATCTAGAATCTTCTTCGTTCAAAAAACCAATACCCCATCTTGCCCACTTACCTTCTTCTTTTTCTAAAACTCTCTTTCCAGTAAAGGGAATAACATCTGCAGGTTCTTTTCTAATTGGAATTATTTTTCTTTCTCCAAAACCCAGGATATCTTTAATATTAATTATTTCTGCCATCTTTCTTTAAATTATAATATATTATACCCTTTATAAATCTTTCTATTTGTAACTACTGAATAAAAACAACAAAATATAGATAAATTAACTATAAACAACTATTGTATGAAAAAACTATTATTTTTACTGATATTAATCTTAATTTCTTCTTGCACATACACTGGTGAAACAACTTTAGAAAAACCACTAGAAGGACCTTATCTAGTAACAGAAGTAATTGATGGAGATACAGCAGACATAATAATCAACGGAAAAATAGAAAGATTAAGATTCTCTGGAGTTAACACACCCGAAACAGATGAATGTTATTATCAGGAAGCAAAAGATAAACTAAAAGAACTAATTCTAAATAAAGAAGTTTACATACAACAAGATAAAACAGATAGAGGAAAATACGGGAGACTTCTAAGATATATTTACGTAGATGATTTACTAGTCAACCAATATTTAGTGGAAAACGGCTATGCAAAAACCTACCATAAATATAAAGACGACACTTCCAAATATGAATTATTAGCAAGATCAGAGGCCGAAGCAATAAGATTAAATCTTGGACTTTGGAAGAACTGCTAAACTAATACCTATTTTTCTAGCATACTCTTCGGACATTCTCAAATATTCCTTCATCTCATAAGTTGTGTAAATATCAATCCCCATTTTTTTTAATTGTTTTCTTCTACTTCGAGATACAGAGCCTGTGTGATGAATTGTGCAATCTTCTAAACTTCCGTACATATTGACTAGGACATCAGAAAGTTTTCTATTTGCCAAAACATGGGTTAATGTTCCCAAACCTTTTTTTCTTGCCCCAGATATATTCCTTAAAGGGTAGAAGTCAGTCCACAACACTGATTTTCTATTCATAAAAACACAAGCAGATGCATCCCCCATATCATGATTTCCTAAAGAAAACTGAAAATAATATTTTTCCCTATTATAAAAACAATTATCTCTAAAAAGATTACCTCTCAAAAAAATTAATGGATTTTCCTGAATTTCCTTTTCTAAATTTTTAAATTTCATTCATACCTCAAGCTTTCAACGGGCCTTAATTCAGAAGCCCTCTTAGCAGGGAAATAACCTGCAATAACTCCAACCAAAGTTGCAAATAGCAAACATCCAAAAATTAAATACCATGGAAATATGGGTTGCAAGGCCGCAAAACCAGATTCAGCAGATATCTTACCTCCAACTGAGGATGTAATATAACCGAATATAACTCCAACTAAACCTCCAATAAAGCCCAAAACACCAGATTCAAATAAAAATATATTCATAATACTCGAATTTCTAGCACCAATACTTTTCATAACTCCAATTTCTTTAGTTCTCTCTAAAACTGCAGTGTACATTGTATTCATAATATTCACAGTAGCAATAATCAAAGAAATAAAAGCTATTAAAAACAAAATTCCATTTAAAACATTAATTACATTCGAAAATGTAGCCAAGGCATCCTCAAAAGTTTGAACAAAAAAATCTTCCTTTCCCTCTTCTTGTCCCTTAAACTTTCTTAGCTTGTCTTCAACCTTATCGGCCAAGTCACCAGAATCAACTCCACTAGCTGAACTTAGCATAATATACCCATATTTATTTTCTTTTTCAGGAAATAACTCTTCAAAAGTTTCTTCAATAACATAAAGATTAGAATCATCTCCGGGATTTCCAATCTCCTCATAGAAACCAACTATCTTGAAAGTTTCGTCTTTAATTTCAACTTTATTCCCCAATGCTAAACCCTTGCTAAAAATTTTACCATCTATTTGATAATTATAACCCAAAACAATTTTCCTAGAATCTCCCTCTTTTAAATTTCTACCTTCCTCTATCTCAGTTGCAAAACCTTCTAAAATAAAATCAATATCTTCCGGATCAAAAGCAGTCAAAAAAGCATATTTAGTTTCTCCTTTAGATTTAATATCTGAAATTCCCATATACATTCCAGCAACTTCATCAACCCCATTTATTTTTTTAACAAAATCTATGTCTTCTCCAGTTAAAAAAAAGTTCGGGTCTGTTCCAGGCGCTCCAGTACTTTTTGCTTGAATAAAGATTTTATCAACTCCTGCCTCTTCAGCTATAGTATCAATATAATTTTGAACTCCTAGACCAAAAGAAATAATTGCAAAAATAGCAGTAATACCAATCAAAATAGACAAAATGCTCAAACTACTTCTGAGTCTTCTATTCTTCAAACTTTGTAGTGAATATTTTATCTCATCTATTTTCATTTTACACTCCTCAATGATTCAACGGGTTGTAATTTCGAAGCCTGAACAGCTGGCAACGTACCAAATATAGTTCCCAAAATAAATGAAAACAACAAAGCCCCAATAATTAACTCTAACGAAACGCTAGCTTGAATTAAATCTCCACCGAGAGTCATACGGCCAACAAAAGCCAAACCATAAGCCATAATCAATCCTAAAATAACCCCAATCACACCTCCAACCAATCCTAAATATCCAGATTCAATAAAAAATAGTCCAAATATTGTTTTGTTCTTAGCTCCAATACTTTTCATAATTCCGATGTCTTTCTTCCTCTCCAAAACAGAGGTATACATCGTATTCATAATTCCAATTCCACCAACTAATAATGAAATAACAGCAATAATTGTAACAAATAACTGAACTCCAAAAAGTATATCATTTAACTGATCTAAAGTTTGCTGAGGACTTTCAACAACAAAATCTTCTTCACCTAATTTTACTCTCCTTTCTTTACGAAGTAAGTTCTCAATATCTTCTTTAACCTTATCAATTTCGTTTACATCTTTAACTTTAACAGCAATAACATCAACTTGATTATCTCTAGATCTCAACTCATCCAACATAATATCTTCATTAACAAAAACAGCATTGTCAAAAATAAAACTCCCTTTTTTCTCTAAAATACCAACTACTTCATATTTGTAGTCATTCAATAAAACTCTATCTCCAACATTTATTGCTTTTCCAAATCCAACTCCATCATCATAAAAATTAAAGCCTAAAACTAATTTTCTCCCATCACCATCTTTCAACATTCTACCTTTAGCAGCTTTCAAATTAGCCATTTCTTCAAGAGATTTACGATCAGAACCGGAAGGGATTGACATTGCCAAACCAATTCCCAATACATCATTAAACTCCAATGTACCACTCTCTAAATACCTATCTATAGCTACCTCAACCCCATTTATTTTTCCAATTTTATCAGTTAATTCTGGATCTAAAGGAGTTACAACTGCACTTCCAGGGGGACCAGCAAAATCTAATCCTTCAGCTCTAACTGATAAAGTATCAGAACCTAAAAATCCGAATTGAGAAGTAATACCGACCCTCAATCCTTCACCTAAACCAATTAAAGAAACAACGGCGGCTATGCCTATGAATATTCCAATCATGGTTAACCATGACCGCAATCTTCTATTCCTTAAATTTTTAATAGCAAAGGAGAGAGAATCTAGAAAATTCATTCTTCTTCGATTCTTCTCTTTTTTCTTATTCTTCTAATTACAAAAAATCCTACTACCACAATAAAAACTAATATTCCCCAAACTGCATTGTTATTATCATCAATTAAGCCCATTTCTTTGGCTTCCTTAGCAGTATAACAAGTCATAGGAACACTAAACAAGTTTTTATATTCTACACTGGAATCATCTTCATACATAACATATAATTTTAAGTCAACATTTTCTTCGCCAACAAAAATTTCATATGTTAAAGTTTCGTAATCATCACTATCAACTTGACCAATGTAAAGTTTGTTTGTAGTTATTAGATTATATGTAATATCCTCATACAGATCAACTTCCAAAAACTCTGCATCTCCCATTCCTTTATTGATTATTTTCAAATCAACTAAGTTTTTTTGGCCACAAATTAAATAATTTGTTTCAGGAATAATATCTATTTCTGGAAGTGCTCCTACTCTAACACTAATGAAGGATGTTTTTTGATAATCTTTACCATTTTCATCTTCATATTCAATTCTAATAGGAATTTTGTAATATCCAGATGAAGCTTCATCCAAAGCAACTATGCTAATACTGACTTCTTCCAAATCTCTTGCATCCAAACTTCCGAACTCTTTATAGCTAACTGAAGTATATGGTGCTAAAGGCAACCCAAATAAATCCAATTCAACTTTAATATCTTCTAAATCAGTATCTCCATCGTTTTCCAAGATTATTTTCAATTCTGCCTTTTCACCTTTCTTCAAAACTTGTGGGTCTGAACTCACTGAAATAATTTGTAAACTTACTTCATTATCAATATCAATTAAAAAATCTTCAGTTATCCAATCATCAGTACCTTCTAATCTATATGCAAATCTGATTTCACTAGCCAATTCACTAGCATCGTCTTCTACATCTACTCTAAAAGTAACTTCTTCGTTATCATTTCCACTAATTTCTAATGTTTGTAAACTTCCATGTTCTAAATAGAATGGATCTTCAACAAACAACTTTACTTCGTAAACTCCAGCGTTACCCATATTGTAAACCATGAAGTCAACGAAAAATTTTTCACCCGGTTCAACCGGATTAGGATTAACATCCTCTAAATCTATGTTTAATTCAGCATTTACTGAAACTAAAGTTATCATCAATGCTAACATTATTAATAATAGTTTTTTCATTTTCTCCCTCCGTTGATTGCTATTTCACCATCTTTTATCATCACTTGTTTGTGAGCATGATTAGCTACACTCATATCGTGTGTAACCATAATAATTGTTTTTCCTTGTTTATTCAAACTATTCAATAATTCCATAACTTTCTCGCCAGTTTTAGTATCCAAATTTCCAGTAGGTTCATCGGCCAAAATAACATCTGGATCATTTGCTAATGCTCTTGCAATAGCAACTCTCTGTTGTTCTCCACCAGACATTTCACTAGGTCTGTGTTTTAATCTATGTCCTAAATTAACGTACTCTAATAATTCCCTAGCTCTTTTTAATCTCTTATTCTTAGAAATTCCTTGAAAATTCATTGCCAAAGAAACATTTTCTAAAGCAGATAAAGTTTGAATTAAATTAAATTGTTGAAAAATAAAACCTATTTTTTTACCTCTTAAAACAGCTAAATCGGATTCTGACATTTTAGCTATATCCTTATTCTCCAAATAAATTTCCCCTTTACTAGGAATATCTAAACATCCAACCATATTCATCATAGTACTTTTTCCAGAACCAGAAGGACCAATAATAGCTACAAAATCACCAGTTTCTATCTTTAAATTAATATTTTTTAGAGCCTCAACTCTAGCATCTCCTCTACCATAGGTTTTAAAAACTTGATTCAAGGTTATCATTTTAACTACTGCTGGATAGTATAACCCTTTTTAAAGTTTATGGTTAAGAATTCAGAGGTTTCTCTTCTCTAAAGCCACATTCTTTGCAATACACAACAAAATAAAAACCATCAGAAAATTTATGTTGACCCTTATGCAATTTACTTCCACAATCTGGACAACTATCGCCTACCATTATCTACCAAACAACCCCTCCCATATCCTCAGGGATTGGTTCTTCTTCTATTTTACACGCACTATATTCCCACCTATCTTGATCAAAAGTAATATCACATACTTCACAATATTTGGCAGGATTATGTTCCCCATCTAAATAACATTCATTTGAAATAAAACAAGAGCTATCATCAATAATATAATCACAACTCCCACCATTACAATACTCGAGAGTACATATAAAACCATCATCCACGCAATCATTATCTAAATAACATTCTGGATCTCCAGAACTAATTCCCCTAGAAACATAATCTAAATCAACATAAAAAAAATCTTTGACACTAAATCCTTCCGGGTTATCAATTAAAACACCTGAAGTAGGCCTATAACCTCTCCAGTGAGAATCCATTTCTGCCGCGTAATTTATGTGCTCATTACCCCAAATATTGCAATATTGATCATCATTTATTCCACAGCAATTTCCACAAACACCATCCCTATAATTTCTCTCCGCGTTTAGAAAATCTCCAGTAACTGTGTCTATAGCTACCGGGTTAACAGCAAAGAAAAAACTGTTTGGACTTCTATGCCCGCTTTCAGTTGTTGGAAATAAATCTTCATACATTGGTTCATCAAAAAGATGCCCTTCTTTATGCGAAGTCATATAAGTGGCCTCACTGATAAATAATCTTGTTTTGCCTCCAATCAAAGGGTGAGTAGCAAGAATAGCAACATTACACAATCTTCCAGTATTATGTAAATCGCTAGGTTCTGTTACAGTTCCAAAATGATTTTTCATAGCTCCCGTAGCATAAGCGGTATGTCCTTTCATTAAATGCAAATTGATAAGGTGATTTGCCTCTGAAACAACTGTAGGAAGGTATTGTGTTTCAGCAGTTGAACATTCGTAATCTGAAAAAATAATTGGTGAACTATAATCTAGGATGTGATCATTCGAATCAACAATTTCAACCCCTGTGTTATAAGATTCCCATATTACTCTCCACCAAGAAACCGAGTGAGTATGTATCTCTCTAGAAACATCATATATTTTTATATTATTTGAACTAAGACCCATATCATTTATCAAAGAATCAACTACAACATAAGGCATTTTCGGATCTTGGTTGGCGTAGAAATAATAACTGTTCATATTCATTTTTATAGCTATTTTATCATTTCCGGGGGCCTCTCCAAGTAATTCAACCCATGCATCAATAACATTATTGGTTTGAGTTAGTTCCATCAAACCTTCTCTAAAAGTTTTATTATATTCTTCCAAATCAGTATTATCCACAAAATGATTACCTTCACCATCTATATAATCCCAATTATTCAAATCTGGGTTATAAATTCTAACGACTTTATTTTCTGGAATATTATCGGCTAAAGGGACATACAAATCCTTATCTTGAGAATATTTAACTGGCAGAATATTTTCGAAAACTGGGTAATTAACTTTCAAGCCATATCCTTGTAAATTATCAAGAATTGTTATATTGTTACTCAAAACATTACCATATAAAAAACCTGCAAAAGCTAAAACAACAATAAAAATCATAAAATATTTTCTATGATACTTAACACCTCTTTGCATATTTAGATAAGGCTTTTGTTTAATATAAACTTTTCTAAAATTGGCCCATCATCAAAATAAACCTTTAATGAAATTAATTAAAACATCCCACCAAAGAACTCCAGGAGGAGAATATACTCCTTCAGGAGCGACCCAATAACCAACCCCCGGTATCAATTCTTGATCAGTAACATCAACGTAACTACCAGCAACATATTCCCATACAGTATATATCCCAACCCCGTAAATATCTGTAATTAAACCTTGTCTCGTAACACCAACTAAATTCCAGTTATTTGCATCCAATAAATAATCATATCCCTCTGGCCCATAACCATTCAAAGTCACATTTCCTCCAAAAAGAGAATAAACAACATAACCTCTTCCCATTTCCAAAGCATTAATTTCATCCAATCCTCTTTGGTAATACAATAACCATTTCATTCCTATCAAATCATAAGCTAAAATAGCCTGGGCATCCAATTGTTCTAGCGATGTGTTTGTTACATTAATCGGAACGCTAATAAAATTTAGGCCAGGATTCAAACTAATATCAAAGGAGACAGCACAATCTCCATCTTGATCATCAACAAAACCATCATTATCATTATCAAAAGTGTCAAAACAATCACTCTCATTAATATAATAAGAACACTGCGTTAAATTATCATTACAATACTGTCCACTTAAAGAACAATCAGTATATATAGAACTGTCAAATATATTTTCAGTACATGAAGGAATTCCACTATCATAACAACTAAAAACATGGTCTAAAATATAAGGATCTACTAGGACATCTTCTTGACATTCAGGTTGAAGGGTATCTGTAGAATTATATTGAGAACAATCTTCAGTTTGAGAAGAGTTCAAATAAATATCACAACTTGTAACATCACATAAATAATTATTGGTAAGAACATTTTCCCCAACACAAGATAAAGTGCTATTTGACCAGCCATCACTACATTCAGCAGTACAACTATCCGCATAACAAGAATATGTACAAGTACCGGCAGGAACACAAGTTGAAACACCACCATAATCATTTGATTTAGGACCACTATCTCCTTCGCATCCTAAGCACCAATCACACAAAGGGTTAGGGCTACATTCACCCTCCAATAAACCAGTACAATCACTAGCATAAACGTCAACACTATCAGTTTGATCAATTCCAGATTGATAAGAACTTGTTTCATCAATGCCACAAGTAGCTATTCTGGTACCTGCACCAGCTCCAACATTACAAGTAAACTGATAAGTTCCAAAACCATCATCTCCACCCCCAGTACAACTAGTACCATCCAAATCGGCAACTACGCTATTTAAGGAGTAGTCTTGAACATCAACAACACACTCAATATCAACATTTGAGTTCTCAACAACGGAACTTTGAACAACATTAGCGCTCAAAACACTAACTGAACAATCTCCATCTCCATGAGCCCCATCCTGATTATCATAGTCACTTTCACTATCACAGTCATTATCGAAGGTATCCGAACAATCAAAGGCACCAGTTCCCTCATACATATCTCCACCATAGGTATTCCAAGACCAACTACCACCAGTCACATAACAAGTATACTCATTAACACCGCAATCTAAACTTCCAGTATTAATCTGACATTCATTAGCAGCATTACAGGTCAAACTTTGCCCACAATTATAATTGCTAGCAATCACATCACAATGTGCCCCTCCAGTGTTATCGCAAGAGTATTGGTTTCCATACTGATTCAAGAAAACTGTGTTAACACTACACGTAAAATTATTATCATTACAAGTGTACTGGGCATCACAAGAAATAAAATCACTAACGTAATCATTACCACTACAATAATATTCCGTAATTGAATCTCCAATACAAGTATCGTCATACTGGACCGAAGGGCAACTTACATCTCCAAGGGTACATAAATCATTATCCATTACACTACCAAAAGTCAGATAAATCTGGCCACCATCACTATCTACACAACTATCAGTACAAGATGGAGGAGTATTAAATTGACAATCAGAAATCTCATCACAAGTCTCCGCACCATTACACCAATTACCATCATCGCAAATAGTATCATCAGGTAAATTATTACAAGAATCTGTAGTTTCATTACAACTATCAACAGTACATGAGACTGAGTCAACACAATCTGGAACATTCTGAACTTGGCAATCTAATGTTGCACTACAATAATCTTCTCCATTACACCATAAACCATCATCACATAAACCATCATTTGTTATGTGTAAAATACTATCTGTACTTTCATCACAAGAATCATTCGTACATCCAACTCCATCATCTACTACTGGTGGGATTCCTACTTGACAACCAGAAAACCCCCCACAAGTTTCCGGTCCATCACAAAATAAACCATTATCACACAACAAATCACCTTCATCATCAACTAAAAGACTACAATCATTATCATAACCGTCACACATTTCAATATTTCCAGGGTAACAATCTGCTCCACATTGTAAAGGATCATCATCACAATCCGCAGGGCCACAATCTCCTCCATCTACATTGAAACCGTCACCATCATCATCAGTACAGCCCAAAACAAAATTTAATACTAACTCCGGAGTCTCTAGATTATTTGCCCACTCACTAACATAAACATTAAAATAATGGTTAGCCATAATAACAAAACCATAATCTAAACCATACTGATCAATTAAAGGTTTTATATCAAATTCTTTCCAGCCTAAAGAATTATTTGTAGAGTAAGATACTCCCTCTGCCAAATCAAAAGCAGTATTTATGTCTCCACCAATTTCATCCCAACTATTAGCTCCAGTGCCGGAATAATCATACTCATTCCAAGTTGCTCCACTAGGACCATCCTGATTTCCAATTCCTGTTCCTTCAGTCCAATACTTATTCAAGGGATATATTGTAACAATGGAAGGATCCCCTCCGTCCCAAAAATTATTAATTCTTAATAAAGCACTCTGCAAAGTTTGACCAGCATAAGGAGCTAAGTTCCATTTCATTAGGATAGAAGTAGAGCTGCTCATGTCTAATCTCCCTTTTGCTCCCCAATTATAATCTGGAGACGTAGAGCTAACTTTAGAATCAACCAAATCATTAAAATCTAAAGTAATCGAACTAATGGGTTCACTAGTAGTAAAAATTCCGCTATCTGTATTACAATTTTCCCGATTATCACAAACAGTTAAATCATAACTATACTGAGTATTTGGCCCTAACCCTAAAACACTAGCTGTCCTATGAAACTGATCAATGTTAACATCAAAACTATCAACAGATTCGTTAATACTTAAACTATAATTAGTATTTTCATCAGTCTCCCATTCAAAAGTAGCAGAATTAGAAGCAGGATAAATGTTGACATCAACATAATTCCCATCAAAATCAACAAATACGGGAGGAGTTTGATCTTTATTAACATTTAAAATTGCAGATTGTCCATTAATTAAAGGGTCAGAAACTATTTCGGCAGATATTATATACTCCTCAACATCGGGAGTAGCATCATTGTCTAAAATCCACTCTGAATTCCACAAATAACTGACCTGATTCGAGGTTATATTTAAAATCGTACTTAAAGGCTGATAAACAGCTTCATCATCATTAACAGCCAAACTGACCTGTCCTCCCAAAGTACAACCCGAAGAGTTGACAACTAAACCAACTTGGCTAGGTTCCTCAATATCTGTAATGATCATATTTATATCACTTGCACTTCCCCAATATACATCATTTATTACACAAGAAAAACAATCAGAGTCAGAAGTATCGGTCAAAGCATCACAATCATTATCAAAAGTATCGGAACAAGAAAGTTCAATTCCATCTTCATAAGAAATATTATGACTTAAGTAAGTACTAACATCACACCCGGGCCAATTGCCACCAGCATCACAAGTTTCTTGCGAACCTAAACAAACACCATCTTGTAAAGGGCAGTTTCTTTGTTGTCCAGGAGTACACGTAGCAGTTTGATCAAGAATAACATAATCTATACCTATAAAACCTGCATTAGTAACATATTCGTCATAAGATTCATAAACTCCCAATCCGTACATAGATTCTGCATCTGCCGCACAATCCATTCCAATACCCCCATCAGGATAATAATCACTAGTTCCACTACTAACATCTTCTTCCTCAGCAATGTAATTGGCAACACTATCTATAGCAACGGGATCCGTACCAACAAGAATCAAAGCAGGAGGTTCACCCGCACCAAATGAACTCCAACTACTAGGAATATCTGCAGGACCAATAGTTGAAGTCGCACTATGTATCTGAGCGTATATTCCATCAATAATAACTAAATGAGTTTTATCCCTTAAATGAGTATTAGCATTAACAGCGGCACATAATTGGGCAGAGTGAAGATTTTGGCCACAACTCCCCCCATTTCTAGAATAACATCCATATCTACTTCCATCAATGATATTTAACTGAGGAGTACCCAATCCCTGGTTCTTTAAAGAGAATGTCCCACTATCACTAATTGTAGATTTATGATTTTTTAATAATGCTAAATCAATTATATAATCTGATTCGCTAACAACTCTTGGCATATAATTAGGATTTGCCCCAAGATCGTCAAAAATATAGGCACCAACATCTGCCTGGCCTAAATCTGAATAAGCAGTTACGTAATTAATATAATTATCATCTATCGGAGCAGAGGTCCCACCATAATCATTAAAATAATTATCGGCTCCTTGAAAAACACCAAAATAATAATTATGTTCAAAACGGTCATCTGCAGACAATTTTTTATATAATTCAACGGGCCTAGGATGAGACACATCATAGAAATAAATATCATTTAAATTAGCACCCAAATGTTGGTTTAACAAATCAGATAGTGCATCTATCATAGCAGGATTGTTATCATAGATATTATTAAGCCCATTATTATAATCCAAGCCTGCACTCCCAGCATTATTATTAACTTTTATTGCAATTTTCTTATTGCTTGTTGCATAATCTGGAAATAGTGTATTCCAAGCAGAACTAGGAGTCACCTCCCCCGATAATTCTATTACAGCATCATCCAACATTTGTTTTATAGTGGTCCTATCATAATAATGGTAATAGCAGTTTACATTACTTGTACAATAAGGTTTGCCTGGAGAAGTGATCCAATCTATTTGACCATCCCAAAAACTACCATCTCTTTTTGCAGAATCAGAATTTCTAACTAATACAACCTTATTTGATGGGAGGGGTGCATATAATATATTTTCTCTAGGTTCAAAAGAAAGTAACGTTCTTAAAGTAGGGTAATCAACTTCTAAACCATAGCTTTCTAGGGACCCGACAATAGTCATATCAGTACTAGTCAAATAGTTTCCATAGAAAAATCCAGCAACTCCCAAAACTACAATAAAAACTATAAAATTCTTCCTAAAGTATCCTACCCCTTTTTGCATATAATCCATACGACAACCATAAATTATAAATCTTTCTATTGAAATAATCTAAATCCTTTTGCCCCAAATATTAAACCAACTATAAATAGCACCAAAATAATAACAAAACCCCAAAATAATTTAGAAAAAATTATTTTTTTCCAAAAAATAACAAAAACATTTGTTGAGCTAGCAAAAAAAGTTTGAACACTAAGAACCATCTGGTTCAAAACAGTAACTTGGCAAGGATACAAAAGTCTAGAAGGTCTAGCCCCCACTCTAAAAATAAACCAAAATATTAAAACAACTAAAATAAAAATTGGGGAGTGTCTAACTTTCTTTTTAATACCCTTTAGATTTATTTTTAATTTCATTACTAAACAAAACGCCCCCGGAATTTAAATTTCTATCTATTTACACTTTTTCATAGTAGGGCCATGGGGTCTCACTAGGATTTGAAAATAAACTCAATCTAGTTCCCCCAGTATATGGAGTTGTTGCATAAGCAAGGGAAATTAAAACTTCATTTCCAACGCCAACAGCCCCATTAATTGCGGCCATCCAATCGTTATAGCCATTATAATTATAACTATGCCCAGTATTCCCAACGTACCAATCTCCATACTCTCCATTTTGTCCATCCCCGGGATCCCCATCAATACCATATATCAAAATATTGTCATATTTGAAAACTTTTCTATAATACTTATAATTAGGGTCGCCAATTTCAGCAAATAAAGTATCAAAATTTATATAATTCCTTGTGTCTATTGTTGGACCTTCGAAGGTTCTTCTTGTAATTTTATTTAGTGTTTCAGGATAATCAGAATTATTATAAAAATAAGGTTCCCTTTCGCCTTGCAAATTAGTTCTATATTTTCTTGCTCCACCATTAACAATTAAATCACTTTTACCATAATAATCAACAAATAAATTATGCAAATCATATTCAAATTGATTCATTCTAGGATACTGCTGATTGATCCACCAATCATCTTTTTCTTCTTGGGTATGTCCTCTCCCAGGCCATGCTAAATCCATTTCTTTCTCAGACATCGAGTCATCCCAATAATTTGGAACATTAGCCCAATCATCCAAAAAAATTCCATGGATAGAAGTGCCATCTGTCCTCAATTCCGCCAAAAAATTATCAACCATAACTAACAAATCATCAAAGTACTCTTGAGTTTGAATAAAACAAAACGGAGAGCCACTACTCCTTTGATGAGAAGCAATATTTGGCATACCTTTCGGGAAATTAGCAGTAACAAAATTTAAAGGAACAGGAATTACATCTTCTACTCGGCTTAAGTTAGAAGATTTACCCCAAATATCAATATAAAGGAAGGTTTTATTTTTATTTTTATTATCAATATAATAAAAAGTTTGTTGACTAGTAACAACATAATCATACCATGAATAAATCTCATCTTCAGAATAACCAAGATTATGATCAGAATCATGAATTGTATCACTATATGTAAAAAGAAGGGTAGAATAATTATTTACTTTAGGTAACGTTTCAGTAGGGATTTCAGGAGTAACATCGGGAGTAACTTCTTCTCTTAAAAAATCTTGAGAAACAAAAACAATCCCTAATAATAAAACTCCTATGAATAATATTAAATATCTATCCTCCTTTCTCAAATAAAACATAATTAAAATTAACAAAAGTTATTTAAATAGTTTACCTTAATGTAAAAAAATGAAGTTTTCCAAAAAGGAAATAAATGATTTATTAAAATCATGGATTGCAATTTCATTAGCTTTTGCCATAGTTTTTAATAGGGATTTATTTTCTTCGACTTTCTTATCGACTTTACTAATGTCTTCGATAGTCGTAGGAGGGGCATTTTTACTTCACGAAATGGGTCATAAATTTATGGCTCAGAAATATAATTATTGGGCAGAATTTAGATCTTTTGATAAGATGTTGTTACTAGCAATATTAATGAGTTTCTTAGGTTTCGTATTCGCAGCTCCTGGAGCAGTTATGATTCATGGTTACCACATAACGAAAGAGAAAAATGGAAAAATTTCGGCAGCAGGACCTTTAGTTAATTTTATTTTAGCATTATTCTTCATAATCCTTCTTTTATTAGGAATAAATCATGAAATAGTAACTTTTGGTATATGGGTAAATATTCTGATAGGATTATTCAATATGATTCCATTTGGAAATTTTGATGGTAAAAAAATATTATCATGGGACAAAAAAGTGTACTATTCTATGTTAGCTTCAGGTTTTGTCCTTTTGTTCATAAGAGGATTGGTCTAAAGAATCTTCTAAATTTAATTCTCTCATCAATAAAGACAAAAAGAATAGATTTATATAAATTTCATTTCTTCAAAAAAAGATGTCACTTCAAAAAAGATGTCAAGAACTTGAAAGAGAAATTAAACAAGAATTCTCCCCACAAAGAGAGGTATCAAGTTTTAGAGAAGTATATCAAATTTATTCTTTAATTGAAGATTATGTACTAACAAAAATTTCAAAATTATTTTCTAAATAATTATCTACTAGAATCAGCTTGTCTTTCTGATTCTAATTTCTTAGAAATTGCATTACTTGCTTGATCTATTTTATGAGCAGCCAAAATTTCATCAGCCAATGTTCTAGGTATTTTTTTCTTTGAATTAAACGATTTAGCATAAGCACCTTGTACCATCCATCTAAGAACTAAATCAACTCTCCTCAAAGGAGATAAATCAACAGCTTTAGAATATCTTGCTCCACCATATTCAATACCAGTAACTTCTTCCCTTGGAGCTCCATTCTCTAATGCAGTAATAAAAACTTGAATAGGATTTTGTTTAGTTTCTTTCTCAAGAATCTCAAAAGTTTCTTTAACAATTCTATAAACATTACCAGATTTTCCAGTACAATGATAAGAACTTAATTTATGTTTTTTACCTTTATGGCCTGGAACCATCAATTTATTCATTAATCTTTCAACAACATGATTCTTTTGAACCCAAATTCTCTGACCAGAAGCAGCTCTTCCACCAGTTCTAGGAATCAAAACAGGGTCGATATGAATGTAAGGAACTAATGCCTTTTCCTTAACTTTAACAGTTTCAACATCCCAAATATTAAATAGCTTCATCTTCTTCCCTTCTCTATCTTACCTTTAACTAAGGCTTTCAAACTTTGATCATTAACTTTGATAACTTGCCACCTGATTCCAGGAATATCTCCTTTAGCTCTTCCTTTAGTTCCACCAATACATTCAACAACAACTTCATCATGTTCATCTATTAATTTGATAGAATTTTCTAGTGGGGAGAAAGCAGTTATCTTCTTGCCATTCTTAACTAATTGACATTTAACACACTTTCTTAAAGCAGAGTTAGGTTGCTTAGCTTCCCTTTGAACTTTTTCTAAAACAATGGCCTTAGCCTGAGGGCTAGCGGATAAAGGATCTGATTTTTTCTTTAAACCAAGTGCTTTTTTCTTAAAATAAGGATTTTTCCATCTATTTATTTTCCTTTTCTTCTTAAGTTTTGCACCGGATTTTAATCCTCTTGATTTGTTTCCCATTTTTATATTATTTTAACATCATCTAGGTCAAAATACTTCTTGACCAGTTCCTTTAATATATTTAAATTTTTCCTATCTCTACCTATGAGAACACCCTTATCTCTTGTTGAAGAAACCTTAACATTCATTGTTTTTTCTTCAACATTTATGTCCTCAGCAACAATTGGTGAGATGAAACCCTTTATAAATTTAACTGGTTCTAAATTAAACTCAACTACCTTAATTTTCTTGTTTAGGAGCGTATTCAGCTGTTTTACGTTTTTACCCTGAGCACCAACAGCCTTTCCTCCTTGATTCTCTCCAACAATAAAAACCAACATTTCATTATAAAAAAAACAGTTTTTAACACTAGTGTGAGTTTTAGATTCAAACATATTAATAATTTGGATTGTTTTTAAGTCATACTTATTCATTTTATACTACAACATATATTTATAGAAAAAGGTTTTTTACAAGCTGCTCCCAATTCTTTACTATTCTCCTTTAATTTACTAACTGTGCATCCACCTAGGACACAATATTTTTCAATTTTTTCTAACAGTTCTTCTGGACAACTACTGGACACAAAAACTTCCTTTGCTTCCATTTTTTTCAAAGATTTCAAAGTTTCATCAGCTCCAATTTTAAGTTTTCCTTCTTTTAGCACTTTCTTTAAATTATCTAAACTCATTTCTTCTTACCACCTTTTTTTATTTGTGCAACCAATCCAGGCAATCCAGTACCTACTGGAATTGGTTGGTTTATCATAACATTCTCGATAACACTTCTTATTTTATCGATTTCCCCAGTTAAACTCGCATCAACAATATGCTTAATAGGAGTTTCAAAACTGGCTCTAGCCAAAACGGATTCCTTTTCTCCAGAAATTCCCCCTCTTGTAATTCCTTTAACTCCTCCAGTATGAGTCATTAACTCAGATAAAAACATAACGTGCCTTATATCAATATCCAGTCCTTGATTTCCCAAAACATCCAAGCACTCATTCATAATGACTTGCTTTGCTGCCTCAATCCCCAAAACGGAACCAATTTCAAACAAATTATTTGATACAGTTAATTTTGGATCAATTTCTTTCAGTTTAAAAACTTCTTTCAAGTTTGAACCCGCACACTGAATAATATACTTGCCATCTCTTTTAGTAGGTAAAACTTGTGTAACCCCGGAGATTCCTCTAATAATTATCTCTTTGGCTTTTTGTTTTAATTTATACAAGCCAGTTAGGTTACCTTCCTCTTGAGAAGTTTCAAAAATAAATCCCCTTGTAGTTTCTCTAACATTAATATCTTTTAATTTATCTTTTAGAACATTCAAAATCTCAGATTTCTTGAAACCATAATCCTTCACTTTTTTATCATCTAGCACAACTTCAACAGCAGACTTCATCATGTTTAATGAAAATTCAGAGCTGATTTCTTGTAAAGTCATTTGCTTAATAAAACTTGCAACTCTCCTTATTGTTTTTTCATCTTTAGTATAATCAGGTTTAAGATAAACGGTCATAGTTGGAGTAGAAGGTTCTTTTCTAGCATCAAAAATTTCAATTAATCTAGGTAAACCTCTCGTAACTTGAACTTCTGCAACTCCTGCCATGTGAAATACATTAAGAGTCATCTGAGTTCCAGGTTCTCCAAAAGATTCTGCAGTAACTATTCCAACCGCTTCACCAGGAGTAATCAATGAATTAATATATTCATTTTTAACTTCATCCAAAACTTTTTTGACATCTGAAGAGCTCAGCTTATTTTCTTCAGCTTGCTTCTTGACATCTTCTATAATTTTGCCAGGCAACTCTTCCTTGTATTTTGCGTATATATCTGCCATATTTATTTACCTTTTATTTGAGCTATTATCTTTCTAATATTAACAGTTCCACCATCACTCTTAGCAACATCAATTCCATCATCACCATATTTAAACTGAACTATTGTTTTTTCAGCATCTCTAACAGTACCGTCATATTCAACTCTAAGATCTTGTAGTGCACTTGCCAATCTCCTATATAAGTAACCCGATTTAGGAGTTCTTAAAGCGGTATCCATAAGAGCATCTCTTCCAGTCATTGCACTAAAGAAATATTCCGTGGGTTTCATACCTTGTTTATATCCTTTCTCAACAAAACCTTTTGCTTCAGGTCCAATATCCCCTTGTTTGAATAATGATAATGTTCTTCCCCGATATCCACCTTTAATTCTGTTCCCCCCCATAGCCTGCTGACCAACACATGCAGCCATCATACTAAGGTTTAACATATTACCTCTAGCACCTGACTTTGCCATCACAATACTATGGTTTTCTTCTTCTGCAATCCCAGAACTAGCATTTTTTCCAACTTCATTTCTGACATTGTTTAAAACTTCAACAATTCTAAGTTCTAAAGTTTCTTCTACAGTATTTCCTGGAAGGGCTTCTAATTTTCCAGCCTTATAGCTTTGAATAAATTTGTCAACTTTATCATAAGCATCATTAATTTCTTTTTGATTTTTTTCAGCCACTTTATCAGGCAAATCACTATCTGAAATAGAGGTTGTGAAACCTAATTCCAATAATGTGGCAATACCTAATTTGAAAACATTACTCATAAAATTTATACCCACTTCATCTCCATGTCTAGAATAAATAGATCTGATTAAAGTTCCATTTTCTTCTCCAATAGAAACTTTATCAATAATTCCTTCTTTTAATAAACTATTTTTAATCATAACTGGTTCATCATTTTTATTTTTACCAACAAAGTCAAAACCTTCTGGCAATAGTACACTAAAAATTTCTTTTCCAGTAACCATTTCTTTGAAACTTAAAAATTTCTCTCTATCAAAAATCCCAATGGACATCAACAATTGAACAGCTTTACTCCTAGGAAACTTTGAATCTTTAGTCAACAAGTAAGTTCCAGAAATTGCATCCTCAACAGAGCCAATTATATTCATACCATTTTTAGGACTGATTATATGTTGTTGAACTATCATTAAAATTTCAGCTTCTGCCCTGGCCTCTTCAGATTGAGGAACGTGTAAGTTCATCTCATCTCCATCAAAGTCAGCATTATAGGGAGTACATACAGCAGGATTCAACCTAAAACTTCTTCCGGGCAAAATTCTAATTCTATGTGCCATTATACTCATTCTATGCAAAGAAGGTTGTCTGTTGAAAATAGAAATATCTCCATCCATTAAATGCCTTTCAATAATATATCCTGGTTGCAATTCTTCTAACAAAACTTCAACTATATCCTCTGTTATTTTTTTCTTCTTACCATCTGGCCTTATAACATAATTAGCGCCAGGATATTCTCCTGGACCTCTTTTGATAAATTCTTTTAACCAATCTATATTCCATTCAGTTACTTTTTCTGGAATAGTCAATTCTCTAGCAACAGACTGAGGAATACCAACTTGGTTAAATTTAATTTTCGGATCTGGACTAATAACAGTTCTTGCAGAGAAATTAACTCTCTTACCTGCTAAATTATGTCTAAACCTACCTTCCTTACTTTTAATTCTCTCAGTCAATGTTTTCAATGGCTGTCCACTTCTGTGTCTAGCGACTGGCAACTGTGCAACAGCATTGTCGAAAAAAGTTGTAATATGATATTGTAGTAAATCCCACAAATCTTCAATAATAATTTCGGGAGCTCCAGCATTAATATTTTCAAACAATCTTTGATTGATTCTAACTATATCGCTTAATTTATGAGTTAAATCATCTTCAGATCTCTCTCCAGATTCCAAAGTAATACTTGGTCTTATTGTAACTGGCGGAACGGGTAAAACAGTCAAAACCATCCATTCGGGCCTTGCAACCATTGGATTCATCCCCATGCAAACAAGATCAGAATCAGAAACTCTTTCAAGTCTACCTCTAATTTCAGTAGGAGTTAATCTTTTAGTCTCTTCCAGTATAGTGGAAGGTTTTTCTAAAGTAATTTTCTGTTGTTTAGCCTCACAATGTGGACATTTTTTAACTAATTTTAATTTAGCAACAAACTCTCTAATTGTTTTTCTTTTATCTTTGGTTCTCTTTTCGATTTCAGCAATTTCTAATTTTTTCAAATGAGTTTGAATTTTCTCATCACTCATTAAAAATCTTCCACACTCTCTGCATCCAATTCTTAATAAATCCATAATCCTATCAATATAATTTATGTGGATAACCGGTCTAGCTAAATCCATAAATCCAAAATGGCCAGGACATTCTTTCAATTTTTGACTACAAGTTTTACATCTCAAACCAGGATCAATAACTCCCATTCTAATATCCATTAAACCCCCATCAACAGGATATCCTTCTCGATCATATAATTCAGGAGTTATAATTTTAGTTACAGCTATTTTCTTGATTTCCTTTGAAGAAAACAGTCCAAATGAAATGGAATCTATTTTCTTTTCAGCATATTCTGTCATTTTCTAAAATTTCCCCTTTAATTTTATTTTTGGATAAACCATCATACTCTTCAACTCATCTAACAATAATTTAAATGCATAACTTAATTCAACTGTTGAAACTTTGCTTGCTGCCCCACATCTTGGACAAATTGCTTTGTTTTTATATGAATCATAAGTTCCTATTAAACCACACTCTTCACAAACATGAACAATTGTTTTATCAGAATCAAACCTTTCTTTTAATAATAGAGATGCTCCATGTGCCACTAAACAATCTTTCTCCATTTCTCCCAGCCTCAATCCTCCGCCCATGGCTCTTCCTTCTACGGGTTGTCTTGTTAATAATTGTATTCTTCCTGAAGCCCTTGCGTGTAATTTATTTGCAACCATGTGCTTAAGTTTAAAATAATAAATGCTTCCAGTATAAATCTTGGCTTGAAATCTCTCACCAGTTAAACCATTATAAAATACTTCAGTACCATCTTCTCTGAATCCCATACTTAGTAGTTCTTTTCTCAATTCATGTTCATCTGGGGTATCGAATGCAGTTGCATCAATTTGTTTTCCCCTCAATGCTCCAACTTTTCCTGTTAAGATTTCTAATAAATGAGATACAGTCATTCTTGATGGAATACTGTGTGGACTAAAAATTATATCAGGAGTTATGCCCTTTTCACTAAATGGCATATCCTCGTGAGGAACCAATAAGCCTATAACTCCTTTCTGACCATGTCTCGAAGCAAACTTATCCCCAATTTCAGGTATCCTCTGTTCTCTTAATCTAACTTGAATTAATCTGTTTCCCTCATCATTTTCAGTTAAAAATATAGAATCAACCGTTCCTTTAACTCCTTCACTAACAGCAATGGAACTTTCCCTTCTTGTTGTAGCTGCAACATTAAATTCATCTGCTCCACTAAGGAATCTAGGTGGACTAGTTCTACCAATTAAAATATCATCTGACCCGACACTTGCTTCGGGATAAACTATACCATCATCTTCTAAATTTCTATAATCTCTCTCTGATTTATACCCTTTTACTTCTGCATCTGGAATACTTATTTCATCCATCAGTCCTCCAGAATATCTCACTTCATCTAATGAAAATGGTTTGAAAAATGTTGATCTTCCTACACCCCTTTGCACACTACCCTTATTCAAAATAACAGAGTCCTGCATGTTATATCCTTCATAACTCATAACCGCAATAGTCAAATTTTGACCCGAAGGATGTTCTTCATAACCAAAAGCATCATGCATAAAAGATTTAACAAGCGGTTTTTGTGGATAATGTAAGATACTAGCATCCGTATCCATTCTTAGTAAAAAATTAGTTGCATATAGGCCTAAAGCCTGTTTTTGAATCTTACTTCCTCTGATTAGTCTAGAAGAAGAACCATAGTTAGAATAAGGAACTAAAGATGTGGTTAAACCCAAAATGGTAATTGGACTTATTTCTAAATGTGTATGATCATCAGTCACTTCCTCGGAAGTTAATGCAACTAAAGCATTTTCCTCTTCAGCAGCATCTATGTATTCTATAATACCTTGCTCTGCTAAATCTGCCCATTTTAATTCTCCACTATTCATCTCTTCAATATGTTTCTCACTTAGTTTAGATTTACCATTTTCTACAATAATTAAAGGTCTTCTTAATCTTCCTTTAGTTGTCTCCACAGAAATTTCATTTAATTCTTCATTATAAGTTATATTCAATTCTGGAGAAATTTCCCCTTTCCTTCTTTTACTTCTTATATTGTCGATGAACTCTTTAGAGGATTCTACAGTTCCAACAAATTTTTCATTTAAATAAACATCAACCATTTTAAACTAACTTCAAAGATTCCCCCTCGAGCATTTTTTTAATTTTTTCTTCATTTGCCTCTTTTGAAATAGTAGATAATAATGATAAATTCTTTCTCAAACCAATCGGAGTTCCCTCTGGAGTTTCAACAGGGCATAATCTTCCCCAATGAGTGCTATGCAATGCCCTAGCATCAAAATTTTCTTGAGAAGAAGTTAACAAACTAACAACCCTCTGTAAATGTGAAACAGTATCTACTGCATTTGTCCTAGCTATGTTCTGGCTAATACCTGCCCTACCCCCTGGCCATGTTCCTGTAGCCATTGCACTCTTTATTCTAGAACTTAACAATTGATCTCTAATAATAATTTTAACCGAAGTAAATTTACCTCTCTTAACCAATCTCTGGAAATTATATAGTATGTCTTGTACTAATGCTCTTAGATTAACTCTAAATAAATCTTCTAATAGGTCTCCACTCATCTTTAATTTTTTATTAGAATAATGATCTTGATCGGAAAGGTTTGCATGTCCATTAGAAATGTAAAGATATCTTCTGATTAATTTACATAAGTGATAAGCTTTATTTAATCTATCTTTTGGAGTCAAACCAATATGTGGTAATAAGTATCTATCCATTTGTTCAAAGGTTCTTTCTTCAACAAATTCCTTTTGCATCATGCCTATTTTCTTAGCCAAGCTTTCTATTGCATCTTTCTGACTTTTTATATCAATAGAGTTATATAAGTTAACCAAAATATCATCTGCCTGTTTCTCAGAGCCAATAGTATTCATAATATCCTGATCCTTTGTCAAACCTAAAGCTTTTATTACATCAATAATAGGAACTCTCTGAAATCTAGCAAAACTTAAATTCATAATCCCTTCTTTCATTTGCTCAATCGTATGAGGAATTCTATAATTTTCCCTCTCGGAAAAAAGCTTTCCAACATAATTACTCGGACCGGTTGCAACTTTCTTAACAAAGAATTTATTAGAAGCCAAATCCTCGACAGTAATTAATACTCTCTCATTTCCATTTAATATAAAATATCCTCCGGTGTCTGCTGGATCTTCTCCCCTCTTAACAAGTTCTTCTCTTTTCAAACCAGCCAAATGACAGTATTTAGATCTCAACATAATTGGCATTCTACCCACCTGGATTGTGAATAACTCTCTTTGAATATCATTGATATATGTTGCAACTTCCATATAAATTGGGGCCGAATAAGTTAATTTTCTCAATCTTGCTTCCATAGGATAAATCATTCTCTTAGAACCATCTGCTTCAGTAATTTCTGGCCTACCAACTTCAATTTTATTAAATTTAATTTTAAAATTCTCAAATTCTTGAGGAATAATAGTAGGAACAATTTCACTTATCTCATCAATGATTTTTTGCAATTGTTTGTCTAAAAAATTGTTAAAAGAATTAATATTGGATTCTACTAAGGAATAATCCTTAAAGTAATTTTTAATAATATCTTTATATCCCTTAACCATGTACAACCACCCTGTAAAATTCTTGTTTAATATTAGTTGGACTATTTCTTATAATCTTAATGATATCGCCAACTTCAGGTTTTAATTCCTGTATTGCTGCGTCACTTAACAAAATCATAGGCAACTGATTCAATTCAATATTAAGACTTTCAAGCAACTCTTTCTTTTCCTCTTCACCTAGCCTAATATGCTCGGGCACCAGGGAGTGTTTTATGATATTGAATTCTTCTGCCATTTTTCAACGTTTGGATGGACCGGACGGGATTTGAACCCGCGACCCCTTGGTTAAAAGCCAAGTGCTCTACCAAGCTGAGCTACCAGTCCGGTATTCTGAGCAATTATACCACGCCCTGACCGGGATTCGAACCCGGGTCGCAGCCTCGACAGGGCTGCATGATAACCAACTACACTATCAGGGCATAGTTCCCACTAAAACTTAAATGAAATTGTCGTTAATTTTGAGGTATATCCATCTTTGTCTTTAGAGAGAATCTTTGCTTGTAAATTTAGGGCAAACAAGTTGTTTATAAATCTTTTGGTTTTCCTAGGAAAAATTAATTTTAATTAATTATATTCTTCAACACTCTCTGGATAATCTACTCTCAATCCTTGGGGTAATCTTTTTACAATTCTATTTCCGCAAGCAAGCAGCTCTGGATCTGGCTCATTCATCACATTAACATCTTTTAATTTTTCAACATAACTAAAATTTCTGCCTTTAGTAGTCAACATTAAATATCCTTCAAGATAACCAAATCCCCATGCATCTTTCTCCCAAGTTTTTATCACTTTAGCCTCAATATTCAACATATCATTATCTAAACAAATAGCTCCAAACCTTTCAGTGGACCTAATACCCCATAACCTTTCAAACAGTGTTAACCCTTTCATTATATAAACGGCATCATCTCAAATTTATAAACATTTCCATTTGTTACTATTATGAAAAAGTAAAAGAATATCCCGTCACCCGGATTTGAACCGGGAACCTCTCGGGTACGGCTGGCATATTTTTCACTTCAAGTCCAAAGACCAAATCAAATAAGCATCTACAGCCGAACGCTCTACCGTTGAGCTATGACGGGATAAGAAAACAAGATAATATTAAATTTATAAAACTAACGTTTAGTTGAAAATATCTGCTCTATTTGATTTTACAAAAACAGGTCTTCCCCTTCGAAGATATTTTGCAATAGCGGGAGGTACGCTTCTAATCACATACGGTTTATACCTAATAGTATATTGTAACATAACCTCTTCTCTTTTTCCAAGGTTCTTAACATTCCAAATAATTTTAGCAGTTTTTCCAGAATCCGATTTAACAACTGTAGGATTATGGACTCCAAAGTTGTCAACCTTATCTATCCTTCCACTCAACCGATCCATTATTTTAATATTATATATATTTTTCAGAGTTTTATTTTTCAAAGACAAAATAACATTTAGACGATAAAACCCATCCTCGCCTTTTTGTATCGAAACTATTTTCTTCTCTAAAGAAACATCTCTCTTTAACCAATAAAATAAAAATAACAATGACAGAATAATCAAAATAGTAGCTAAGGTAAACCACCTATAATTCGTTTCAATAACGATAGTTCTAGTTTGATCAGGTTCTAAATCAAAAGTCCATTCTAAAATGTAAAAACTCTCATCTTTAGTAGATGAATCAGGATTAGGATTTGTCGAAGTAAACAACTTTTCAAATAAAGTTAATTTTTTGACATAAGTTTCATGACTTATGGTATTTCCAGTATTTGTCCTAACAACAGTCTCCTTATTGTACAAAAAACTCTCTTCAGGGGTGCCAACTCCAGAAACATCGGTAAAATAACCAATGTTAATCATTTCTTCTTTTTCCAAAACTAAATTGCCACCTCTATAAAAATCTAAATAGACAATATTATCTCCCTCATTTACAACACCATCAAACTCAATCGGAATTTCAACTTCTATAGTTTCATAAGGCCTTATGTCAAATTCTTTAGAGGCATCGAAATACTCACTATGAAAATTCAAGCTTAAATTTTGAACATCTAAATCATAATTGTTTCTTATGATAACTCGAAATAAATTTTCTTTATTTGGATTTATATTATCAGAAGAATCTAAACTAACTGAAAATGCTTGATCATAACTAACAACTTTAATCTCGAGCAACTCATTCTCGTTTTCTGATCCATTCACATTAGGTTTAATATCTAAAGAAATTCCATAATCTCCAGGCTCTTTCTCTGAAAATGGCTCAAGTAAAATATTGACATACTCTCTACCATCTGGACCTAGGGGAACACTGCTTTTATCTAAATTCCAATCCCAATAAACAGCTGGCTTAATTATTTTGAAAACGGTTTGTACATTTATGTTACTTTTTATCATAAGTTCAAACTCTGCAATTTCATCTGGCAATATTGTATCCTTAATTGGTTCAACTTCAACATAAAATGAATCGGCAGCAATAACACTAAAGCTAACTAAAAATAAAAATAAGGCCAGAACAATCACTCTTTTATTCATATGTGGGGGAGCTCACCCTGATATTTAAACTTTTTCATATCCAAAGCTTTATAAATTAATTATTTCCCCATAATTTTCAATCTAGAAAGTGTCTAAACAAAGAATTTTAGAGCGTTTCTAGGAGATTAATAAAATGGAAGGAAAAGTTAAATGGTTTAACAAGAGAAAAGGCTTTGGCTTTATTGAAGGCGAAGATGGTGTAGATTATTTTGTACACTTCACTGCTTTAGATAAAGGCACATTTATTAGAGAAAATGATAGAGTTTCTTTTGACGCTGTTGAAGGCGATAAAGGAAAACAAGCACAAAAAGTTGTTTTACTTCAAAAAGGCAGTGAAATAGAAGCTAGTGATGAAGGAGAACAAGAAGAAGTTCAAGAGGAACAAACCGAATCTGAGGAAGAACCTGCAGCTGAAGAAGAGGAATTCTAAGTAACATTTTTATTTTTTATTTTTAAAAAAAGGAAAAAGAAATTAAAAAAAGTTAAATAGAGAGTTTAAAACCCAAAGCGCTAGTACTAGCACTATTAGCATCTGCAACCAGTTCTCTTTTGTATCTCTCATGAAGTCTTTCATCAAGGCATTCAAACCTTTTGGATATGCGAATAATATAGAATGCATAAAAAATGCTACAACCATCCACACCGCAAACAAGGTTACTATACTAACTCCGCCCATAAAGACCACTAAGTAAAATAATACTAGGAATATAATAAAAGCAATCCATCTATATCCTTTCATATTAAGAAAACTGTTGATCCATTTACTCCAAGTCTTCTGTCCGAAGAAGAAAAATATCGTCTTCAAGATAACTATAATTGCTGCAATTAATGCTATTATCTCAACAGGTGTCAAGCTATCACCTCCTCAATTTATAATACAATTTTAGAATTAAACGTTTTTAAACTTTACTAAAAAAATTAGGGTAAGGAGAACCTTACTCCTTTCAAAAATTATTCTTCGTCTTCACTATCTTCTGTCTTCTCTTCTTCAGCTGCAGGTTCTTCTTCAGTAGACTCTTCTTCTGTCTTCTCTTCTTCAGCAGGTTCTTCTTCTGTCTTCTCTTCTTCAGTAGACTCTTCTTCAGCAGGTTCTTCTTCGCCTCCTTCCTCTGATTCTTCAGCATCATCTTCAGAAGCTTCTTCTTCAGATTCAGATTCTTCTTCCTCTGTTTCAGTTTCTTCTTCAGTTGTTTCTTCTTCTTGAGTCTCTTCTTCTACATTTTTATTTTCTTCTTCCATTTGTATTTTCCTCCATTAATTAATGAGCATAAACAAACTCCTCTTTTAAAGTTATAAACTCCCAAGGCCTTAAATGATTTATAAAATTATCTATTCATGAATATAACAATTAAATTATATTTGAGATTCATAACGTCTACAAACAATTGCAAGTATTCCTGGGAGAGTTCCGAAACCAGACAAATAAAATCCCAAATCTCTATTCCTCCTTCCCTTTTCTTTTTCATCCCTCCAATCTCTTTTTTCAGCCCGATATTCGTTTAATAATTTATTATATTTCAATTTTCCACCTGCATCACTAATTATTTGTTTTCTTTCTTCTATTAAAGCTATCACGTCCAATGTAAACTCTTTCTTATGACTATTATTAAGTTGATTATCGATTTCTTCGACTCTTTCTAAAAACTCATTTTGTCGAGGAAAATTTACATCACAATCTCTCATAGTTTTATATCCCTCCCAAATAAAAACAGAACCAGTCAAAATAGAAACAATGCTTAAGGTACCTAGAGTCTTAGCCAGGTTTTCTCTAATATAATTAAGCATTTGTTCTCCCTATCAATTATTGTTAAACAATTTTTGACTTATCAAAGAACCTACATTCATAGCAACGGGCAAGTACCTTGAAAGATCAGTAGGATCTTCGGCAATATAATTCCCAATCAATCCTAATCCTGTAAAATACCCTACCCCTGCCAATCCTCTTTCAGCCATATCGTAATAACCAGAAACAACTGTATTAAGAACCTTGGGTATAAAAAGTGGATCAATCCAACTAGAAACAATTCCTTCTCCCAAGGTAGATTCAGCAGAAACAGTTCCAACAGCCAACTCTAATCCTTTAGTTTTCATAAAAAAGAGAAAGAGAAACTCCTTATAAATATTACCTTTTAATTATTTTAGCAATATCAGAAGTCAAATCAATAAGAGTTGAAGGATAGTTATGTAGAAAACCATTATCTAAAACAATATCAACTTTATTTAAAATTCTTCTAGGGATATCTTTTATATTTCTAGCGGGTTTTTTTCCAGAATAATTCACACTGGTTGTTATGAAAGGAACTCCAGATTTTTTTATCAAATTTGTAAACGGATGATCTGGCATTCTAATCCCCAAAGTTTTTAATCCAGGATTAACATTTCTAGCAACCGCTCTTTTCTTAATTTTCAAAATATAAGTATAGGGTCCAGGTAATTTTTGAATAAACCTCTTGTTAGTTACCTCCAAATTTTTATAAATCCACTGTTTGTTTGGAGCAATAACAGAAAAAGGTTTTTCATCCCTATTTTTTATCTCTTTTAACAATTGAACAGCACCTTGTTTCAGAGCATTACACCCCATTCCATAAATTGTATCAGTAGGATAAATAAACAATTCGCCCTGTTTGATTCTCTTGACTACATCTCTCTTGTTTATTTCTGAAAAATTAATTATTTCTGGCATAGCATTGAGTAGTTCATATAGTATTATAAAAATATTGTTTTACTTTACAGAAATCTATTTATACCCCAAAATTTCAATAAAAAGAAATTGACAACATCAGAAGACAAAATATATCTTGATTGGAACAACATTCACGACGCTGTAAAAAAATTAGCTTCTAAAATACAACTTAATTTTAAACCAGAAATTGTGATTGCGATTAGTGAAGGGGGGTGGATTCCTACTAGATTGTTAAAAACACAAATAAAAAGTCCTAGATATTATTCCATAGGGTGCAAAAATTATGATGAGGAAGACAATTTATTAAATGAAGCTACAATAACTCAAGGCCTTGAAGGAATAAATCTAGAAAATAAATCAATTCTAATAGTCGACGAAGTTGCAGACACGGGGCTAACAATGAAAAAAGTACATGAATACATTTCTCAATTTAAACCTAAGGAAATAAAAACAGCGGTATTACATAAAAAACCTCAAAGCATTTTTAACCCAGATTACATAAGCGAAGATATGGGCAATTCCTGGATAGTTTATCCTTGGGACAAATAAGTGCTTCCTTCTTTTTTTTCAAACCTAATGACATTATCGACAAAACTTTCAATTTTTGGATCATGGCTAACAATAATAACCTGCTCCACATTTAATTCTTCTAAAATAATCCTTAACTTATCAACCTGTTCAGAAGAAAAACCATCTGTAGGTTCATCTAAAATCAAAATATCTCTAGTATTAATCTCACTCATAAGGGTATTAATAACTTGATTCAAAGCCAATCTATAAGCCAAAGCAGCAGCTGTTCTTTCTCCACCACTTAAATGAGAATATTCAATATCATATCCATTTTGACTAATTAGGGGACTAAAATCATAATTCAGATTAATATCTAAATCTTCATTCTCAACTAAAATTCTAAACCAATCCTTAAACAATTTATCAAAATCAAAGTGAATCTTTCTCATTATTTGTTTCTCCATTATTTGTATTAATGAAGTAAAATCCTTCTCCAAATAAGTTATCATTTCTGAATATTTGACAATTTTTTCCTTAAATTTTTCTTTCTTCAAAATATCTAAAGACAACTCTTCAATTCTACCTTTTACAATATTAATCTCCCTTTCAGAAGCATACAATTCAGAATGCAACTTTCTATCTAAAACCAAAATTTCTTCCATCTCTAATTTAACTTTATTATATTCTTCAGAAACGTCTGGTAAGTCTACCAATAATTTATCAATTCCTAATTTTTGGGAATTGATTTCTCCAATATCTTTTTTTATTCTATTCTGTTCATCTAATAAATTTTGTAAATTTTCAGTTCTATCATTCAAATTATTTTTTTTCAATCTAAATATTTCAACTTCATTTTTTGATTTCAACAAAGTATCTAATTTAACTCTAAACTCTAAAGTTAATTTTTTATTTTCTTTCTCTTTCTCAGTATATTGCTCAAACAAAACTTTTGTATCTTTTATTCTAGACTCTTCATTATTAGAAATTCTATGTTTATGATCAAGGCCCACATTTTGGTGGCAAACTGGACAAATATCTAAATCCTTAACGTCATTTTTAACTTTCTCGGAATTTTTAATAACAAACTCAAATTCTCCCAACTTTTTACTCAATTCCTTATTTTCATTTTCAACTCTTATTAGATCTTCGTTCACATCAGAAATTCTTTTATTCACTATTTCTAAATCTACAATATTAAATTCTTTCAGCCCTCTATCTAAATCATTTATTTCTTTATTCAAAATGTCAATTCTAGTATTATTTCTAGTTTTTTGATCAATAAATCCTTCCAATTTATGAGTCAATATTTGAAAATCTGACTCTAATTCTTTTCTTCGTTTTCCTTTTTCTTCTAATAATTCAACATTTTTTCTTTTTGATTCAACTTTATTTTTTATTTCATTCAATTCAGTTTTCATTAAAGTAATTTTAGATTCAACTTCACTAATTTTTTCCTCTTTGATTTTTCTCTCTTCCTTAAATTCTTCTAAATCAGAACTCAATAAATTAAACTCTTTTTTTCTATCTTTCAATTTTGAAATTAGAACTTTAGAATTTTCAACTACTCTCTTGTACTTATCAATTCCAAATACTCTTCTCAAAATGTTTAATCTTTCTTCAACATCGGCCAAAAGAATAGATTTCATTTCTTCCTGAGGTGTATAAACTGTATAATTGTATATCAATCCCTTGCTTTTAGTTAAAGTCTCTCTGGGGTAATTAAACAGCTCTAAAACTTTCTGCTTCAATTCTACCGGACTAAGTTCCTCTTTGTAGCCATCCAAAATAAAAAAACCTGCTTCTTGGCTAATTCCACTAGATCCCTTTTTCAAGTTTCTTCTAATTATAACGTCTTTTCCAGAAATTTCAAAGTTTAACTCTACAAAACCATAATCTTGTCCTTTTCTTAATAAAGCATTAGACGATAAAGCTCCTTTTCTCAAACCAAAAAGAGCGAAATCAATAGCCAGAAGTAAAGAAGTTTTCCCACTACCTATGTTTCCACTTAACAAAAGACTTCCTTCTGGAAATTCAATTCTCTGATTAACATAACTTCTAATATTTCCCAAAGT
>CAZRTL010000003.1:0-10491 GCA_964603065.1 Candidatus Woesearchaeota archaeon
CCCTCCAAGAATCATTAGAGTTATTATGGTTTTGGAATGTTTTTGGGGCTCTAATTCCTCAGGTAATATTTTGAGTTTTTGTTTTTTCCCTAGCATATAGATATACCATATAAAAATTGAGAAGAATATTAAAAGAATTATTCCATCTATTCTTGATAATATATTTGAACCATTGAAAAAGGAATCATTAGCCAATAAAAGAAATATTAAAACTGAAAATAAAGTAAAAGGTATTCCTTTTCTTACTACTATAGACCTAACTTTTATTAGCATGAAGAATGCAATAATCCCTAAAACTAAAAGTATATTTGCTATATTACTTCCAATTATATTTCCTAAGGCAATGTCTGAAGTGCCTTTTATAGACGAAAATATATTAATACTTAATTCTGGAAGAGATGTTGCGAATGCTAGAACTGTTAAACCAATTATTAGGGGTTTAACATTAAGGGCTTTTCCTAAGGAAGATGAACCTTCAACTAGATAATCCGCTCCTTTAATTAGTAAAAATAAGCCCACTACTAGTAAGATATACTCATACATACTTTGTTTTTTTGGAATTTTTAATTTATAAAGATAACCATAAGGTTTAAAAATAGTCAAGTGGTTCTTAGGTCGTAGCGGGATGGAGCAGCCTGGAGTGCTCGTCGAAATTGTTCAGAACAATCTGTCAATTGCGGAAGGCTCATATCTAGGCTGATTGTTCAGTCTTTGGGAGATACCCGGAGGTCGTCGGTTCAAATCCGTCTCCCGCTATACATTTTAATTTCTTGGAGTGTTTTGGATTACTGAATCCAATTAAATCCAACCATTTCTTTAGTTGACTTTTACCATTCATTTGAATTCTAACTTGATTTTCTGATATTTTGTATGCTCCAAATCTGAAATTATATTTATCTAATAGTTTTATTATCTGTTTTTGCATCGGTGAGTTACAAACTTTTATTTCTAATCTGGGATAAACTGTTCCATTGTTGTTGGTTATTACCAAAGAGCCATCTGTATCAAATAGTCCTCTTAATAAACCAGTAGGTAATCGATTTTCAAGAAATTTTTTTGGTATTTTTACTCTATGCATCTTGGGGGATTTTTTTAGTCCCAATTCTAGAAAAAAGTAGATTATTTTTCTCTTAAAAATTAATATGTCTAATGCCTTTTGGTTTTTTCTAAACTTTATTATTGGTTCTTCTTGAAATAACCCTATAAATAGGTTTTTTATGTATTTTGAATATTCTAAATCATCTTCAGAGTGCAATGTTATTTGTAATCTTTTATGTCTTTTATATATGTTTATTGAACCATCTCCAAGAATGATGCCTACTAATTCAGCTAATTTTATTTCATTCATATTTTTTTATATTAAATTTCTTTTATAAGCTCTATCCGCGTACGTGACAAGATGGCAAGAAGGAAATGTTTTTATAGTTTAGATTTGATTTAGTTTTATGAAAGTTTTGGGTGTAGACGAGGCAGGGCGTGGCCCGGTTATTGGAGATTTGGTTATTTCTGGAGTTATGATTGAAGAAAGTGATGAAAAAAAACTAAAAAAATTAGATGTAAAAGATTCTAAATTAATAGCTCCTAAAAAAAGAGAAGAATTATTTGATGAAATAATAAAAGTGATAAAAGGATATGAAATTTTAATTATCAAACCTAATGAGATAGATGAAGCTGTTCTTTCTAAGGAAATGAATTTAAATAAATTGGAAGGGGTTAAGTCTGCTTTAATTATAAATAAATTAAAACCTGATGTGGCCATTTTAGATTGTCCTAGTACAAATACAGAATCGTATAAAGAATTTGTGAAGTTTTTTCTGAAAGATAAAGATATAAAAATAATTTCAGAACATAAGGCAGATTTTAAATATCCTGTAGTTTCTGCTGCTTCTATTTTGGCCAAGGTGACTAGAGATAGTGAAATAGAAAAACTAAGGAAAAAATATGGTGAAATTGGTAGTGGATATCCTGCAGACGAAAGAACTCAAGAATTTATTAAAAACAATTTTGAAAAACATCCCGAAATATTTAGAAAAAGTTGGAAAACTTTTCAAAACTTAAAAAAGGCTAAATCTCAGAAGGATTTAGGCAACTTTTTCTAATCTATGTTTTTCTATGATTCTTTGAGGCAAGTTTCCATAACTATCTTTATATTTGATCGTTAGGGTCAAGTTTGCTTTTTCACCCAAATTTTCAAAAACAAGTAAGCTTATTTCGTTATTTCTAGTTGTAAATAGCCAAGTGTTTTCAATTCTTCCTCTATCCTCCATATCTGTAAAAAAATGTTCAGATAAATCCCTTCTTAATAAATCAACTTGTGGGGGAACTTTGTCATTAAGTATCACAGAATACTTTTTAATATGTTTTTCATACGAAACCATACTAAAATTAATTATGGTAATTTATCATTTATATAAGTTACTATAATAAAGCTTATTAAAGAAAGCTATTTCCTATTTCTGAAGTGGATAAAAAATATGATATTTGTATTATTGGTTCTGGGCCTGCTGGATTATTCGCGGCCGATAGACTTTCTGGAGAAGGGTATAAAGTTGCAATTATAGAGAAAACTAAATATTGTTCCGGGGGTTTAATTAATGATGGAAAATTAAATCTAACCACAAAAATTGGAATGGATTTAGATAAGTTGGGCTTGGACGTAGATGAAGCTGAGGCTTATATTGCTTATATTGATTCTAAATTAGTTGAGTTTGGAGCTGATAAAACTGTTTATGGCATCGATTCTTCTGAGATTGAGAAATGGAGTGGTCGGGCTTCTAGGTATGGTGTTGAATTGGTTCCTGCCTTACAAAGACATATTGGTACCGATAAATCTAAGGCTTTAATTCGTAGTTTTCGAGAATCTTTAATGGCTAAAGGAGTTGATTTTCATTTGGACTCGGACGTTTCAAGAATTCAGAGAGGACATAGATTTCACTTAGATAGTTCAACCGGTAGATTCATCTCTGATTATTTATTGGTAAGTCCGGGACGTTCTGGAGCTTATTGGTTTAGGGAGCAAGCTAAATCTTTAGGAGTTCAAACTGAGTTTGGCCCCATTGATGTGGGTGTTCGCATAGAAATGTTGAATGAGGTTTATGATGAGATTACTAATGTTATTTATGATCCAAAATTTATTTATGATAATCCATTTCGTGGGGGCAAGATTAGAACTTTTTGTACGAATCCGGGTGGCCGTGTTCGAATTGAAAACATTCAGAGTAATGGGGATTTCTTAAAATTGATTAATGGAGATGGTTTAAAAAGTCGTAAGACTGGAAAGACAAACATGGCCATACTGGTTACTAATGTTTTGACTGAGCCGATGGTAGATACTACTAAATATGGTCGAGATATTGTTATGAAAACTTTGGATCTTGGGGGAGGTAAGCCCCTTGTTCAGAGAGTTGGTGATTTTTTAGCAGGTAAACGTTCTTCAGAAGGTACATTTACTGAAGGAATATATAAGCGCCTTACTTGTTCTTTATTTGAGCAAGGTAAAGTTACGCCAGGTGATATTGGTCGTGCTTATGATATGAGAATCGGTGAAGATATAGCGGTTTTTTCACGTGCAATGGATAGGATTTTTCCAGGGTTTACTTCGAATGAAAATTTGTTATATGCTCCTGAGGTTAAATTTTATGATACCGAATATCCTACTAATGAAAATTTAGAGACTACTGTTGATAACTTATTTGTTGCTGGGGACGGAGTTGGTAAAAGTAGAGGTATTATTGGGGCAGCTATGACTGGAATTATGGCTGCAGAAGGTATCATTAAGAAAGATCAATAATTTGGAATTTTTTATCTTTTTTTACTTTTTTAAGTTCGTATTTTTTAATTCCATTTTCTTCAGCATACTTTTTAGCTGTTTCTTCTGTTTTGAAAGTTTTTGGTCCTTTCTTTCTAGGTATATTTTTAAGTTTTGCTCTGTGTGGAAGGTGGGTTCCATATCCTAGCTTCCTTTTTGCCCTAGTATGTATCTTTTTCATAAGAATTTGTTGAAATGATTTGTTTATAAATTTAACTATTGAACTTCAACGAATTGTGGATCCCCATTCAAATCACAATTATGAGTTCCGGTTAAATCAGAAAGTGTGTTCCCTGATCCTTCATTAAAATTCCAATAACCTACTAGATTTGGTTCATTGCCGGTCAATTTATTGTACATGTTTTCTCGTATCTCTTCTTGAGTTAAAGTTCTATTATATATTCTAACATCATCCTGTTCTCCAAGTAAATATTCTGTATTACCATGATTACTAAATCCCATTATAAGATTTTGTTGTCCTGTGTTATAATTTGTTTCTATTGTATGATCCCCTATACTTCCATTGCCCACCAACTCTCCATCTAAATATAATAAAATTTCTCCATTTGTAGCATCATAATCATAAACAGCAGCATAATGTTGCCACTCTCCTTCTGCCAATGTTGTATTTGAATTAACTATATTTGCCTCAGATGGAGGATATTGATATACTATGGTAAATCTAGGTATATTTGTTGAAGTTGAAATTCTCCAATTATAGTGGCCCAAAATACCTGTTGTTCCAATCAATGGGGAGTTTTCTACTTTTATCCAGGTCATATATGTGTGGTCACCTACATGGTAGGTATCATAGGTATTGGGACATGTTACATAATCTCCATTGCCATCAAATCTCAAGGCATAATTTTCTTCGCTAATTGAAGAAATCTCCTTCTCTTTGGCTCTAGAGCCAATACTCACTCTCTCTCCATTTTGTTCAATGACGGGAACTACAGTAACATATTCAGAATAACTGCCCAAATAGCTTCTAGTGCCATAGGCAGGAATTAATTCAGTTTCTATAACTTCATCTTCTAATTGGATCAAAAAATATAAAGATACATCAGCATTATTACTTATCTTTATCTTACTATTCCCATAATGGTCCCTAAGGCTAACTTCATAATTTATATTAGTAGTAGCAATATTTATATCTTCTCCAGTTTCTTCTAATTACCTTTCAGTTAAGTTACTTAGAAAATAGACAACTAATACGCTTGCAACTATTACAAAACCAATAATTAATACGGTAGCAATTAATGGTGATATTCCTCTTTTATTCATATTAATTTTTCGTAAACAATATTTATAAAATTTTCCATATGTAAAAGTTTATAAAATCTTATTCAATCACATTTTTATGGTAGTTGGTATAGTTGTTAAGGGATTAATTCTCGCAGGGATGTTAATGGGAAATCCTGCCTCCGGGAGATTAGAGTTTAAAAAAGTTCAGGTTTCTGAAATTGAAAATGTTTCTCCTATTCCCTCATATGCGGATTCACTGTGTCAAACATTTGATTCTTGTGGGTTAGATTACGAGTCATTGATCAGATTTATTGTGCGGGAAAAAGAGCTTGAGAATATTGTTTCATTTTTGGATAACTCGAGTGGTGAGGAAGTTATCCAAAGAATCAAACATCCTATGCAGGCCAGAATGATAATAGCTGGATATATGTGGAGGAATGGTTTGAGAAAAATAGATTTCTATACTGGCACATATGTATGGGTATATTGGGTTCATTCTACCGTGCATGACTTTGCTAAATTGCGAGGCTGATCGACGTTTAAACCCTTCAAATCTGCTATGTGGTAAGCCAATAACTGTAATGGGAGAGAATTTATTATTGGAGATAGTTCATTTATTGTATCGGGGACTTTTATTGTGTAATCAGCCAATTTTTTTATTTCATAATCATTATCATTTTTTATTGCTATGATTTTTCCTTTTCTTGATTTTACTTCTTGCATGTTACTTAGAATTTTTGGAGAGAGATCATTTTTTGTTGCTATGAAAACTATTGGCATATCCTCATCTATTAAGGCAATTGGTCCATGTTTCATTTCGGCCGCTGGATACCCTTCAGCGTGGATATATGATATTTCTTTTAATTTTAGAGCGCCTTCTAGAGCTACTGGAAAATTTATTCCTCTTCCTAAGTATAAAAAGTTTTTAGAGTCTTTGAATTCTTTGGCTATTTCTTTGATATTATTTTCCGATTCCAAAAATTCTGAGATTTTTTTAGGCAGAATTTTTATTTCTTCTATTAATTCTTTTTTTTCTGGGAGGTTTTTTTCTTGCCTTATATACAAAGATAATAAAGCTAAAGATAAAACTTGACTTGTAAAGGCTTTTGTAGAGGCTACTCCGATCTCAGGCCCTGCATGGAGATAAATTCCGGATCCAACTTCTCTTGCTATTGTTGAACCTACTGCGTTTATTATTCCAATTGTTTTTGCTCCTTTTTGATTTGCCTCTCTTAATGCAGCCAAAGTATCTGCAGTTTCTCCCGATTGTGAAAGAACTATGACTAGGTCATTTTCTTTTATTATTGGATTTCTATATCTAAATTCAGAGGCATAATCTACTTCTGAAGGAATATCGGTTAAGTTTTCTAAAAGTGTTTTTCCAATTAGTGCTGAGTGCCAACTTGTTCCACAGGCCAATAAAATAATTCTTTTTATTTTGTTTATATCAAAATTTAGAGTTAATTTTATTTTATCCGAAATTCTTCCCCTTAAGGTATTTTCTAAGGCCGAAGGTTGTTCATAAATTTCTTTGAGCATAAAATGTTTGAAACCTTTTTTTTCGATTTCATCTAAAGACCATTTTATTTCATGGACTTCTTTATCTATTTGTAGTCCATTTATGTCTTTAACTTTGTAATCATTTTTTGTTATCGTAGCTATTTCATTGTCATCTAAGTAAATCACTTTTTTTGTGTGTTCTAAGATTGCGGGGACATCAGAAGCTATGAACATTTCATTATTTCCGAGACCCAAAATTAAGGGAGAACTTTTTCTAGCTGCTATTATTTTTTCTTCATTTTTACTCAAAATAGCTATTCCATATGTTCCTTCAACTAGTTTTAAAGTTTTAATTACTGCCTCCTCTAAGTTATTTTTGTAAAATTTTGAAATTAAGTGGGCAAGAATTTCAGAATCTGTATCAGATTTTATTTTATAATTTTCTTTTTCTAATAATTCTCTCAATGCTTGATGATTTTCAATTATCCCATTGTGGACGATTGATATATTATTATTTTCATCTGAGTGAGGATGTGCATTTTTTTCATTGGGTTCTCCGTGGGTAGCCCATCTCGTGTGTGCTATTCCAGTTGTCCCTTTTATTTGATTTATATTTTCTTTTTCTAACTCTCTTATTTTGCCTGCTTTTTTTATCGTTGTTAGATTATGATTAAGTATTGTCATTCCACAAGAATAATATCCCCTATATTATAATTTCTTCAATCCATTTATAAGAATTGGAACGGCTTCTTTTTCCCCAATATAACCAATAATTCCACACATTTTTTTATTTTAGAGGGTTTTATTTTTAACTGTTATGGAAGAAAGTTCTTTAATTCTTGTTATGTCTCCCGACAACCAAAGGGAGGAGAGCGCAGCGGGGCAAAATCCGAAGGATTTTGAATTCAGAATTCGGGCGTTATCAATATTAACTTTAGAGTGGTAAAAGAAACGAAAGATTTATAAATATGCTATTAATTATCAATTGTATGGCAATAGAATTAGAAAAAATTTTGACGATAAGTGCGTCTGAATATTGTGAAATGAATGGAAAACAACTTAAGGATTATCTGCCAAAAGGCGTTCAAGGAGAACCTGAAAACCTTCAAGTTCCAGATGATACTGAAGTTGTTGTTAGTTATCAAATTAGATATGCTGGTACAAGAACAACGATTCATAAATATGGTATGGGGACAGCACTTATCCCAAAAAAATAAATCTTTCGGTTTCTATCTTTTAGTCCGAATTCTGAATTAGACATAACGCTGTTATATTCGTCTGACTAAAGGGAAGACCTAAAATTTAGTGCAACGTTCCGAAGGAAAATTTTAGAGTTTTTGAGTCGGTTGTAAATCGGGAACGAAGTTCTATCCATAAATAGAATAAAGGGTAAAATTTTTAATATAATCATGATTAACCAATAGTATGGGATCTTGTTGTAGATTAGGAGATGAATATCAATTAAAGAAGAATATTCTATATGAATCTGACAATTTTTTTGTAGTTCCCACTATTGGTCAAATGGGAATTGATGGATATGTTATGTTATGTTCTAAAGAACACTATATCGGAATGGGAAATATCCCTGAAGAACATACTTCTGAACTTGAATCTGTTTTAGAGAAGATTAAAGAAGTAATTTCAGAAACTTACAATTCAGAAGTACTTGTGTTTGAACATGGACCGAGATTGGGTTGTCATAAGGGGGGAGGTTGTCTTGATCATAGTCATTTGCATATCGTTCCAACTTCAGTAAACATTATGAAGTTTTTACAAAGTAAGTTTAAACCTGAAGAAATTGAAGATTTTAATAGATTAAGAGAAATTTATGAAGCACAAAAATCTTCATATATGTTTGTAGAAACTCAAGATAATAAACGATATGTGATTGAAGTTGAATTTCCCATTCCATCTCAATATTTAAGACAAGTTTTAGCATCAAATGTGGGAATAAAGGATTGGGATTGGAGAGTTAATCCTGATTATGAAACTTTTGAAAGAACAGTCAATCAATTGAAAGGCAAGTTCTAAAAATTTTACCCCTTACTTTCTAGATCGACTCAAAAATTGAATATAAGCCCTGTTAAATCCTTTTTTGATTTATCAAAAAACCGAGAGCCGAAGGCTCGGAGGAGTCACAAAACGGCGCGTTCTATTATTGGGGGGGAGGAGTAAAGGCACACATTTATTCTGTTTTTATAGTAGAAGTAGAAGGTTCTAGAACTACTGCACTTAATCTTGCATTAATTTTATCTACATATTCTTGTAATTCTGGTTGGTTTTCTATAAGCGGGAGTATTTCCTCTCTTAAAACTTCTTTTTCTTCTTCAAAAGAATTTTGACCAGCCCAAGTAAATAAAATTTCCAATGCTTCTTTTTTGTCTTCTAAAGAACCTTGTGTTACAATATTCTTAATCAAAGGAATAAATTTGTTTTCTGCAGATTCATCATAATAAACACCTAAATAGGGTGTAGTCTTTATAGCATATGTAATATCTGGATGAGAAGGATTACTTAAGATATTATAAATTTCATTTTCTAATTTTGAAAAGGCTGTTCCACATCTCACGCTCATATCAAATGGTTGGGGGGAATTGAAACAAATTTTAATATCTTTTTTATTGACAGTTACCCAATGATAACATCTATTTTTATGAGAATCCTCACGAATGTTCTTACAAATAGTTTCATCATTCTTAGCTATACCTACTTTTGAAACACATGAAGGTTCAAAATCAGCATTAAACATGTATGAACCACTATTTGGAGGAGATAAAGTCATGTAACATAATCCTTCACTACCTAAAACCACGGCTGATTTTGAAATTATAGAATTAAAAAAGAAAACAGATAGTAAAATAATAGAAATTATTGTTAGTATTGATGAAAATAGTTTAAAGCTATAATCAAAATCTTTTCGTATTTTTCTTTTGATTGACAAGGTTATCCCTATGATAAAGCTAACAACCCCAAAAAATATTGTTGAAGGTATAATAATTAAGACGGTTGTTAAACCTTTATCATCAATACTGCTGTGGTTTCCTAAAAACCAAAAAAAGATTATAGAAAAAAATATTAAGGATGATAATGCAAATGAAAAATAGATTTTGGATTTTAATGAATTAGATGATTTTGTAATTTTATTGATTATTAAAATTGAAATTGTGAATCCCAAAATTAAAAGAAAAAGATGGAGAAACATAGTAAATCCGGAAGAGGTTGCAGAGTATATTATTAATGCAAGAAAAAATATAATTCCAAAAATGCTTGCAGTTAGTTCTATCTTGTCCATATTGATAAATAAAAACAGAAGAGATATATAAAAGTATGTTTTTTAAATGTGTGCCTAAATTTAAGGGGGGAATTTTAAGCGCCGTTTTGTGATTGGATTTAAGCCCTGTTCAGCGACCTGAAGAAAATCTTTGATTTTCTGAAAGCCTGCAAGGCGTGGTGCGAAGTGGAACGGAGCAAGTTTCTAATTCTCCGTCTTAATATTTCTAAAATCTCTCTTAGTTCAGGTGGGCTTTTAGCCATCCCATTAAATTTGAGGTGCGCGCCCTTCTTTGCTTCTTTCTTTCTGCTCGAAGAGTACCCCTTTGGGGCAAGAAAGAAGATGAAATAATCTTTTTAGGGGTTTATTGTCCTTTAGCTAAAAAACTCCACCAAGGATTTTTCATAGAAACTATCTCTCCTGTTTCCACGTCAATATTGGTTGTAATTTTCATCTCCATAGAAAATAATCCTAATAATTTCACTCTTTTAGTTCCATCTACCGAATAAACTGATTTTTGAGATTCCTTCTTTAATTCTATATTATTGATATTCTGGGTATCTAAGATTTCATAGATTTTTTCTGGCGTGATTTTAACTTGTATTGTAGAAGAATTTGGTTTTTCACATGTGCCTCTTGTTCCAACAATTCCTTCTGGGATGTAAGG
>CAZRTL010000003.1:10591-84042 GCA_964603065.1 Candidatus Woesearchaeota archaeon
ACTGCATCATTTCCTGGAACTACAGCACCTAAACTTTCACCTTCACTTACACAAGAATTGTAATTTGGTTTTTCACATGTGCCTCTTGTTCCAACAATTCCTTCTGGGATGTAAGGTTCTAAACCTTCACAACATACTGCATCATTTCCTGGAACTACAGCACCTAAACTTTCACCTTCACTTACACAAGTGCTTGTCTCTGCACTAACTAAAACAGAAGTAAATAAAATTAGAGAGATTAGGGAAAATAATAAACAAGTAAATATAATTTCTTTTTTCATTATATATTAATTAATCAACAGATAGTATAAAAAGCTTTGTATTGGGCGGCGGAAAAAAGATTATTTCTAAATAAATTTGAAGCGAAGTTTCACAAATTGTCCGAAGGACAGGCGCGCACCTCGTCACTGGGGCGGGTGGTCGGGGGATGGCTGAGAGAGATTTTAGCTATTTTTCACTTGTATGTTTTAGGAGAATTAGAAATTTCGTTGAACAGACTTTTAACGAAGTATTGCAAATATTTGGGGTTTAACCGTTAAAAGTGTATTATTCTGATAACGACTAAATAAATTTTTGGAAAAAGCTTAAAAATTGAGTAAATCTTTCTATATTGTGGCTTATTATCCCATAAATATAGAAAAATCGGTAAGAAAAGAGTGCGAAAGGAGAAGATATAGTGAAAAAACCATTAAGACCTACCTCTATTGTATAGATAAATTTCTTAAGAATTCAAACAAGAGTATAGATAAAACAAGCAAAAAAGATGTAAGACTGTTTTTAGAAAAATTGTCAGAAAAAAATTTGGCCGGAAATACTCTTAATGTATACCATATGGCTATCAAATTTCTATTTGAAGATGTTTTAAGAAAGAAAATGTGGATTGATATAAAATATTCAAAAGTTCGGAAAAAAATTCCGACTGTCTTGACTAAAGAAGAAATAACAAGATTATTTGAAAGTATAAAAAATAAAAAGCATAAACTAATGATAGAATTACTGTATTCTGCAGGTTTGAGGGTTAGTGAATTAGTAGATTTAAAGGTTGAAGATTTGGATTTTGAAAATAGTTATGGTTTTGTGAGAAAAGGTAAGGGAAACAAGGATAGATTGTTTATTCTTGCCGATAAATTAAAACCGAGGATTCTTGAGTTGGTAAAAGATGAAAGTCTGAAGAAAGAAAACAATATTTTTACAAGCCAGAGAGGGAAAAAATATAATGTTGGAACTATTCAAATTATAATAAAAGATGCTTCTAAGAAAGCTAAAATCAGTAAGAGAGTAACTCCCCATACTTTAAGGCACTCATTTGCTACACATTTGATTGAAAATTGTTATTCGGTTAGTGATGTCCAGACTTTGCTTGGGCATAAAAGCCCAGAAACTACTATGATATATTTGCACACATCAACAAAAAATATGATAAACATTAAGAGTCCCTTAGACAAACTTTAAAAAGTAACAAAAGGTATTTAAACTAAATAAAAAGAGGAGATATAATGACGATTATTACTAAGTTAACAGCTACTGGTTTCAAATCTTTTGCTAAGAAAACAGACCTTATTTTTGGCAATAATTTTAATTGTGTAATAGGGCCGAATGGCTCGGGAAAGTCAAATATTATGGACGCTCTTTGTTTTGTTTTAGGTAAAAGTTCTGCCAAGGGTTTGAGAGCTGAAAAGAGTGCTAATTTGATTTATAATGGAGGTAAAAAGGGTCAACCCTCTAAAAAAGCAGAGGTCCATATATTTTTTGATAATTCGAAAAGTGAGTTTCCATTTAACACTCCAGAAATTAAAATTTCTAGAGTTTTAAACCAAAAGGGTATGTCTAAATATCTTATTAATGATAAGGTACATACTAGGCAACAAGTTATTGATTTATTGAGAAAGGTTGGGATTGAACCAGATGGCCACAATATAATTTTACAGGGAGACATAGTTCACTTTATGCAAATGAAACCGGTAGATAGGAGAGAATTAATTGAGGAAATTGCCGGGATTTCTATTTTTGAAGATAAAAAAAACAAAGCTCTTAATGAATTAGATAAAGTTGAAAATAAACTAACTGAAGCCAATGTTTTATTAGTTGAAAGAGAAGCAAATTTGAGAGAGTTAAAGAAGGAGAGAGACCAAGCCAAAAAATATGTTTCTCTTAAAAATAGGGTTAAAGACTCAAAAGCAACTTATATTCATTTACAACTAAAAGAGAGAAAAGAGAGAAAAGATAAAGTTCAGAAAATTTATGATGATCATAAAAATAAAACTGAAAATATTCAAGGAAAAATAAAAGAAATTAGACAATTAATTGGAGAAAAACAGGAAGAAGTTCAAAAAATCAATTATGAATTAGATCAGAAAGGTGAAGGAGAATTAAAAGTTCTTCAGATGGAGATTAATTCTTTAAAATCCGGAGTTTTTAAACACGAAGCTAGAACTGAGACAATAAAAAGTGAATTGATAAAAATAAAGAATAGAAGAAAACAATTGAATGCTAGTATTTTGGATGATGAAAAAACAATAAATTCCTTAAAGAAGAAAAAATTAGAATTAAATAATCAATTAAATCAAAATAGTTCTCAAAAGGAAGAAGTTAATTCAAAAATAAATGAATTTAAGAAAAAATTTGGAATTGAAGGAATAGATGATATTAATGTTAAATTGGGTGAATTAGATAAGCAAATTGAAGATAAAGAAAGTCTATTGAAGGGTGCGAATGATTCAAAACAGGATTTACTTAGAGAATTGGATAAAGTTAATTTCAGATTAGAAAATATAAACAAAGAATTAGATAGAATAAATAAAGATAAGAATTCTGCTAATTTAAAAGAATTAAATTCAAAGCATGCTGCAATTGAGAAAGAGCTTAATAAAGTTAAAGGAGAAGATTCTGTTATTTCTGCTAGAGTTGGAGATAATTGGAGTAAATTGAATGAGTTAGAATCTGAATTAAGTAAATTTAGAGCTAAGCAAGCAGGAATTAAAGAAAGAATTCTAAATGATAAATGTATTGATAAAGTTAAGAAAATTAAAGGTGTTTTTGGAACCGTTTCTGAGTTAGGGAATGTTCAAGAAAAATATTCTTTGGCATTAGAGGTTTCTGCCGGGGGCAGAATAAAGAGTATTGTTACCCAAGACGATATTATAGCTGGAAAATGTATTAAAGAATTGAAAGCAAGTAAATCGGGGGTTGCTACTTTTCTACCATTGAATAAGATTAAGACCAGAAAGAAAGAGGAAGTTAGTGTTTTATTAAAAAAATCTGGAGTTCATGGTTTAGCTATTGATTTAATTGAGTTTGATAAAAAGTATAAGAATGTATTTGATTATGTTTTTGGCAGTACTTTAGTTGTTGATAAAATTGAAACTGCTAGAAGTATTGGAATTGGAAAAATAAGAATGGTCACTTTGGAAGGTGATTTAATTGAACCTTCTGGAGCTATGGTCGGGGGTTTTAGAGGACGGAGTGGATTAGGGTTTAATCAAAAACAAGTTAGTGAAAAAGTTCTTGTTTTGGAGGAAGATCTGTCTAGTTTAAATAAGGCTATTCAAGATGATATGGAAAGAAGAAGTGAGATTGATCATGATATAGAATCTTTGAGAAATAAAAAAGCCGAGTTATATGGAGACATTGTGAAAATAGAGAAATCTTTGGGTATAAATGCTTCTGGCGAGTTATTAAAAGAGAAGAAAGTTTTAGATGGAGAAAAATTGAAATTTGATAGAGAGCTAGAAATTATTGAAAAAGACGTTTCTAAATTTGAGTTTGATGTTGAAAATATAAAAAAAGAGAAAAACGAGATTAAAGAAAAATTAATAAGTAATCCGGAAATTAAAAATAATTTGGGTAGACTGGAAAGCAGGAAAGATAGTTTAAAGGAAGAAAGTATGAAATTGAATTCTGAAATTAGTCTAATTCAAAATCAAATCAATATGCATATTAACGAAACAAAAAGGGTCAAAGATATTTTAAGTGGGCATGATAAAGAAGAGGAAGATTTCAAAAATGAATTAAGTGATCTGTATTCCGTTGTTAAAAATAAAAAAGAAAATTTGAAAGGGAAAGAAATTCAGGAAAGAGGCTTCTATGGTAAAAATAAAGCTTTGGCTGCCAAGAGAAATAAATTAATGGATTTAATGAAATTTAAAGAGGATTCTATTGCTTCCGAAGAGAATAAATTAGAAGGAATTAGAAATCGGATGAATGAAGTTTCTATAAGATTGGCTAAATTTGTTGGAGAAATTGAAGCTTTGGAAGTTGAATTTGAAGAGTATAAAGGTGGAACAATAAGAAAGGGAGTGGGTGTTGATGTTCTGAAGAAAGAGATTAATGACTTTGAAAGGATGATGAATAACATTGGAAATATCAATATGAGAGCCTTAGAGGTTTACGATGAATTGTCTGAACAGTATGAAGAACTTCTTGGAAAAACCAATAAATTAAAAGTAGAAAAAGATGATGTTTTAGTTCTGATTGGAGAGATTGAGGAGAAAAAAACTGGAGTATTTATGAAAACTTTTGATAATCTGAAAGATAAATTTGCGGATATATTTGGTAGTATAACTACAAAGGGAGGGGTTGCATCTTTGAATTTAGAAAATGAAGAAAAACCTCTTGAAGGCGGAGTCGATATAAGTGTTAAGATTTCTGGAAATAAAAAATTAGATATCAGAAGTTTGAGTGGTGGAGAAAAAACATTAGCTGCTTTATCGTTTATTTTTGCAATACAAGAGTATAATCCTGCTTCGTTCTATTTGTTAGATGAGGTTGATGCGGCCTTAGATAAGCATAATTCTGAGAAATTATCTAGTTTGATTGCAAACTACTCCGGAACTGCTCAGTATATAGTTATTAGTCATAATGATTCGATCATCACAGAAGCAAATCAAATTTATGGTATTTCGATGAATGAGGGAGTTAGTAAGATTACTAGCTTGAGATTATAATGTACCCTTTAACACATTTTTTAGTAGCTTTTTTCATTGGTATCCTTATGGTGGTCTACCACAATTTTAGCTACTTAGATGCTTTTATTACGGGATTAGTTGGATTGTTAATTGATATAGATCATTATATTTATTATATTGTTAAGAAGAAAAATCTCAGTTTTAGAAGTGCTTGGAATGCAGCAATTAACGGTGTGTTTGGTTGGAAAGAAAGAACATTTATTCATCATTTGCCCGGATTTTTTATTATAACTCTTATTTTAGTATTATTATTTTTTGTTAGTAAATTATGGTTTTGGATTCTATTTATTGGATATTATAGTCATATGATTTTAGACTATGTTGATTTTGATAAATGGTTTGGTAAAGATAAAAAAATAGGATTTAATTTATTTGGTCTTATTATTAGTGTCCATAAATATGAGTTGGTTTTTGATGTGGTTTTAATATTATTACTTTTTGCTTTTCTTTTCTTGTAATTTTATGAACAAGTAAATTAGAATTAAAGCTATTGCTATAATTTCAAGAGCTATATTTATTGTTGTTTGTGCTGGAGCTTGAGGATACGAAAAAGTACATTTATTCTCTTCTGTGCAATCCTCTCCTGTGCAGCATGTTTCTTCTAATGGTACCAATCCGGTTAGGGATGCCCCTATAAAATATAAGATTATTAGAAAAATTATTGTTAGAGCTATTGGTTTGAAATTCATGTTAATATATAGAATTAGGGATTTAAAAAATTAACTTAAAAGAAAAAAAAGAATTATTTTTTGTCTTCTTCGTCATCAAATTCTATAATGAAATCCTCTTTGTCAGATTCCTCATCAAGTCCTTTGATTTCTAACTCATCTTCTGTATCTTCATTTAGTTCTTTTTTCTTTGTAGCAGTTTTTTTGGCAGGTTTTTTTGCCGCTTTCTTAGGTTCTTCCTTAGGCTCCTCTTTCTTATGTTCTTCCACTTTCTTTTCTTCTTTAGGTTCTTCTTTTTTACCTAGAATTGGAACTTTCTCTTCTTCTATTTCTTCCTCGAAAAACTCTATTATTTTTTTATGAGCTTTAGTTTTTACCAATACATATATTAACAATATTAAGCCAACTACTCCCAAAATATGGTATTTCAATGCTACTATTGATGCCCAAATTTCGCTAAATGAAGCTAAAAAGTCTGTAAAAAAACCTGATTTTTGTTCTTCTTCACCAGTTTGTTCTGAAACAACCTCAGATGTAATTACTTCTAAAGTTTCTTCTTCGATCACTTCTTCAACTACCGGTTCTTCTTCAACTACCGGTTCTTCGGAAGTTTCTTCTGTTGGTTCTTCAACTACCTCTTCTTCAACTAAAGGAACAACTTCTGATATTCTTTCATATCTAATGTCTGCTGTCCCATCTTCAGCATATCCATTGAAAGTAACTCTTAGATCATATAACCCATCTCCATCTAGGTCTAACTTTTTAGTTTCCCCTTCTTCTAGATTTAGAGATATTGGATCTGAACTTACGGTTATCCATACCGAATTTTCTTCAAGAGTTGTTAATTCTATTGTATGAAGTTCTCCTTCTATTAGGAATTCTTCTAAAACTCCTTGAGCTAGGAAAGTATCAACAGAGGTTAATTCTGCCATTTCTAACTCTACTGGCTCTTCTTCAACTTGTTCTTCTACCTCTTCTAATTCTCCTTCTGTTTCTTCTATTTCTTCAATATCTTCTTCTAACTCTTCAAGAAGTTGTTCTTCTTCTTCAAATGTGATTTCTTCTTCTGGAGACATTTCCGATTTGAACAAATTTGTAAAAAAGCCAATTACTTTATCGAAAAAGGATACTTTTCCTTCTGGTGATTCTTCTTGTTTTTCTTCTGGAGCTAAGTATTCACTTTCTGAAACTATAATATTAACTTTTTCAGATGCTAGTATGGATGAATCTCCTAACCTTGCAGAGACGGTTACTGAATAATCTCCATTAGCAGCTTGTCCAGAAGGTGCAACATATAAATAAACCACTTCAGATTTCCCTGCATCTATTGTGACAGATGAAGGATTTAAGTAAGTAAAACTTGCTGCGGTTCCAGATAAAGATAAATCGTATGTTGTTTTATATGTTCCTTTGTTTTCTATTACAACAGGAACTGTTGCGGAAGAATCGTAGTAAACTTCTACGTCAACTTCTTCTATTCCTAAAAATGCTTGGTAACATTGATCCTTTGTTACTGTTGCTATTTCAAGTGTATCGGTATTTGCAACTTTATTTGAATCTTTAGCTGTTGCCTCTACTGTAATTAAGTAGGAGGCCTCCGGGGTGTCATATAGAGGGTTAACTGTTAATGACAATTGTTGTTCTCCCCCTACGTCTAAAACTGCCGAAGTTGTGTCCAGTGTGGCCCAATCTGGTCCATCTACACTGAAGTAATACTCTTTTGAATACTCTCCAACGTTTCTTACATTTACATTGTAAGTGTTTTCTAGAGAGTTACATATTCTGTCCTGTGATTTTTCTACATCTACAGAAACTCCGTGGCATTGTTTTACATTTACATTAAATATATTATATGCTTTAATCTCTCCCATCTCTGGCTCTGCTGAAAATTCTAGTTCAAATGAACCTTCAACTCCATAATCTGGATTTAGTACTAAATTAACTGTTTTTACGCTATTTGCAGGAACAGTTAAAGTTGTTTTGTCTAAATTTGCCCATAATGGACCGTCTAAATCTAAAGTGAAGTCATTTGTTGTCGAACCAGTGTTTTCTATTGTAAGAGGGATTGTTTCTTGTGTATGTTCACACATATTTACAAGATCTTTTTCTGTTTGAATATTGAAATCATAGCATGCATCTACAACCATTGTGGATGTAGCTGTTCTTATACTATTCGAATTAAGAGGGGTAGCTTTAACTGTAAAATCATATTCTCCCAAATCTGTACATGCTGATGTTGTGTAGGCATATACTAGCTCTGATTCTCCAGAGTTTAGTGTAACTTGATTCGTACTTAGAACTACACTGGATGCATACTCTCCTTCAACGCTTAAAGTATATGATTCTGTGAATTGTCCATTATTTACTAATTGAAAATCAAATTTGTCTGTTCCGCATGGACAGGTATGTTTTTCTAAGTTTAATGCTTCCAAAGTATATTCATAACAATCTCTTACGGTTACTACATGAGATAAGTCACTTGATTGTCCATTTGTTGTAGCAATAATATCTAAGGAGTAAGTTCCCACATTAGTTGTGGATCTTGGGGAGACATAAGTAAATATAGTTCTAACTTGCTCAGGACTTAAAGTGAAGCCCATTGGAACGGCTGTTGAAAAAGCTGATGCTGTTCCCGCAGAAGAAATTGTGAATGATAATGGTTCACTTCCCGTATTTTGTATCACATCTGTGAACAATCCTGTTGATCCAGGACACATTTCATCTAATGTTGATTCTGTATAAAGTTCAAAGTCTGCTTTAGCTAATGGTATAATTGCTAGTAGCACCAATACTAAAAATAATGTTTTTTTATTACTACTCATTGTAGGAACCCCCTTTTTATTACTAAAATGGGATACTTGATTTACTTATAAATAAAATTGTATTAGAATTATTGTAATAGAGTAAATGTTTTTTATAAAGAGTTTATAAGAGATTTATAAAAAGAAAAAAAGAAAAAATTTAGTAATAAGTTTCGCCTTCATCCATCAATGGTTCTTCAAAGTCGTCTGACTTTCCAATCTTTCTTGCTGCTAAGATTATACCTAAGATTATTAGTATAACTAATAGAACAGCAAATCCGATTTGTAAACCTTCTTTGATGTCTGAACTTGAAGTTTGAAAACTGTCTACGCCTGCAGTCAAGTCAAATTCTTTAACTACTGTAGATCCTGCCATTACTTTTACTGAAAATTGGTAATCTCCAGCAGGTGTGTCTTCACTAGCTGTAACGAATACATATGCTTGCTCATCGTTTACGTCAACTCTTGCTGTACCCCATGAATCTATTCCGCTAACTTCAACAGTGTAGGCATTTGGTTCTGAAAACATTAATGTGTAAACAGCACCGTTTCCTTGTGCAAAGTTTTGAGATTCAGTGTCAATGCTTATTAGAGCATCAGCAGGTGTAACTCCTTCACCAACAACTAAACTGAAAGTTTGTTCTTGGGATTCGTCACCATCATCAAAGCTAACTTCTACGATAACATCGTAAACACCTGAAACAGTTGTTGCAGGAACTGTTACGAATAAATCTTTGTATACCTTGTATTCATCTTCGTCATCTGCTTCGTTTGAGTCAACATAAGCTTCTGTGTACAAGTCAAAATATTGAGTTCTTTGATATAATCCCAATTCAGGGATTGTCAATGTAACTCTAACATCTTCTTCGTCTTCCTGACCTATGTTTTTAACACCAACATTCGCTAGGAATGGTTGACCGGCGCTAACTTCTAGACCATTTGGGAAATTTACATCGTAAATTTCAACGCTATTTCTTTGACTTACAACATCTAAACTTATAGCGTCGTAGTAATCTTTGTTTCCATTTTCATCTTCCAATTCAATATTTAGCAAGTATTCGTCTGCATCCATATCTTCTGGAAGTTCAAATACAAAAGATACTGTATCTTCCCATGCTTTTCTTACTAGGAAAAAATCTGATTCATATTCTTCATTATCTAATTCAACACTAATTTTAGCATCGAATGAGCTAGAATCATTTTGTAAAGCTTTCCAATAAACCTTTACATGAACTTTTTCACCAGCATAGAATGGGCCGATTCTACCAGCATCTGTTTGGTAGTCTATGTCGTATTCATCTACATCAACTCTGTAAATTTCTACGTTATCTGTGTTATCATCTACAGTTGCTTTAACAAAGCTAGTTGGTACTACTGCTACTACTAATAGTAACAAAACTGCTAGCAATTTTAAACTTTTGTTCATTCTTTAACCCTCCTTATGAGTATGTTATTATTGCGGAGTTGTGAAACCCTTATAAAGCTTACGGTGGTGACTCCAAAACCGCTAATTTGGTTAAATTCTGGAAAATTGAGCCTTTTATAAAGTTTATGAATGATTAAATTTTGGATGCAAAATCTTATAAATAACTTGGAATTAGCCAAACTTAGGTGGAATAATTATGGTAAAAGCACTGATTGAAATAAATGAAGACACAAATAGAATTTTGAATATAGTTAAGGCAAAATTTAATTTAAAAGATAAGGGTAAGGCTATAGAATTAATTGTTAGAAGATATGAAGAAACTTCTCTAGATCCTGGCTTGAGAACTGGTCAATTTAGAAAAGCTATGGCTTCTAAAACAATGACAAGAAAGGGATCTAAGTAAATTTACTTCTCATAATCTATCTCATCCCTAACATTTCATTTATCTCTTCCCCAGAAATAGAACAGCCTTTTAATTTAAGAGCCCAAAGGGCCCCTTCTAAAAGTTCTTTTTTTAATGTGGGATCTAAAACCTTTTTTGCGGTTATATATCTATTAAGAAGATTTAATTTATATGCAATATATGCAAGTTCTGTGGATCTCATTATTTTAATATCTTGGGTTAATTCCTTAAATTTATCCACATTTTTTTTATTCATCTTTATATTCGTACGTAATCTAGATTCTAGGACCTTTTCTAGTTTCTTTGGATTTTCAACTAATAACCTCAAAGTTCTTTCATCTATAACCATGGCTAAAGCCCGATTTTCAAGAACTATCATTAAAGTTTCAATTTCTGCCTTATCTACTATTTTAACAGGATGGCCCCTTGTAGAGAAGCAAGAATTAGCTAAGTCCAATAATTCTTCTGCTTCCACGGAAGAATATTTATTCTTAGCTAGAGAGAATACGCCTTCTCTTAGATAATCTTGTACCATTAACCCCTCTAGTTTAAACTTCTTTGTTTTTAAGGGGTGATTGATTATTTCTTCCTTCACGGCCTCTGAAATCAAAAAAGATCCTCTGAATTGTTTTTTTAGTGGGCCCAATATCCAAAGCAAGTTATTTGTTACTAGACTTATTATTGATCCCGTATCGAAAACTAGGGCTCTCATTTTATATTAAATATCTCCTTTGTATCTTTTATCCTTTCTTTAATTGTTTTGGAAACGGAAAGTGGGGATTCTGATTCTCTTGTATGCCCAATGTAGGGTTGAAGATCCCATCTGGAAATTCCGAGTAATTCTGCGGCCTTTCCTGCCGAAACTCCGTGTCTATAGATGCCATAGGCTTTCTTAACTTTAGAAGATTCTATTGCTTCTTGTATAAACTTGCCGGCATGTCTGTCAAGCTTCTTTAATACAAAAATTATTTTTTTCAAAGATTTTGAAAACTCATGAAAATTGTCTTTTTTTAAAGCGTTTTTTGCTTTAGTTAGTTCCAATATTATGATCTTTTGTTTTTTAGCCGCACTTTTTTCTTCTTCATCTGTATGTTTTTCTAGAACTTTTAGAATTGTATATATAATAACTGAAACTGAAACTGAATACTTATCTTGATATATTGATGAATTATGTACTGTGCTGTCTGATTGTTCTCTTAATTTAGTTAGATTTTGCTTTTTTATTGCTCGGATTGTTTCTTGCAGAACACTTAATATATCTCTTTTTATGTTTTCTTGCATGTTTTAATTTTAGAAATTAGTTTATTTAAATGTATTGTTGGAAAATTTTGGATAAGAGGTTTTAAGAAGCTCCTTCCCTAAAAATTTTGCTTATATCCATAATTCGGTTACTTAAAATCCACTGTTGATCTGGCTCATCAAGAAGTATTTTTTGAGATAAATCAATAGGATGGACTCCTACATGCAAGTCAGTTTTATAATGTACAGAAGCAAATCTTGGTTGGTCATCTTCAAACATAATATCGACCCAATTTACCGTCTTTCCGGAAAATTGAACTTCATAGGCTGTCTTTATCCTAGTCCATTGATTCATAAGTTTGTATGCTTTTTGAGGATCCGAGTATCTTATTGTTTTCATAAAATAAGAATTATAAGTAAATTTATAAAATTTCCGATTAAAGATTACCTTTCTCTTCAGCTTCAAAAGTAGAAATTAAGTCAATCATGTATTTTCCTTCTTCTAACTTATATACCAATGGTTTTCCTTTGAATAGATCAACTATATCTAGTTCATACTTTCCTGGTTTAAGAATATTAATTGATTCTACATCTAAAATTACGGGTTTATCTTTATCGAGTTTTGATTGAACTATGTCCATAACATCTTCTTCTATCTGTTCTCTTTCTTCTTTATCTAATTTAGGCATTTCTTTTTTCTTTGCATATGCCTTATCTGAAATGAAAAAGAAAAATCTTCCACTACAATCTGAGCAACCTTTAAGAATCTCTTCTGATGCTTCTTCATACAATTTCCCACATCGAACACATTGGTGAGGCATGATTATTTTTTCCTTCTTGATTGATTTACGAGAAGGTCTATTTTATTTGGATTCTTTCTTATCTCTCTTACAATAGATGCTGGCCCAATGATAGTTAGCATATCTCTTCTTCCAAGAGTTGCATTATATAATGAATCTTTGAATTTTTCGGAGAGTCTTTTTTCTCCATTTCCATTTTGTTGATTTGGATTTATTGAGCAGAATGATATCCCTGCAAAGTTCTTTGTAATTTGGGACATAGTTTCTTCTATTAATTTTGCTTCTTCATTAGGCTTTAGCTTACCTTGCATTAGAATTATCTTATTCTGTTTGGTTATTCTAAGTATTCTTTTTAGTTTTTCTTCTGTAGACAACGATGAATGTTCTCTATATGGAATGTATTGGAAGGATAACATCTTTTTTATTTAACTAATCTAAATACCTCCTTATAAAAGTTTTCCAAATTTTTTCCAGTTTGAGCAGAAATTCCTATAACTTTGTATTGGGGAAAGGCTGCTTCGACTTTCTTTATTTTTGCTTTTTTCAAATCCACTTTGTTAGCTACAATTAAAACTGGAATATCTCTAGCTGCTAAATTTCCGATAATAGTTATATTAACTTGAGAGTATGGATTTTCAGTTGCATCTAATACAACAACTACTAGATCAACATTATCTAGCCATCTAATTGATTCTATAACTCCTTTTGTTGCTTCTTTTGCTCTTTTTTTGGCTTGAGTTTTAGACATCTTGTGTCTTAAGAAATCTTCATAATCTATCTTTGTAGCAATACCTGGAGTATCTATTAAGTTGAAATCTAATTCTTTATTTCCTGATTTTATGATTACTTTTTCCTTAACTTTTATTTCTCTTGTTTCGTGGGGAATTTTGGAAGCGGCCCCCATTTCTTCGCCTAGCCAATCTAAGCATATTTTATTTGCTAAAGTGGTTTTTCCAGCATTCGGAGGCCCGTAGAAACCTAACTTAATGGATTTCTTTTTTTTGAACATCCTATTTAGAAGTCTGCTAAACACTGCTTTAAATTTTTTAATCATTACTATTAACCCCTTTTTACAATAAAGTAAAAGACCCTATGAAACTTATAAAGATTTCGAAATTGGAGAGTATCATTTGAAAAACTTTAAAAACTTAAAAAATAAAAAATTATTATGATTGAATATGCTGAATTAATCAGATTATTTTTGTTTGCTTTACTCATTGGGGTATTTATTGGTTTCGAGAGAGAATATGCTAAGAGGAAGTTTGAAAGACATACTATTGGTGGTTTCAGAACTTTTATTTTAATTTCAATTTTTGGAGCACTATCAGGATATTTTAGTGTTTATTTTAATAGTTTGTTGTTTTTCTTTATTCCGTTTACTATAATTTCCTTATTGATATTGATGAGCTATTATTATATGATAAAGAGTACTAAAGATTTGCATACGACCACGGGAATTTGTGCATTTTTGGTTTTTATTTTATCTGCCATTGTTTTTTATGGATTTGATAAATTTGCTGTTGCTTTGAGTATTTTAATAGCTGTTTTATTGGCATCCAGACATTACTTACATAATTTTATCAGAAAAGTAACAAAAAAAGAATTAAATGATACTTTGAAGTTTGCAATTGTAACATTAGTTATTTTACCATTTTTACCAAATAAAGCCTATGGCCCTTTAGAAGTATTGAACCCTTATCACATATGGTTAATGGTTGTTTTTATTTCTGCTATTTCTTTTATAGGGTATATATTAGTTAAAATATTGGGGGCTAAAAAAGGCATTAGTATCACTGGTCTAGTTGGAGGATTAGTTTCGAGTACTGCAGTTACTCTAGCCTTCTCTGGAAAGAGTAAAAAATCTTCGAAGGATCTTACTAGTGCTTTTGCTTTGGCAATAATAATTGCCTCTACTATTATGTTTGTTAGAATTTTATTTGAAATTTTTGTTGTGAACCCAAATTTGTTAGGAACTTTAGTTATTCCAATGGGTTTGATGACTTTAACTGGGGCATTATTTAGTTATTATTTTTATAGAACTAAAAAGAGGGAAAAAACTGAGAAGTTGGATTTGAAAAGCCCCTTTACACTTGGGCCCGCTTTGAAATTTGGGTTATTTTTCGCTTTTATATTATTGTTAAGCAAATCTGCACAAGTGTATTTGGGAACTAAAGGAATTTATTTAACTAGTATTTTTTCCGGATTGGCAGATGTTGATGCCATTACTTTAAGTATGGCCAAATTAGCATCTAATGGTGTAATAACCGAAAAAGTGGCAGCTAGTGCTATTACTATGGCAGCTATGAGTAATACTGTTGTTAAGGGGGGTATTGTTTATTTCTTAGGAAGTGGTGCATTGACTAGAAGAATAGCTTTGGCATTTGGAGTGATATTATTGGTTGGGTTGCTGAGTATATTTTTACTATAAGTTCTTCCAGAGAAATAATCTGAATACTACTGTTTGTCCCGATTCTTGTAATATCATTGAATTTGTGTATATAGTTATATCTTCTGGAAATGTTTGAGTTAGGATACAATCTGAGGGAGTATCAGTGACACAAATTTCAAAAGAATAGTCTATAGTTTGGCTAGGGACCAGAGAAATTATAGTTTGATTAATACAATTCATTTGATTTGTAACTAAGCAATTTCTCAAAGTTAAATCACTCTCAATTTTTGTTAATATTGAGTTTTGAAGAACTTCTATATCTTGAGGTACTCCTACTTCTTCTGGTGCCTTATTAAAAACTAAAGCAGTTGTAACAAAAATTAGAAATATGACTATTGCGAGTACTGCTTCAAGTGTTTTCATATATCCTTTTTTGTTTACCATGTTTTTATTAAAACAGTTATTGGAGTTCTTTTTGCATTATTGTAAATTAGCCAGTCGGCCCATAAAAATACATTAACACTATCTTTTTCAGTTGGTTGTTTTTGAGTATAATCTAATATTGGAGATTCGTTGAGTCTTGTTTCATTGTATATTTCTATACTAAATTCTTTTTCTAAGGGGTACTTTAATATTTCTTTTGTTATTGTGTAATTGTTTGTAGTGAATATCCCAAAATAATCCAGATAAATTCCTGAAATTGTTTCGAATATCCCAAATGTACTGTTTGAGTCTGGCCATGCTGAACCTGTTGGAGTATTATCTTCGAAAATCTCATCTTCAGCTAACAATAAATATATCTTTCCAATATCGCTGTCTGTGTATATCCCCATATTGGCAAAAGTTGAATCAAATCTTACTCTTTTACTGCTTGCTTCGTAATCTTTATTTGTTATCAAATTATTTGCATTATCAAAAATTAGAATATTTTTATCAGATATCCCTTCAAATTCTTGGGGTAAATTTTCTATGGTAAATTGGTGTGTCCCTCCATTTATCGGCGCTTCAGATCTCATGAACACCGGAAACCTTTTTATTTCTAAAGAAGTGTTTTCTTTTATTCCATCTTTTACTATTGAGCTTAAATAATCATGAGAATAATCCTGTTTGAAAGCAGGTCCTAAAAGTATGAAAATAGTTACAGTAAAAATTATGAAAAGTCCTACACTGACCGTCCAGTCCACGTATGATAATCCTCTCTTTTTCATTTTAAAATATTCCTACAGCTATTGTAAATATCATGTATCCTAACAATGCAAGGATAAAGGAATGGCGTATACCAAATTTTATATTTCCTTCTGAAAATTTCCCAATCATGAGTCCTGCAAAGAAACCTTGAATTAAGATTAAAGATATAAATAAAGTTTCAAAGTTTATGGAAATACCTTCTATTGTATCTTTTACATCTAATTCGGATATGTCTCCTTGAAATGTTATTCCTGTTAAAACATCCCCGCTAACTTCGCTCAATCTAGGCAGTAAAAATAATTGTAATATTATCATTATTCCGATGAATATAAAAAACACCAAATACCCTTGAATCAGATGGGTAAATGCATTTGCTCTACGTTCATCCTTTATCTTTTTTATTTGAACAACAGAAGTCGTTACTCCTTCCATAACTTCTTCTATATTCCCTCCAGATTTTTCTGCCTCGATTATTATGGCTACTGATCTTCTTATAATATCATTATTTGTAGATTTGGCAAACTTTGATAATGCTTCACTAAAAGGGATTCCCCATTCTATTTGATAATACAATTTTTTTATATAGGGCGTTAGACTTCCATAATTTGATTCAGATGCTTCCTTTATTGCTTTAGGAATTGGAGTTCCTGACCTTACATTTCCAGTTATCGATCTTACAAACTCAAGAAATTTTTCTTCTATTTCTCTTTGTCTAGAGTTGCTTCTCAAAAGATCTATCCAAAAAGGCAATAATACTATGGCAATTCCTAGTGCCACCAACGGTTTAAGGAAACCGGATCCTTTTGGAGCCAGTAAAAGGAAAGATATTAAGACTATTATTAGTCCTCCTCCGATTCCAAAATAATGCCTTATGTTAAATGCACTTATGTTCATTTTCCAGTTTTTGAAGCCTCCAAGAATAATATAAATAAAATATTTAATGCAGGTAATCCTATAAATACTACTAATTGTGAAAGTAAAGTTATTGGAATTCCTCCCAATTCTGGAGATATCCTTTCAAGTATTGCTAATAAAACTATAAATAATAATGGTGCTGCTATTAACATTCCCGTATAAATCTCTGAGTAGGTTGCCATTACTTCAAGTTGTTTTTCTTGCTCTAATTTATATTTGACTAAGTGATCATCTACTTTACTTTTTAGATATTGTTGTATTCCTCCTCCCGACTCTATTGTAGAAGCCATTCCGTGTAAAAATTCTTTAAATTCAGAAGAAGGAGTTGTTGAGGCTACTGCCTTTAAAGAAGTTGTCAAATTATAGCCAAAGATATTAATGTAATTGATAATTCTCTCAAATTCTGGTTTTAGATATTTATACTCCCCCGAATCTAAAAGTAGTTTGAATATTTTTACAGGTTGAGTCCCAGAACTAGCTATTGCGGACATATGTATTAAGGCGAATACTAATTCATTTTTTATTGATTTTGATCTATTATTTTTTTCATATCCGGGATATTTATAGATTAGCATAAAGATTAATGCTGCTCCAGCTAGACCGGAAAGTAAAGCTATCCAAATGTTTATTGCAAAAATAAAAACTCCTGCTGTAATTACTGGGAATGCAATTATAGTTGAAAACAATAATATACTCAAATAAGTTTTAGACAGTATTTGTATATTGGCGAGGGTCAATTCGCTGGAAAGTTTACGATAGTTCTCTGGATATTTTTTGGCTAATAAAAAACTGAAATCCTCCATAAAAAAATTTGATAATTTGGAATAAAAATTAGTTTTGTATACTTTGTATTCTTGTTTCTTTGATTTTATTTTCTGCTGCTTAGCAAATTCTTTTATTTCTTGACTTCTTACTCTTACCTTTACTTGTTTTTCTTTATGTTCATAACTAGACTCTTTTAATTCTGTAGTGTATTCGGAAACTGTTTTTTTTATTTCGCCTATAACTTCATTTAGTTCTGAAGAATAATATTCCCTTTTACCTTGATAAGGAAATTTTTCACTTTCTTTAATTTTAATGGCTTCATCTGCTAATTCTACTAAGCGGTTTGAAAGCTTTATCAGCTTTTTTGACATTTTATTTTATGTTTTTCTCGATATTCATCAAAAGAGATTCTATGTATGCCTCCATTTTTTTCTTTTGAACATTCGATTTTCTTTTTTTTAATAATTCTACATATTGTTTAGTAATATTTTCTAATAGTTTTGTGTTTCTTTTTACAGCTTCAATATTCATTTTATAATCCGTAAGAGTTCATAACATTTTCAGGGTTTTTGTAATAATCATTTATTATTTGTTGAACTTTGTGAAAATCAAATGTTCTCTGATTATATAAAAAGGATAATAATTTTGCTCTTCTTGCAAATTCATATTGGAGGGTATTGATTGGAACTCCACTATGTTTGGTTATTTTTTGGAATACTTTACTTTCTGCAACATATTTGAAAGAATCGGTTGTAGGATCCCAAACAAATGGTTTGTTTACTGAGAAGGTTCCATCATCGCTTACTTTTAATACTTCCACTACTTCTCTCAATCTTCTAGAAGATTTTCCACCCATTCTAACGTTTGACATAACTAAAACAACGTCCATTGTTTCAACTAAGGATGAAGATAAATTAATCGGCGGAGTTTCTAGTCTTTTTATCATTGTATCTACAGAATCTGCGTGCATTGTTCCAAAGGAGGGATGTCCAGATGCCATTCCTTGAAATAAAACATAGGCCTCTTCATCTCTAATTTCCCCTACAATTACATAATCGGGATTTTGTCTGAAAGATTCTTTTAACAAGTTAAAAAGAGTAACTTCACCATATTTTTGTCCCACTAAATTAGATAAACCCACTCCTCCCCTTGCTACGGAAGGAAGCCAGTTGCTGTGTTCTAGATTTAATTCTCTTGTATCTTCAATAGAAACTATTCTTGCTTGAGGGGGAATGAAAAATGTTAATCCGTTTAGCATTGTAGTTTTCCCAGATCCTGTTCCTCCAATTATCATCACATTTTGTTCGTGTTCTATTAGCAACCATAAATAAGCTAATATTTCTGGGGATATAGTTTTTAATTTTATTAGTTGTGTTGGAGTCCAAGGATTTTTTGTGAATTTTCTAATAGTAAATGTTGGCCCTCTGGATGATATATCTTCTGTATAGGTGGCATTTACTCTGGATCCATCTGGGAGTGCTCCATCTAATAATGGATTGGCATAAGAAATATACTGTCCTGTTCTTTGAGCAAGCTTTTCTACAAAATTTGATAATTCGGGTGCTTTTTCAAAAGTAACATTTGTTCTAATGTTTCTGAATTTTCTATGGACTACATAAATTGGATAACCCGCCCCATTACATTCTACATCTTCAATGTAATAATCATTCATTAAAGGCTCAATTTTACCTAATCCTACAAAATCTCGATATATGTAATACATTATTTTAAGATATGAACTTTTTTCTAGTTTTATTCTTAGCTCACTTATTAGAGATTTTATATTTTTTTCTAGATACTGTATAACTGTTTCCCCTTTTGAAGAAGCCAAATAGCTTATGTTTAGTAACTCTTTGATCCCTTCTTCTAATAGATTTAAAACTTTTTTTTCGTATACTTCTAAGTATGGTTCTTCAACTACATAAACTAGTTCTCCTGCTTTTGGATCCCATTTTATATGTGCGTATGCATATGGTTCCAATAAAGGATATCTTATATCTATTTGTTCTTTGGGTAAATTTGGAAATGTAACTAGCTTTGCCTTTGTTTGGATTGTAAATTTTTTTGAATTCTTCTCTCGGAGTTGAGGAAGTTGTTTTGATTTTTTAAATAAGCCCATCTTATATCTTTGTTAATTTTATCATTCCTCCTCCTCTGTTTGTAATTGCTAAAATATTTGTTCCTTTTAATTCTCCATTAGTATAATTTAGGTCTATCTCTGGAGGATATGTGAGAGTTAAATATAAATCATAATCTCCTTTTTGAGCTGAGCTATTTGTTTCTATTAATAAATTTCCCTCTTTTACAACTGCATTTGGTTCTGATAATATCGCTTTTGTTCTGACATGCCAAGATATCGTTTCTGAGACCTCATCTATTATGAAATCTCCTTTACCAATCTTTAATTTTACTTGGGTTTGTGCTCCTGGACCTTGATTATATACGGATCTTATATTTTGATCTACAGTGAGCATTATCTCTTTAGTTTGTTTTGCTGTATAGGTATCCTTCATTCTGTCTATAACTGGAATACCTGCCGCAAGAATTAGTGCCAGAAGTGCAATTCCGAGGCCTACATAAATGACTGCCGAAATCCAAATATCTCCCCGTTTTTTCATATTAAAAAAGAAAAAAAGAAATTAAATAATTGTTACGTCAACTGTTACTCCGTCACCACATGCCACTTCACAAGTTTCATCTTTGTGTTCTGATGTTGCCTTTACTATGAACTTGGCTTCAACTGCATCAGTACCTACATAGGCTGCTGGAGTTGCTTGTCCATTTGTGAAATCCTCTGCTACAATCTGAAATACATGGACCGAGTTTCCACTTGCATCTAACAGTGTTACTGCGACATCCGGAACCTCTGTTGCTAGATTGGTTACCGTAACTATGGTTTCATCTGCAATACCATCTGCTGGAACTGTTTTATCTACTTGTGTAGCACTGTATTCAACTAGGCTTATGTAGTCAGTACACATATTTCCTGCATCAGCTTGACATTGTTGCAAATCAGTTTGAGTTCCAACTAAATCATTAATCCAGTTAATAACTAAAATAGCTGCAAGAATTGTGAAACCAATGATCAAAACTGTTGCTATTAATGGCGAAATACCTTTTTTATTAGTCAATATAAACACCTCCTTTTTTTTAGTTTATAATGATAGTAAGAATTAGATAAAAGGGTATTTAAAGGTTTTGTTTTATTTTAGCAATTTATCGTTGTGAAAGCGGTTTGGTCCTCACAATTTTTTTTGTGATTGCCCTTGGAGACAACTGGAATTATTTTAACTTCCTGTGGTGCTCCATCTAGTTCAGTAGAATTTGTTTGTAAAGTATAATCTAAAGATGTTCCTGGATCTAAAATTTTTCCAGATCCTCTTGATACTGAATCCGAGTAGGAATCTATACTAAATATGAAGCTCGTTATTTTTGAACTTCCTGTGTTAGATAAATCTAATGCTATTGTGTAAGTTCCTAGGTTCTCTATACATGAAGCAGATCTAACTTGAAGTTCTGTATTTTGGACACATTCTTGAGTCAGCTCAACTTGTGCCTTAGATCTTTGTTCTTCTAGAAAATTATTATACCAAAACCATAACAAAAGAGCTATTATTATCACAATAGCAACTAGAATAACTGTCGCGACTAATGGACTTACACCCCTTTTTTTCATATTTTATGTCTCCTTAAGGACAATTTGTATTTATACCATCACTGATATTTAAAATTATCCCTTTTCTTGAGCATTGAAATGCCTCCTCTTCAGGTTTTATCCAAGGTACTAATTCTATTTCCGTTAAATTATGAATCCCTCCAACTCCGAAATTGAATCCTCCAGTTAGATCATCACAATTTGTATCTCCCAAAGGATTGTAATTAGTATTGTTGGATCCTGCTGCAAATTCTACTAATTTTACTCCGCCAGGAGTTATCATTTGGGCACCTATTTGGGTACCTTGTAATAATTTAAGGCACCATTCTTTTGAAAATATTGATGTTTGCCTTCCAAAACTTATTCTTTTTATTGAAAAAGAACCTTCGTTCTGAATTGTAACTTTTGCATTTGAATTATTTACGCAAACATCTATTATTTCCATTTGTACATCATTACAATATGTATCTTTATCTTCGGGAAATTGGGTATCTTCTATTAATTTTACGGTCCATTGAGTTATTAATATCCCGGCCGATACAGCGAAACCTATAATCAAAACCCAACTTATTAAAGGGCTTATACCTCTTTTTATTTTCATCTTGTCTTAACTTGTGTTATTGGATATTTAAAATTATCTGATTCGGGAGAAAAAATTGGTGCTTCCCCTGTTCCATTGCTTATTGGAATGTTTAAAGTATCTTCTGGTAAATTAATTATTACGCTAAATTCAGGCCCAACATCAGATAAATCAAAGGTATGTAGGAATCCAGCTATACTTAAATTAAATGAATTTGGTAAACCTGCCGAATACCAATCATAACCGAAGTTCTCTGCTTTGACTGGGACTTTATATGAAAAATCTTTTCCTCCAACTTCCACTGAAATATCTTGAACTAATGGTTGAGACGCTCCCGGAATTTCAGTAACATTAAGGACTTCTATTGTTTCATTGAAATGGTTGACTAGCATTACTTCAGATCCATTTGAATAAATATATAATAGCTTTATATTTGGATTTCTTTGTTTTGCGTATTCTAAATATTTTTGAGTAAAGGCTTCCAGATTTACTTCTACATTAGAAGTATTTTGAAGAGCATAATTTATTACATATTCTGATTCTTTAATGTAGTTGTTTGATAAATCTTCAAATTCTTCAAACAATATTGCTTCCTGTATTCTATTAGGGGTTGCTGTAATTCCAAATACGGCTACAGCTAGAATTATTGATATTATAATATAAAACTGCCCTCTTTTGTTAAAAAACATAATTAAAAAGTTGTTTCTGAGTTTAAATAATTTATTATTAGAAGGAATCTATGGCTTTTTTCAATTCTTCTCTGGATTCTTCTATTTTTCCTTGTCTATTGTGAATTATCTTTATAGAAGCGTTTGTTTTATTTGCGTATATTGAAGCAAAATATCTGTTCATTTTTTGGTGAGTGTCCAGTTCAAACTCTTCCTCTGAATCCCTGTCTCTACTTCCATCAGAAGTTCTTCTTTCAATTATTTCTTTAGGTTCTGCCTCTACCAAGACAAACATATCAGGTTTTATTTTTTCCAAAGCAAAATCTGGGAGGCCTTGTGTGAAACCGTATGGATGTTTAATAGAAAGATGGGTATTAATTATTGAATCTTTATCTTTTGTTAATTCTGCAATCTTGTTCATTGCTATTTCTTGTATTTTTTTGTAATCTTCTGGATTGATATGTTTTCTCAAGTCATCTCTAGTTTTGACTAGATTTAAATCTTTAGCAGCTTCAAACATAAAATCTCCTGGATTTAATTCTTGAAAATCTTTTAGTTCAGAAACTACTGTGGTTTTTCCACATCCGGGGATTCCTGTTAATACTATTATCATTTTATCCAAAGTAATGGTTTTTTCCTAAATTAGATTTTTCTTGTTTCCAAGATTTATCTAATTTTTGTATTATGAACTGAGATTTTTTTATTAGAACGGACCATTTTTTGAATGTAGTTCTGATGTATTCTGCCTCATTTATATCTGTTGAAGTGATATTTAGTGAAAGTGCTTTTCTATCTAATTCTAGAAGTTCTTCATAAGTTTGTAATAGTTCTTCTTTCTCTTTTTCAGAGAAAAATTTTGATTCATACATTTCTATCATTGCGGCTTGATTTGGAAAGATAATTTTTTCAAATATTTTTGCAAAGAAAACTACTTTTTCGTGAATTCTTCTTCTAATAGATCTTAGCATGAAAAAAGGATCTTCTATATAATCTAACTCAAAATTATCATTAAGTTTTTTGTAAGTTGGTAGGTTGTATTTCTTTTGTAGTTCTTTGTAATCTTCCATCTAGAGTTTTTGGTTTTTAAAGGGTTTATAAAGATTATGGAAAATTAAATTAGGAAATAGGCGATGTTATAATATTTTTTTGGATCTGCCCCATTACCTTCTACTCTTACACGGATAGTTTCTATATGGGTTGCATCAAATGTGGGTTGTATTTTAAATTTTAAATCTTCATTTCCACAATCGTTTTTACCTACTATTTTTACTCCTTCCGTATTTGTTACTAAGTGAGGTACAGAGAATACTACTTCTTTTACTATATAACTTTTATTTGGATGCAAATCTTGATCAGAAAATCCTCTACCTTCATAAATTATGCCGTTTTTAAAATCTTTTTTTGTAGTTATTGGATCTCCTTGTTTTAAATCTAGTATCCTTTCTAATGATTCTTTTGATACATCCCTACCATTTACTGGTTTTCTATAACCTGTATATGTCATTTTGTTTTGGTAATTAGTTGGGGTTTAAAAATGTTTGGTAGCCTTCTCTAGTTCTTCTTTCGTTCTCTCTCTGATTTTTTGTATTACTTCTTCTGGAAGTTTATGCCGTGCAGTTTGATAGGAAAAATGTGTGTTTAGTATGTTTGTTTTTTCTAAATCTGGATTCGGTCCATGTTCTTTTACTAGTTGTTTAATTGCACTTTTCCAGACTAAAGGTTCTAAGCTGGAGAAGAGTGAATCTCTTTCAAAAAGGATGGTTCCACTATAGAGGTAGTCTTGTCTTGGAACCCTCCCATAATATCTCCCATTGGCTAAAGTTGGTTTTTCAAAAATAAATCCTTCTTTGTATGGATTTACTTTTTTATGGAATGAAATTTTTTCTCCTTTGAAGTTAAAAGATTCTTGTGTTTCCTTTGGTTTTGTTTTTTTATATCCTTTTAAGTTGCCTTGAAGTCTGAGAAATTGTTCGTATCCATTTATTTCATAAACAAATGAATTTATTTCAATACCTTTTATGTAGTTGGTTGCCCAAAACAGATTTATTCCCCCCTCTTTGAAAGCACTTATTATATCTTCCGGGATTTTGTCTTTGAATAGTTCTTTTTTTAATAATCCCTCTAATTGATCTTTTTCTATTACAATTACCATGTCAACGTCAGATTTATCCGTAACGGAATAATTTTGACCGAATCCCATTGATCCTCCAAGCATAATTCCTTGTGTGCAATCCAAAATAGAATTAGTAATTTCTTTGGAAATTTCCAATCTTTTTTTGGTTTCTAGTTTTGTATCCATTTTTTGTAAGCCCAAGCCGGGATTTGAACCCGGGACCTCGACCTTTTTGGCTTTAGATACCAAGGTCGTGCTCTACCATACTAAGCCACCTGGGCGAAAATGTTTCTACCAGAGATTTTAACCTTCTCTTTTTTAGGGGATGATTAAACATTTTAAAATTTTTGCATTTAACTATGTTGCCTTTTCCAGAGACTATTAGTCTAAAACTATTATTATTTTTATGATAATATAAATTTGGTTTTATATCTTGATTGATAAATACTTCTTTTAAATCTAATAATATTTCTTTGTATTTTGATGCTACTTCGATATTTGGGCTACTAAGTATCCATTTTGGTATGGTCTCATATTCCTCCATTCTGGGAAGGCCCCCATCTGCATCCGAAAACCCTCTAAGAAAAGATACACTCAATTCTCTTGAAGTTTTTAGTATTGGAGGCATTCTTATTTTGTTTTTTATTCCAATAGGCATTTGGAATAATTTATTGAAAAAAATTGCAAGCACCTTAGAATAAATATTTAGCTCATATCGGTTATCGCCAGTTTTCATTATGACTCCTTTTATTTTAAATAATTTGAAGAATAAATCGTTAATTAAATCTATCTGTTCAAAATATTCGTCACAAAAATTAATTGTCCATTCATTGGATTTTATACATCCATCGCCAAAAAGATATCCAACTAAATAGGCCAAATTACTGTTAATTGTTAGGGGAAGTTTAATTAGATTTTTTCTTGATCCTCCTCCCACTAAAACCTCTTTAAAAGAATGCTTGTTATAATCAAAATTGAAATCGATAGTATTATTAGCTAAAGAGATTAGATTAGTAAAACAATTAATATCTATTGGTCTTTCTCCCCTAATATAATAATAAAAACTTCTTTGATTAATTTTTAAATTTTTGGAAATATCGTTGTAAAATTCATAATTCCCTTCTGAAACCAACTTGTCAGCTATTTTCTTAAAAGGGCCGTTTAATCCATATAAATATATTTTTTGACCTTCAAATATTTTTATCCAATTAATTGAAATCTCTGAATTCATATATTAAAATATAGAAAAATTAGTTTATAAACTCTGTCCGTGTGCGTGGCAAGTTGTCAAGATTGTTTATTTTTCGTTAATTCAGAGGAACTCCGTATTTTTCCTCCGCCGACGTTAAAAACCATTTCAATTCCTAAGTTTTCACATAATTGATATTCTGGAATATTATCTGATTTTCTATCTCCCCCATTGGCAAAGATATCTGGTTTTAAATATTCTAAAGTTTTACATATGCTTATGTCCGTATCATTTGAAACGTGTGAAGTTAGTATTGCGTCGTAAACATAAGAAATAGATTTTACAATTTCCAATCTATCATTTTCATTCATAAAGGGTTCATCTTTTTTGAATGTTCTGAGCCAATTATCATTATTTATTATTACAATAAGATTTCCTAGTAAAGAGGCTTCTTTGAACATTCTCACATGACCTATGTGTATTGGATCAAATCCTCCAGAAACTGTTATTACTGGTCTTTCCATGTTTATGATTTGATGTTTTTATTTTTAAATTTAATTAAAGAAAAATCATAAATGCGGGTGACAGGATTTGAACCTGCGCAGGGACTGACCCATTGGATCTTAAGTCCAACCCATTTGACCGAACTCTGGCACACCCGCATAGTATTATGTTTTTAATGATTTATTTATAAAATTATTGTTTAGTGATTTCTCAATAATATTACAACATTCATTCAAAGAATTAATTTTTCTATCGCATAATCTAAATCCCACTTTATCTTGGAATCTTAAGATATTTTGTTTATTTCTTTGTATCCAAAAATAGCAACCCTTAGTTATAATTCCATCTTTTCGTTTATTTGTATATTTTGTTTCATTAATGTGGCTAGTTTCTATGCCGAAATCAGTTAACATTTGTTTCAACTGTTCTAAGAATTCTTTCAGATTATTTAAATTTCCTAAGTTTTTATGTTGCTTAAAATCCGGACAATTGGCATAGTTGCATTTTTTTATTTTTATGGTTGTTAATTCGTCTTCAAAGAGGGCTTGTAGATATCTTTTTTTATAAATATTTTTAGAAAATATCCATTTTGGAGCCAAGAACTTGTTTAGGGTTTTGTTTCCTTGTGGTGCCCCGTATTTGTGTAATTCTCTTCCTAATCTAGCATTGTTGACTTGTAAAAGATGGGCTACCCCGTATGAATTCTTCTTTATTCTTATTTTCAAACTCTTTTGAGGTATATTGAATTTGGAGTATATAAGGTTTGAGAGTTTTATTAAATCTTCTTCTTGTCCAATAAACCTACAGGTAAAGACTTTGTCCAAATTCCCGTCCCCAGTTATTTTCCCAATTAAATATGCTAATTCTTCCTTAATATCATCCATACCCTACTACAACAAAAATCATTTAAAAATAATTTGGCCGTACGTGGCAAGCTGACAAGATAGAGCCTCAGGAGAGATTTGAACTCCCGACCTATTGCTTACGAAGCAATTGCTCTACCAATTGAGCTACTGAGGCTTACCTTCTTTATCCTCTTTTTTTTGACACTCTTGACATACAGGTTGTTTATCTAAAAAAGTGCCTTTCATTTTTCCAAGAAAGGTTTCCTCTATTTTATTTCCACATTTAGAACATTTCATATTTAGATTTAAAATTTGGATATTATATAGTTTTTGTTTAATAGGAATATTAAAAAATGACTGCAATATCTCCTTTCTACAGTTTTGATATGTAAATCAAAAGGTTTATAAAAAGAATATTACCACCGAAAAGTAATTATGGTCAAAACCCTGGACCGAAAAAGGGTGACAATTTAAGGAGAAAACAAAATGGAAGGACCAAATATAAATATGACTGAAGGTTCAGTCAAAAGAACTGAAAGAGTAACTGTAAAATATGAGAAAGGTTCAAAACCTACTTTTGATATTGCATTAGAAAGACCTTATGAAGTAAGTGCAAGTGGTCAAACAAGTGGTGTTGACGTTTTTACAGTTAACAAAAAAGGTGGTTATGCTGGAAGAAGAGCCGAAGTTAGTCAACTTGGTTTGATGGATTCTTTAAGAGCAGCTTACTCTGCATGGGGTAATGCAAGACTAAGTGGTGGAATTACTAGTGAAGATAAATCAATTATAAACCAAGCTGCAAATGCTTACAATGCCGCAGTAAGAAAGTTTAGAAAGATTGTTGGAAGTAAAACTGTTCTTGAAACAGGAGCAGAAGTTTCAGTAAATCAACTTTCAGATAGAGAATTATCAGAACTTTTGTAATTGAGTAAATTTTTTACTCTTTTTTTTATTATAAAAAATGGCTGGAATTAAAGTTAATATTGATCCAGGAAGGGTCGTGGAAAAGAAGAAAGAGGTTGCTTCTTATAGAGTTGATTATCCTACTTTTAATGCTGAAATGAGTCATCCTGCAGTTTATAGAGTAACTGGTTTAAAGGATGAATTTAATTTAGAAAGGAAGGGCGGAATGGAAGTTGTTTATGAAGATATGGATTTTTCATATTCGGATATTACTTTTAAGGAAAGATTTAGAATTGCTATTACGGCTTTATTTCCTAAAATGGCCGAACTTTTATATGGAACCAAGCTTGAAAAAACTGAATTTTTGCCTGATGAAGAACTTGCAAGTTTACAACCTGAAATTGATGCATATAATGTGAACTGTGGAAAATCTAATGCTATTGATAATCATTTAGTAATTGAAAAAAGTGAAAGAGTTCTTAGAACTGATGATGAAAGTTTAGTTGATAGGTTATAAAATGAGAATTTACCCTTCTGACATGGGAGAAATAATCCCCAAAGAATTTTATGATTATATTGTTCAGAACGGAGTTATTGTAACTCTTCTTTAAAATATTTTTCTATATAAAATCTTAAAAGTTGTTCAGCTTCTGGAATGCAATTTTTGTCTTGTATTCCTATTTTGGTTTTCTTTTGCAAATCCTCAAACGTTCTTGCCCCTTCTAGAACTGCTTCTTCAATATCATGATCTGTTATTTTAAGAATTTTATCTATAACTTTTCTTCCGGATTCTTTTATTTTATCATATTGCTCAGTTTTTCTATAATAATCATTTACTGCTGCTCTAAGTGCTTTGTCTGCTAAGACAGAACAATGAACTTTGTTATTTGGGAGCCCACCTAATCTTTCCATAATATTTTTTGGTTTTACTTGCAAGGCTTCTTCTAAAGACATCCCTCCATTTTCAGTTATCATTTCAGAGTATGCTGATGTTGATGCAATTGCTGATGCACATCCAAAAGTTTGCCATCTACATTCGTAGATTCTTTCGCCCTGAACTTTAATCCACATTTTCATCATATCCCCACAATTCTTCACTATAACTCCACTGTTTAAATCATCTTGATTAGTTATAATAGCGAAATTATGAAAATTTTTTACCGTTGTATTATATACATCTTCATATCCGACGAATTGTATTGAAGAAACTCTGTGGTTATATGTACTAACCTGATCTTTGAATTCATTAAATGAGTTGAACCTCGGATTTACACATTGTGGAAATCCTTTTTCTTTTGCAAACCTTCTCCAATTTTCGTTTGTTAGTTTTTTATTGCCAATTATAAAAAACTCATAAGCTTCCTTTAATATTTTTTTATTTTCAATAGGGATCCACCTACCATTCTTTCTACCGGATGTGGCAAAGGACATTGTTAATCTATAAAGTTGTTTTTCTTTTTTAGAAGCAGAATTCCACCATTTTCGCATGGGATTCTCATCACCTTCAATATTTCTGATGACTCCCTTTAAGAATTTTTTATTTTCAACACTATGTAATCTTGCATGTTTTTTTGCTGAAAGTAATTGTAAGTTTTTTATGGAATTGTTTAATTTGTTGCCATCTATATGGTGTATATTTGGATTTTCAATTCCGAAACTAGAAATGGGGCCCTTATTATACTCAAAAATTATTTCGTGGTCCCTAACTCTTTGTCCATTGTTAAGATAAACATAAAAATACCCTTTTCTAGTAACTTTATGATATGGCATTAAACTCATACCATTAACAAAATTTCTTACCTCAGTGTAGGTTCCATCCCTTAACATTATTTTATGATCGGGAGTTGCCTTAAATGAGGATCCATCTTCTAAGTTAACTTGAATTATTTGAGCTTTTTTTCTAGTTTTTCTAAAGTTTGTTGCTTTGCTTATAGTAATTTTTTCTCCATCATAACAATATACTGGAACCTGTTTTTTTTCATCGGCAAGCTGTTTTATTGGAACTGATACTCTCCCATCAGCTACCGCTATAAGTGTATCTCCTGTGAGGCATGCTGGAGAACCTTCTTTTCCGACTCCGTCTGCTTCCTTTTCATATTTTTTAGCTTCTTCAGTTTTCAATAAATTCCTTGGATTGAAGAAATGATCTTTTACTATGTCTGAATAGAACCATTGATTTCCATCTCTTGTTTGACCATCAGCCATTTTAAATGTCCTCCATTTTTAGATGAACTGGAGAAATCTCTCTTAATTCTTTTACAATTCCAGGCATTACTTCTATTACTTTATCCAATTCCTCTTTTTTTGTGTATTTACTTAATGAAAATCTTATTGAACCATGTGCAACTTCATAAGGTCTTCCTAAAGCTATTATAACATGACTTGGATCTAGGGATCTTGAGGTGCATGCAGAACCAGAAGATGCACAAATTCCATATTCATTTAAATGTAATAAGATAGCTTCTCCTTCAATATTCAAGAATGTAACATTAACATTATTTGGGATTCTTTTTTCTGAATCTCCATTTAGTATAGTTTTATCTATTTTAAGTAAACCGTCTCTTAAATAATCTCTTAGCTCTGTTAAATTTTTTGTGTAATCTTCTTTTGAGTTTTGAGCAATTTCTAGAGCTTTTGAAAAACCTGCAATTGCTGGAATGTTTTCAGTTCCAGATCTTAAATTAAATTCTTGTCCTCCTCCATGAATTAGGGCCTCCAAATTTACTCCATTCCTTCTATATAGACAACCAACTCCTTTTGGCCCGTATATTTTTGAACCGTTTAGAGACATTAAATCTACTTCTAATTGATTAACATCTAATGATTCAGAGTTGGGAGCTTGACAAGCGTCTGTGTGGAAAATAATCCCTTTTTCTCTCGCTATTTGAGAAATTTCTTTTATTGGCTGTAAGGTTCCTATTTCGTTATTTGCATACATTACTGAAATTAGAATTGTATCATCTTTGATTGCTTCTTCCAATTTTTTTGGGGAAACAATCCCATTTTCTTCTACTGGAACATAAGTAACTTCAAAACCTTGTTTTTCTAAATATTCCAGAGAATCGAGGACCGCATGGTGTTCTATGGTTGTTGTTATAATATGATTCCCTTTATTTTTGTTTTTTAGAGCGTAACCTTTTAATGCTAAGTTTATAGATTCGGTTCCAGAGCCAGTAAAGATTATTTCTTTTTCTTGGCAGTTTAGTATTTTGGCTATCCTTTTTCTTGATTCTTCTAATGCTATACTTGCTTCATGTCCTTTTGAATGCATACTTCCAGGATTCCCATATAATTCTTCAAAATAGGGTTGCATAGCTTTGATTACTCTCGAATCTACTTGTGTTGTTGCTGAAGTATCTAAATATATTGTCATTTTTTATTTAGTTTTTTTACAAAATTTTTAATTTCTTCTTCCGATTTTCCGTGAACTTTCAACCCTTGTTCTATTGTTTCATAATTAGCTGCACCACAGCCAATACAAAAAATTCCTTCTTCTAAGAAAATCTCTGCAACTTCTGGATGTTTTGAAATTACTTCTCCTATTAACATATCTTTTTTTATCATTTTGGAAAACAAACCTCGCAATTTTTTGGTACATTATCATATAATCTATGAATATCGCAGATTGTTGAGGTTTTCTTTATTATATTTGATATTTTGTATAATTCTTTGTGGGAGTTGATTTATTTTCTAAAATTAATTTTGTTGAATTATTTATTTCTTCTTGAATGTTTTTTGGAAAATTTGTTGTTCCTCTTTTTTCCTTTATGTATTGTGAGACTGCTGCCGGAGTAATATTTAGAAGTCTCGCTATTTGATTTTGTTTTAATCCGTCTTTGGCTAAAGCTATGGTTAACTGTTTTCTTATCGCTGGTAAAATGTACCTAACTTCTATTTCTTGGGGCATCAATTTCATAGAAAAAAATTAACAATCGTTTATTTATAAGGCTTTTGAAATATAATTTATCTAACTCATTGGTAGTAAGACTTATAAATGGTATGGAATTGCCTAAATTTATGAGCATTGGAGAACATGATAAAAAATATTTGAAAGATTTGGCGTCTGTTATTAGATTGATTGAGAGAGTTGAACCCAGCCAAAGAAAAGAAATCCTGTCTAAATTTATATCCTCGCTTGGAGAAGTAGATCGTAGACTATTCAATACTTTTGCATCTCTTTATATGGTTGGTAACGAAAATGTTTCTAAAGGAAATGATTCTATACCTGTTCTTGTTGAGGGAGAACCTGTTCCTTATGGGGAGTTAGGTCTTACTCCTTTGTACGATGTAATCAAGGATGAGTTAGAAAATGTTGAACATGTAAACTTAAAGGAAGGGTTGGATATTTATTTTGATAAATGGCAAATTGGGTCTCAGCCTGTTGTATGTAGACTTGGAGAAATTATTATCGAAAGAGATTATAGTAGGGAACCTGGTTTCGGGGGTTTTATGAGAAGAGATGAGCCTTTAGTTTCTTTTAAAGATATAGAAACTCAACTATTAAAGGGTTCTGAGGAAGGATGGTATATCCAAATGGAAGATGTACCTAAAAATAATATAATTTATCGTAGAGATTTAGGATTTACTAATTTAGATGGATCTGGTGGTAGAATGTGGCCGATTTTCGAACAAGTAGAGGTTAGAGAGAATCCTTCTCTTGAAACAAAATTTGCTCAAAGAATGCAATATGATCCTGAACTCATGGAAGACCTTATGGATATAGCCAACGGCCTTTGTTTAAGAAAAGAAAAATTCTAAATAATTTTATTTCCTTTTTCGTCATAGATATGAATTACATTTACTGGGCATGATTGAGCTGCTTCTTTCATTTCCTCTAAGTTTTTTTCGTCTATTGTTAATTCAAACATATCTTCATCTACTTCCTTTGCCCCTATAAGATCTGCTTTTCCATCTTTGACTATTTTAAATTTTTTTGAGAATGCCGTACAAGAGGCTGCTCCAATGCAACCTTCTCTGTCATATTTAACTTTATATTTTGCCATTGTAGTTTTTTGAACTAATTAGAATAAAAAGGTTTCGGAAAAAATTTAATCTAGGTTTTTCCATGCTTTTCTGGCAGCTTCATATTCTTCCCTATGCTTTTTCTTTTTCAACCAGAACTCCCATGGGGTCTTTTGTTGTGGACATATCTCCCCAAATCTACTTAAGAAGCCAGCAAGATAGTGTCTACTTTTATCGAGAAAGTGTTGTTCTATATTGGATTTTATTGATAGTTGTTCATTTTCTCCTACTCTAAAATCTTGAATTGCTCTATGTAAATCATAGAAAGGGTGATTCTCTTGTAGGGGATTTCCTTGGAAATCTCTACCAGTATGTATAGTGGCGGTTCTTGTAGTGACAGTAGTCGATCCCGAATAAGATGTTGGTTCTCCAAGTATCTTACTTGAAAGGGTTTCATAACGTGCACTGTGGTTTATCGAAGTTGTTCCTAGACGGTTTATATCTGAGTGAAATCTTTGCTCCACTGGCAAGTCATCAGAAAATCGGTGTGGACAACAAATTGCAAGAACTTGATCTCTATATTTCTCTCTTAGTTCATTACCTGCTAAACCATTAACAAAATAATAAGTTAGTGGTGAAACTGTTCCTCTCATGATATAAGAGTTAGATTAAAGAGAGAATAAAAAGGTTTCTATCCTTTATCCCGAATTTTGAATTAGACCTAATGGCCATTATGTGTTCCAAACGAAACAAAGTGTGATGAGAATACAATAGGATTCAAGTCAAAGGAGATAAAATCGGGCGAAGGATTTCAGATAAATGGCTTGAACTACAATAATATTTAAATATCTAATGTCTATTCTTTAAATTATGGGCAGATATTCAACTCAAACTACAGATAAGGCAGAACAATTAGAAGAATGGATTCAAAAATTAACAGAAGAGACAAATAGAAATCTAGATGGTTCTGAATTATATGGTGTAAGTTTACACCTCAGGGAGCCATTTGAAATAAATGGACAAAAATATAATAATGGCTTTGTTAGTATGAATATAAGATTCACTTCTAAAGAACCGAGTTTTTTAACCGAAAGAGATAGGGAATCTTGGTATTCGAGAATGAAAGAACTTGCAGAAGGGAGATTTGGTATAGATACAACAATTGCAAGAGCATTAGACTATGCAAGTATACCATTTAAAGAGCCGTCAGAAGAAGAATTATATCTCTTGACACCAAATAAAGAATCTACAGTAAGAGCAGGATTCGATAGAATTAAAGAATATGTTGAATGGTATTGTTCTGCTGTAAAAGATTATTCACAAGTAGTCCAAGCCCATGATGAGAGAATGCAGCAGCATCTGGCAGATTTAGAAACTCTTTCTGAATAAAACATGGACCGAAATCCGCGGCCCGATTATTTGCATGTTTCTTCTCCAAATTTAATAAAGATTAAGGGTTCTCTAGATAGTTGATAATTATCTATTTAACAAAAATCTATCAGTAACTTTTTCCCAATTTACTATGTTCCAAAATGCTTTCACATAGTCTGGTCTTCTGTTTTGATATTTGAGATAATATGAATGTTCCCAAACATCCAGATTTAGTAAAGGTATTTTTCCTTCTGATAAAGGAGAATCTTGATTTTTTGTTTGTATAACTTTCAAAGTTCCTTCATCTAAAATTAACCAAACCCATCCAGAACCAAATAAAGTTAGAGCTGCCTCTGAAAATTTTTCTTTGAATTCATCTATGCTTCCAAAAGTTGTTTCTAGATCTTCTTTAAGTTCTTTTGGAATTTCTTGTTGTTCTGGAGTTAAAGATTCCCAGAAAAACGAATGATTAATGAATCCCCCACCATTATTTTGAACTGCTGCTCTAATCTCCTTAGGTACCTCAGACAAAGCTCTTATAATTTCTTCTGCCGTTTTATCCGTAAGTAAAGTATTTCCTTCTATTGCTTTGTTGAATTTATCTGTATATGCTTGGTGGTGTTTTTGATGGTGCACTCTCATTGTTGCTTCATCAAAATGGGGTTCTAATGCCGCATAGCCATATGGTAGTTTTGGTAATTCAAATCTCATTTTATATCTTTCCCACTAAATCCAATCCGGGTTTTAGGATATCTTTTCCTGGTTGCCAAGATGCTGGGCAAACCTTGTCCCCATTTTCAGCTACAAATTGTGCTGCCTGTACTTTTCTTAGTAATTCTGCTGAAGATCTTCCTATGCTATTGTCATGAACTTCAAATGCTTTTAGTATTCCTTCCGGATCTATAATAAATGTTCCTCTTAGAGCCAATCCTTCATGAGGGATATAAACTCCATAGGATTTTGTCATTTGTCCCGTTGGATCAGCTAACATTGGATATTGTATTTTCTTTATTGTTTCCGAGTTTTCATGCCAAGCTTTGTGAACAAAAACTGTATCTGTTGAAATACTTAATATCTCTACATTTTTATTTTTGAATTGCTCATAGTTATCCGCTAATTCCCCTAGTTCTGTTGGACAGACAAATGTAAAATCTGCTGGATAAAATACTAAGACTACCCATTTTCCTTTAAAGTCAGATAATTTAACTTTTTTTACTTCATTATTATGAAATGCCTCTAGCTCAAATTCTGGAGCTTTTTCGTTTATTTTTAATTCCATTTTTTATTTCTCCTTACAATTTTTACAGGTTCCATAAACCGTAATAGATATTTGTTCTGGTTTAAATTTAGAAACTGATTTTTTTATTTTTTTAGAATAATCTTCTAATATTTCTGAATCTTCTATACTTCCACAAGTTTTACAAATTAAATGTTGGTGTTTTATGTCATTACCATCATACCTTGTTTTATCTTTTATTTTTATTTCTTTTATTAAATTACTTTCTAATAAAATGTTTAGATTTCTATATACTGTACCTAAGCTAATTGTTGGAATTTTCTTTTTTACAGCTTTGTAAATTGTTTCTGCTGTAGGATGTTCCTTTGATTTTCTTAAGTAGTTCAATATTTCCTGTTTTTGTATAGTAATCATTCTTAATTAGGAATTATTACTAGTATATAAATATTTCTATTTGCTTATAGGTAGATTTATAAGAGAATTATTATTTCTTTTTTTATGAAAATTGTATTATTTGGGGACAATCATAGTAGGAATGTGTCAAACTTAGAAAGAGAGCTTGATGGAGATTACGATATTTTAGTTAATACTGGAGATTATGATCAAACTAAATCGATACATGAGTTTATGGAATGGAAAGGGAGAGATGAAGCTGAAGGTAAGATGGTTGTTGAAGTTCCTGGGAATCATGATCATGCTATTCTTAGGAAGTTTCCTATAAATTCTGGAACAATACATCAACAAAGAAAATCATTTGGTGAGTTATATAAGGAATTACATAATGATCCAATTGTCTTAGCTTATATTGAAAATTTGGTTGGAGAAAAAGGAGAAAATAATAGAGTCGAATTTGTTTTGGATGAAGAAAAATTTGGAGATAAATATCAGATTGGTGTGGTTCATGGTGCATATGATGGAAGTTTATATAGTCTTGGAGTAGACTATCCTCAGGAGATTGCAGATCTTTGGAGAAGGCTAGATCAATGGGGAGACCATAGAGAGAATTTTGCAGCTATGTTAAAAGAAGGTATAAATATTATGTTGAGGGGACACGATCATCGTCCAAATTATGCTTTTAAAGATTTACATAATGGGAATCAAGGACGCGAAAGTTTAATTCCGGTATTTGGGGAAGAATATGATTTAGATCATGATTTACATACTGTAACTCCTGGTGCTTTATTTAGTGGACATTATGCTGTAATTGATACTGACAAAAAAGATGTTCCTGTTTTGATATATCATAAACTTTAGATTTTTAACATTCTTTCTATTGATGTTAATGCTTTCTTTGCAACTTGTTCATCTACATTGACTTCATAGACTTCATGTTCTAAACTGTATAATATTTTTTCTAGAGTAATTTTTTGCATATGTTGACAAAAGTTTTGACATGATCTAACAAACTCTACATTTAGAAAGTCCGAGGCCAAGTTAGCAGACATTTCACACTCTGTTCCTAAGAAAACTCTTTTCAGTTCTGGATGGTTTCTTATGTATTGGGACATTTCTGAGGTACTTCCATAAAAATCTGCTTCGTCTAAAACTTCTGGAGAACATTCCCAATGGACTAAAACTGCTGTTCTTGGATCTGCTTTTGATATGGCGTGTTGTTTTCTTATTTGTTTTATTAGTTCTGGAGTAAACTTTTCATGTACTTCACACCTTCCAAAGTTATGATCATATTTTCCTGGATAAATTAGGTCTATCTCTGACCCTTCATTTGTTAATTCTATTTGTAAATTTGCTCCCATTAACGAGTCTGGGAGAAAAATAACTCTACCATTTCTAGATTCTTTTGCTGCGTGTTTTACTACTTTTAATCCGTTTGCCGAGGTACAACAATAATCAGATTCTGCTTTTACTTCCGCATAGCTATTTATGTAGGTAACAACTGGTGCTCCGGGAAATCTTCTTTTATAGTTTTGGACATCTTCTGCCTTGAATGGATCTGCTAAAGAACATCCTGCTTCTGGATCTGCAATTAAAATTTTTTTATCTGGATTAAGTATTTTGGCTGTTTCTGCCATAAATAAAACTCCATCAAATAATATTATATCATTATCTGCCTCTGCTGCGTATTTGGCTAAAGCCAGGGAATCTCCTTTTACATCTGATAATTGATAAACTAAAGGATGCATATAATTATGCCCTAAAATTAAAATATTTTTTTCTTGTCTTAGTTTTAATATTTCTTCTATTGTTTCTCTTTTTGCTAGAAAATCTAAGTATTGATCCGGGACTTTTCCAAATGTTTTGTCCATTTGAGTTATTTTTGACATTTTTTCTAACCTCTTATTACATTTATGTTATAAGGTTTTGGTTTCATGGAAAATTATGTTAATTCTAATTATATATATTTTCTGGTTTAATGTTTTTTCAACCTTTTTATTAAAAAGTCTTATATATTTAATTCTTTTGATATCACAAATTTTATATAATCTTAAATTCAAGATTTATTAGGTGGTATAATGGATAATTGTACTTATGATTTAATAAAAATTATGCATGAACTAAGCCGAGTAAATGCTTTCATAGAAAAACATGGATTGAAAGATTCAAAAAAGAATGAGACGAGTAAGAATGCTTTGGAAAATTTACAAAAGGATTTAGTTGAACATATGCGAGCATTACACAAGGAATTATCTAAATGCAAAATAGGAGGTTGATAATTTGGATGAAGTGGTTAAAGAGGTAAGTAAACCTAGTATTACTAGCGAGAAAGATGGATTGAGTGTTCTAGGGTTTGGATTAGCATTCGGTGTTGTTGGAGCAATTTGTATGCTAGTTATGACCGTGGCAGGAATGTTTGGAGCATTTCCAGCTTGGAATGCCTTGTTTGTAGATGCCTACGGTTTCCTGGGATTCAGTTTAAGCTGGCTCGGAGTTGTTTTAGGCACAGTATACGGGTTTATTGATTGTTTCGTATTTGGAATCTTAGTAGCCTGGTTCTATAATATGTTCAAAAGATGAAAAAATATTTATTTTATTTTTAATTTTCATTAGTTTGGAATTAATTGGTTCACATGGGGATTAAACTTCTATTCCAAATATTTTTCTTATCAAATATCCTACTAGGAAACTGATTACTGCTACGGTTAGGGATATTAATAACATTCTGGTAAATCTCGGCCAGAATTTTAGTGATTTAGCTACAGACATATAAAATGTGTATAGGGCAATTATTACAATTCCTATGATTAACATTAGGGCTAAGGAGGAGTAAATATTAGTTAAGAGCAAATAAGGTAGAATTAATAATATCACTGTAATTATATATGCCGTTCCTGTGTATATCGATGATTTTAATGGGTTTTTATGTTTATCTTCTTTGGATGAAAGATATTCTGATGCTGCCATCGAGAGAGAAGCAGCTACCCCGATTATTAACCCAGTTACAGCTATGATTAGATTGTTTTGTAAAGCTAAAGTTAAACCAGCTAATGCTCCTGTTAATTCAACTAGTGCATCATTTAAACCTAGAACCATAGAACCGGCGTATTCAATTCTTTCTTCTTTTAGTAAACTGAGAATTTCTCTTTCATGCTTATGTTCGTCCTTTAGAATTTCTTTTACTCCTGCATATTTTCTTTTTAATTTGTTATATTCTGAATAAGCTAATATCTCTCCACGTTCCATTAATTTTAATCCGAATGACAAACCTAAGATATAAGATATTAGAGTGTACCAAAATATTTTTAGAGAATTTGGTTTTATTTCTTTTTTTGAGATTTTTTTCCAAAAATTATAATGCCTTAGCTCATCTTTTGAAATATGTTCTAAGATTTTTTTATTGTGCTTATTTTTTGTTTTTTTTGCTAAATTTTTATAAATATGATATTCAGTTATTTCGTTTTTTTGAGCTTTTAGAATAAATTTTTTATTCTCTTTTTTCATAATTGAATTTCTGTTTTTTGATTATTTAAAGGTTTTTGTCCAAATAGTAAGGCTTATAATAGGGGTAATCAGACCAGAAAAATGTCAAATTTATTTGTGTGGGATTTTCACGGGGTCCTAGAAGAAGGAAATGAAAGAGCAGTTTTAGATAATTCTAATAATGTTTTAGAATCTTTGGGATATGGGGAAAGATTTAGTGAAGAAGATATTGCTTCTTTATATGGTAAAAAATGGAGAGAATATTTTGAATATTTATTGCCTGGAAGAGAGGAAGAGGAATATTTGCATTTGGAAAAGAGTTGTGTCGAATATGGTCTAAATCATAAGGAAGTAATATATAAATATATTTCCCCCACTCCTCATTCTTATGAAGTTTTGGAAAAAATCCTAGAGACGGGGCATAGCCAAATATTAATTTCAAATTGTGGTGATACTTCTTTAAGGGCATTTATTGATTCTGTTCAAATAAGAAGCTACTTTCCCAATGGTAATTCTTTTGCAGCCAACAATGGTGATGGAAGGAGCAAAAAAAATATTTTGGATGATTATCTTAAAGGTAAAGAATTTGATAAAGTTATAACTATTGGAGATTCTCCTGGAGATATTGAAATTGTTTCTCACTTACCTAACGGAGTTAGTTTCTTGTATTCTCATCCGGGAAAAACCTTTAGAGATTGTGATCCCGATTATAAAATAAAAGATCTAAGAAATGTTTTAAGAGAGACTTGAATTAACAAAAGGTATTTCATCCCAATCTCTGACTTTTCTTACTTTTAAATTTTTTTCCCAAACCGATTTTAATAATATTGGATCTAAATCTAATTCTTTTCCTAGGCCAATTAGAGCTATTAAGTCCTTTGGAAAACATTTTCCTCCAAAACCTCTTTCTTCAGTTATATCTAAATGAGAATCACTAATTCTTTTATCTGCTGTCACCATTCCTTTTACTTCGTTGTAATCTATATCTAAAGCTTCACAGAATTCTGAAATTTCATTAGCAAATATTACTTTCGTTGCTAGAAATAAATTTGAGGCGTATTTTACTAACTCTGCAGTTGTTGGATCTGTCATAAACATTGGAATATGGGGCATTTTTTTTCTGTATAATTGGGCCACTCTAGCTAGAACTTCTTCTTTATCTGATCCGATTACAGTTCTATCTGGATTTATGAAATCTTCTAAATGGTGTTTTTCTCTTAGGAATTCGGGGTTAAAACAGAAATTTACATTTGGATGATTTTTTGCATAATTTCTTGTTGTTCCAGGAACAACTGTTGATTTGATTATGACTATTTTATCCGAGTCTTTTGCGCATTTTGCTATTTCTTCCACGTTTTCATCCATTATAGAAAGATCTATTTTTTCATTTTTGTAAGGTGTTGGAAGACAAACAAAAATTAATTCTGAAGAATTTACTACGGTTTCTAGAGAATCGGTGTCTTTGTATTTATCATAAATTTTTATATTGTGATCATCTTTGAATCCGTATTCGACTGCAGTGCCTACAAAACCATAACCAATAATTCCTATATTTGCCATTTTATTTTGATTTGGCTAGAATATATTTAAACGTTCAGGAAGAAAGTTCTTTAAGATTCTTCAGTTTTCCAAATTTGTAAACCTTGTCTTCAACTATGTATACTTCGAAATTTTTTAGATCTTTTTTTAGGAAAGGAGATAGTGTTTTTTGTTTTGTCACATCTGTTCCTAGGGAAACTAAATTAAAAGAGGGAGTTACAATTAGTGTTTTTCTGTTGTATTTTCCTTTTAGGAAGCATTTGTATTTTTGGTCTTTTCTATCTGGGAAAGAAATTGCTGGGTGTTCGTGACCTATAATTATTGTTTTTGATAGTTTTTTTGGTATTTTATGGCCGTGTATGATTAGTAAATTATCTGTTTCGTAGCTTTCTACTAGTTTAACATTTTTCTTTTTTGCTATCGGTCCTAGAATATTATCATGGTTTCCTTTTATTAGTATGATTTCTTTGTTTTTGAAAAAATCTATCAAATCTGTTACTTGTTTCCATTCTAAGCTTGAGATTCTTCCAAACTCATGTTTTAAATCTCCGTTTATTATAATTATTTTTGGATCTACTTTTTTTAAGATTGCTTCTAGCTTTTTTATTATCTCTTCAAATTGAAATCTTGGCATTAGAATTCCTTGTTTGTTTAGAGCTTCTTCGTAACCTAAATGTAAATCTGAGATTATTAGTATTTTTTCTTTTTTTAGATATAGAGCAAGGTCAATTATTTCAATTCCTTTTTGGATTTCCATTGTTATTTTTGACATTAGTAATATTTTTAAAGGTTAAGATTGTTTAATTTTCTAAGATGATGCAAGAAGATAGTTCAAAAATAAGTGAAAAGACTTTAGATATTAGAAGGGCAATTGATTCTTTAAGAGAAGAAATGGAAGCTGTTGATTATTATAATCAAAGGGCGGATGCTACAAAAGATGAAAACTTAAAGAAGATTTTGTTACATAATGCAAAAGAAGAGAAAGAACATGCCGCAATGTTGATTGAATGGTTGAGACAGAATGATAATGAATTTTCTAAAGAATTGAAAGATTATTTATTTTCTGAGGAAAAAGATATTGCTTCTAAAGAACATTAATTTATTTTATTTCTTCTAATATTAAAGCGTGCATTTTTCTTAGGAATTCTATTTCTTTAATTCTTTTTTCAAATTCTTGTATTCTTTCATGAAAAAATCTATGGTCGGTTTTATATTTTTATTTCTTTGATATTCTTGTAATGTATTATAGTATTCTAGCCTATTTTTGAAATCTATGTTAATTGGAGGCAGATTATGTTTTATGAGTATATTATTTAGTAAGATTCTTCCGACTCTGCCGTTTCCATCTCTAAAAGGATGAATAGTTTCAAATTGGTCATGAATTATTGCTGCGAGTAATAGGGCTGGGTATTTTTTCTTGTGGTCTTCATACCATTTGATAAGTTCTTTTAATAAATGGTTTATCCTTGATTGAGGGCAGCCTTCATGAATAATTCTTCCTTGGCTATCTTGAATGAATACTTCTTCTCCTTTTTTTCTTAGTTTCCCCGCAAAAGATTTTGAATTTTTAAAAACTATTTTATGTATTTGTTTGATTAAATCTATCGAAATATGTTCTTTTGTAATCCTTATGAGAGTTATTGCTTCATCGACTCCGTATGCTTCGGCAATATCTTCTTTAGATTTGTCTGGCCATTTATCTTCTTCTAGAATATCGTCAACCTCTCTTTGACTTAATCTTGACCCTTCAATTGCATTTGTGTTATATGTAAATATTTCTGAAAATACTTCCCAATCTTTTTTTGATAAATGAGATATTTTTAAGGAGATTTCTGATTCCAGTTTTTCAATGTCTTTTATTTCTTCTTTTGAGAGTTCAAAATGTAGAGGGTCTTTTATTAAGTTATATTTGTGTATTTCTTCCAAAATTAGTTTTTCTGCTATTTTCTTTCTTTCTTCTATCTTTTTTAGATCTTGACCTAAATACTTTCTGAATTTATGAACTTTTTTTCCTTCTCTAAAAGAGTGAGCTAGATAGTACTTTATTTTTCCGTTTTCTTGTCTTTTCTCTATATGCATGGTTTTATTAGTGGTGACTACATATTTAAATGTTTTGGTTTTTGGGACTACATTTTAGTTATTTTGTGGTCACCTATTTTTTAAAGTTTATTTCTTGCAATACTAAAGCGTGCATTTTTCTTAAGAATTCTACTCGATCTTCCATTCTTAGCATATCCATTCTTCCTTGCATGAGTATATTAAATGCAAAGGGTGAAGGGATTTTGGTATTTATTTCTTTGACTTTTATTTTTCTTTCTTCAATATTTTTTAGAATTTTTGTGGCGTTGTCAATGTCCATTAAATCTTCTAAAACCTCTCTACGAGCTTCTTTTAAAATTGCGAAATCATTGGAAATTCTTTTTACTGCCGCCATTAATATCATTGAAGATACTTGTTGTCTTCCCACTCGTTTTGTTTTTCCTTTATATGAACGTAAGATCATTAAAGCTCTAGTTGCGCAATGACGAAATCTTCTTTTTAGAACTTCAGAATTTTCTATTGCATTTCTAGCTACTATCCCAAGCTCTTTTGATTTTAATAATTTGAAAGCTCTAAGAACTTGAATTTTTTTTCCTTCTTTTCCAGTTAGATAAAAACCATTGTCATTTATCGAAATTTCTACATCTCTATGTTGCACCTTTGAAATTACATAGGCCATTGCTCTTGAAAGAACATCATTAACTCTCCTCCCATATAAAGAGTGGAAAACTATTTGGCCATTAAAGTGTTCTATTAATAATTGATTTTCATTTGGGATATGTTTTGTGAATTTATATTGATGATTGAAATATTCATATAGTGCTATTTTTCCTATTTCATCTACGTAAAGATATTTATCGATGAAGTCTAGGATTTCTTCTTTTTTTGTTTTGTTTTTGAAATGATCTTCCATTAATCTTCGAAATTTTTGAATTTCTGAAGATAAATCAAAAGATAGAGGTAGAGTTTCAGAGAACCAAGATGGAACTGTTGGGGCCATTCCTACTGCACTTTGAACGGATGCTGCCATTCCACGGGCATATTTGAACATATATCTGTCTCCACCTAGGACAAAAACATCTCCTTTTTTTAATTTTTCAAGAAAAGCTTCGTCTATAGTGCCTACAACTTGTTCACCTACCTTAACTTTTACAGCAGATTCATCAGGAATCGTTCCAATGTTCGTCATATATATTATTCTAGCCATCTTCCCTCTTTTACCTACCATGCCGGATTCTTCGTCATACCAAATTTTTGCGTAAACATGTCTGTCTTCTAATGAGATGTGTTCTCCAGATAGGTAATCAATTATTTCTTTGAAATTAATATAACTCAAATTTCTAAATGGGTAGGCTTTTTTTACTAATTCGAAAAGTTCTTTTATTGGAGTTATATCTGAAATTGCAATTCCATAAATTTGTTGAGCTAAGACATCTAAGGCATTTTCGGGAATATGTATTTTGTCTATTTTTCTTTCTATAATATTTTTTAGCATTACTGAACATTCTACTAAATCGTCCCTATCCAAAACTATAATTCTTCCTTTCACAGTTTCATGTAATTTGTGTCCTGAACGGCCAAATCTTTGTAGTGTTCTTGCTATAGATTTTGGAGAACCCAAGCATATAACTAAATCAATGTAACCTATATCAATTCCGAGTTCTAAAGATGTAGATGAGACTACTGTTTTTAGTTCTCCTTTTCTTAACCTGTCTTCTATATTATGTCGATGTGTTTTTGATAATGAACCATGATGTGCTCCGATGTTTTCAATATAGTCTTTTGGGTATTTTTCTTTCATAGTATGCACTACCCTTTCTGTGGCCGCTCTTGTATTTGTAAAAATTAGAGTTGTTTTATGTTCTTGGATTAAATTATGCAATAAATCGTATAAATTTTTATTCATTTCTTCGTGAGTTGTGTTAATTAGATCTGGAACTGGGGATAAAACCTTGAGATCCATTTTTTTATTGAATTGAACGTCCGAAATTATACAATCTCTATCTGTTCCTACTAAAAATTTGGCTACCTTATCTAAGGGGGCAATACTTGCTGAGAGACCAATCCTTGTTGGGGTCTCATTACATAACTTTTCTAACCTTTCTAGAGTTATTGATAAATGTGTTCCCCTTTTATTTTCAGCTAAGGCGTGAATTTCATCTATTATTACATATCTAACATCTTTTAGTTTTTCTTTGAACTTAACTGTTGATAATAAAATAGCTAAAGATTCTGGAGTTGTTATCAGAATATGGGGGGTCTCTTTGAGCATCTTTTGTTTTTGATAGGGAGTTGTATCTCCTGTTCTTGATGCTATATTGATTTTTAGATTTTTATTTTGTTTTTCGGCTATTTTTTGGATTTCTTCTATTGGTTTTTTTAAGTTGACCTCTATATCTTTTGATAGTGCTCTTAATGGATTTATATAGATGCAATACACTTTATTTTCTAAAAGATTGTTTTCAGCTAAAGTTGTAAGCTCATTAATTACTGTTAGAGTGGAGGTTAGGGTTTTTCCGGTTCCAGTTGGTGCAGATATTAGAGTGTTCTTATTATTATGAATGTCTAAAACTCCAAATTTTTGGGGTTCTGAAAAAGTTTCGAATTTAGACTTAAACCACTGTTTAACTAAAGGATTGAATACTTTAAAGATAGATTCATCTGTATCTGATTGTTTTTTGAAGGAAATCATTTAAAAATGATGTATAGAAAATTTATTAAATCTTATGTATGTGCGTGACAAGAAGTTTTAAAAATGTACGTTAATTCCTGCTCATTTTCTCGGGCAGAATGCAATAGGGCGAGAGCCTATAAGATGTGATATAAGTGAAACGAACGACGTGAGTACCCTCATGATTTTCCATTTCTGAAAATTCTTTGATATTGTAGTTGCCGATATTAGATAAATTAATAAATCTCGAATATTCAAATTATAAAAGATGGTAGATTTAAAAAAATATTCTTTCACTAAATATTCAGAAAAGTATAAACAACTTTTCAATAGAGAAAAAAGAAAATTAGAAAAGATTTTTCCAAAGGCACAAATAGAGCATATAGGGAGCTCATCCATAATTGGAGTTGGAGGGAAAGGAATCATTGATGTTGCCATTTCTGTTCCAAAAAAAGAGATTCAAAATACCATAAAAAAGCTTCAAAGAAATGGCTACGACTACCGACCTTTTGCAGGCGATGAATCAAGAAAATTTTTTCAGAAGATTATTAAATATAGGGGGAAGGAGAGACGAGTGCATATTCAATTAACCTATGATGGGAGCTATACTTGGAAAGCTGCAATAGCTGTTAGAGATTATTTAAACAGGAATAAAAAAGCAGCTCAAGAATATGCACGAATAAAAAAAGAGGCGGTTAAGCACGCAAAAGGAGAAGGGAAAAAATATAAAAAATATAAAAAATCTTTTTTAGACAAGATTGAGAAGTTGGCTTTGAAAGAGTATTCTTAGTAACCATCAACAATTTCGTTTAAAAAGTGTTTTTATTGTGCATGACAAGAAAGTTTAAAAATGTAGCTCAATTCCCATTTTTTGAAATGACTACAATTGTAGGAGTAAAAACTAATTTTAAGGACGATGCAGTTGTTTTGGCTGCAGATAGTCAGGCTACATCTGAAAATATTCCTGAAAGAACTTTTGATATTTATTTTTTACATGAACCCAATCAATCAAAATTATATAACGTTGATAGTGGAATAATTGGATTATCTGGAGATGGTAGTGAGTTTCCGGAAGGTTTTCATAGTTACTTGAGAGGGGAAAGATCTTACAACGAATATCTTGAATATTTGGGAGGAGATGAAGAATCTAATATTGAGAATGGTTTGCCCTTTGTTATGGGTATTAATTATGCTATGCTTTTAGAAAAAATTGATAAATTAAGGAGAAGGAGGAAAAATTTAAGTCAGTCAGAGTCTGCAATAAAAGCTTTAATCACAGAAAAAAAGGAGCCGAAAGATGAATTTGAAGAATTTTTAGCTAATTTTTTTAATGGTTTTGGGGATGATTTAAAAAATCCTCTTGCTAGGGCAGCAGATATAAATAGGAGATATTTTTTTGAGTTTGACATGTTGAATAGGTATGCATCTGTAAGAAATTTAGAGGACGAATGGGGGTCTCATTTATTATTTGCTGTTAATGAGCCTGAAATTGGATTGTACAGGTGTGATTCTCATGGAATTGTTTATAGTGGGTCTTCTGATGGAGGTTTGGAGTATGAAACTATTGGAAGCGGAAAAAAGTGGGTACATCATTATTTAGGATACGAAAAATATCTTGAAGATAAATTACTGAAAGGATTTAACCCTGAAAAAGTTGATTTGGAGGCTGCCAAAAATTTAGCTTTAAGGCTAGTTGAATATGCGATCGAGAAAGATAAGTATAGTGGTGGCATAATTGATCTTGCTGTGGTTAAAGAAGGCGATATTAAACACTATGGTCCAGAAATTAAAAAATCAATTAAAGAATCTAAACACGGAATTTATGGTAGTATTAAGTAAGCTTTAAAAACCGAATTTATTTCTTTAAATTATGTCAAGAGTTGCAATTATAGATAAGGATAAATGCCATCCAGAGCAGTGTAGTTGGTTATGTTTTAAAAAATGTCCAATAAACATGACTGGAAAGGAATGTATTACTAAAGATAAGAAAGCTATTATTGATGAAGAATTATGTACAGGGTGTGGAATTTGTCCCAGAATTTGTCCTTTTGAAGCCATTCAGATAGTAAACTTACCCGAAGAGTTGAAAGAAGAACCGATTCATAGGTTTGGCCAGAACGCTTTTAGATTATTTCATTTACCCATTCCAAAGAAAGGTGTTGTTGTTGGAATTTTGGGTAGAAATGGAATTGGGAAGAGTACTGCTTTAGAGATTTTATCTGGAAAACAAATTCCTAACTTAGGTAATTTTGAAAGTGAAGGAAATTATGATTCTGTTATTGAAAGATATTCCACAGTTATCTTAGGAGATTATTTTAAGAAATTAAAAGAAAAGAAAATTAAGGTTGCTTATAAACCTCAGAGAATTGAATTGATTCCTAAAGTTTTTTCTGGAAAAGTTTTTGAGATGATTGAGAAAGTTGATGAAAGAAATGTTGGAAATGATTTAATTAAAGAGTTGGGAATTGAACATTTGAAAGATAGGAAACTAGATGAATTAAGTGGTGGAGAATTACAGAAGGTTGCTATTATTGCTACTTGTGTTCGGGATGCGGATTTTTATTTCTTTGATGAACCAGCCTCGTTTGCCGACGTTACTTCAAGAGTTAAAATTGCAAAATTAATTAGAAGTTTAAAAGATATTGGGGCCGTTATGGTTGTTGAGCACGATTTGGCAACTTTAGATTATATTTCTGATGAGATTCAAATTTTATATGGTGTTGAAGGAGCTTTTGGTATTGTTTCACAATCAAAAGGAGTTAGGAGAGGAGTTAATGAATATCTAGATGGTTATTTGCCCGACGATAATGTTAGATTTAGAGATTATTCTATAAGTTTTCAAGATAAAGAGGGTGAAAGTGTGGTAAGTAATGAAGTTCTTATTGAATTTCCTGCTATGGAAAAAAATTTTGAAAGTTTTAGTTTAAAAACGAATAAAGGGGAAGTTCATAGAGGAGAAGTTTTAACTATTGTTGGAGCAAATGGTTTGGGAAAGAGTACTTTTTTGAATTTGTTATCCGGAAAAATAAAATCTGATAAAGGGGATGTTAAAGAATATAAAATTTCATATAAGGAACAAAGTTTAAATTCAGAATTTGAAGAAAGTGTTAGACAAGTTTTAATGAGAGAAGCTAAATCGGAATTTAGTTCTGGTTGGTATAAACAAAATATTTTAGAAAAATTAAATTTGAATAAAGTTATTGATAACAAGATTAAAGATTTAAGTGGTGGAGAGCTACAGAAGTTTCATGTTGCACTTTGTTTAAGTAAAGAAGCCGATATTTATGCTTTAGATGAACCTTCGGCATTCGTAGATGTTGAGGATAGATTAAAAGTTGCTGAAGTTATTAAAGAATTTATTATTAAGAAAGAGAAATGTGCCATTGTAGTTGATCATGACGTTCAGTTTATAGATTATCTTGGAGATAGGATGTTAGTCTTTTTAGGTGAGTCTGCTAAAAAAGGATTTGTTGAAGGCCCGCTTTCTAAGAGAGATGGAATGAATAAAGTTTTGGAAGTATTAGATATTACTTATAGAAGAGATAATACTTCACATAGACCTAGAATAAATAAACCTGGAAGCACTTTAGACAGTGAACAAAGGAAGAAAAAAGAATTTTATTATAATTAAATTCCGGTGTGTCCGAAACCACCTTCACCTCTTTGTGAATCTTCAAGTTCATCAACTTCTTCAATATCTGGGGTTTCATGTTTTGCGATTACTAGTTGAGCAATTCTATCTCCTTTTTTTACTTCAAAAACTTCAGAACCGTGATTCATCATCAAAACGCCAACTTTCCCGCGGTATCCTGAGTCAATCGTTCCTGGAGAATTTAAAACTGTAACTTTACTTTTTAATGCTAATCCTGATCTTGGTCTTACTTGAGCTTCAAATCCTTTTGGCAATTCCATTTTTAATCCTGTATCTACCAAAGAATGCTCCCCTGGATTAAGAGCATAATCTTCTATTGCGTGAATATCTAAACCTGCATCCCCTTCTTTTTGAAATTTAGGTATAATTGCTTCTGGATGGACTTTCTTAAATTTTAATATTGTCATTATACTGCACACCCTCCAATTGTTTTACCGCAGTTGACACATTTTTTACATTTTCCATCTGGAATTAATTGTCCTCCGCAAATATTACAGTAGCCACCGGTTGTTGCCCTTTTTCTTATTTTTTTAGCTCCTTCTTTTCCTTCTTCTTTTTCCTCTTTTTTTAATTTTTTTGCTCTTTCTTCATCATATTCTTTAACATCGTCTATTGTTGCTAGCATCATTCTTCTGTCAATATCAGCTATATCGTCATAATAAACTTGTGCTCTTTTAGTTTCTTTATTTCTATTAACCCTTAATTCTCTTTCTTGTTGGGGAGTTAGTTTAAAATCTAAGTCTCCAGTTAGTTCTTTATATTTTTCAAGACCTTCATATTCCAAAACTAGTGTTTTAAACATCCAATCTTCTAGAGAAGAACAAGATCTAACTAAAGTATCTGTAGTTGCTCCCGAAATATTAGAGGTGGAGTCTAAGAATTTTTCTGCGAATGATTCTATTGGTACTCCAGTTTTCAATCCTTCAGAGATTAATATACCTATGTCATCATATATTTTTCTCATGTCGGAACCTTGTTTGGACATTTGAACTCTTACTTCCCCAAGATCTCCATTTGGATATTCTCCTGTCAGTAAGTGTACTCTATATTCTAGTCCTGCAAGTGGATTTTTTATAGTTGTAACTCTGACAAGTCCATCTCTTTTTTCATCTAAGCTAATTTTTGTTCCCCTTGGTAAAGTTTCTTCTACGGATGTATCTTCATCTATTAAGGGTTGATATAATTTTGAACCATCCCTATAGATTGCTATGGCTTTTAATCCCAATTTATCCCCTTCTTCATAAATATTTAGTATGTCTTCTATACCTGCGTCATTCGGTAAATTAACTGTTTTTGATATTGCTCCGGACAAAAATGGTTGAACTGCCCCCATCATTTTTAGATGAGACATATAGTTAAGGAATCTTGTTCCCTCATATGCCTTATTTGCTGCGTCAAACACAGCCAAGTGTTCATCTTTTATATGAGGGGCCCCCTCTACCATGTTTGTTTCTAATACATATTCATTTATTTCTTTAGCTTGCTCTTTTGAGTATCCTAATTTTTCTAAACCTTCGGGGATAGAATTGTTCACTAACTTCTGTGTGCCTCCTCCTACTAATTGCTTATTCATGACTAGCCAAGGGGAGGGTTCTACTCCAGTTGTATCACAATCCATTAAGAATCCAATTGTTCCAGTGGGTGCTAATAAAGTAGCTTGAGCATTTCTTGCCCCATATTCTTCTATTAATTTTACTGTATTTCTCCAAGACTCTTTTGCATCTCTAGTCATTTCTTCTAGGTTTAGTTTTCCATTAACTCTTGGCTTTAATTTTTCTGAAGATTCTAAATGGGTCCTCATAACTTCCATAAAGGGTTCTCTGTTTTTTTCAAACTCTTTGAATGGTCCTTTTCTTGCTGCTATTCTTGCAGATTGATCATAAACTGTTGCAGTCATCTTTGCAGTTATTGCTGCTGCAAAATCTCTGGATATATCATCATCATATGCCATTCCTTCAGACATTAACAGGGCTCCAAGATTTGCATAACCTACTCCCAATGGCCTAAGTAAATGGGCATTTTTTGCTATTGGTGCACTAGGATAACCTGCATAATCTACTGTTATTTCTTGGGCTAGTGCTGCTAATCTGTTTGCTTGTTCGTAAGCATCTATATCAAAAGTTCCATCTTCCCTCTTGAATTTTTTTAAGTTTGTAGATCCTAAATTACATGCACTATCATCAATGAACATGTATTCAGAACAGGGGTTTGAGACGTTTATTCTCCCAGAATTCTTTACAGTATTCATTTTGTTGATATGATGATCGTATTGTAATCCTGGATCTCCAGAAACATGAGTTGCTGCCGCTATCTGAATTAATAATTCCTTTGCTGGCATGCTTGCTCTTACTTCTCCAGACTTTATCTCAATAAAATCTACATTTTTACCTTCTTTTGCAGCTTCCATAAAATCTTCTGTAACTAAAACTGAATTATTAGAATTTTGTCCAGAGACGTGAGCATATGCATCTTGTGGGGTATAAAGCCCAGATGCAACTAGCGCTCTAACTTGTTTTTCGGAATCTACTTTCCAATTAATAAAAGGTAAAACTTCTGGATGGGTTATGTGTTGGTTAACCATCTTTGCGGCCCTTCTTGTTATTCCTCCAGATTTAACTACGTCTGCAATAATATCACTAACTCTAGCAAAAGATTGTGTTCCACTACTTTCTCCCCCACCAGCTAATGCTTCACCTATTGCTCTAACATATTGTAATGTAACTCCACTTCCAGAGCCGTGTTTGAATAATCTTGTCTCGGTATGCCACCAATCTGTTATGCTGTTGTCTCCAAACATTTTGTCTTCTAAACCTAGAATGAAACATGCAGAACATTGGGGTTTTTCATAATCTGATCCAGTTTTTTTTACTTCTCCAGATTCTTCGTCAAAATAATATAATCCGTTTTCTGGATTTCCTCCGATTCCATAAACATCCCCTTTTCCAACATTGAACCAAGTTGGAGAATTAGGGGAATACATTTGGTTTAAAACTAAATATGATAATTCCTCTTGGAATGTTTCGGCTTCTTCTGGGCTTTTAAAATAATCATTTTTTTCTCCGAAATTTCTTAAGGCAGTTGTGTAACGGCCTACCATCTGTCTAAAGTCTTTTTCTTCTCCGGTTTCTGGAACTCCTTCTCTAGCAAAATATTTACTTGTTACTATGTTTACTGAGTTTTGAGACCAATCCTTGGGAAAATTTACATTGTCTTTCTCGAAAAATATATCTCCAGTTGTTAGATCTCTTATTTCTGCTCTTCTTGTTTCATAATCAAACATATCTATTGCCTTCTTTTCTGGAGTAGTGAAAAATCTCTCTACTAACGTGTCTTTAGATTCGTAAACCATTTTAAGTTCTCTTTTTTAAATTCTTAATCATATCTTCAAAAGATTTTATATCTGTGAAATCTTTGTATACAGATGCAAATCTTACATAAGCAACTTTGTCTAGTTTCATAAGCTTTTCCATTATTAACCCACCTATTACTTGTGAATGTATTTCTGGGGTGTCATTGCTTCTTAATTCTGCTTCTATTTCTGCCAATAAAGTATCTATTTGTTCTGAATTAACTGGACGCTTTTCACATGCCCTCAGAACTCCTTTTAATAATTTATCCCTGTTAAAATGCTCTTTATTGCCAGATTTTTTTACAATCTTTAATGGCATAGATTCAATTCTTTCGTGTGTTGTGAATCTTTTAGTACATTTTAAGCATTCGCGCCTTCTTCTTATAATTCCATCAGAGTTTTCTCTCTTGTCTAGAACTTTCAAGGCCTGATTTGTACAGTATGGACACCTCATTTTTACCACATATTGTGTGTTTTTATTTATTAAATACACAATATCTTGATTTTTGATAAAAATAGTATATAAAGATTTAGGATATTTAATGTATATTTTAAATTAAAAAAGAAAAAAGAATTAAGATTTTTTCCAATTCGCATTAAGCAAATTTTCCATCGCACTTGCAAAGTAAGGAGTGTTTACCCAGATTCCAATATCATAACTTGGGTGTACTTCATCATCATGCATCATCATAAACATGATTTCATTTCCATCTACTACGCAGAATCTTGCATCGACACCTTTTAACTCTTTAATTTCTGCAATTTTCGCAATATCATTCAGTGTTTGCTTATTTTCTTCAGATTTTGGAGCAGCTACTTTAATTTTAACACCCTTCTTTGCCAACTTTTGTAAATTTGGAGAAAGTGCATCTACTTTTCTTAATACTCCTTTTGAAGTTGTTACCAAAGTAATCGATTTATTTGCTCTCTTAACCATAGTTTCTAAATGAGCATATATATTGTGTCTACCTCTAATTGCTCCAGATAAATCTGCAGGTTCTACGAATTCAACTCCGTTTTTATATAGAGAACTTAATTCGCCTAACACGTCAGAATTATTTAGGTCTTTCAATCTAGAAATATTTTTATCTGCGTCATCTTTGATTGTTCTTTTGACTCTTTCGACAACTTCTTTAGGTTCTACTGCTAAATATTTTATTGGCTTTCCAACTTTCATAACAACAAAACCTTTTTTTTCTAAAGATTCTAGAACATCATAGGCTCTTGATCTTGGAACTTCTCCAATATCAGATAATTCGCCTGCTGTTGAAACCCCTCTTGATAAAAGAGCGGTCCATATTCTCACTTCATATAAATTTAATCCGAAAAACTGTCTTAATTTACTAAGGAAATCTTCCTTTACTATCATAAATATTACCCCCTGTGCCTCTTTTTTATTTACTACTCAAAGAACAGTGTTTTTATTCTTCACTAAGTAGCAAGTATGGACTATTAGTTAATAGTAATACATTCCATATATAAAGATTATTGTTTTATAGTGATTACTAATTATCTTCTTAACCCAATATCAGATCCTAAAGGGCCACATCTTGGGGAAGGACTATATAATCTTTCCTTTGCATTCAACTCTGCATATAATGACTTATCTCTAGTCTCTAGTTCTGCAAGGAGAACTGGATATTCATCAGGAAGGTCTCCTCCAGAAGCCCTAATTGTATTCTCCTGTAACCTTAGTTCTAATCTTATGGTGGAAGACGTAACTATTTCTCTGACTATTGAACCTAGTGTCATTACTTGTGGGTCTGCCGAATCTTTTATAGAATCTCTCAATTCATTTATGTAAACTAAATCCATTTTATTTTTGAGAACTATATAAGATATAAAAAGATTACTTTTTCTGTTCTTTGTAGAATTTTTTTACTCTTTCTAATTTGTCTATTGATGACGCTGATCTGTCTGGTCTTAATCTAACTACTCGAGGGAATCTTAATGCATATCCGGAAGAATAGGTTGGAGATTTTTGTATTTCTTCATAAGCAATTTCTAGAACTACTTTTGGTTTTAAGATAACGTGTTTTCCGTGTTGTTCTTTAATTAGTGGTTCTAACTCTTTTGTTAAAGATTCAAAGGTTAATTCTTGATCTTTTTCCCCCACCCCCGTTCCAACTTTTCCTAGAGTCACAAAGTGATTTTTATTCCTGCATGCTAGCGTAAAAGATGATAACCATTTCACTCTTTTCCCTTCTCCCCAGTCCGCTTCAACAATAACTAAATCTAAAGTTTCTTTTATTGGTTTGTGTTTCAGCCACCCCCCTACATGTCTTCCTGGTTTATACAAGGAAGTTAGAGATTTGATCATAATTCCTTCATTTCCTTTTTTTAGAGATTCTTTGTAAAATTTTTCTATTTCTTTTTCTTTATCTGTTATGAATCTTTTTGTTAGGACTATTTTATGTTTCTCTTCTTTTATTATTTTTTCTAGAATTTTTCTTCTTTCTTCCTGAGTTTTTGTCATTAATACTTCTCCGTCTTTGTAAACTATATCAAAAACATTTATTTCTACAGGAAGTTCTTGGGATTTCTTTTCTATATCATACTTTCTTCGTATTCTTTGAGAAATATTTTGAAAAGGTAAGTAATTATTTGTTTTTGGATCATATCCGACTAATTCAGAATCTAAAATGTAAGATTTAGCCTTTACATGTTTTTCAATCAAAGGAATAATTTCTTTGAATTGTTTTGTTACGTTTTCAAGTCTTCTTGTAAATAATTTTATTTCGTCTTTATTTTTGTGTATTTGCAATCTGAATCCATCATATTTGTATTCACATAGTACTTTTTCTCCCAATGCTTTTTGAGCGGCTGAAATTGTTTCTGTTTTTATAGCTAACATTGGATTTACTGGAACACCTGGATTCATGTCCAATTTTGATAAAGATTCTTTTTTTATTGCTAAAACTACTTCTGAGAAATCGTTTGTTAGATTAAAGGCAGATTGTACTTTGTCTATGAAAAAATTATATACTTTCCTAGCTAGTTTTTCTTCCGCTTTGATTAGGGAATATTTTTTTAGATCTAGTTTTTTTATTTCTTCTAAAGATTTTACTTCTTTAGATTTGCCTTTTACATTTTTGTCATTTATATGTTCTACTCTTGGATAGAATGCCCAAGTAATTGCGTCTCTTAGTGTTCCTTCAGCTATTCCAATTCTTAATTCTCCAGTTAGAGTTCTAATTATAAATTTAGATTCTATTGGTTCTGAGGAAGCTAATAATTCAGTTACTAGTTGAATTTTTTTTGTTATTGTCCCTTTTCCTTCTAATTCTGAAAGTTTTGTTAGATTTTCAAAGATCTTTATTACTGTTAGTTTTTTTGAGAATAATGTAGTTTGTTTTTTATCTTTAATTATTTCTTCAATGACTAAACCAAGGTCTCCTTTTTTGGCCCACTCTTTTTTTAGAGAATCTAGAGAAGCTCCAGTTGCCATGTTAATTGCTTTTAATGCAATTTGAGAGGATATTCCTATTTTTCTTTCATCCCAAGTTGGAAATACTTTTCCTTGTAAAAGTAAAATTACTTCTTTTAGATTTGAATCTGGAGTTTTTTTTAGTAAATCGGCTAGAATATAAGTTTTCTCTAATCTTTTTGTTGTTTTTTCTATAGCTACATAGGCCTTTACTAATTCAGAATACTCCATAAGAGTGACTTGATTGAAAAAGATATAAAGGTTTTGGTACTAGTTGTTATTATTTTTTGGTAGTTATAAAAACAAAAAATTTATAAAATAAAAATTTTGTCAGATTATAAGAAAAATGGTTAAAAAAGGTCTAAAGAAAATTGTAAAAGTTGGTTTATTATTATGGGGATTAGATAAACTCTTTCTGCCAAGTATAAGTCTTTTTGTAAATAACCAATTGGATAATGTTAATATTCAGGAAGCTATGAGGACTGAAAATTATTCTTGTGAATATTTTGGTGAAAATGAGGAAGTTGCTCTGAATTATTTGAAGCTTGCGCATGCAATTACAATGAAATATATGGACTTAGGTAACGTTCCTTTTGGGGTTTTGCCTAGTGAAAGTTTATACAGGAGGGTAGGGGACTGTTTTGAGACAAGTACTTTTTCTTATTCTAATTATATTTATTTAATTAACCGGGACAATAAACAATATCTTTCAGACTATGTTAGGATGGCAAGTGGAACTATAGATGGTAGTTTGGGTACTGGAGGCCATGCATGGTTAGAATTAAGGCAGGGCAATAAATGGGTGCCATATGAATCTACTATAAATAATCTTAGTCGTTTCCAAAAAATTTACCCTCACCTTATAGATGATTTAGTACCTTCTAGTATTGTTTTGGATCCAATAAATAATAATTATTGCAGAACTAACATATGTCAAGTTGATGAAAGAGGGGTTGAAATCAATAGTCTTGATTTGTTAGGTATTTTAAAGGGGAAGGGTCTTGCTCTGACGTTGATAGATAAATTAAATTAGTTTTTCAAAAATTTATCTAATTGCTTTTTTGCCTTTTCTCTTTTCTTTTGATGTTCTTTAAGGAAAGCTTGAGTCTTTTTAATTGTATAATCTTTTAATTCTGAAGTTAGCATCTTTCCAGATTTGTAATCATCATAGATTTTCTTTAACTTTTTTTCATTATCTTCTAAAAATAAATCTAGATATTGGAAACAAACATCAATATCTGGATTTCCACCTTTTTTTCTGTGTTCGTCTATTGTTTCTTTTCCCCCTGAGAATGCTCTTTTCAGTTTCTTTTCTATTTCTTTTGGAGAGTCTGTCGTATAAATAGCTGAAGATTCTTCGGAAGCTGACATTTTTGCGGCCCCTTGTAAACTTGGCATGAATTTTGACATTATTGATCCTGGTTTTTCTAACTTTAATTTATGTGCTATATCTCTTGATAGTTTAATAAAAACATCTTGATCAATTCCAACTACAACTAGAGAAGGTAATTTATATTTGTAAGTAGGATATAAAATGTGGGCAGCTTGTATTGCTGTGTAGAAAGATTGACCTATATTTTTGTCATTTGTTAAGCCTAGAGCTGCTTTTGTAGTTCCATATGTTGTTGACTTAGCACACCTCATTGTCAAATTATACATATCTTGATTCATATTTGAAAAATCAAACATAAATTCAGTTTTACTTGGTTTGAATCCTAAAGCTATTATGTCTAAAGCATTATCATAGGCTAATTTTTTAGCTTCTTCCAAATCTAACTTTGGTTTGACTAAAAATTTTTCATCATCTGAGAATGGAATGAATACGAAACAGTTGAATTTATCTTGCATTTCCTTTACGAATTTGAAGGTTAGTAAGTGAGCAATATGCATTTTATTACTTGGGCCACGTCCAGAAACTATTGCAAATTTTCCTTTTGTTATTTTATCTAAATCTCTATGGGCAAAGAAGTAGTCTTTCTCTATTAATTTTATATTTTTGAATTTTTTCTTGAGAGAAGTATCTATCTTTGACGCCCCAAATTCTCTGATTACTTTATTGTAATCTACTTCTCCTTCCACTTCATATGGTGTGATTTTCATAGAGTTAATTTTAGGATTAGTTTATTTAAAGATTTCTATGGGGACGGAGGGATTTGAACCCCCATCTGAAGGGTTGGAGCCTTCCATACTAACCAGCTTATACTACGTCCCCGGTAGAAAATTAAGAAGGTTAAGCATTTATTAAGTTTACTAATGAAAAGATTTAAAAGATTCAATCTATAAAATATTTTAATGGATGTTGATAAGGCAATAAAAACTAGGAGAAGTATTAGACATTTTAAGAAGAAGGATGTGCCTTGGAAAAAAATCAATGAAATTCTTGAAAGTTTTATTTATGCTCCTTGTGCGGGAGAAATTCAAAACTGGAAGTTAATTGTTAGAAAGAATGATGGCAAGCTAAATGACTTTTGCTACAATCAGGGTTCAATTGTTGAAAGTGATTTTTTGGTTGTTGTTTGTAGTGATAATACTGAGTTAGTTAGATTGTACAAGGAACAAGGTAAACTTTTTGGAGTTCAAAATAATGCGGCTGGAATTCAGAATATGTTATTAAAAGCGGCTTCCATGAAAATTGGAAGTTGTTGGATTGGAATGTATGATGAATCAAAATTAAAAGGCTTTTTGAAGATTCCTGATAAATTAGATGTTCATGCTGTAATTGCTTTTGGATATCCTGATGCCAAACCCGAAATGCCGTTAAGGGTTGCTTTGAATAATGTTGTTAGTTTTAATGAATATGGCAATCCTAGGAGAGATCCTTTTCCTTTAGTTAAGAAATAGTTATTCTGTATTGTCTTTCAATATTGTTATATCTTCAGAACAAACAGTTATTATATCTCCTGGAACTATGTTTCTAGAGGTGTAAGGTATCCATGCCCTTATGGAGTCTCCTCGATTTACTGCAAAATTTACAGATTCTAAAGTTGGAGGTATTCTACCAAATCTAGATTTTTCAATTACTTCTAAATAAAATTTGCCTTTTTCCGTATTTAACTCAAAAATATAATGAGGTTTTGATATGTTTATTGGATCATTTGAGCCTTCTTTTAAAATTACTTCTGATTTTCTATATTCTTCGGAACCTACAATTCCACTTATTGTATCTGCATTTGCTAGTGTTGGCACTGCTAATAAAGTTGTTAGACTTATGTATTTTAGTAATCTATTCATAAAAATAGGAATTTTATATTGTTTTTAATGGTTGGTATTCTCTGCCTTTATTTAAAAAGAGAAGGATAAAAGTTAATAGATATTTCATCCGCATAAAGTTCACCTATATGGGCAGTAACCATATATTCTCTATCTTTGATTGAAAGTGTTAAATGTTCTGGAGTTTCTTTTAGCAATTTAATTTCTAAATCTTTTGAAACAAATCTCTTAACTTCATCTAAAACTCCTGAGTCATTTGAAGGAAGAAATCCAGAGCATAGATCTTTTCTGAAATAAAATCCTGTTAAATCTTCTTGTTCATCTGGAGATCTTGTGACTCCTATGTATGCATTTCCTATTTTTTCAACTCTAATTGGGCCTTCTCCAGAAGTAAAGTGGTTTTCAGTTTGATATATTAACATTAAGTAATCTCTTAATGATTTTACAAAATTATTTTTTGTAGCTAGTTTCTTATCCATGATTCTAAGGGATATTCTATCAGGTATATAAAGTTTACTTTGAAGGATAAATTTTCTCTAAAGCCCTAGTTCCTTGTCGCTTAATTTTAGTGCATCATTACTTAAATAATCCTCAAGAAAACCGAAAAAATGGCACTCTTGAACTCCATCTTCTAAATTTGAAAGGTATTTCTCTCTATCTGATGAGTATAGAGAAGGAGTATGTGGGTTGTCCAAATAGGCTCTTATCTTTGGTATTGACTCGATTACTGCTATTTTATCTTCTACTGATTCTGGATTTCCAAGTTTTGAATAAAGTTCCTCCATTATTAAGGGTTTTAACGCTTTACGCCTTCTATCCCCTTTTTCTTTAATTTGTCTAAATAGACTGTGGGCCCCTTGGATTTTTGATTCTTCTGTCATTTTAAATAAAATAAATATTACTATTTTTAAAGTTTATGCAAGAATCTTAAAGAATAAAAAAAACAAAAGAGGAAAAAGAAAATATCACCTCTTTTTCCCCTCAAAAAGCAAAGGTAAGTGATTGATCAAATCTATTGGGGGTTAAAGAATGGGTCATTGATTCAATCACTTGACTATGTCAATTCCGAAATCTGAACGCATTTGTTCAGCTTTTTCGGCTTGTTCTTGCAACCTATCTACTTTTCCAAGCACATATGGTGATTTTACTCCAGTTACAATAGTCATAACTCTTAGTTTGCCTTCCATTCCAGGTTCAATTCTTGCTCCCCAAATGACATTCGCATCAGGGTCAAGATGTTCTGTTATGGCTTGACCGATTGTATCTATTTCTTCTAATAATAGATCTTCACCACCTGCTACATGTATTAAAGCTCCGGTTGCTCCAGTATAATCCACATCTAGTAATGGGTTTGTCAAAGCACGTTTTACTGCTTCTTCAACTCTTCTTTCGGATGTTGATTCTCCGATTCCCATAACCGAGACTCCTCCGTCAGACATTATTGCCTTAACATCAGCATAGTCTAAGTTAACTAATGATGGAATTGCTATTATCTCTACTATACCTTTAATCATTGTGGAAAGTAGTTCATTTGCAACTGCAAATGCTTGTTTTAATGGCAAATTTCCAGCTATTTGGACTAATCTGTTATTGTCTATCACAATTACAGTATCAGAAACTTGTCTCAATTGTTGAAGTCCAAATTCTGCTTTATCCACTCTGGCTTTTTCAATTTCGAATGGCATAGTAACTGTTCCGATTACAATAGCGCCCATTTCTTTTGCAATTTGTGCAACTATTGGAGCAGATCCAGTTCCTGTTCCACCACCCATACCAGAACAGACAAATACCATATCTGATCCTTTGAGCATTTCTTTCAATTCTTGGATGGATTCTTTAGCTGATTCACGGCCCATATCTATAAATCCACCACATCCTAGACCTCTAGTTAGGTCTCTTCCGATTAATACTTTTCTATCTGCTGATGAAATGTCCAGATGTTGTTTATCTGTATTTATTGCTATAACTTCAGCTCCAGAAATTCCCTTTTTGTATAACCAAGATACTATATTATTTCCGGCTCCACCTGCACCAACAACTTTTATGTTGGCCTGTCCTACTTCTATGTTGTTTATTTCTTGGTTATCTGCGTTTTTTAGTGCGTCTTGTATAATAAATTCCATTTTTCTTTTCTTTTCCCCCATAGGTTTTATTGTTTTTACTACAATAATCTTTATATACTTGGAAGATCAATTCTTCCTTAGAAAAAGTTAATATTTCGCCAAAATATGATACGCTTTTTCAAAATAACCTAAACTAGTACACAAGAAAATACATGTATAGATTCAGTTCGCCAACACGAATCTAAGTAATAACCTATTTATTTTATTTGGAGATTGGTATATAAATCTTTTTAGAGTTTAATATATATATTTTAGTAGATAGATAGACTTTTATATCGACGCTGATTCTCTTTTTTATGGCATATAAACCGAAAATAATGTTGAAGTATGGGGATATTATAGAATTCTTTGAAGAGTATGATGTTGTGTTTGGAAAGCCAAGAGGCAAGGGTGATTTGGGAGAAATATTTTTAGATGAGTGGAGAGTTGTTTTGGATCCAAATCAGAGCGAAGAAAGCTTGGGAGTTACGTTATTACATGAGATTTTGCATTATTTTTACGATGATCGTTTGGGAGATAGTATTGATGAAGTGTTTATAGAAAAAGAAACTCAACATTATGTTAAACATAGGTCGGATATTATTAAGTTCGCCATGAGTTTTATTTCTTTAAAGTAGTAACAAATAGAAAGATTTATATACTCTTAAATTTCAATAAGTATAGAAAAATAAAGGAGGTATAAAATAAAATGGTACAAGAAATTACATGTTTAAACCAATATAGAGATTCATTAGGACAGTTAGATAGGGAGCTTTATGATGGTGTTAAACAAGGTGCTTTAGAAGGTTACCAATTTGGAGTTAATGGTGCTTTTGAAGGGGGAAGAATGAATATGCAAAATACAAGTGATTTACATAACCCAATAGTAGATATAGCAATTAGAGATGCTATCATAGAGCAACAAAGACTAATCGGATTGGAAGCTGAACTTTAGTATTAATCAAAACTAAAAGCATTAGTTTTTTATACTAGTTTTAATATTTTTTTGCTATGGGTGTTTGTGATAAGGTTAAAATTAAAACTTCTAAAGAAGAATTTGTTGGGATTTTGATGCCCGATTCTATTAATAATAAGTTAGTTTTGAAGTTGGAATCTGGCTATAATATGGGAATTGATAAGAAAAAGGTTAAAAGTATCAAAGTTTTAGAAAAAACTAAGGTGAAAAAATCAGTTTCTAAGAAAGTTAAGCAGAATAGTAAATTACCTAAAATTAGTATTTTGCATACAGGTGGTACGATAGCTAGTAAAATAGATTATAAAACTGGAGGAGTTGCTGCTCAGTTTACTCCAGCTGAAATTCTGAATAATATTCCAGAATTGGGGAAGATTGCTAATCTAGATTGCAAATTAATTAGTAATGTAATGTCCGAAGATATGACTTTTAAAGATTATAATAAGTTGGCTAGGGAAGTTGAAAAAGAAGTGAAGAAAGGGGTAAAAGGTATAATTATTACTCATGGTACTGATACTTTACATTACTCTAGTGCTGCTTTATCATTTATGTTGGAAAATTTACAAATTCCTGTTGTTTTTGTTGGAGCTCAAAGAAGTTCGGACAGAGGAAGTACAGATGCTAATTTGAATTTGATTTGTGCTGCCCAATTCATTTCTAAAGTTAATTATCCAGGGGTTTGTATCTGTATGCATAAATCTATGGATGATAAATCTTGTCTAATTTTGTCTGGAGTTAAATCAAGAAAGTTCCATAGTTCTAGAAGAGATGCGTTTAAAGCAGTTAATGATAATTTTATTTTGGAAATTGATAAAAATGGTAAAATTTTATCTGGAAAATCGAAATTTGAAAGTAAAAAGGGGGAATTTAAAGTGAATTTATTAAAAGAGAATCTAAAAATAGGTATTTTGAAAGCCCATCCTAGTATGAATGCCAAGTCAGTTAGTTGTTTCAAAGGATTTGATGGTTTAATTTTAGAGGGTACAGGGTTAGGACATTTTCCAATTCATGGAGATAATAATTTAGTTTTTAAGGAATTAAAAAAATTAAGTAAGGAAATGCCTTTGGTTATGACCTCACAGACTATCTTTGGAAGAGTTAATATGAATGTTTATTCTACAGGTAGAGAATTGCAGAAATTTGTTATTTCGGGGAGTGATATGTTAACTGAGGTTGCTTTTGTTAAGTTAGCTTATTTGTTAAGTAATCATAAGAAAGATGTTAGGGAATTAATCAGTGAAAACTTGGTTGATGAAGTTAATATGAGAATAAATGATGAATTTTTATGAATAATTACTTATTGTTAGCACGATATTCTTCTATATATTTTTTTTCTGCCAAATCTCCTATTAGTAGTAAGTATTTTCCTTTAGATGTTTTTCCAATTACTACCGCGTAATCTACATCTCCACCATTTGGATTTTGAACTTCCGTAGAGTTCGGCCATGATTTTTTGTTGATTTTGTATGCAACATCCATCCCATTAGTTATAACTTTTTTTACATATTTTGGATCTGTGGGTTCTAGTTCTGGATTTACTCTTAGAGTGTATTCGACCATTCTCCAGTTTATATCATTTGGATCTATTTCAACCCCCTTAAACATTCCACTCTCTCCGCGTCTTATTTGATGCATTTCTTCAGAATCATTAATTATATCTATAAGATGGTCTAAACCATTTTGGTTTAATCCTACATCTCCTTTTACTGCTTCTAATTCTGGTATTAATAGGTATTGAGTACCGTTTTCTGGAGCAAACACTTCATCTTCATAGTTAGGTTGATATGTGGTTCTTGGTAAAATTTGTTTAACTTTTTCTGTTTTTTTTCCATCGCTTAGAACAAAATGAATTCCTTCTACTTTTGTGGATAAATCAAAGCCTGGATTAACGTAGTTAGGATTATTACAACCGAATACCGATGTCAAAGCTATTTGTGAAGCTAAATACCTAGGGATTAATTTTTTGTTCATTTTTCTTGGTTTTTTTGAGTTTTCTAGGTTTATAAATGTTATTATTTTTCCTACTTGTCAGTTGTAATAAATTACTCCTGTAAATGTTCTATTCCTGGTGGTGCAACAAATAATGCTGAATTTGGTACAGTTTCCTTTATAATCTTGAATTCTATATCTTGGAAAAATTCTTCCCTTAATTCATTATATTTTCTCAAGTCTTTTCCCGTGAGTTCTTTTCCATTTAATGTAGGGGTCTCTCCTTTTCCAGTGTTTTCCATTCTGCTGTAGGTTATAAATAACTCGTATTCTTCGAGAGTTTCTATTCCGGCGTGCAAGTAGTCAAGTACTTCTTCTCTTGAAACGGTATATTTTAAATCTAAATAAATTTCTGTCCCTGTTCTAGTGTATTCTTCTCCCATGACTTCTTTTAATTCTCCATATCCTCTTTGTGCCCAGTAGACTGAATAGCCATCTTCAAAGATTTTTTGAGCAATAGGGTTATCTTCTACTTGATACCAATAGTGTTCCTGTACTTGCCCAAGTAAATCAAAAGCTCCATGGAACCCATTTCCAGCTCTTGTACGCGCCCCTATTTCTTGATTCCTATCCCAGGCATGACGGGTATTTATTATATGATGGAATTCTGGTGCTGTTTCTATTTTTTCCGATCTCTTTCCATTAGGATCATGGTATGTCAATGGGTTGTTTCTTGAATATACGTAAAAATTATTTTCTACTTTTATTGGATCTGCTGAGGTGAACCTACCTAAATTTGGATCATAGTATCTGCCCCCAAAGTATTGTATGTTTGATTCATCTAATTCTTTTTGTGCAAATCCGGGGTTTATCTCGCTAGTTATTTCTTGGCCAAATGGAAAATATTTTGAGGTCCTAATTACATTTCCTGATTGATCTGTTATTAATCTATTGCTTAGTCTGTCTTGATGATAATAAATTATTTCATTTTCCCTTTGTTCCGCCACCAACTTACTACTTGCATAAGCATATCTCTTTATTCCCAAAATTTGTTGTTCTTCTAGTATTTCTATTGGTTCAGTTATGTTTGCGGTTAGAAATGCATTTATTGGTGAGAGAGTATTGTTCGGTTTTACTTCTGGAGTTAAAGTTGGTTTTACCTCTTCGGGTTCTATAGTTGAGTTATCATCTGGTTTTTCTGTTTCGTTTATTGTTGTATTTATCCCAGTTTCATTGATAGTAGAATTAATTTCCGTTATATTTATTTCAAACTCTCCTATTGAAATATTTTTTGGCTTATCTTTTGAAAAATCTGGAAAATTTCCTGCAAATGTAAACAAAGGTAGTAATAGTACTATAATCCCCAATGCCAGTACTTTTTTCATGCCTTGGGGAGTCAAATTGGGTATATAAATGTTATTTTTGAAGGGAAATATTATAAATGATTTACGATTTTCTTTTTTATGTTAATTGAAAAGAAGTTCTTAAGTATGTAAGTAAAAAAGAAAATTAACTCTTCTTTTCGCCATTAGATCCCACTGCCTTGTAGAATTTTTTCATCATATATTTATCTACGGCTTGAGTTAGAAGTTTTCTTTCATTTTCATCTCCGTTGTTTAAATCGTCAAAGATTCCCAGAGATAAACTGAATCCTCCCTTATCATATCTTCCTCCGAAGCTTCCTATTCCTTCTTCAGCAACATCCGGGAATGTTTCTTCTAAGAATTCTGCCGGTCTAACTGTATCACTAGTGGTTCTGAATGAGCCTTGGATTTTATCTTCTATAATTCCGTATACGAGAACAGTATCAATTCCTGCTCTCCTCAATAAGAAATCTGCTGCTTGTGGTAAGGCGTCTCTTTCGGATTTGTCTAGTATTCCTACGCTAGATATTAAATAGTTGCCTTCGGTTTTTCTATTTTTTGCTGCTTCGGCAATGGCATCCATCGTTCTTGGGGATATAGGCTGAATAGAAATTTGCCTTAGTTTTGTTGTATCTGCATATTTTGCTAGATAGCCCATTGCTTCGAAATCCCTTTCCTTAGCATTAGTTAAGTTATCAGTATCAGTTCTTATTCCATGCATTAGTGCTGTTGCAATATCTGAATGTGTTTCTGAATCTAGTAAGTCTAACTCTTTCAATTTTTCGGCGTATAGTGTTGCTGCAGCCCCAACTTCTGTATTAATCTCTGCAAATTTTGATTCTAACCCCTCCTCTCTATCGTGGTGATCCATTACAGATACAAGAGGTGTACCCTCCAATGCATTTTCAAATACTTCGTCTGAATGTTGTGAATCCACAAGACAATAGCCAGCATATTCGTCAAAGTCCATATCTTCGGAATATTTTTTGAAGTCTATTCCTAAAATTTTAACCAAAGCTCTGTTTTCTTGATGACTTATATCTTCAGAGTAAGCTACCTCTGATTCTATTCCTAGGCTTTCAGCGATTAATTGGTGAGCTAAAGCCGAAGATATACTATCTGGGTCGGGCGCTCCTCTCAATGCTATAAGCAATTTTTGGCCTTCATATTGCTTCAAGGTATCCATTAATGATGCCGGTTTTGAAGTTTTTTTCTTAGATGCCATGGTTCGGAGACTCGTTTTTGGGTATTTAAAGCTTTCTGGAAGAGGAAAGTTTTAAAAGAGTTTTGGTAAGATGGAAAACTTTAAATTTCTGGTTTAATTAGTAGTTTTATGAGTTTGATAGATAAGATAAGAGAAATGTGGAGCTCTATAGAAAGATTTGATAAATCTAGAAAATGGGCAAGAAAAGGAAAGTATAGTGATGAAATGAGAGAATTATTGAAAGTTCCTGGTGCTGGAAGAGAAATATTAGCTAATTATGGTAATACTATAGAAATTAATGGAAGATACTACCTTATTGGAAGATCTAATCAGGTGTAAGATTATATAATTAAAAAATTAATTATTTTTTATGAAAATTCAGTCTTAGAAAGCTTTTTACTCTTTTTGATTTTAATCCATCATCTTCACTTGCAAATCTTACATCTTCAGTTGAATAGAAGGCTCGAGGATTATATTTCTTTATTGTTTTGGCAACCTTTGGAAGATCCTTTCTATCTATTATTGTAGTGATTAACCTTACTTTTCCGTTTTGACTATGCGCCCCTACACTAGTGACTGTATGTTTGGCTTTTTTTAGTTCTTCAAGTAGAGGTCTTGAGTTTTTTCTAGTTATTATTCTCACTGAAACTTTACCGAATGAAATTTTTTCTTCTATCTTCATACCCACATATGTTCCCGAGGCAAAACCCGCAGCATATGCAAAATAGTAAAAGTAGTTTGTTAGATTATTCATAATTTGATTTATTGCGGCAAGCCAGACCAGAATTTCAAAGAAACCTATAATAGTTGCATATTTTTTGAATCCTTTAGCTATGAAGATTACTCTTATTGTCCCCATACTGACATCTATTATTCTGGCTAAAAATATTAATAGAGGGAGAACTACCAAGGCGAATAAACTTGAATTTAGAAATTGAGTAAAGTCCATTAATTAATTTTTAAAACACTAGTTTATATTATTTGTGGAAAAAAACGTAATTATTCTAGAGTAGTTACATAATAGAAAGATTTATAAAGACTAAATTTTAGTGTTAATTAATAAAGTATGAATGGAGAGAAAGCACTTGAACATTAGGTGTGAATTTTGCTTTTTCTATAAGAGTGCTTAAGGAGAAATAAAAAATGTTTAAAGAATTTAATTTAAGCGAGAGCTTATTCAAAAATATAAAGGCGTTAGGTATTGAAAAACCTACACAGATACAAGAGAAATCTATTCCTACTATTCTAGAAGGTGGAGATGTTATTGGAGAATCAGAAACAGGAAGTGGAAAGACTTTAGCTTTTGGTTGCGGAATAATCGAGAAAGTAAAACCTGGAGAAGGATTACAAGCTTTGGTTTTAACTCCAACTAGAGAACTAGCTGAGCAAGTTAGGGGGGCTATTAATCAATTTTCAAAAGGGAAAAATTTGAGAGTTATCTCTGTTTATGGTGGAGTAGCTATTAATAATCAAATTCATGAGTTAACAAGATCAGAAGTTGTAGTTGCAACTCCTGGTAGATTACTTGATCATTTACAAAGAAGAACTATTGACATTTCTAAAGTTAATCTTTTAGTTTTAGATGAAGCTGATAGAATGTTAGATATGGGATTTTCTGAGGATGTTGAGAGAATAATTAGAAGTTGTCCTCAAGAAAGACAAACTTTGTTTTTTTCGGCAACAATTGACTCAAGAATCAAGGGTCTATCTAAAAAATATATGAATAATCCAAAAATAGTTTTAGCAGGAACTCAAGTTGATCCTAGTAAATTAAAACAAGTTTATTATGATTTACAAAGAGGGATGAAATTATCTTTATTAGTTCATTTATTGCAACAAGAAACTAAAGGTTTAGCTATAGTATTTTGTAATACAAGAATGAATACTGACTTTGTTGTTAAAAATTTAAAGTCTAATAAAGTTGATGCTATTGCAATTCATGGTGGTTTTAGTCAGAATAAAAGAACAAGAAGTTTAGATTTCTTTGGGAAAGCTAAATTTGGAGTTTTAGTTTGTACTGATGTGGCTGCAAGAGGTTTGCATATAGATAACGTTTCACATGTATATAATTACGATATTCCTAATGATCCTAAGGATTATGTTCATAGGATTGGTAGAACTGCTCGTGCAGGTAGTGAAGGAATGGTAATAAACATACTCGGAGATATGGATCATGATAATTTTAGAAGAGTTCAGAGAGAATATCGTGACCTTAATATCGAAAGAGCCGAGAAGCCTTACTTGAAAAAGATAATTCCTATTAGAGTTGCGAATTCTGAAAGAAAAAGACCTTTCAGAAGCCGTAAGGGTAATTGGAAAGCTTTAAAAGGTAGGCGTAGTCGATAATCAATAGGGAGGTTTACAAATGAAAGGTACAGTAAAATTTTTCAATGAACAGAAAGGTTTCGGATTTGTCTCTGGTGAAGATGGTACAGAATATTTCGTACATCAAACTGGCCTAGCTGAAGGTGTAAGATTGCAAGAAGGCGATGCAGTTACATTTGATGTTGAAGAAGGCGACAGAGGTCCAAAAGCAGTTAATGTAGTTAAGGAGTAAAAGTAAATCTCTTGATTATAATTTTCTTAAAATTTTTATTTTTATTTTTTTATATTAGTTAGATTAATAAGTTGATTCTATAAATATTGGAATCCGCGTGAGGATTAGTAAGTTTTAAAAGTTAGTTAATTCAAAGATTATTATGAAAAAATTATTAATAATGTTTGCTTTTATGTTTTTAATAAGCAGCTGTTCTTCTGAGGTGATTGATGAAAAGAATCCTAACACTTTAGAACATTCTGCCGAATGTGCGAGTTTATGTGAAGTTAATCAAGAGTTTTATTGCGTAGATGAGAGGGAATTAATTTTTGAAGATGGTTCTAACACTTTTGGGAGCTGTAGGGCTTTTTCAAAGTATAATTCAGAATTTGATAAATGTCAAGGTTATTGTACAGATTATGGAAAGGGCCCTAAGTGTAGATTAGAAGATGGTTCTGTTGATGATAATTGTGATGGACAATAAAAACTCTTTTTTAAAAGGATTAAACATTCCAAAAGATATTTAATATATAGTATATAGTTCTCTGGGTGGGAATTTTTAATTTTTTGAAGAAATCTTCTAAAAAGGAAGAAGAAATACGGGAATTTAAGTTAGATGAATTATATTTATTTGTTGATTCTTTATCTGAAAAAATAATTGAAGATGTGGATTTAAGCTTAGTGGATATAAAAGAAGGAGTAATCAAAGAGAAATCTGAGATGATGGAAAACATTCAGAAATTAAGTGAAGCAGAAATAAAGAATAAAAATATTCCTGAAAGAGCTAGACATATGGCAATAGATAATAGAACTACATGTATACAAAAAATCAATGTGTTATTACAAGGAACTAATCCCCCTAATAATTTTGATGAGGGCTTAAATTTTTGTGATTCTTTTGATGAAGGTTTGGAACACTTCAATAAAGGAACTATGAGAAGTTATCAAATTCTACCTGAATTTTTCCCGGATGAAATTACAAAGGTTTCTGTAAATATAAAAAATTTGAAGGAATTTGTAAGGAAATCAAGAAAATTAATGGAAGATTCAGAAATAGAAAAATATAATCACTTGAAAAGTAAAATTAATGAAATAAAACAAGAAATAAAACAAGAGAAAGAGATAAATGAAGAAATAGAATTAATAGAGAAAGATTTACAGATTAAAATTAAAAAAATAAATGAAAAAGAGAATAATATAAAAGAAATTGAGAATGGGGTAGAGTACAAGGGATTTCTAAGTTTAGTAGATAAAAAGAAAATGTTGGAGTTGGAAGCCTTGGAGATTGAAAAACGGCCATTACAATACTTTTTTGGAATTGAACCTGCCTTGAAGAAGTATGAGAGACTAACTTTAAATCATGTAATTGTAAAAGAATATTTAGCTGATCCCTTGAAGGCTTTATTGAAGGATAAAGAATTTAAGATAATTGAGGTCATTGATAAGATGAAGGATTCTCTTTTGAAAAATCAGTTTGAGTTAAAAGAGAGAAAGAAAGAAAAAATATTAAAAGAATTAGATAATTTTACTAAAGATAATTTTGAAATGTTTTTGAGTAAATATGCTGAACTAAATATGGAATTAAGTAGGATAGAGTTGGAACTGGGGAAAATAACGGTTATTGGGGAATTAGAAGAGATTAAGGAAGAATTTAATCAAGGTAAAATTGATTTAGAAGAGGATAAAAGTAAGATGGAGAAGATGAAAGGAGGGTTAGAGATGATTGATATTGATAATTTGAAAAGAGTTCTAGAAATCAGAGTTAAAGAAAATATAAATGAAAATGTTAGAGTAGTTTAGTTGATGAAAACGCTTAAAAGTTAGTTATTTTCTTCTTTCTTAATGAATGTTGCACAATTAGTAATGGAAGATAGAATATTTAGAAGTTTAGATAGTGAGGTTTCTGACGAATTGATGGAAGGATATTTTCTTCCCACAACAAGAGGGATTTTATATGAATTTGATGTGTTTAGGCTTAAACATCCCTCTTTGAGAGGGTACGGGTTAAGGTTTCATGAAAAATGGGAAGTTAGAGAATTTTTAAGGAAAGGTCTTTCTGAAAACGAAATAACTTCAAGTGAGGGATATGAAAAATTAAAGGATTGCGGAGATTTTCCTCATCAATCGGCAGCGTATAATGAACATAGATTTTATCAAAGGATGGGCCAAAAGATTCTTGGAGCAAAGATTCCTTTTTGGGCCTTGAAGGTAGTTAGGGAAAACTTTGATTTTCAAGGATTGACCAATACATGTTATATATTTGATGATATTGGATCATTTAATTCAAGAGTTAAGGATAGGAATGTTAGTGAAACGGACATTAGAAGATCAATTGAACTTTTTGAAAGAACTGGTTGGAGATTTGAAAATATTGGTGGAATCTTTCAGTATTTAGCACATTTGAAAGAATGCGGAGAGGTTGCTTAGGCTAGATGGATTTAGTTAAAGATTTGAAGTGGAAGAAAGGAATCTTGAAAAAAACCGAATAATTTATATAATTACAATAGCTGATTCCTGACATGCTTGAGACTAAAAAAGTAATTGGTGCTACAAAAAAAGAAGTTGAAGATAGGAATTTTAATGTTTGGATAGGAATTAGTATGGGGAACAAATGGTTTAGAGATAAAGAAAATATTAAACAAAATATATCTTGGGCGCTGAGAAATACCAAGGAAGACATATTAATAGTTATTGCTGATAAATTACATTCCATAAATTATCAAGTTAGAAATAAACTTTCGGAAGAAAAAGCTATGAAACTTGCACTTCTGAAAGGAAATGAATATTGTGGTTTTCTGAACAAAATAATAAAAAATTTCAATCCTAACGAACAAAAAAGGATTAACGTTATACATTGGCATGATATTGAAAGAAATGAGATGCATGCAAAAATAGAATTGGCCATTCAACAAGAATTTAAAAATAATGAAGAGTTTAGAAAATTTATATTTCAAATTGTAAAAGATGGCGTTAAAAGAGATACCAGTCGAACTTATGATAAGATACAAATCAATAAGTTGGCAAGGTATGTTTTAGAAGAGTTACCTGATTTTTTACATGGGATAGAGTATGAGGAGAAAAAATATTATAACCTTTACACATATCCTTACTCCTCCTCATTATTAGAGACTCTTGAAGATTTTCAAAAAAACAATCATTTTTCATATCTTGGTGAAAAGTTTGACATCCGGAGGACTGTTGCTGTTATATTGGATACTATTTAAAATGGAGAAAGATGAAAAGATGGATAAACTGGATTTTCATAAAAAATTGGCTATAGGGGCATTTTTAGTTAGTGATATGATTATCTCTGATAACGAAGAAGACGATTTAAAGGATTAAAACCAAATAAAAACGTTTAAAAACACCTTTTTTTCTTCTTTTTTAATGGATTTAGTTAAAGATCTTAAGTGGAAGAAAGGTATGGATGTAGCTTCTTTAGTTAATTCTTTAGGTAAAGTTGGTTTTCAATCAGTTCATTTAGAAAGGGCTAAAGAGACAATCATTAAGATGAAGAAGGATGGTTGTAAGATTTACTTAACTTTTACTTCAAATATGGTAACTTCTGGTTTACGTGGTTTTTTTGCTCAGTTGATAAAACTAGGATTAGTTGATGTTGTTGTTACGACTGTTGGGGGTTTGGAAGAAGATATTATGAAAGCAAATAATGAGGACTTCGTAATTGGTTCTTTTGGTTCGGATGACGTTGAATTATATGAAAAAGGGGTTAATAGAGTAGGAAATTTGTATATTAGATCAGAATCTTATGCTAAATTTGAGGATTTGATGAAGCCTTATTTGAAAAAGTTATATTTGAAGAGTAAGAGGGTTACTCCTTCTGAGATCTTTAGTTTTATTGGGGGAGAGTTAGAAGATGAGGATTCTATACTTTTTCAAGCAGCTAGAAAGAAGGTTCCTGTTTTTTGTCCTGCTATTACAGATGGGGCTTTTGGTTTTCATTTGTTTATGTTTCAGCAGGAGCATTCTGATTTTG
>CAZRTL010000004.1:0-76523 GCA_964603065.1 Candidatus Woesearchaeota archaeon
CTGTGACTGATGGGGCTTTTGGTTTTCATTTGTTTATGTTTCAGCAGGATCATTCAGACTTTATTGTTGATGTAGTTAAGGATTTTTCTAATATATTGTTTAGTACTTCGCAAGATGAGAAGAAAGGTTTGATATCTTTAGGGGGGAGTATTAGTAAGCATCATGCTATTTTGGCTTGTTTATTGAATGGTGGGTTGGATTATGCTGTTTATATGACGACTGCTAGTTCTTTTAGTGGTTCTATGAGTGGTGCTTCGACAAATGAAGCTAAGTCTTGGGGTAAGATTAAGGATGATTCGGATGCTGTTACTGTTATTGGTGATGTTTCGTTTACTTTTCCTTTGGTGATGGTTAGTGTTCTTGAGGAACTTTCTAAGGAAGGATTAATTTAAGTTGTTGTGTTAGACTCAGTCGCCGTCGGGCTTTAGACGTTTTATATTATTTACAAATATTTATAAAGTTGGTTTGATGTGTAATTTTAATGGATAAAAGTGTAAGAATAACTAGATCAATCTCCAGAACAAAACTTGTTAGAAAAGTTGGACTTGATAGTTCTATTTTAGTAGCTTTATTAGAGAATGAAGAGAATTATTCTGATTACAAACTTAAAATATTTGAAAGAAAAAATTTTGTTCATATCTGTCAGAAAGTTTTTTCAGAAGCTTTTGGCGTATTGGCTTTTGGGAAGAAGTATGGGTCAGAGAAAACAAAAAAGAAAATATTTAGTTATATGCGAAAAAATAATATAAAATTAATAAAGAAGAATGCACTGAAAATTTCTGAACTTAATTCCTTACTAGATGAATTAAAAAGGAAGAGAGAACATATTCAAGAGAATCCAGAAGACTCTGATTTAGAAATAATTGCAATGTATAAATTGAAGGGGATAGACTGTATATTTACAGTAAATGATAGACATTTCAGAGAACTATGTAAATCTTTGGATATTGATGTTGAAAAACCTATTGATGACTTTGAGTTAAAAATGAAGAATGTTTTTGGTAGACGAAAGAGACGTTAAAATCCTTCTGCTATTTTATCTATTTTTTCTAAGATTATTTTTCCTGTCTTTACTTTCTTTCTTAATTCTTTTACTTCCTTATCTGCTCTTTCTAGTTTTTTCTTTCCTATTGAGGATATAAATAAATTGAATTCGAATAGTTCCATCTCTGTTTCAACCATCCTATTTACTTCGGAAAGTATTTGCTCCTGTTTACTATCCATAAGTTCTTTCATTTTCCCCATATCTATTTGACAGCTATCCATTTTTACAACTCCGGAATAATAACACCTCTTAATTTTTGGGAGAAATTCGGCTCTTTTAAATATTTCGGATTAAGAATTAGACTAAAACACATAAATAAACCAAAAACTACCTGCCCTCTTTTTTGCATGAAGTAGATTATTTTTATAAGTATATAAATCTTTTTAATGTTTATTCAATAACTTCTTCCTTGGCCTCATGCATTTTTTTTACAGTTTCTAAGTGAGTGTCACACAAAACTGTCGAGTTTAGTACAACGTCTATCAACTCTTTTAATGTTTTAGCTTGATCTATACTGGGCTCATTTTCATTTATATGGGCACCATCATTTCCTATATCCTTTATTCCCAAAAGAGCATCCTTAATTTTTTCTACTATATGTCCTTCGGTGTGTAATTCTTTAATTATATCATAAAGAATTTTATTATCTTCTTTTTCTGATATTTTGTAGTGAATTCCCAGTGCATGAATAACTTTTCTAAAAAGAGTTACAGCTCCGTTTGGAGCGTCAGCTGAAATACAACGAACACCCTCTAGATAGTAATTCGATATTTCTTTTGGCAGATCTTTTAAGCTTTCTAGCATTGGTGCGGGATATAACTTATTCTCATTTACATTGTATGAAGATATTGAGCCACATCCCTCACATTGTATTCCCACCATTTGACTATTAAGAACTTTGCTTGGATCAACATTATATGTTCTGGCTCTAAATGTTACCTTATCTGAACAAAATGGACAATTTCCTCTTAGCATAATTTTGTCGTGAGCGGATGGTGAATTAAAATCTCCTCTCAATACTTCTAAAAAATTTGCCATGAATAAAGTAATTCTTTTTACCATCTAAAATCTTTTGGAAATACTCTGGCCAAACTTTCTTTTCTATTTTCATAATTAAAGTAAACTAGAATTATTTAAATAAGTATTTAATTACATTCCTAAATACTTCATCAGCTCAAATACCAGAAATGCTGGCCACACTAAAGCTTTTACTAATCCCCAAACTCCTCCCCAAAAGGAAGTTGCTGTTGAGAAGTAATATACTAAAGCTCCTACAAAACCTATGAAATAGGCACATCCTCCGCAACCGGAGCCAGTCATGGTACATTTCAAATTTTTCTTTGATTTTTTCATATTCTATTCTAGTGTATTAAGTTTAAATAATTTACTGATGAAAACGCTTAAAAATGCTAATTCTGCCCTAAAATCATGGCTAAATTCATATTAAGTAAGTCAAAAGTAATGGAACAATTAGAACTAATGAAAACTTTAGCGGACGAAGTTTCATATTCATATAAGTCAAATCTGGAAATAGGAAAACTGCTACAAGATCATTGCTTTCTAAGTATCCACTCAGAAAACAATCTAAAACAAGTAAAAACTAAAAACGTCTGGTTTTTTTTGCAAGGAAATAATCCTCCAAAAGAAGTAGACAATTTCGTTGTAGATAATAAAAACGATCTAAACAAGTTACTAAAAGAAGATAGAGAAATTAATTTATTATTAAGATTAAGATTAAGGGAACATACAATCCATACAGGAAAGCATTTTGTTTTTGGTTTTTCCAGCAAAGAAGTAAATAAATTACTAAAAGAACTAAAAAACAATAAAAACATAAAACAATTAGGAATTCATTTTCATAGAAAGACCCAGAATGTAAGTGAGTGGAATTTATTAGAAGAATTAAAAGATTCTATTGAAAACTTTTCAAATTTAGATTTAGTTAATATTGGGGGGGGAATTCCAAGTGAATATAAAAACTTTAGAAAAGAAGTAAATGAGCATATTTTCAATAAAATAAAAGAATTAAGAAAATTTCTAAACGAAAAAAATATTAAAATGATAATTGAGCCGGGCAGGTTTATTGCCGGGCCAAGTATAAAATTAGAATGTAATGTTGTTAATGTTTATGATAATAATGTAATTGTAGATTGTTCTGTTTATAATTCGGCTATGGATACTTTTGTGGCAAATATTAGGTTACTTGTAGAGGAAGAAAAGGATGAAGGTTTTTGTTATACAATTAAAGGAATAACTCCGGATTCTTTGGATATTTTTAGATATAAAGTTTATTTTGATAAAGAAGTTAAGGTTGGAGATAAGATTGTTTTTTTGAATGCTGGGGCTTATAATTTTAATTCTAATTACTTCAATTTAGAGAAGGTTGAAACTTTAATTGAGTAAGACTTATAAATTCTTCAAATATTCCTTTTTTACTATGAAAACAATAACATCTCCAGATTTAGGTGGAAAATATTTTATTGCAGATAATCGAGTTTTGGTTGAAGATACTACTTGCCCAATTGATGGAACTAATGTAATTTGGACCATTGAATATGATTTCTCTAATTATAGCTGTCCGGCTTGTGGAACCATTTATAGTAGTAAAGATCCAGAAAATATGGTGGAAAGAGCTAGACAATGCATGACCACTTTACAAAGAGATATTGTAGAAGGTAATGTTACATTAAGTAGACTTCCAAAGTTGGAAAAGATTCTTGAAGCTGCGAGAAAAAACAATATCATTGAGTAGATGGAAAAAGTAAAATATAATTTAGAAGAAAGAACTGGTACCGATTCAGATGGGTTGGAAATTCTTGGAAGAGATATATGGGGGGAGTACATTATAATTCTAGATAGTTCTGAAAAGAGTTTGAAAGACTTCTGTAGTCCCGAAGTTATGTACAGATTGGTTGAGTATCATGAAGAAACTGGTTTGGCCGATGTTGAAAAAGTTATTGAGGATAAAGATCGGGGAAAATATGCAGCTGAATTTTATCTAACTCTCATTAGGGAAGCCGGATTGTAAACATAAGTTTTAAAAATCTCTCTCTTAACTGAATATTAATGGATTATGATAAGTTAAAGTTTAAAGCTGGCTTAGAGATACATCAGCAGCTAGAATCTAATAAATTATTTTGTAATTGTCCTTCGGTTTTAAGAGATGACAAGCCAGATTTAACAATAAGTAGAAGATTGAGAAGTTCTGAAGGAGAATCTGGGGAGAAAGATGTTGCTGCGGAATTTGAAAGTTTGAGGAATAAAGAATTTATTTATGAAGGTTATAAAAATTTTACTTGTTCTGTTGAGTTTGATGAAGAGCCCCCACATAACATGAACGAAGATGCTTTGGATGTTGTATTACAAGTTTGTTTATTATTAAATTGTAAGTTGGTTGATGAAATTCAAGTTATGAGAAAAATTGTGGTAGATGGTTCAAATACTTCTGGTTTTCAGAGGACTGCTTTAGTTGGATATGATGGTTACTTAGAGACTAGCAAGGGTAAGGTGGGAGTTGCTTCTATTGCTATTGAGGAAGACGCCGCTAGAAGAATTAAAGATAATAAAAATTCTATAACCTTTAGATTGGATAGACTAGGAATTCCTTTAGTTGAAATAACTACTAATCCAGATATTAAAGATCCCGAGCATTGTAAAGAAGTAGCTGAAAAATTAGGAATGATATTGAGGAGTACTGCTAGGGTTAAGAGAGGTTTAGGTACAATAAGACAAGATGTTAATGTTTCTATTAAAAATGGAAAGAGGGTCGAGATTAAGGGTTTTCAGGATTTGAGAAGCATGGTTAAAATTATTGAAAATGAAGTTAACAGGCAGAAAAAAGGGAAGGTAAAGAATGAAGTTAGGAAGGCTGAGAAAGATTTTTCAACTTCGTTTTTGAGACCAATGCCTGGAGCTGCAAGGATGTATCCTGAAACGGATATTAAACCAATTCTAGTTACTAAAGAATTGCTTAAGGAAGTAGAATTACCGGAGTTACTAGATGAAAAAGTTTTGAAACTTGAGAAAATGGGAATTAACTCAGATGTTGCTAGGATCATGATGAAGGAAGGAATTTTTATTGAAGATTACCATTATGATTTAGAAAAGAAGTTAGTTGCTTTTGTTTTGGTTGAAATTCCTAAAGATATTAAGAAGAGATTGAATTTAGATTATAAATTTGATGAACAAGATTTTAAATTGGTCTTGGAGAATTTGGAGAATAAGAATCTGAATAGAGAAAGTGCTTTTGAAGTTATGGCAGATATTGCTAATAAGAAGAAGATTGATTTGAGTAAATACAAACAGGTTGATAATTCTGAACTGGAAAAAGAAATTAAGGAGATAGTTAAAAAAAATAAGAATTTGACTGTTGGAGCCTTGATGGGGATTGTTATGAATAAGCATAGAGGTAAAGTTGAAGGTAAGGTTGTTTCTGAGATGATTAGGAAATATTTATAAACAAGAAAAATAGATTTTTGTTATGGATAGGTTAAAGGTAGACTATTTTATTGATTTGGGATTGCTTATATCTTTTCTAACTGTTTTTTTAACAGGGATTATAAAATTTAGAGGTTGGGGATTATATGACAAATTTGGTTTTCCTAATATTAGTTTAATTCATGACTGGTCTGGAATTGTAATGGGAGTTCTTGTTTTGGTGCATTTAGTTTTGCATTGGGGTTGGATCGTTAATACAACAAAATGTTTTTTTAAGAAAGAGGAAGTTAGTGAAGACAACTCAAAAGATTAGTTTTTTCAATTTTGAAGTTAGTTCTTTTAAGTCAGGAGATAAAGAATACTTTTCTAAATCTTTTATTGGAATCCATTTGAAATGATCAAAAATTTCCGGTTCCACTAATTTTGGTTCTCCTGAAAATGATTGGGCCAAGAATTTTGTTAATTTTGCTTCTCTCCCATCGGGAATTATGAATTCCATTTCTGAAAATATTTCTAATTCTCCAACTTTTATATCTTCTCCTATTTCTTCTTTTGTTTCTCTTAATGTCGTGCTTTTCATTTCTTCTACTGTTGGATTATTTGGATCTTCACATGTTTCTAACTTTACTTTTCCTCCCGGAGTTTCGTAATATCCTCCTTTTGTTTTAAATAAAAGTAGAATTTCTTTTTTTTCGTTTATTAGTATACAGCTAACTAAGATTAGTTTTTCCATTATTTAAATCCTTCTGGGCCAATATTTTTTAAGATATTCTTTATTTCATTAATTGTTTCTTGTTGATGTTTTTTATCAGACATCCTAACAAATCTTATTAACATTTCAATTAACTCCTCTTCACTTAGGAACTTAAGATTATGACCTTCTATCAAAAAATAGAATCTGAATCCTTTATGCTTTATTTCTTTAATAGCTATATCCCCCACATTGCCTAAAAATTTTCCTTTTTTTGGAGTATCTTCAAGTTTTTTGAGATTTTGAAATATTTTGATGGATTCTCTTCTAAATTTTTTACTAATCTCTTTATATAATGACTCTACAATTTCTACTTTGGCCATTCTTTTTTAGCTCTTTTTATTGCTTCACCTATAGATATAGTGTTTTTTGAAGACATCAAGAATTCTCTTAATTGTTCTTTTACTGCCATATTATACATTTTTTTAATTATATCTTCGTAAGTATCTTCTTTAGTTCCGAAAGTACTTATCAGAGATTTTGTTTCGTTGCTAATTTGAATCGTAGTTGCCATACTATAGTAGCCATAGTAGCCATAGTTTATAAATGTTTCTTTATGCAGTAGGTTTTGTCATTCTAACGTTTTTTATTAATAATGGTGCTAAGTTACAAGGGGTGGAAGCTTCCCAAGATGTTATTTGTTCTTTGTCTTTTGAGAACTTTTCAATATTTTTTAACATATTTAGAACATTTTCAGAAACCCTTAAGTTTTTTATTGGTTGATCAATTTCACTGTTTTTAATCATGAACATTCCATCTCTAGGAATTGTTGAAAAATCTCCTGTAGCATAATTTTGGAATCTTGTGTACCATACGTTAGTTATGTAAATTCCTTTGTCTATATTGAATGGATTTCCTTCTTTTCCTTCCAAAACTAAATTAGTTGGGGAGGGAGAAATTATTCCAGCGTTTCCTGTTGATGCCGTTTTGTGCCTTATTGCAGAAGAAGTGTTGTGCAAGAAAGTTTTTAAAATTCCATCTTTGATCACTTCTGTTTTTTGACATGGATGTCCTTCTTCGTCGAAAGTGCATGATCCAACCCCATTGTTTAAAATACCATTGTCATATAAATTAAAATTTCCTAATTTTTTATTTAGTTGATCATGTAAAAATGACATCCCAGATTCTACTGAAAAAATAGATGAAGCATCTCCTAAATTATCTAGAATTGAAGCAAATGCTAAAGGTGAAAACACAATATCGTATTCTCCTGGCTTTCCTTCTTCTGGATTTAAAGCCAATTTAGCGATTTCTCCAGCTTCTTTTCCGCAGTTTGCAAAATTAAATTTTTTTAGGGTGGATGATGTAATTGTTTTGTGCCCAGATGCTTCTTTTGTTGCAAATGCTCTTAATGATAAGTATAAAGAAGAAGATTTGTATTCCTGTTCTATTCCTGTTGAAGTTAAGATCATTGTTTCTCCTATAGAACTTTGGAAAGTTCCTGCAGTTCTTTTCGAGTTTTTTAGGGCTGCATTTATTGCAGTATCAACTATTTCTACAGAATCATGATCTTCAATTTTTTTATCACAGCAGCTTTCTATTTTTGGATATTTGAATTTGTTTTCGGGGATTCCAACGTAGGATTTATTTTCTTGTGAAGTTTTAAGAAATTCTATTATTTTTTGAACTGTTTTGTTTATTGAAGTGTCATCAAATTCTTTTAATGATGTAGAAACTAGTTTTTTATCTTTGGCTGCAAAAATATTTACTGCTTGATTTGATTCTAGTCCGGTTTTGACTATTTTATTGTTTACGAACTTTATCATGGACTCATCAGTTTCTGTTTTTGTTAGAACTACATCGTGAGCCCCCTTTTCTAACAACCTCTTCCTTAGGGAATATAAAGTTTCCATTGTTTTTAAGATTTAGGTAGGGTTATTTAAAGATTGTCATCCGAGTAATAATTAATTGGTTTTCCTTGACTTTCTGCATATGCTATCTCCCTACTTGTGCTTTCCCCGATATATTTGTTCATATCAATAACATAAATGCTATCTGCTAGGTCAATTTTTTTTAGGTGAATTTTGTCAAGCATTGTTTTTTGATCTTTGCTAATTTCTTCAGGATCTTCATGACAAAACACTCCTACTGAAATTACAATTTTTCCTTCTAAAGTTAATCTTTTTTGTTCTTCTAAAAACTGTTCTTTAAATTTTGTACTTCCACATAAAGTTACAATTTCAAAATCCATTTTATTTAAAATCCTCCAATTTTTTCTGACCAAAACAAATATCATAAAAGTCACATTGCCCTGTTGACCATTTACACAAAGGAGAAGTTTTCATAGGGTAGTCTTGTATGTCTTCAGATTTTGTGTTTTCTTGAATCAAGGAACACTCTTGTCTTGCCAGTTCTAATAATTCTTCATCGACTTTCATATATTTCTGACCGTGTTTTAAGAAATCTATCCCAACTAAGTTTGGATGTTTACCATATCTTTCAAAATAAAGTAAAGCATATATTGCTAACTGTAACTTATAATCATCCGAGATTTCTCCCTTTTTAGAAGTTTTATAGTCCATCAAGGAAATTTCTCCGTTTATGTTATGAATTGCGTCTATGAACCCTTGAACTTTATGCTGCTCAGATTTAAAGTATATTTCCGTTTCTGGTTTTAGTAGATTAAAGGCTTCTACAAAAGTCATGTGGTTATTTTGTTTTAGTTGCACTCTGCTTAGTAAAGATTCAAACCAGGTATTAATCATCTCTTGAGACTCATCATAATAAAATTCTAATTTATTCTGGCCCAACCCCAAATTTACTAAATCTGATCTTGCTTTATGCCACTCATCTTTGAACATACTTTGCAATAATACATTTAGTTCAAATTCTATGTGTTCTTGATTGATTGAATTTATATTTAATTTGAAAAAATTTTCTAATACGGTATGAACTATCTTCCCTCTTATCAGATGTATGGATGCTACTGTTGGCAATTTGACAATATAATTATAATAATACTTTCTCGGGCATTGTCTATAGGTGTTTATAGATGAAGGACTTTGTATTCTCTGTGCCATTTAGAGAAATAAAGTGAATTCTTTTAAAAGTATTATACAATTTGAGAACATACTTTAGAAAGGCTTTTAAATTGAAAAATCAAAATTTTAATTAGTGATGTATTAATGCCGAAGAAGCAACAAAAGATTTATCCGTATGGGAGTGGAAGAGCTTTATTTATCATTAGTGGTTTAATATCATTACTTCTAGGTTACCTTTTATGGAATGGTATATGGAATCTAGAACAAGTTTTTGCAGTAGTTTTATTCATAATTGGTATTTTTAAAATAGTTGTAGGTTTAATAAAAGGTTGAGGGAGGTGAAGATTATATGGTAGCAAAAAAAGCAGCAAGTACATGTGGTAGTGGATGTAACACTCATAAATGGATTACTGGGATTTTGGCCGTTTTATTGGGTGCAGCAGTCTGGAATGGTAATATAACATTAGAGACTCTTTTCGGAATAGTATTTGTGTTAATAGGTCTTAAGACATTATTTTGGAGACACTGTTGTCACTAAATAACTTCTTTTTTATTTTTTAGTATATAAGTTTTTATAAATTGGAGTACTTTTTAATTCTAAATGAAAGACTTATTTCCTTTTGAATCTTACAGAAAAGGCCAAGATTCTTTTATTAAAGTTGTAAATACTGCTTTGGCGTATAAAAAAGATGTTTTGGCAAATGTTCCTACTGGAGTTGGGAAAACTGCTGCTACATTGGCCCCTACTTTAAAATATGCTATAGAGAACGATAAGACTGTTATTTTTTTAACTTCAAAGCATACTCACCATAAAATTGCTGTGGAGACCTTAAGAGAGATAAAAGAAAAACATAATGTTCAATTTCAGGTTGCGGATTTTATTGGAAAGATTTGGATGTGTCCTCGTGAGGATATTGGAAGCTTGAATTCTAATGAATTTAGAGTTTTTTGTAAAAATGCTGTTGAAAATAAAGAGTGTGACCACTATAAGAATTATTATGATAAGTCGAAGATATTTGTTAATCAAGGTTTAAAGCAAGATCTTAAAGACAATATTTATCATGTTGAGGAGCTAGTTAATAGGTGTAGAAATGCCGAAGTTTGTACTTTTGAAGCTGCAGCAGATGTTGGGAAGAAAGCCAAAGTGATTATTGTTGACTATTTTCATATTTTGAACCCTTCAACTAGGAAGGCTTTTTTGAAAAAGATAAATAAAGAGTTGGAAAACTGTATTTTAATTTGGGATGAGGCCCATAATCTGCCTTCTCGAGCTAGAGATTTAATGTCAGATAATATTAGTACTTTCAGTTTAGATTCTGCAATTAAGGAAGCGGGTAGATTCAATCAAGAATTGGAACCTGAGATTATAGAAATTAGAAATAAATTATTAATATTGAGTGAGAAATTGGGAGTTGAAAAGAGTGAAGTTTTAGTTAGTAAAGATGAATTCAGAGTTTTAAATGAAGCTTTGATTGAAAATTTAGCTAAGACTTCTGAAAAAGTGGTTGAGGAGGAGAAGAGAAGTTTTTTGAATTCTTTGGCCGTGTTTTTGTCTTTATGGAAGAATGAGGATAGCAGATTTTCAAGAATATTGAAAAGGAGTTTTACAAGGGCTGGAAAGCCCATCATTTCTTTGTTTTACAATTGTTTAGATCCTAGTATTGTTATGGAAGATATAATAAAAATTGCACATTCTAATATTTTTATGTCAGGAACTTTATATCCGTTAGACATGTATGGGGAAATTTTTGGCTTGGAATTGCCATTAAAAGTTGAATATGAAAATCCTTTTCCTAAAGAAAATAGATTGGATTTGGTTGTTCCAGCTATAACTACTAAATTTACTTCGAGAGGTAGTGAGATGTATGAAAGGATAGCCGATAATATAAATGAGTTAGTTGATATTATTAAAGGAAATAAAATATTCTTTTTTCCTAGTTATGATTTGATTAATAAAGTGAAAGATAAAATTGAAGCTAAAAACTTATTTATTGAGGAGAGTGGGATGAGTAAGTTAGCCAGAGAAGATATCCTAAATAGGTTTTCTATATTGAAAGAAGAGGGCTGTACTTTGATAGCTGTGAGTTCTGGAAGTTTTGGAGAGAGTATAGATCTCAAGGGAGATAAACTAAAAGCAGTTGTTATTGTTGGATTGCCATTTGCTAAGAATGATTTAGAAAATAAAGAATTAATTAGATATTATGATGAAAAGTTTGGAAAGGGTTTGGATTATGGGTATATTATTCCGGCATTTACAAATGTCTTACAAAATGCTGGAAGATGCATTAGAAGTGAAATGGACAAAGGCGTCATTATTTACCTTGATGAGAGGTATGCTTGGAGTAATTATAGGAAATGTTTTCCTGCTTCTATTGAATTGAATGGAGCAAGGAGCTATGATGATGTGAAAGAATTCTATTCTAAAATATAGTTTTTTCTGCTATAATCCTTTTAAGTTGGATTAATTTACCAAAAATATGGAAAGAGGCCATTTTAATGAAAGTCATTTTGATATCAAACCTAGGAATGATTTATTAGCGAAGTGCAAAAAATGCGGCAATAAGGCTCCGGCTAAAGATTTTAAGATAGATGATGATCTTGGAGTTATGGTTTGTAGTAACTGTTTTCAGAGCACCAGTTTTAAAAAAGTAAAAAAAGAGATAAAAACTGTTGAGGAAAAAGAGGTGATTAAAGAGAAACCTAGGTCTATGGTTATCTATGATGAGGAGGATGTTTTTAGAGAGAATAGAAAAGAGAGAGTTGTTAAATCTAAAGTTCAAGATGATAGACTAAAGTTTATTTGTGATAAATGTGGTTTTGGGTTTAAATATAATCCAATAAAAATGTGGCCACGTGGATGCCCAGCTTGTGGTAGAAAAATAAGAGATATCAAAGAGGGTAGTTCAATTATGAAGCTTTAACTCTTTTTAGAATTTTTTTTAAATAATTAAATAATTCTGTATGTGATTTCATTAAGTCTTTGTACATTTTGTATAACAATTCAACTCTTAGGATATATCTTTCTTTAAGTTGTTTTTTATCGTTAGGCATTGTTAATCCATTATGAATTAAGTCTGCCATTTTTAGGATTGCTCCTTCTTTGTCCGTTATTATAAATTTCCCATCTTCTTTTTTTGTTACCTGATTAACCAGATTTGCTACTCGTTCTCCAAAATGTTCTTCTACTTCTTCTAATTCTATTGAAGAGTCTTCAACTACATCGTGTAAAATTGCTGCTATTAAGATGTCATTATCTTTTACGTTAAATGTCCTTAGAATTCCCATAACTGCTAATGGATGAACTATGAATGGTGATCCGGTAAGTTCTCTTATTTGCCCTTCGTGTGCTTTTACAGCCATTTCGAAGGCTTTGTGAAATCTATCCATAGAGTAATTAGAGTGTTAAAAAATATAAAAGGTTAACTGAGAATTATTGTCATTTTGTAGTAGTACATAAAGAAAAAGTTTATAAATCACGATTATTGGGTAAATCAAGAGAAAATGGAAGATTTAATGTTGTATTCAACATCGGGATATCCTATTCAAGTGATCGGTGCGGGATATGATGGCCTAGTAGCTAGAGTTTCTATGGATCATGTTGCTAAGGTTTTCTTTAATAACAGGAGGGGCAAAAGAAGTTCAAAAGATTCTGCCAGGTGGGAATTTGATATTGCGGAAAAACTATTTGGAAATGGGATTTCTGTTCCTGAACCCTTAGGAGTTTTTTTGTTCAGTGAACTAACTAAAAACATTCTTCATGATAATGATCCTTTTAAAGGGAATTTTAGAAGAAAGCTTCCCGAAAACCCAGCGGGGTATATCATGCACCACATTCCTGGGGCTGTAGACTTATGTAAAGTAAATTTTGCTTCAACTGAAGAAAAAAAGAGTTATTATGCATTATATGAAGAGGAAATTGAAAAAGCTAGAGAATTAGGTTTTGTTCCAAATGATTGTGGTCCTAGCAATATGATTTATCAACAGGACGAAGGAAAAGTTTATTTAATTGATTTCGCTGCTTGGCTAATTAGTTGATTTTTTAAAAAAATCATGATAATTTGATATGTCTTAATCTTACAGAGGGCCCACCCATTAAAACGGGGATGCCTTGCATAGGCTCGCCTTTCCCACAAGTTCCGGCGAAAAATTGTAGATTATTGGCAACTAAATCTATAGAAGACCATAATTTAGGAGTTGTTAATTCTAAAGCTGGACTTTTAACGGGCTTTGTTATTTCGCCATTTTCTATTAGGTAAGCTTCATTACCTACATATTTTTGCTGATATCTTTTGTCATCAATGTTCCATTCCATAAAATTTTTGATATAAACTCCTTTTTTTGTTTCTTTGATTAATTCTTCTTCTGAAATTTTTCCAGGTTTTAAATAGGTATTTGCCATTCTAACCATTGGTTCTACAGAATAATGATTTGCACGAGCTGAACCGTTACTTTTTAGATTCATACTTCTTGCGGATTGTCTATCATGCAGAAATTCATTTATTTTTCCATTTTTGAATAAAACTCTTTCTTTAGCTTGTACTCCCTCGTCATCATATAAATAAAAACCATAACTTCCTTCTAAAGTTGGGTCATCCACTATGGTTACTTCTTTAGATCCTATGTCAGAGTTTAACATTTCTTGAGTTACAAATGATTCTCCGGCTTGTGCTGCTTCTCTTCCAAAAATTCTATCTGCTTCTGTGGGATGACCGCATGCTTCGTGTACAGCGATTCCTGTAACTTCTGGAGCTACTACAACATCAACTTCATCTTTTGGAGCTGAGACTCCTTTTAACATATTGTCTCTTAAAGCTTTAACTTCCTTTTGTATTTCTGACATCAAGTTCCAATTTTTTAGAGCTTCATAGCCTGTTGTAGATCCTTTTTGTAAATATCTTTGAATTGATTGATTTTTTTCTATTAATGTTAAGAAGTAAAAGAAATTAACTCTTGGAATTTCTGAAGAAATTTGTGAACCCTCTGTATTTACATAGTATTTTTCTAATAAATTATCTGATAATGAAATATATTTGTGTTCTGCATCTATTCCTTTATCTATTTCAGTTAGAAATTTAAATTTGTCTTCATGAGAAAAGTCTTGTATATTTTGTTTTTGTTTTACTTTGAAAGATTTTTTTACCGGTTTGCTTTCTGAGAAATCTATTTTTTCTGAAATTTTCGCCCCTTTTTGTGTTAATTTTAGTGATTTTTCTAATTGCTCTTTTAATTTTTCTTTTTTTAAATCATTTATAGAAACAAAACCCATATTATTTTTTATTAGAAATCTTACCCCGATTCCTGCAGACTGGTCAAAACCAGTTACTTCAGGATTTGAATCTTTTAATATTAATCCCGTGGACGAATTAGTTTCTAGTCTTGCCTCTGCGTAATCTACTTCTTTTTTTCGTAGAAATTCAATTGAAAAATCAGCTAAGTCTTTGTACATGTATATTTTGAAACTTAGGTTGTTTATATAGATTTCTGAATAACATAATAAAATTCGTTTTGAGTTTTTACTATTCTAAATTTGTATTTTAGTCTATTCAATAGTTTTTCAAACCATCCCCTTCTAGGATATTTCATCATTTTGTTAGATATTGTTTTTGTTGAGAACGAAGCCACTATAAATTTTGATTTTATTGATTTTAGTAATTCTTCTGAGAACTTATGTCCCTTTTTTACTTCTAATGGATCTATTACTTTGAATAAAAAAGCTATATCTGTTTTTGGTAAACCTTCTATGTTTTCTTTATTTATGGCTTTTAGTATTGCTTTCCCTTTTATATTTTTCATTTTGAAGTATTTATTTATGAAATTTACATCTTCTTCATCTATTTCTAAAGCAGTATAGCTAGGATCGCATTCTAGGAAAGGATAAGAAATTGGATTTATTCCAGAACCTAAATCTAAAATTGATTTTGGTTTATCTGTAATTAGAAAAATTCTGTGATATAGGGTGTTGTACGCCTTCATCCTTTCTTTTGTTGATAGGTTTGTTTCTAATATTTTTCTGTGTAATTCTATTGAATTGGGATTATCTTTTAGTTCTTCTAATAATGTATCTCGCTTTTTTTTCTTTTTTACTTGAAAAGAACCATAGATTCTATGTAAACGTGCTTTGACTCCTTTTATTATTTCTTTGTCTTTTGCTTTAGGTTTTTTCTTTAGAAAATTATTTATTTCTTGATCTATTATCTCATCAGATAAGGAAGCATATTTCTTTGATTTTATTTTATTTATTAGGGAATTCATTTCTTCGTAATTATGTAGCCTTCTTTAGAATCTTTTATTTCATAACCTTTAGAACTAATTTCGTCTCTTAATTTGTCTGATTCTTCCCAATCTTTGTCTTCTCTTGCTTTTAATCTTTTTTCTGCTAAACCTTTAATTTCTTTTGGGATTTTTTCTTCTTTGATATTTTTTAAATCTAAACCTAGGACTTCATCAAATTTGTAAAGTAATTCTAATTTTTCTTTAGAGCCTAATTCTTTATCCCTTAGGACATTCCATAAAACAGAAACGGCTTGAGGAGTATTTAGATCATCATTCAAACCAGATAAAAATTCCTTTTCATAAGTATTTTTTGTTTTGTTTGAATCTTTTTTTGTTTTTAATTCTAATATTATATTTTTTAATCTGTCATAAGCATTTTTTGCAGAATCTAAAACTTCTAATGAAAAAGCTAATTTTTTCCTATAATGTGTTAGTAAAGTTAAATATCTAAAATCTAAAGGAGAATAACCTTTTTCTCCTAAATCAGATATTGTGTAAACATTTCCTTCAGACTTCGACATCTTTCCTTCTTTAAGAGTTAGCCACCTTAGGTGTAACCAATATTTTACCCAAGGTCTTTTTTTAGTAGCAGCTTCTGTTTGAGCTATTTCATTTGTATGATGGATTGGGATGTGTTCTTCTCCACCAGTGTGAATATCAAATTGTTCTCCTAAATATTTGGTTGACATTGCGGAACATTCGATATGCCAGCCCGGAAACCCTCGGCCCCACGGTGAATCCCATTGCATAATATGGTTGGGCTGGTTTGTAATCCATAAAGCAAAATCTGAAGAATTTTTTCTTTCTGGGTCTCTTTCAACACGTGCCCCTTGTTTTAATTCTTCTAAATTTAAATTTCCTAGTTTAGTATAGTCTTTTGCTTTTGAAGTATCAAATATAAGTCCAATTTTGGTTTTGTATGTGTAACCATTTTTTTCTATTTTTTTGATCATATCTATCATATCTTTAATATGTTCTGTTGCTTTTGCCCATTTTGTTGGTTCTAAAATATTTAATTTTTTTAAATCTTCAAAGAAAATATCTTCGTATTTTTTTGAGAGTTTTAATAATGATTCAGAAGTTAGAGGCAATTTTTCTCTTTTTAGAGCTTTCATCATCTTATCTTCACCTTCGTCTGCATCTGAAGTTAAGTGGCCTACATCTGTTATGTTGATTACATTTTTTACTTTTAGTTTGTTAAATAATAAGGTTCTTTTTAGAATATCTGTAAATATATACATACGCATGTTCCCGATGTGTTGATTCCAATAAGTAGTTGGACCACAAGAATAAGAAGTAGCAGTCCCTTTTTTTATTGGTTTGAACTCTTCCTTTTTTCTAGTTAGAGTATTATATAGTTTAAGCATAAGTTTTGTTTTGTTTTTTGATTTATATAGGTTATTGTTTGTTATCTTGACAGCTTGCCATGTACGGCAAAAGGACTTATAAATGAGATTTCCATTTTTTATTTATGAAAAATAGATACTATGTAGATACTTCTATTTGGAGAGATTATTACGAGAATAGGTCTGACAAATTTAGGCCCTTGGGGGAATGGGCACTGGCTTTTTTTAATAATTCCTTAGAAAATGGAGATTTTATTCTTTATTCTGAGTTTGTTCTTTTAGAACTTGGAATTAAATATGATAGTGAGGAAATTGAAAAAATCTTGGAGATAGTGAATAGAAGAAATTTATTAGTTAAAGTAGAGATTACGGGGCAGCAAAGAAAAGAGGCCGCAATTCTCTGTAAGAAAAGGAAAGTTGCATTTGGAGATGCATTGCATATTATTTTAGCTAGAGATAACAACGCAATTATTATCACTAGAGATAAACATTTTTTAGAACTTGAAGATATATCTGAAATTAGAAAGCCGGAGAATTTAATCTAATTTTATGCCAAATTTTTTGATGTATTTTTTCCCTACTTTTTCTCTAAGTTCTCTATCTTCTTTTAGAGTTGTGTTTGTTTTGGGTTTTCCAAAGTATTTTATTAGTTGATGTATTTGTTTTTGTTTGCTTAATTGTTTTTTTTTTTATGTTGTAACTGGTCTTTATCTTAGCTTTACCAAAGTATTTTTTTAGCTCATAAAGTGCTCTTTCTTTTTTTATTTCTTTTATTTTATCTCTGATAGCTTCTCTTATAAATTCTGTTTTTGTAGAATAATCTGATTTCATGGCTTGATCTATTTCTTTGGCCAAATTAGTTTCTACTTTAATTGTTATAGATTCCATAGTAAGACTAAGTAAGACTAAGTAATATATAAAGTTTATGGTTTTTTAAGGAAAGTTTTAAATAACTAAATCAAAAATCAATAGTATGAAATATAAGACTCATAATTGCGGCGAACTAACTAAAAAAGAAGTTGGTAAGAATGTTATTTTATCTGGTTTTGTAGAATCAATTAGAAAGCACGGTAAGATTGGTTTTATTAATTTGAAGGATAGATATGGAATTACTCAAATTTTTTTAAGTAAAGAGTTTAATGAAGAATTATTGAAGTTAACTAGAGAGTCTGTTGTTAGAGTTGAAGGTGAAGTTAAGAAAAGACCTGATGCTAATAAAAAATTAAAAACGGGAGATATTGAAGTTTCTGCAAATAAATTTGAAATTTTAACTTTAGCTCCAGAATTGCCTTTAGAATTAAATGAAGATATTGAAAGTACTGAAGAAACTAGATTAAAATATAGATACTTAGATTTGAGAAAACCTAAGATGCAGGATAATTTAGTTGTTAGGCATAAAATAATTAAAGCTATTAGAGATTTTTTGGATAAGGAGGATTTTTTAGATGTTGAAACTCCTTTACTAGCTAAGTCTACTCCAGAAGGAGCTAGAGATTATTTAGTTCCAAGTAGATTAGACAAGGGAAAGTTTTTTGCTTTACCACAAAGTCCGCAATTATTTAAACAGTTATTGATGATTGCTGGAATCGATAAATATTTTCAGATTGCTAAATGTATGAGAGATGAGGATTTGAGAGCAGATAGACAGCCGGAATTTACCCAATTAGATTTAGAGATGAGTTTTGTTGAGGAAGAAGATGTTTATGGTTTATTTGAGAAGATGTTAAAGTTTGTTTTCAAAGAAGTTTTGAATGAAAATTTGAAAATTCCTTTTGAAAGAATTACTTACGAAGAATCTATGAAAAAATATAAATCAGATAAGCCCGATTTAAGAAAAAAAGGAGAAAAATTCAAGTTTGCTTGGGTGACTGAATTTCCATTATTTGAATGGAGTGAAGAGCAAAAGAGACATGTTTCTTGCCACCACCCGTTTACAGGAATACACCCAGAGGATATCGATAAATTAGGTAAAACTCATGATATTAGAAGTAGAAGTTACGATTTAGTTATGAATGGTTGGGAGCTAGGTAGTGGAAGTGTAAGAATTCACGATGGAAAATTACAAAGTGAAGTTTTCAAAGCTTTGAAGTTAGAGGAAAAAGATGCTAAAGAGAGATTTGGTTTCTTTTTAGACGCATTAAAGTTTGCTCCCCCTCATGCCGGCTTTGCAATAGGATTGGACCGGATGATAGCTTTGATTACTGAAAGTGAATCTATTAGAGAAGTTATTGCATTTCCAAAAAATAAAGATGCGAAAGATCTTATGTTGGATGCTCCAAGCAAAGTTGATAAAAAACAATTAGATGATTTAGGGATAAAGACAAAATGAAATTCATGCCAATAGAAGAAGCATTAAAGAAAAAATCTGGAAAAGTAGCTATTCGGGGTTGGATTTATAGAATAAGGAAAATGAAAGATAAGAGTTTTATTGTTATGAGAGATTCTTCTGATATTATTCAGTGTGTTTTGAAAACTCCTAAATTAGTTAAGGATGCTGATGATTTACTTATTGAAAGTTCTTTAGAGTTAGAGGGTACTTTGAATAAAGATAAGAGATCTCCCGGTGGTTATGAATTAAACATTTCTAAAATGAATATTATTCACAAGGCAGATGATTTCCCAATTGGTAAAGATCAAAGTCCTGAATTTTTATTAGATCAAAGACATCTGTACATAAGAAGTAGAAAAATGACTGCAATTATGAAAATTAGAAGTACTGTTACTGGTGCTTTACATGAATATTTTAGAGGTAAAGATTTTTATGAATTTCAGAGTCCGATTATAATTCCTGGTGGAGCTGAAGAAGGGCCCACTATGTTTGAAATTAAATATTTTGATAGGCAAATGTTTTTGGCTCAAACTTGGCAATTGTATGCTGAAGCGGCAATGTTTGGTTTGGAGAAAATTTATTGTATTGCTCCTTCTTTCAGAGCGGAAAAGTCAAAAACTAGTAGACACTTAACTGAATACTGGCATACTGAAATGGAAGTTGCCTGGTGTGATTTAAGTCAACTAATGGATTATGCTGAAGAAATGGTCAAATTTGTTTTGGGTAAAGTTTTGAAGAAAAATAAAAAAGAGTTAGAACTTTTAGGTAGAGATGTTAAGAAATTAGAGCCTTCTCTAAAGAAAAAGTTTCCAAGAATTACTTATGATGAGGCTCTAAAGAAATTGGAAAAAAACGGTATGAAGGTTGCTTGGGGTAAAGACTTGCGTACTTTGGAAGAAGAAAAACTAATGGAACTATATGATACTGTTGTTTTTGTAACTCACTATCCTAAAGAAGCTATGGCTTTTTACAAACCTAAGGACCCAAAAAATCCTAAAGTGTCCTTATGTTTTGATGCTCTAGGTCCTGAAGGGGTTGGAGAGTTGATTGGTGGAAGTGAGAGAGATACAAATATTAAAGAGTTAGTTGGTTCTTTAGAAAAATTAAATGAAAATATTGAAGATTATAAATACTATTTAGATACAAGAAAATATGGTAGTGTCCCTCATGCTGGTTTTGGCTTAGGAACTGAAAGATTAATTAGATGGATATGTGGTTTGGATTCAATAAAAGATGCCATAGGTTTTCCAAGAACAATACAGAGAACACAGCCTTAAATTAATTCAAAAATCTGATTTATTATTCCAATTATAAAAACTAATATTAATAAAAATCCTATCAAATGTTTTTTTCCTAGTTTGAATTCGGGTTGTCTTTCTCCATATTTTCTTGCACGCCAGAACATTAAAACTATTAAAATTCCATCTATCCCTCCAGCAAAAGCTCCAGTTATTCCGATGACTTTAATAAAACTTTTTGCCCCAATTAAAAATATGATTAAAGGTATAAAGACCGTTAGGGCCCAGGATAAAAAAGGTTTTATTTTATAATCATACATATAAATTTGTTTCATTGCTAATCCAAGAGTTAGAAAAGAAGTGAACATTGCAAAGATAGCAAATAAATTTCCAAAGATCAAAATGGAGGGTCCTAGTAAGTTTCCTAAGCCAATTGTAGCTACTTCCGTTGTATTAATTCCTGTTGTTCCAACAACTGCAAAGGCAAATATCAAATAAAATAGTATTGGGATTATTGACCCTATTAAAATAGATTTTTTTAATTGTTTTCTGTCCCTGCAAAGACATTCTTTCATTTCTGGAATTGCTGCTGCGCCTACAAAGGCAAATAAGATGACTCCATAAGGAATTAAAATATTTTTTAGGTTGAACGTTGCCAGATTAGCTAGGTTAAATTTTCCAGAGAATATTGAGAAGATTGAAATTGCTAAGACTAAGATCAAGATTATGGTTGAAAAAACTAATTCATATTTTACTATTGTTTTTAATCCTAAATAAACTAGGATTGCTGATATCACAAAAAATATAAGTGAAAATATAAGAGGGGTGAATCCAAAAATTGCTGATAGTGATTCTCCTTCTCCAATCAGATATGCTACTAAAGCTCCATAAATTCCTGCAAACATGGAGAATAACATTATTCGTTTCCCCCATTTTCCCAAATATTTTTCTGCATATCCTGGAATCTGATGGTTTCCAGGAGTTCTTAGTATTACTTCTCCAAAAAATAAATTAAGGAATAGTATGGCAGATCCTAAAATTAAAATGGTTAGTAATCCCGTTAGAAAACCTGCCTTTGCTATAACATAGGGGATACCTAGGACGCCTGCACCAATTACAGTACCACATAGAAGCGCTGAAGCCCTGAAAACACCTTTATCCATAGTATAACTTTTAGAATTTTTATTTAAATAGTTTTTGTTAAATTATTTTCAATTTTTTAAACAATCTTTCCCATGCGGGTTCTAATTTTAAATGTTTTATCTCCTCTTGGGTGTACCATTCCATAGATTTTGATTCATGGTTCCTTTTTACTTCTCCGGAATATTCTATTTCATATACATACCAATGATGGATATTTATCCCGTAAGAACACTCTCCAAAATGATGTATATCTTCGATTAGTAATTTTGAGTTTTTTACATCTAGGTTACATTCTTCCTTAACTTCTCTTGTTAGGGATTGTTCTGGAGTTTCCCCTTTATCTACATGACCAGCTATGCAAGCGAATCCGAATGGCGGTTTCTTTCTATCCATTAACAAAAATTTGCCATCCTTCTTTATTATGGCTCCAACTGAAAAGTGCATATCCCCTTTTTCAGTTTTTTTAATCTCTAATTCTGTCATTTTAACCATATCTTTCTAACTTCTAAAACAGCAACACCTACTAAGGAAACTGCTAAGATTCTTATCCAGTCCATTAAGGCTAATCCAGTTAGATGGAACAAACCAGAAATTGGAGTGTAAATTAATAGTAAATGTAAAATTACTGATAATAAAACTGCCCCAATCAAATATTTGTTCGTTAAAAATCCTAGCTGGAATATGTTTTTCTTTTCAGATCTACAGGAAAACGCTAAAAATAATTCAAAAAATATTAATGTTGTTAATGCAATTGTTCTCGATTTATCTAAGTCTGATGTTGAAAAGTATTCTAAAGAGAATAATCCTAAAACAATTATTGTTGAAATTATAGTGGTTAGAATAATAAATCCTCTTGTTCCCGCTAAAATAGTTTCTTTTGGAGATCTAGGTTTTCTTTTCATAATTCCATTTTCGGCTGGGTCCATTCCCAAAGCTAAAGCAGGTAATCCATCTGTAACTAAATTAATCCATAAAATTTGTAAAGGTAATAAAGGAAGAGGGAATGAAAATAATAAAGAGAAGAATATTACGGAGATCTCCCCTAAGTTAGCAGATAATAGAAATTTAACGAACTTTTTGATATTATCATAAATAGATCTCCCATATTTTACAGCCTTTACTATGGTTGAAAAATGATCGTCCATTAGAACCATATCTGAAGCTTCCTTTGAAACATCGGTTCCAGTAATGCCCATTGCAACTCCAACGTTGGCTTTTTTTAGAGCGGGAGCATCGTTAATTCCATCTCCAGTCATAGCTACAATGTGTTTATCTTGTTGTAGTGCGTGAAGAATTTTTACTTTATGTTCTGGGTTAACTCGGGCAAAGATTGAAGTTTGTTTTGCTGCGTTTTGTATTGCTTCATCTGACATTCTATCTAGTTGAACTCCAGTTATGACTTCAGATTTAATTCCTATTTGTTCTCCAATAGCTTGAGCTGTAAGAGCATTGTCTCCAGTTATCATGACTACTCTCATTCCTGCTTTTTTGGCTATTCTTATTGATTTAGCCACAGATTCACGGGGAGGATCTATCATTCCGATTAAACCTAAGAAAATTAAATCTTTCATAGAACCATCTTCAGAATATGCAAAGGCCAGAACTCTTAGTGCGGAAGAAGCCATCTGGTTGTTCATTTCTATGATTTTTTCTCTATCCTTATCTGTTAGTGGTCTTACTCTTGTTCCTGTGTTTATTTGTTTACACATCTTAAGAACTATTTCTGGAGCACCTTTCACGTGAGAATTTTTTGTTTTTCCTTTTTCATCTAAAGTGGCCATATATTTTTTAGAAGAATCAAAAGGAATTTCTTCTAGTCTTTTGAAGTCTGTTTTTATTTTTCCTTTTAGAGAAACTATTTTTAGAGCCAGTTCAGTAGGCATTCCCTGTTTTTCTTTTGGATCTGCATTATTACATAAATAGGCAGTTTCTAAGAGTTTGTGTATTTTTTGAGGGTTGTAAGGTTGGCCTCTTTCGGTAAATATTCCTGATGATGAATATCCTGAACCTGTAATGCTGATTAAAGAGTTATTTGCATATATTGCTTTGGCAGTCATTTCGCCAGAAGTCATTGTTCCGGTTTTATCGGCACATATGACTGTTGTTGAACCTAGTGTTTCGACGGCTCCTAATTTTCTTATTAAAGCTTTATTTTTTACTAAACGCTTTACTCCTATGGCTAGAGAGATAGTTACTACAGCTGGCAGGCCTTCCGGAATTGCTGCCACAGCTAAACTTATAGAAGTCATTAAAGATTCAACTAGAGTTAATTTTTTTAGTAATCCAAGTAAGAAAACAACTATAATTACTCCCAAAGTTATGAATCCTAATTTTTTTCCGAATTTTCCAAGTTTTCTTTGTAAAGGTGTAGTTTGTTCTTCAATAGTATGTAATGATTCTGCGATTTTTCCAAATTCGGTTTTATTTCCGGTTCCGGTTACAATTGCTTTTCCTCTCCCGTAAGCAATTGCAGTTCCGGCAAAAACCATATTTATTTGATCGGCTAAAACTGAATCTTGTTTAATAGGATCTATGAATTTGTCTTTTGGTACTGATTCTCCAGTTAGAACTGCTTCGTTTACTCTTAGACTTGTAGATTCTATTATTCTGGCATCTGCAGGAATTTTATCTCCAGTTTCAAGAATTAGTATATCTCCTGGAACTAATTTGTTAGCTTCAATTTGTTTTATATGTCCGTTTCTTAGAACTTTGGCATGTGGAGCTGCCATTTTTTTTAGTAATGCTAGGGCTTTTTCGGCTTTGTATTCTTGAGTAAATCCTAGAGCTGCGTTTATTATTACTATTGCAAGAATTACATAAGCGTCTAGAAAATGTTGTATTGCTAAGGAAATAATTATTGCTGCTAATAATATGTATACTAAAGGATTAATGAATTGTTGAATTAATATTTTTAGAGGTGAAAGCTTTTTTTCGTGTGTTATTTCGTTTAAGCCGTATTTTTTTTGTCTTAGATCTACTTTTAGTTGTTTAAGCCCTATTTTTTCATCTACTTGTAATTTTTTTAGAACATCCTCTTTTGATAGTTTATAGAACTCTGACATGGTGTGATTTAATTACTATATGTTTAAATTTGTTTTGGTTGAAAGGAGAAGAAAGGGGTTTTATCCCCGTTTCTATTATTCTTCTAGTCTCCTCTCCGCACCGTCCCTTAGGTAACGGATATCTGCTAGCCATACTTTTCTTTCATATTTGGAGCCAGGCTCGTCTGTATAGGGTTCACTATCGGCTTGGCTGATTTTTCTTTCGAGTTTGTCTAGTTCTCTTACAAGTGTTTTTTGGAGTTGTCTTCGTTGATATTCGTCCGTCATTTTTTATTCCCCTTTGTTGGTTTTTAGTATCCTTTCCCCATTTGTACTAGTACTTCTTTTCCTAGGTCGGATGCATATTCTTTTAGTATCTTTTCTACTGTTTCTTGGTCTGCTTTGCCGTAGTCTCCGCTGTATCCGTATGCGTGGATTGAATCTTCCGTAACTTTGATTCTTCCTCCGCCCGAAACACTTTCTAGGTGGAATCCTATTGGTAATTTTCGCGGGTATTGATGTACAATATGCCTATGCCATTCTACTCCTGGCTGACCGACCAAGACCGTTCTTTCGTCTTTTCCATCCGTTACTTCAGCAAGGACAAACTTATATGTTCCTTCTGCTGGTAGGACCACTTGTTCCAAATCTTTTAGTTCCATTTTCGTTTACCTCCTTCAGTTGCGTCATTGCGTCGTGCTCAGGTTTTTGAGCATTAAATGTGTAAATAAATATTTGTTGTGGATATTTCTACAACAATAGAAACATTTATAATTAAGAAAAATTTTAGAAAAGTATGCAATTTGAAGAGATTAGAGAAACTTTGAAGAAAATAGGATTGGGACATAATGAATCTAAAATATATTTGACTTTGTTGAGATTTGGCCCTAGTATGGCCGGAAGAATTGCTAAAGAAGCAAATATTGATAGAAGTGCTTGTTATGATTCTTTGAAGGCTTTATTGAAAAAGGGTTTAATTAGTTATGCTATAGAGGCCAATAGGAAAAAATTTGCCGTTAATGATCCACAGAGATTGAAAGATTATTTGAAAGAGAAAGAAGAGCTTGTTGATGATATATTGCCGAATTTGAGTTCTTGGTTTTCTAGTAAGGGTGAAAAATCCCAGGTTTTGATGTATAAAGGTTATAAGGGATTGAAATCTGTTTTTGAAGATATTTTAAAAGAGGCTAAAGAAAATTTAGTTATAGATTCTTCTGGAGCGTTTATGCAGAGGATGCCTTATTATGCTCCACATTTTATTAGAGGTTTAGAAAAGAAGAAAATTAAAGTTAGACATATTGTTAGAAGGAAAACAAATACTAATCCTAGTAAAACTACTAGCTTAAGATATTTTTCAAGAAATATTAAAGAAACTACAATAACCACTAATATTTACAATAATAAAGTTGCTATGATTATATGGTCGGATGTTCCTGAGGCAGTTGTGATAGAAAATAAAGGAGCGGCAGAGGCTTATAGAGATTATTTTGAAATGTTGTGGAAACAGGCCAAGAAATAATAAAATAACAAAAGGGTGCGCGAGCCGCGACAAATACTCCAATTCCCGACCCTTTATCTTGTCAGCTTGCCACGCACACGGACAGAATTTATAAATTAATTTTGTTATATTAAGTTATGAAAATTAATGAAGATCTTGCTGAAGCATTTGGAATTCATGCTGGAGATGGATATTTAAGAGTTAAAGAAAGAAACAGAGGCGAGATAGATATTAGTGGAAATATTGAAGAAAAAGGATATTATGATGACCACGTAGTTCCTTTGTTTAATAAAATATTTAATTTAGATATGGGAGGAAGATATTTTTCTAGAGGTACTTATGGGTTTGTTAATTGTCAAAAGGAAGTTAGAAACGTTTTTCTTGAAGCAGGTTTCCCTTCTGGTAAAAAATCGCAAATTGTAAAAACCCCAGATTGTATTTTGAATAGTGGAGATGAAAAAATATACTCTAAATTTTTAAGGGGATATTTTGATACTGATGGTTGTTTATATTTTTGTAACAAAAAGGGAGGGGGAAAATATTGTGATTTCAAGAAAAAGTTTCATTATTATCCTCTTTTATCAGTATCTAGTGTATCGAAAAGATTAATTGAGGATGTGGTGTTTATTCTTAATAGAATTGGATTGCCTCACTATACTTATGATTATCAACCAAAAAATAAAAGAGATAATCATAAATGGGTTATAACTATTGCTGGAAAAAGTAGACTAGAGAAATGGATGAAATTAATAGGCACTAAAAATCCAGTAAAGCTCAGTAGATATTTAGTTTGGAAAAAGTTTGGATTTTGTCCTCCACATACTACTTTAAAGCAAAGGGAAGATTTTTTAAATGATAAAGCAGATATCAATTTACTATATTCAGCTTAATGGGAGCCGAATGGTGGAGTTTAAGTACAAACCAACTGTGAAACCGTATTTCGACATTAGGTTGTTTGGGCCTGTAGTTTAATCTGGATAAAATTCTCGGTTTCGGCCCGAAGGATCCCGGTTCAAATCCGGGCGGGCCCGTTTTATTTTGAAAGATGCACGAATTAGTTAGAGCGTATAAGGAGGAATTTAAGAAAAGTTCTGATAGTGAGTTTGCTAAAGGCGCTCAGAGATATATGAAGAGTGAGATGCCTTATTATGGAATAAGGAGTCCTATAAAGAAAAAAATTGATTCTAGATTAAGAAAGAAATTTGAATTGAAGAGTTATGACGAATGGTATTCTGTAATAAATGAATTGTGGGATGCTCAGTATAGGGAAGAGAGATATGCTGCCATGACTGTTTTAAGTCAATATAAAGAATATCATACTTTGAAAATAATTCCTTTGATTGAACATATTATAGTTACGGGAGCTTGGTGGGATTTTATTGATGGAATTGCTCCTAGAACTGTTGGAGACTTATTAAAGAAATATCCTAAAGAAATGGAAAAAGTTTTGAGGAGTTGGAATAACTCAGAACATATGTGGCTTAGGAGAGCTTCAATATTAGTACAATTAAAATTTAAAGGTGAGACTGATGAAAAACTATTGTATTCATTTATTAAAAATAGGATGCATGAAAAAGAGTTTTTTATTAGAAAGGCTATTGGTTGGGCATTGAGAGAATATTCTAAGACAAATCCTGAATCTGTTAAGAAATTTATTTCTGAGAATAAAGATAATTTATCAAATTTGAGTATTAGAGAAGGTAGTAAGTATGTTTAATTAGATAGTCTTTCCTTAGTTTCAAAGTAATTTCTTCTGCTAATGAAATAGTCCATAAAATTCTCTGTTTCAGATGGGAATATCTTCTTTGGAACTGTTTGTGGTTCTAATTGATCATTAACAGAAACAAAAGTGAATCTGCATATGTTTGAAGTATAAACTGGTTTTCTAGTACTTGGATCTAATTTCTCCACTCCTACTTGGACATTCAAAGATTTTTCACCAATATGAGTTACCATTGAAGTAAATTTAACTATATCTCCTAGAGAAAGAGGTTTATTAAAATCCACTCTGTCAACACAAACAGGAAGAGGAGCAGTTTTTACATAAGGCATCGCAGTTTGCCAGGCTGACTCATATGCTAATCTTACTACCCTGCCTCCAAAAACAATATTATGAAGATTCTTGTCTTGGGGGAACATTTGAGGTGTGTTTATTATAGCAGTATCTTCCATTCTTGTAAACTGTTCTGGAGACTTTTGATAACTTAGTATTAATCTGGCCATGTGATCTTGTTCTTCTGAAGTCAACTTTTCCTGAAACGGTTTGCACTTTCTTCTTTCTTTTATTGCGGCCATTCTAGCAAGTGCAGGTTCTAAAATTTCTGGATTAGGATCTTGTAATTTAGGAAGAGATTTTTTTTCTTTTAGGTCATTCGTAAGCCCCACAAAATATAAATATCCTGATACTACTTTTTCTCCTTCTCCGGTAAATAACTCGATTTCCGTTTCCATGGAATACTTCCCGACTCCATTAACGGTTGAAATAAAATGTAGATCTTCATTTCCAGGTATTTGTTTCATTAAATCTAATCTATCCATTGAAACTGTGACTACCCTCATTTCATCTTCGCCAGAAATTTTTAGATATTCTGTAGCATTAGTACCACAAAGTAAATCAATATCTTCTAATACTAATCCAAGTCTTAGAAATCCATTTGTATCTACGTATTGTTCTCTTAAAATTTCATCAGTACTAAAGTTTAGAAGTTTTTCTAGTTTTTTGTGGGTTCCCATCCTAATTTGAAGATAATAGGTGTTGTTTTAAGCTTTTCGAATGAAGGAAACAAAAAGTTTTAAAAGTTAGTTTAATTCAATGAGATTATGAAAAAACAGAGTTTAGAAGGAATTACGGTTAAAAAGTCTGAGAATTTTTCTGAGTGGTACACTCAAGTTATTCAGAAAGCAGAAATAGTTGATTTGAGACTTGGAGTTAAAGGATTTATTATAGTTAGACCGTGGGGAGCTTTAGCTATGGAAAAAATGTTTCGCCTTTATGAAGATGAACTACAAAGAAAGGGCCATAGTCCTGTAATAATGCCTTCTGTTATTCCAGAATCAAATTTGAAGAAAGAATCTAGTCATGTTGAAGGTTTTACACCGGAGGTATTTTGGTTGGATGGAGACAAAGATGAAGAAAGACTTGCTTTGAGACCTACAAGTGAAACTGTTTTTACACCTATGTTTGACTATTGGGTTAGAAGTCATAGAGATTTGCCTTTAAAATTATATCAGAAAGGTTCGGTTTTTAGATATGATACTAAAGCAACTAGGCCTTTGATTAGAGGTAGAGAGTTTAATTGGATAGAGGCACATGATGCTTTTTCAACTAGAGAAGAGGCAGAAGCTCAAGTTCAAGAAGATATTCAAATGACTGAGAATATTATGCATCAAAAATTTGGAGTTCCTTTTTTAGCTATGAAAAGACCGCAGTGGGATAAATTTGCGGGAGCAGAATATACTATTGGATCCGATGTTATTATGCCCGATGGAAAATTAATACAGCAGCCTTCTACTCATTACATGGGGCAGATATTTTCTAGAGCATTTGGATCTAAATTTATTGATAAACATGATAAGGAAGAGTATTTGTATACTACAGCTTATGGTCCTGCAATTTCTAGAATTTTAGTTTCTATTATTTGCATGCATGGGGATGATAAAGGATTAGTTTTACCATATTGCATTTCGCCATTAAACGTGGTTGTAGTTCCCATATACAAGAAAAACAACAAGGATAAGGTTTTGAAGTATGTAAAAAGTATTGAAAAAAAACTAACTGGAGTTAAATATAAAGTTGATGATCGAGAAGAATACAGTCCTGGATGGAAATTTAATGAATGGGAATTAAAAGGTGTTCCGTTTAGGCTAGAAATTGGAGAGAAAGAGGCGAAGAGCAAAAAATTATCTTTATTTATTAGAGACACAGGAGAAAAAATAAGTATTTCGTTAAGTGAATTGAAAAATCTGAATAAGATGGGTAAGGAATTTGATGAGAGATTATTGAAGAAAGCCGATAGTTTTATGAGGGGTAAAATTGTTGATTGTAAAACAAAAGTTGAAATTAAAAAAGCTATGTCAGATGGAAAAATAGCTCGTGTTCATTGGTGTTCTTTAGATGGAAATGGAGTTGAATGTGCCGAAGCAATAGAAAAAGATTTTTTAGCAGAAGTTAGGGGCACTATGGCTAACAAGAGAGAGAAATCGAAAGGCAATTGTGTAATGTGTAAGAAACCGGCTAGTGAAATGGTTTATGTTGCTAAAAGTTATTAATAACCTATCTAATAAAAAAATTTATTTTAGAGTAAATCTTATATACTTCTTGACACTATTTAATTGTTAACTAAAAGAGAAGGCTATATTCAATGAAAAAGTCATATCAAGTTTATATTTTAATTGGAATTGTTCTAATCTTATTTATAATGCTGTTAATCACACGACCCATTATATTTAATTCACCAAATAATGGGGAAACTTGGATAGATAAAGATGGAAATATATGTCAAGCATCTCAAAATGATGCCAAACTATCCCCCGAAATTCAAAAAAGTGGAGCGAGTGGAACATGTCAATGTAGTACAAATGATCAAGGAGAAGAAATATGTTGTAAATGTAGTGTGGGGGGTTGTCCAGGTTGTTCTCCTTCCGGATCTTCCTGTCAATGCGAAGGGGGAGATTCCATTATACCTTTAGATACAACTTGGTCAAATATAAAAAATCTATTCTGACAAAATGAAAAAAATAATTTTTCTAATATTGTTCCTTGTTATCATTTCAAGCTGCATGATACAGGAAAAATCTCCACCCTCATTTAAAAAAATTTCGGAAATAGCTTCTGAAGAATATTGGGATTCTGGCTTTACTTATGATTTTCCTTACTCTTTTGATTGGTCTTATAGACATAATGACAATTATATAACCGATCGGGACGAACAACATTCTAATAATTGTTGGTCTTACTCTACAGTTGCCGCTGTAGAATCTCATATGTTACTTACGGGGAGGGGAGAGTATGATTTTTCAGAACTAGGACTTATGTGGGAATGCCAAGAAAGGGTAGACTGTTATCTAATAAACTATATGGGTTGCAACGGCGGATCTGCGCGCCATGCAATTGGGATACTGGGGACTATTGCATATGAGGAAAGCTCTAATTGTTACCCAAATTCAGATCTAGAAAACCCTGGTTATCCTCATAATAGTTGTTCTTGTCCAAATTGTGTAGATCAAACTGATGATAATTCCAGTAATGACCCCTATAGTTGTAGCGCATATAATTTAGGAATCGGCTCAGGAATGAAACAAAACATAATTATAACACAGGAAATGGTAAAATATCATTTGCTTTCAAGGGGTCCACTCACAGCCTCTTTCGCTCCAGGACCATATGGTGGAATTCATAATATGTTAATTTATGGTTACAGTGGAAATAATTGGATTGTTAAAGATAGCGCCTATAATAATTATCAAGATCGTCCTATGTCGGATACATTGTATAATATAGCCTGGCCAGAGAGCGGCTATTCTGAATTTTGCCAAAATGATGATGGTGATGCTTTTTGTTGGTGGGGAATAAGTTCAATGGTTGAATATCATGATCCGTTTGAAATATTTGGCTTACCTAGTAGCTGTGATGGGAAAGGATGTAGCAGAAATGAACCAGATTTTAATGATTATGTTGCTTGTGAAATAGATTCATCGGAAAATTCTAATGGTGGGTGTGCACCCGAATTTGCCTGTGGTGATGGAGTTTGTCAGGGTTGGGAGTCATGCAGAACTGGTCCGCCGAATGGAGGGTGTTTTAACGACTGCTACATACCTGGATATGGGGGCAGAAGTGATGCCTGTTGCGGGAACGGAATCTTCGAAGAGGTGGAAGATTGTTCAAACTGTCCACAGGACGTCCCAGGAGGCTGTCCCGAATGTTCTGATAGAATAGATAACGATGGAGATGGATTTGTTGATTACCAAGGTTATGTGTTTTCAGAATCAGATCAAGATTGTGAAAATTTTGAAGATGATTCAGAATCTACGGAAGAATGTATTTGTGGAGACAATAACTTGTGTGGCGACGAAATATGTGAATTAACTCAAGAAAGTAATGTGATATGCTATGATGCTCTAGCACAAGATAAAAAATGTTATGGTCCATTTAGTTCATCTGATGATAGCTATTGGGATAAAGGAGCATGGATGGATAATAAATGTTATCCCTTGGTTGGAACAACTACTAGGGATTGCGAAAATTGTGAGAATTGGATTCCTAATTGGGATGATTGTAAAACTTGTCCTGCAGTTGACGGTATAAATCCGGAAGATTATTTGGAAAGAGTGTATGTGACAGAAACAGAATGTAGGCAAAAAAGATATTCGGATAATCAATGGGTAAATATTCCATTTGAAACATATCCTAGACAGTTTCCAAAAACAAAAGACATTCATTTCGAAGAACAGTCACCTGGAGAATCACTGAAAAGTTCTATTTGGAATAAACTTAAGTGTGCGTTGCTAACTTGTTCAGAGGATAGCTAGTATCCTATCAATAAAGAAGCCCAATCTTTCTTAGTTTTTCTGTTTTTAATTAAATAATTATGTAGTCTTTTTGAAGGAGAAGAAGAAATTGAATTTTTTATTTCTGGAAAAGGAATGGCTGGAAAAATAACTTCTTTGTCAATCTTTTTAACTATTTTTTTTTGAGGTTTTCTGAATTTAGAATCGTGAAAAACCAGAATTATATTTTTTTTATTCAGAACCTCTTCCACTCCAATATTATTTGGTTCGTTTAATTTTCTAATTTTATTTATTTCTTTATTTTTTAGAGGGGTAGGACTATGTAACCCTTTAATAAACCTTAATTTTAAGATCTGAATAAATTTATTAATTGCCAATACCATGGTAAATTATTAATTATGATTCTTTGGGAGTACTCTTGAGTATAAATATTTCCATATTCATCTTCATATTCAATTGAAATTTGTATTCTTTCTGAGTTGAGTCCTTTAGAGTTTGCAGTTAGTGTAAAAGATTTGGTTCCTTGTAATTCTGGAAATTCTACTGGTTGAAATCTATTAATTTTTAGAATAATATTTTTTAATGGGGTTGGGGAATTGATTTCTATAGGGATTTTTATTTCTTCATTATAATTTATTTGATTAATATCTATTTGTGAAATTTCAATTTTAGGTTTTTCGATTATACTTAGAATAACATTTCTTCTAACTTCTATTTCTGAATTTTTTAGTATTGCTTTTATTGGTTTGTTTAAGTTGGCAAAAGTAAATATGAATTCTTTCTCTGAATTCGCCGGCATATCAAAATTTTGACAATCTTCATTTAAACATAAACTTAAACCATTTATATTATTGTTAAAGGTTCTGACTAAACAATTCACTTCAGCCTCTTCGAAAGAATAAAAGTAAGTTTTTTTAGGGTTACAATTAAGAACTATTTGGTTAGAGTATGAATCCTCCTCATCAATTTCTAAAGAATCCACTATTTCTTGGGCTGCTTCTAGTGTTACTGATTCACCTCCTAAGAAAAAAGTTACTACTGTTGATTCTCTGGACCCATATAGATCAATAAATTCTATTGTTGTTGTGTAAGTATATCCTTCTTGTGCTTCTTTCGGAAGTTTAAATATCCAGAATGTTTCTTTTTCTCCCCTTGGTTTCAATGCTATTAATTTTTGATTGTTTTCTATTTCTCCCGGAGCTTTTGTTAATATTATTGAATTCGATAAATAAGCATCATAAGGATTATTAACTTTTATTCTTACGGGAACATAGCTCCCTGGAGCAACATTATCTTTTAAGACAACTATGGAAGTTTCAAAGGGAGATATTATTTTGTTTCCCTGATTAGTTATTGTTGCGACGGTTGATATTTCTTGAGATGTATCTATGTTAAGCTGACCCGAAGATTCCCATTCGTATAGGATGGAAGTTTCTATGTCCTCCGATTTTTGGAGTGCTATGTGAGTTGGATCTATCCATCCTAATTGTCCATAAGTAACATCATAAGGCACCCATCCATATTCTGGGAAGTAGACTTCTGCCCATCCGTGATTTCCAAATTTGTCTCCTAAATTAGTGTAGGCCATTCCTGAAATGAATCTAGCTGGAATTCCTATTGACCGAGTCATAGAAATAAATAAGGAACTTATTTCATCACATACCCCATATTCATTTTCTAAAACCCAAGAAGATTTTTGTGAAGCTTTTTCTGTAAGTGTAGTTAAATTGTATTCTATATTATCGTTTATCCACATTCCTATTTTGTGTACTGCCATATAAGCATTATCTTCAGACTGAATAATCTCTGATGTTTTTGAGATTATTTCTGGAGTTATATCTATTTTTTCTTCTGATTGTAAATATTTATTATAATCTGAGGATAAATCTGAATAGGGAAAACTGATTTCTGGAACTTGATATAATTTGTTTGTTGTTTCAATCTGTTTGTTAAATCCAAATGAATAATCAGTTGACTGTTGCTCCCATATATATGTTATGAAGCCATCTGAAGTTATTTGGGAATTGGGAGAAGAATATTCTTCTGAGGATAAAATTTCTTGTATGTTATCATTTATTGGATTTAAAAAAACAGTGGCCATTAACTCATTTAAACTCCCAGATCCGACTAGGGAAACTTGAGAATCTAAAGAGAAATCAATTTGTAAAGTTTGGTAAATATTATAATTATCTTGAGCAAGAACTAAATTAAATGATAGGAATATTAATATTAACAAAAATATTTTTTTCATTTTAAATATTCTTTGAACTTTTTTATGAATTCCTCAAATTGATTTATATTTATTGAAGCTCCACAGGCATTTTCGTGTCCCCCACCGAATCCATCTAGTTCTTCGAGGGCTTTTGTTAAGGGGTCTCGGATGTTTATACCCTGACTTCTTAGGCTCATCATGATTCTATCTTCTTTTTTTCTAACACTTATTATTATTTTCGTAGGATGTTTATAAATTAAATAGTTTGAAATTGTACTTATATGGGAATTCTTGGATTTTGGAAGTTCTATTATGAATAACTTATCTTTCGAGGGTTTTTGTTTCTCAACATACTTCATCATTTTATCGTAATCAGATAACAAAACTCCTACTTCTCTAAGGATAAATTTTGATCTTGATGTTTTTCCTTCAATTAATTCATAAGGATCATCTATTTTTAGAAGTAAGTTTGCTATTCTATGTACTTTTGATGTGGACGTTTTTAATGAAAGGGAAAATATATTAATTATTTCTCCTAGCTTTGAATCAAAAATCGCCTCAGGGGGAGTTTTTAATTTACTTGGCAGGATATCTGGATATTTTTTTGAGAATTCTTTTGCAAATTCTGGCAGATACCAATCTGCTATGCTTCCCAAGGTTCCTAAAAACAGTTCTTTTTCTTCTGTTATTTTGTACGCCATGTATGTAGTAGGTACTGTTTTATTTGATTTTAACATAGGATTAAAATATTTCACATTCTTTCTTTTTATTGGACTGTGGTGATCTAGCCATATAATAGGAGCATCACATCTATCTATAAACTCTTGAGAAACTATTGGCACATCTAGAATGAAAATTACATCAGGATTATATTCCTCTACTTTATGGTGCAAATTTACATCTAGGACAGAAGTTGTTTTTAGAACTGCGCCTTTTCCTTTGTCTATATATTTTTTTAGTATTAGGTATGAGCAGAGTCCATCCGGATCATCATCAAAGAAAAATAGAGGATTCTTTGCTTCTTTTAGATATTTTCTAAATTCTTTGATTTGTGTTTGAGTTAACATAAATTTAATTTAAGAGAAGGATTTATAAGTTTTACTTAGAACGGCCCTTGTTTGCTCTTCTACTTGGTCTTATTTTTTCGGCTCCCTTTCCTTTTTTGTATAATCCTCTAGATTTTTTGGCTGCTGAAGTCAAACCATGTGTTACTCTTTTTTTATTGGCACCCTTTCCTAACATATTTAATTTTTTGTTAGATTTAATTTGTGGATGTTCTGGATCAATCATTATTATTTCAAACCAATAATGTTTTCCGTCTTTTCCCACTTTATATGAATTTAAAACTTCTAAATTTTTATAGAATTTTTGAGCTCTTTGTTCTGCTACCCATTGATATGACATTCCTACAATCTTTTTCCTTCTTGCAGCTTTTGAACGTCTTCCTTTTTTTATTTGTTCTCTTTTTCTTCCACCACGTATTACTCTTACTCTAACTGTTATGAAACCTTGTTTTGCTTTATACCCGATAGATCTAGCTGATGCTAGGTTTGTAGGTTTATCTATTCTTAAAATAGCTGGGTCTCTTCTCCACTCTATTAATCTATCTCTTAATAAAGATTTTTCTGGAGATTTCCATAAGCTTCTTAATGACTTGTACATAATAAGAAATTGTGGAGATGGTTGGTTTATAAATGTTTCTAATGTATATTGTCAAGTACATAAATTAAGTATTTAAATAAAGTAAAACTCCTAATTACATGGGGGAGAGTGGATATAGTCAAAGAGATGCTACAAAATTTAATTTTGCTAATCTAGATTTAAACAGTTTGGATTTTTCTGGAAATAGTCCACCAGCAGTTTTTGTCGGTAGATTTGGTTATCCAAAGGTAAATGTGGGTGTTTTGAGTCCTACCCAGAAAGATGAACACTCCTTCTTGATGGATAACCCTAAAGAATGGGTTAAGAGGGGATTTAAAGATCATGAAATTTTGAAATTAAGAGCTCAGCTAGTTAATGCTAGATTTCAGAGTCAAGTGAAAAATTTTGATAATAGATTAACAGATTTATCACAGGAAGTTGGAATGGCACATAAACCTGTGGATATGGAAGTTTTCTTGAAAAATAAACCAAGAAATGTTTTGAAAATGGAAAATGTTGCTAAGCCATTGAGTAATAATGCTAATGTTAAGAATATAAAATTACAAGAAAATCCAAAAATAAAAACTTCTGTAGATAAAGTAGTATCTGATGGAGATATGAAATCTGTTGACGGGATTTACAAATTATACAATAAAGGATTTGATGATAATTTTTTATCTAAAGTTTTAAGCATAGGTTTACTTGGAAAAACTAAAAATAGAAAGTTAGTTCCTACGAGATGGTCAGTTACGGCAACCTATAGCACATTAGGTAATGAAATACTGAAAGATGTTAGATATAATGAATCTACTGAAAATCAATTATATTTTGAAAGTTATCTTGGTAATAATTATTTAGTCATGTTTTTTCCTGGAGTTTGGAGTTTTGAGCTATTTGAAATGCCGGTCCCGATGCGAGTTAATCCCTGGAGTAAACATGGAAATTTTTATGCCACAGATTATGAAGGTTTTTTTGGTAGAAAATATTATGTTGAGGAAACTGCTGGAGGTTATGCCGCTGCAAGGTTTCCAATAATAGAGAAATTAAAAAAATTGAGAAAGCAGGGAAGTGTTTTAGTTTTAAGATTTATTACTCATGAAGATAAGTATCCTTTGGGTAGTTGGGTCTGCGCTGAAGCAAGTAGAAAATCAATTGAAAGTACACCAATAAACTTTGAAGATAAAGAAACTATGCTGGAATATGCTAAGTTATTAATTAAGAAAAAATTTAATTTTGATATTGAGAAATTATTGAAAATTAGTAAAATTTTAAATGAAGAAAGAACTCAGATGAGAATGTCTGAGTTTATATAGCGACCCATAAAATATTTCTTCCTTTTTTTCCAAATCTCGCTGTTTTATTATTTTTTTCTAAATTCCCTAAATGCTCTCGGATAGAAGAATTCCCATAATTTAGTATTTCAACTAGTTCCGCTGTTGTTTTTGGACTATTACTAAGAATTCTTAGGATCTTATCTCTAGTTGCTCCATCTTTTTCTTTTATTAATCCTCTTTGTTTTCTTTTGATTAGTATTCTAAAATTTTTTGTTTTGTGGGCAAAATTGCATAGAGGGAATGCTATTTCTAATTTCTCTATATCTTTGGCTAAATTCAAATAACTTTCTGAAGAGATTAAAAATCGATATGAATCAAAGACTCCGTATCTATATTTCTTTTTTATTGGCATACAGCTATAACTACATTTTATTGCTATTTCCCCTACATCTTTTATTAATCTATAATTTTTTGAATATATTTCTATTACTTCTCCAATGTTCCCATCATCAATTACAAAAGAAACTAATCCTGCTAATAGAAAGTTTTTTGGAAGGGATTTTATATTATTAGGAATATATGCATCAAAGGTATTGGTATTTGGTAAATTAAAGTAATAGTTATAAAATTTTGTAATTATTTTTGGGATATACAACTTCCCCAATTTGAATTCATTTTCACTATACTTAAAATCTCCGAAAATATTATTTAGTTTTGATAAAAAATTGTTTAATCCTTCGTTATTCATTTGTCTATATGAAGAATTTGTTTTCTTATCTCCAATATGCCCATCTCCGCAAAAGTGAAATATTACAGAAATTAATTCCGGAGTTAGATATATAGGCAATTTTGGGTTGTATATTCTGCTTGATCCAGATATTGCATTATAATATTTTATGTTTCTCTCAATTTCTTTCATTAATTTATTATTTCTGGTTTTACTTCTTGTGATTAATTTGGATATCTCTATTAATACCCACAATGGGATTGTTCTAGCTTTCTTTTGATTGTTTGGTCCAGAATATCCTTTTTTCCAGTAAAAAAACATTCCCCTTGAATACTTTCTTTTTAGATTATACTTTCTACTTTGATTGTTAAGATAGTTTATTGCTTTATTTTCACTTTGGAATTGATTAATAAATCGTGCAAGTAAATTATATCTGAACTTCTCTTTTAATTTAATGTATGTTTCGATCGGAGGAAAATCCCAAATATGGATTTCTTTATATTTCATACCCTAATATTGATTTTTTTGTTTAAATAGTCTGTGTCCGTGTATGGCAAGCTGACAAGATAAATTAATGAACAGGAAAAGTAAACAAAAGAGGTTGGCAAGTTATTTATAGATATTTTAGAAATTTGTTGTTTTCATCTACTAAAATATTTTTGGGTTCTATTTCTTCATCTGTTATTTCGAACCCCATAATTATGATTTCTTCATCTTTTTTTATTAAATGGGCGGAGGCACCATTCATACAGATTACTCCTGAGTTCCTTTCTCCAAGAATTACATAGGTTTCTAATCTATTTCCGGAAGTATTGGATACAACCAAAACTTTTTCTCCTTCTTTGAAACCGGCTTTTTCTACCAATTCTTGATCTATTGTTATTGAACCTATATAATCTAAATTCGCCTCTGTTACGGTGGCTTTATGTATTTTTGATCTGAGTATGGATCTCATATGTTGTTAAAAAATTTTAGTATTTATAAAACTTAACAAAACTTTTAAAAAAGAGTTTAATTTCATTCTATCATGGTTTTAATAACGGCTGTTGAAATTATCAAATTGGCAGTGACTGCTATAGTTTTAGGAATAATTTTTATGGGTTTATTTCAGAAGAAACCCAGAACAGTTTATGATATGATGCACAAAAAAGTTTTCAAGTGGGAAAACCTTTGGTTTGCTGTTTTGGTAGCTGCTCCTGCTGTTGTTTTTCACGAATTGGCCCATAAATTTGTAGCTATGGGTTTTGGGTACTCGGCAAGTTTTGAAATTTTTTATTTGGGCCTAGGATTAGGTTTGGTTTTAAGACTTATTAATTCGCCTTTTTTAATTATTGCTCCAGGTTATGTTACAATTCCACCAGAAGTTGCTATTAATCCTTTAGCCTATAAGATGATTGCTTTTGCTGGACCTTTATTTAATTTGGCCTTATGGGGATTTGCTTTTTTTATGATAAAAACTAGAAAACATAAAATGAGTCATGGAGCTTTGAGTTTTTGGTTAATGACTAGAAATATTAACTTGATATTATTCATATTCAATATGATTCCATTTGGGCCCTTAGATGGAGCTAAGGTTTTCTTTGGACCTTAGTTTTTATTTCATTTAGTGCTCTTAGAAGTTCATTATCATCTTCAGGTAGAATTACTTTATCTTCAATTATTCCTATTGGAACATATTGTCTCACGGGAATATAAACTATTTCATATTTTTTAAAATCCAATTTTTCCTCTTTTAGAATATTTGGTTTATAATCTGGTTCGTCGGGAAACATTGCATCTTCAACATGTACAATCAAGGAGTCTTGGAAATGCCCGTAACCGGCCCCTTTGCTTTTTCTAGAAAATCTCGTCCATGGCCAGTATTGAAAATCATTTATTAATTCTTCTGGAAAATTATGATTTAATATTTTGAAAGCTGTTTCTTTCCCTATATGGGTGCATAAATATCTTGAGTCAAATAGTTTTTGGGTTTCTCTTAAGAAATCACCGGCATAAGGTCTTACGTAAGTTTCCATTCCCTTCTGAGTAAATAGATTTGAAAATAGAGTCTCATCTAAATCTAACATTAAAATTTTATTCATTATTATGCAGTTGCTTCTGCAACTGTAGAATGCTCTTCAGGTATTTCTTCTAGAATTGAGAGTTCTTTTTTTAATTCTCTAATTATTTTTTTATTGTCAATTTCTTTTAGGACTTTTTCACATTCTGGGCATCTGAAACTATTTTCTAAAGCATTATCAAATTTTACTCTTAGGCACTTTGTTGAACATGTATAAAATATGCTCGAATCTTCTCTTTCAAGTCTCTTTTTTAAGTTGAAAATACGACTTTCTTTCATTCTTTTTACTGTTGCCTTAGCTTCTGGATGATTAAATGTCCAGTAATATATGTACCATCCTTTTTTCTTGTCTTTTTTTCTTATAAATGTGATTAAATTATTCTCTTGAAGTCTATAAAGCATGTTTCTAATAGCATTTATTGGCACTTCTAGGGCTTCAGCAATTAGAAATTCTGATACATTTTCACCTTGAGAAAGAATATATCTGACTACATCTACTGTCTCTTCTCCAGTTAATTGAGATACAAGTGTGTTTATTTCTTTTTCTGTCAGATCGGTCATTTTTCACCTTTATTAATTCTGGTTGTAGTATATTTAAAAATTTTGCCATTTATAAACTTTACTATTTCTTAGTAGTAAAGAAGGTTTATATAATGTTAAAATCAAATTTTAATAACTTTCGGAGGTGGTATTTAAATGCCATTATTTAAGAAAAAAGAGAAAAATTTTGATTCTGAAGTTCCTGAATTCAAACCATTGCCCCTTGATAAACCAAAAATGGGGATGGCTGATACGCCTAAATTACCTAATTATGATAATGAATTTGGGACCATTAAGAAAGAAGTTGGTATGCCAAAACCTATGCCTATGCCAAAAGTAAGCATTCCTGAAAGGAGAAAACCTGAAACTGTTGGAAGTCCTTCTATGTCAGGAGATAAACCAATTTTTGTTAAAATAGATAATTATAGGGATGCTATGGAAAATATAACAACTATTAAGGAATTATGTAATGAGGCCGATAGTTTGTTAGATAGTATCCATAAAATTAGAAATGAAGAAGACAGAGAATTGGAAAAATGGCACAGAGATTTAGATAAGGTTAAAGATAGACTTTTGAATGTAGATAAAAAACTGTTTGAAATGTGATATTAAATGGCTAAAAAGCGGGCTAAAAAAACAACTAGAACTCATCACAAAAAAGAGGATGATAGTGTTACTTATGTGAAAGTAGATTCTCCTCACCCTTTGAGAAAAGATGTTCTAGAAACTGCTATTGAATCTGCTGAGCTATTAAAAAAATGGGAAAGTTACCATAAATTAAAAGAGGAAAAAGCAGAGATTTATAAAAAATTAGTTGGTGTTATGAAGAAAATTGATAAAGAAATTACTTCTTTGAAAAGACATATCCCAAAGATGGATGAAGTAGATGTAAAAGAAGAAAAACCAATTAAAGTTAAAGAATCTATAGAAAGTCCAGTAGTTAAAAAAAGCCATGAGTCGGAATTAGATCGAGAAATTGATGAAATTCATTCTAGATTAAACAAATTAAAAATATAATTATTTTTTCTTTTATTCTCTAAAAGATAATATTTGGAATCCGAAATTAGATATATCCTTATCTGATCCAACTTCTAGTTCTTTTGTGTTTAATACGTTAGAAATTTCCTTTTCTACTATTCTTCCAGTATAATCCTCTTTTTCAGGGTCCCATTCCCTTAATATTAGTAAATCTCCTGGTTTAGCTTCAAAATCTGCTAATCTTACATCTGATTTTTTAGTCCCGCTCACTACTTGTTCAAATCGTTCTGGCCAAAGCTTTTTTTCGATTTTCATAAAGTTATTTTGATTTTTGAGTTTATATGAATTTTGTAGGTTAATTCTATAAGTTTGATTAGTTATATTATAGGCAAAAATTTTTAAATTGGAGATCTTTTTATATCTGTATGGATTTAAAGAAGAAATATATAGAATTTTTTAAAAGTAAAGATCATAAGGAGATCAGAAATAGTTCTTTGGTTCCAGAAAATGATCCTACTGTTTTATTCACTACGGCTGGAATGCATCCTTTAGTTCCTTTTTTGCTTGGAGAAAAACATCCCTCTGGAAAAAAATTGGTTAATATTCAGAGATGTTTGAGAACTGGGGATATAGAAGAAGTGGGGGATGATACTCATTTAACGTTTTTTGAAATGTTGGGAAATTGGTCTTTGGGAGATTACGAGCGGGAAGATGCAATTAAGTTTACTTATGAGTTTTTTACAAAAGAATTAGGTTTAGATAAAGATAAATTAGCTATTTCTGTTTTTAAAGGAGATAAAGATGTTCTTAAAGATGAAGAAAGTTATAATGTTTGGTTAGATTTGGGAGTTCCTAAGGAAAGAATTGTTTTTTTAAATAGAAAAGAGAATTTTTGGGAACCTGCTGGGAAAACTGGCCCGTGTGGTCCCGATACAGAAATGTTCTATTATGTTGGTAGAAAGGCGCCTAAGAAATTTGATGTTAAGGATGAAAAATGGGTTGAAATTGGAAATGATGTTTTTATTGAGTATAACAAAGATGAAAAAGGCAAGTATAAAGAGTTAAAACAAAAGAATGTTGATTTCGGTGGAGGATATGAGAGATTATATTATATTCTAGAAGGTAAGAAAAATGTTTACGAATGTAGTTTATTTTTTCCAATTATTGAAAAAATCAAAGAGTTATCTAAAAATAAAGATGAAAAAGCTTTAAGAAAAGTTGCTGACCATTTAAGAGCTTCAGTTTTTTTATTGATGGACGGTATTGTTCCTGCAAATGTTGATCAAGGTTATGTTTTGAGAAGGTTAATTAGAACTAGTGTTAGATATGGAAGAATTCTAGGAATAAATGATAATTTTTGTAAGGAGATTGGGAAGGTTGTTATTGATATTAATAAGAAAGGTTATCCTTTGTTAAAAGATAAGAAAGATTTGATTTTGGAAGAGTTAGATAAGGAAGAAACTAAATTTAAACAAACTTTGGAAAAAGGTCTTAGAAGATTTGAAAAATTTAGTAAAGATAAAAAATTGAATGGAAAGGAATCCTTTTTGTTGTTCCAATCATTTGGATTTCCCATAGAAATGACTTTAGAATTAGCCAAAGAGAAAAAAGTTAAGGTTGATGTTAAAGGTTATAATGAAGAATTAAAGAGGCATCAAGAACTAAGTAGAACTGCTACAAAAGGTAAATTTGGAAGTGGTTTGGCAGATACTTCTACTGAAACAACTAAATTACACACTGCTTGTCATTTGTTACATTCTGCTTTGCAGGAAGTTCTAGGAGAAAAGGTGGAGCAAAGAGGTTCTAATATTAATGCCGAAAGATTAAGATTTGATTTTAGTTTTGATAGAAGATTAGAAGATGATGAGTTGAAAAGAGTTGAAGATTTAGTTAATAAAAAAATAAAAGAAAGTATTGATATTGTAAAAAATGAAATGAGTGTTCAGGAAGCAAAAAAGAGGGGTGCCGAAGGTGCCTTTGAGCATAAGTATGGCGAGAAAGTTTTTGTTTATTTTGTTGGGAACTTTTCAAAAGAAATTTGTTCTGGTCCTCATGTTAAAAATACTAAAGAGTTAGGTAAATTTAAAATTATTCAGCAAAAATCTGTTGGTTCTGGAGTTAGAAGAATAAAAGCCATTTTAGAATAAGAAAAAAAAGATTATTTCCAAAACATAAGATTGGAAATAACTCTTTCTAAAAAGTTTTTAAACTTTGTGTTGGTTGGTTCTCTTACAAAATCTCCTGTTAGATCTTCTAAAGAATCACTATTATATTCTACTCCGGCAGCAGTTGCTTCTTGCATAAGTGCTTTTCCTGCAAAAATTCCAAAATTGTTTGTCATTACAGAGTCTGATGCTGCTTCATAATCTGGAGCGGTTCTTGTTTCATGCATATATTCTACTGGGATTGCTCTTTCCTCATAGTACTCTCGAACATTCCTTCTTTCATAGAATAAATTTATATGAGACCCACCGGTTTTTCTCGCAATCGTTTTCCACTGGTTCATTCCCTCTTGGTTCATTCCAGATCCTGATGCTGTATAGATTCTAATGTTTTTATCTTGTGCATCATCTATAGCATCTTTCCAATTATACTTATGATAATTTGGTTCTGGCTCATTCCCATAATAATTTTGATTTGGATAATTTCTTGCTGGAGCATCTCCAACTAAAATTATTATTTTATGAGCTGAACTTCTCCAGTTCATATGATTAATTGCTTCATCTAGGCCAGCTTCAACAGCTTCTTCATAATCTCCTCCACCATAAGATTCGATACTTTTAATAAATTTAACCGCATCTTTTGTGTTTCTTGTTAGAGGTGTTTCTCTAGTTAGATAGCTGTGTTCATATGGTTCGTAATCTCTATAGGTGACTACTCCCACTCTTACGTCAGGTCTAGGGTAACCAGAGTTTACTTTTCCTACTATGTTTCTTAATTCTTCTTTTACTGTTCTTATTTCGTCATGCATAGATCCTGTTGAATCTATTACAAAAACTATATCTAATTGTATTTGTTCCGATGGAACATAGTTTGGCCCCACTTCTGAACAAGATATTTCAGTTGTGGATTGCATAAATTCACATGGCAGGTCGTAATCTCTTTGTCTCTCATCGTATGCCAGTGTGAATGTTGAAAGTAATATCAATCCAACGAAAATCATGCTTAATATTTTTTTCATTTTATTTGAACCTCCTTAAAGTTCTAAGAACTAGTAAGATAGAATTATATTTAAACGTCGTTTAGGCTTTAAGTTGATTTGAAGTAAAAGTAGAAATTATTTTTTTCTTAGAAGTGACAATAATAAAAGTATCAGAATTACAAATAAAGAACCCATTAGGAAAACTAGAGCATAGTTTGGATCTACAGCTTGGGTTGCTACTTCTACTGCCAAATCTGTAGCTTGATCTTTTCCGGGGAGAGCTTTACCTGCTACTTCTGTTTGTGCCTCAGATAGGGAGCTTACAGTTTTTGTAGCGAATGTTCTAGTATTCTGCCATAAGTAAATTATGCCGGATCCAACTAAACTTAACAGAGTAACTGGAAGAAGATTTTTTAATTTTGATAAGTTATTTTCAGAAGAATCCGGTGCGATTATAATATATTTTTTTGCTAGTTTGTACACTAACATTTCTTTTCCTTTTTTACTCCAGAAAAATTCTTTTGCTTCTATTAATTTAGCTTTTTTTAATTGCTGAATATTATAATGTATTGTTGGAAGAGGCACTTTTAGTTCTTTTGCTATGTCTGATTCTGTAGATTCTTTATGTTCTGCTAGATATGAGATTATTTTTTGAGCAGTTTTGTTTGACATGGCATCTGCTACTGCTTTTGAATCTTTCATTGAGAGTAGCATAAATGTTTCGTCTTTCATTTTATTTTAAAGGTAGAAGTTAATTTATAAAGGTTATTTTGGGTTTGAATCTGATTGAAGCTATTCTATTTGTATCCCTGGTTTTAATGGCATAGCTTTTGGATTGTTTTTTTCTATTTCAATTGGAATTCCCAGTTCTTCAGTAATTAAATCTTTATTTTTCATCAAAGTTTCAATCTCTGTTTTTTGATCTAACAATACTTTTGGAATTTTTGATTCATTTTTTAATAAAGAAGGAACTATTTTAGAAATATCTTTAGCGTGTTTTTTATCCATGACTTTGTCCATTATCTTTTTCAAGTCGTGAGTTTTTTCCATTTCTTTTTTCAAATTTTTAATTAGATTATACTTCCATTCTTCAGCTACTGAAACTGTAGCTTTTTTAGGTTCTATCTTAATAAAATCAAAAATTCTTTTTATATCTCTTATTGTATTTTCAATTAGATCTTGTTGTGCGTCAATTTCTGGGTCTATTTTAGATTCCTCAAAAGTTGGCCATTCTTGTAACATTACAAATTCTTTATTTCCTAATTTAAACCATAACTCTTCTGCTAAGTGGGGCATAAAAGGACTAATTAACTTAGACAAAACTTCTATTGATTCTTTTGTTATTTCATTCTTTGATAAAAAGTTAATATATTCTGATAATAATATTGTTGACATGTTGAATTGCATATTTTCAATTGTTTCAGTAATTTCTTTGGTTGTTTTATTTTGAATGTTATCTAATTCTGGATAAGATTTTTTTATGAATTGTTTTTCGGTTAAAGGCAAAATTTTATTTGTTAATCTAAATGCTCCTTCAATTCCTTTGTCTGTCCAGTCTTTATCCTTATCTGGAGCCGATAATGAATATAGAAAAAACCTTGCTGTATCTATCCCGTATTTTTCTGCTATTGGTTCTTGATTTACAATGTTTCCTAGAGATTTTGACATTTTGTGTCCATCTCTATTTAACATTCCTTGATTGAATAATTTTTGAGCTGGCTCGTCAAAACTTAATAACTTTAAATCTCTTAGAACTTTTGTTATGAACCTACAATAGATTAAGTGAAGTGTTGCGTGTTCTTTTCCCCCTATGTATAAATCTATTGGCATCCAGCGATTTACTTTTTCCTTTGAGAACATTTCATCGAAATTATGGGAGTCTATAAATCTTAGGAAGTACCATGAAGAGTCCATAAATGTGTCCATTGTATCTGTTTCTCTTTTTGCTTTTGCACCACACTTTGAACATAAAGCATTTTTATATTCTTCAGATGTTTCTAGAGGGTTTCCTCCTTTTGTGAAAGTTACGTCTTCTGGTAATTTTACAGGCAGGTTCTCTTCTTTCTCTGGAACCAGACCACAGGATTCACAATTTAACATTGGGATAGGTGTTCCCCAGTATCTTTGTCTTGATAATAACCAGTCTCTTAATCTATATTGAATTGTTTTTTTACCTAATTTTTGTTCTTCTAGATATTTTGTTATTTTTTTTATTGCGTCTCTGTTTTTTAAATCGTTAAAATCATTTGAATTAATTAGGATTCCATCTTCTATGTATGCCTTTTCTAAAAGTTCAGGTAATTCTTTATCTTTAGGTTTAATTACAGTTTTGATATCTATATCGAATTTTTTTGCGAATTCGAAATCTCTTTGATCATGAGCTGGTACGGCCATTACTGCTCCGCCACCATAATCTGCAACTACGAAGTTTCCTATATAGATTGGAACCTCTTCTTTTGTTAATGGATTAATTGCATATTTTCCGATAAACATTCCTTCTTTTTCTACGCTTTCAGAAATTCTTTCAAATTTGTCTTGAGTTGATACTTTTTTTATGAATTTTTTTGTTTCTTCTTCATATTTAGTTCCTTTAATTAACTCTAAAACTTTTGGATGTTCAGGGGCAAATACCATAAAAGTAACCCCATGAATTGTATCTGCTCTTGTTGTAAATATTGGAATCTCTTCGTTTGTATCTTTAAATTTGAAATTTATTGTTGTACCTTCAGATTCTCCTATCCAGGTTTTTTGCATCTGTTTGATGTTTTCTGGCCAATCTAATTTTTCTAAATCTTTTAGTAATTCTTTTGTGTAAGCCGTGGTTTTGAAGAACCACTGGTTTAGTTCTTTTAGTATAACCTCTGTTTTACTGTGTCTCCAACAACAACCATTTACAACCTGTTCATTTGCTAATACAGTGTTACACTCTGAACACCAATTTACTGGGGCCGTTTTTTTGTAGGCCAATCCTTTTTCAAACATTTTTAGGAAAAGCCATTGATTCCATTTGTAATATTCTGGATCATGAGAGTAAATCATTCTGGACCAATCATAACTTATTCCTAATTCCTTAAGTTGTCTAATATAATTTGTTATTGCTTTATCTGTGTAAATTTTTGGGTGAGTATTGTCTTTCATTGCCGCATTTTCTGCCGGCAATCCAAAAGAATCAAATCCTGATGGATGTAAGACATTAAAACCTTTCATTTTTTTATATCTAGCTATTACATCCGTAATTGTGTAGTTTACAGCATGGCCCATATGGAGGCCATAAGCCGATGGATAAGAATACATCCCTAGGCAATAAAATTTTGGCTTCTTTGAAGTTTCTTCTGTTAAGAAGATTTCTGATTTTTCCCAGGCCAATTGCCACTTTTTCTCAATCTTATGGTAATTCATAGAGGTTTGGTAATTTAGAGAATTTAAATAAGTTTTTATTTAACTCTTAAATTGCGAGCTTTTTCGGATAGGCGGAATATACCCTCTTGTTGCTCTTTCACTTTTTTTGCGTTTTCCAATCCCTGCCTTATTAGTTCTTCTAAATCATTTTTTGTTAATGGTTTTTGTGGAACTTCTTTAGGTTTGTAACTTTCTAAATTTTTAGATTTATAAATTCCTATGTAATTTAAAGCTCTTTTAATGTAATCTATCATTTGTATCTCCTTTTGTATTCTTCTGGGGGTATTTGGAATAACGGCTCATATTCTTCACGAACTTTTTTGGCTATTTCTTCTCCTTCCTCCAATAAATATCTTAAACCTAATATTCTATCGTCTAATCCTTCTAAATCTTGACGTCTTGTAAAATCAGATAAAAACTTATCCAGAGTTAATTTGAGTGTCTTTCTGAATCTTCTTTTATCATCATAGAGAACTTTTAATTTTACGGATTTTTCATCTATAAAAGTGACTTCGTAAAAACCGCCTTTGTGATGTTTGTATATACCTAGCTCTATTTTATCTTTAAACATAAAAGGAATACAAGTTATTAATTTAAATAGATTTTGGTTTAAAAGAAAGAAAAAGAATTATTTTCAAGGAGTAAATTAGTTGTATCTTGTCAGCTTGCCACGCACGCAGGTAGAGTTTATAAATAAAAAACTATATTTTAAGGTATGGAAATGGATGTTGAAAGCACTTCTAAATTAATAAGGGGTAAGAAGGAAATTTGTGTTTTTTATAATGATAAAATTTTTGAAGAAGTTATGTCTAATTTGAATCCAAAAGAAATTATGGGAATTTCTAGAAGATCTGTTTATTATTGGAAGCAAAAAGAGAGACCTATTCCAGTTTCTCATTTAGTCAGTATTTGTAAAAATAATAATATTGAAAAAATTAATCTTGTGTCTTTATCTACCAATAGCGGAAATAAAATTAATTTACCTGAAAGCAATAATTTATCTTTATATCATTTTTTGGGATTATTATTGGGAGACGGATGTCTTTGTATAAGTAAAGAAAGAGAATTGAAGAGACAAAGCTACACAGTTAGAATTGCTGTTAATAGCAAAAATAGAATAAATCAAATTTCTAGATTAATGGAGTCTCTTTTTGGAATTAAACCTAGTTGTCATAAATGTAAAGGGTGCTATGAAGTTTGTATTTACTCTAAGGCTTTGTTATTTTTCTTGAATACATATTATGAAATCCCCATTGGTGAAAAATATCCACTTATGAAGGTTCCTTTGAGAATAAAAAATGATTTTGATAGTATAAGATATTTTCTAAGAGGATTAATGGATAGCGATGGAAATCAATATATCTATAGGGGGAGATTGTGTTTTCAATTGAGACAAAAATCTGGAGAATTTCTTAGTGAAGTCTATAACTTATTTCATAAAATTGGTATGAATATAAATGGGCCCTATTTTGATAAAGCTAATAATTCTTGGGTGATTTGGTGTAGTAAAAAAAACATTGTAGATAAATTTATAAATGAAATAGATGCTCTTAAAATTTAGTGGACTGGTAGCTCAGCTTGGATAGAGCACTAAAGAAGTTTTGCGCGAGTATGCTTCTGTGTAGGCCTTCTAAACCAAGTTGAAGAAAGCTAGGGGTCGAGGGTTCAAATCCCTTCCAGTCCGCTTTTTTTAAAAATCAAAATTAACAAGTAATTTGTATTCTAATTCTCTGTCTTGATCTAGATTTAATTTGTATTGTGCACGAGTCCCTCTGATATTTCTTGTTAATTCAAAATTTAGATCGCTTAGTCTTGAAGATCCATCGTAACCTAAATCTAATATGGCTTCCGTACTTAGTTTAAATTGTCCCGGTAAATTTGCATTTAAAGCATTTCTAAGGATTATTCCATCCCGATCTAAGCCATATACATCTGTTTTAATATTAGAATCAAAATAAGGTGGGCCAAATTGTGTATTCGGAGAATATTTTTTGAGGGATTTTTCCAATTCAGCCAAAGTATTATCCCGAGGTTTTTCTTTGGCAGAAAGATTTAAGGAGCTTCCATCAAACATTTCAACCAATCTTCTGTTTTCCTCTTGTTTTAGCTGTTTTTTAACATAATTTATATCTATGTCTTGAGAAGTGAATTGGAGCACAGCTAGTAATATTATTGATGCTTTTTTTCCAATATTTTTCCATAGTGTCATTTTTACTACCAATGATTGGTAACTTTTACTTATAAATGTACTGTTTGTATAAGAAAGATATTTAAAGTTTAAATTACATCTTATTTCACAAGTGCGCACGTGGCCAAGCGGTAAGGCAAGAGGCTGCAACCCTCTGATCCCCGGTTCGATTCCGGGCGTGCGCTTTTTTAATGAATATAACCTTTTATTCTATATTCTTCATATAATAACATATAATGGTATGCTTGGGCCACCCAGTATAATTTATCTCCCTCTGTAGAATGAATTGTAAATTCCGATCCCATATTCAGACTACACTCTGCAACTATCTTTTCCAGCTCATTGACTTTTTGTTGTCTTCTTACTGTTAAATCAACTTTTTTAACCCAATCTTCTTTAATATTTTTAGTTAAGAAATCATAAACATTTTGGGGAGTAAATTTCTTTCCATCCCTAAGTTCGGCTATAAATGGGTTTATTCCTTCTCGTTTCATACGTCTCGATTTAGAATTTTCTTTTCTTATCGCTCTTGCTTCAGATGTTCTTTTTTTAGTAGCCAATATATAAGGGTAAATCTGATTTAATTAATAAGAATTGTTGTTATATAAATATAATAAGAAAAAAGAAAGAAATTATCTTCTTTTCCTAAATAATAGGACTAAGAAGTATATTGCTACGATTACTAAGACGATATCTCCTAGTATCCAAAAGACTGTTGTCCAAGTACCCTCTTCTAAACCAAGACCTGCCCATCCTGTTGGTAGGAATACCATATTTTGTTCTTCTTGATTTTCTTGAGTAGTGTCTACTATTACTTCTTCTTCAAGCACTTCAGTAGCAACACAACCCGAAAGAGTTATTGATTCAACATAGTTCTTTTGTTCATCTAAATCATCGTAGTATAGTGTAAAAGTCAGTGTATAGTCTTGATTTTCCATGTCCGCAGGTATATCTGCAGTTAGGTAAACAGTATTGTCATCATCACTATCATCATATTTGTCCAGTTCAAATGTTTCTGAATATATATCGATTCCTAATGCTGAATTGTACATTCTAACTTTTACTGCATCATCATTTCTTCTTCCAACATTTTTGACATCTAATTCTGCTGTGAATGTTCCTTCACAACTTAGTGTAATTGGAGTGATTATGATTTCGTCTATGATAACTTTGTGATCTGGTCTATCAATATCTACTACTTCAACTTCTTCGATACATTGTTCATCTTCATTATCATCTTCGTATGCAATAACATGAACTTCATAATCTCCATCGTCTAAATCATCATCTAGATCAAGTTCAAATTGGAAAGATTCTTTCTTATCTTCATCTATGTCGATTCGATCACTTTCTTCTGATTCAATTTTTCTTGTTTTACCTTCTTCAGTAATCCATACTTCGACAATAACATCGTCTATATCATCATTTCCACGATTTTCAACTTCTACGTCAACAATTATTGTGTCTCCTGGAGAATATTCATCATCGTCTAGATCAAAATCTTCTATTCTAAGATCTCCAACGTCACAAAGATCATCTTCACCTAGTATGTTAACATCCTCCTTTACCTTAACATCATGATGAGTTGCTTCGTCATCTGTTTTGTAGGCTTTAACGTAAAGATCATAGTTGTCATTTGGATCTAAATTTTCATGAAGATCTAAATCAATTGTAAATGTTTCATCTTGTCCATCATCTATTGTTTGATCACTAGATGATTCTTCAAAAGCTACTACTTGTTTAAGATCTGAATTATATAACCATACTTCTAACATAACATTAGTTGTTAGATCTTCGTTTCCAGTATTTTCAACATCTATATTTAATTCTATTGTTCTCCCAGCTCTCATTTGATCTGGAATATCATCATATGAATCTGTATCTACAATCTCAAGGTATCCTGCTTGACCGGTATATTGGTCAACAAAAACTGTTGCAGTTATAACTGCTGTAGTTATATCTTGGTTTATTGTATCATTATATAGTGCTGTAAATGTAGCAGTATATTGTCCCATCATTGTGCTTAATGAAGGAACTGTCATTGTTACGTTTACATCTTCTGATTCATCCGGTATTAATGTAAAGTTGTTCGGACTAAAAATTGTGGACCCCTCAAAACTTTTATTTCCTATAAATTCGTTTGAGTAACTGAATAATCCTGAATCCAGTGTAATCTCTGTTGCATTTTCTGGACCTGGATTTGTTATTGTTAATGTTGTTTCAACACTTGAATCTTGGTTTGCATCTCCAAAATCTACAGAAACTGGGTCAAAAGCCAGTTCTGCGCTTACAAATGCTGCTAATAACATTAAAAATATACCTAAAAATGATATTTTTTTATTCATTGTCAAATAACCCCCATGGTATTGATATTTGTTATGATTGTGGAGTTGTGAATCGCTTATAAAGGTTTCTATGGCAAATTTTATAAGTTCGTTTTCTGAGAATATTGCTATGATTAGGTACTATTATAATCTTATAATTAGATTATTAATTATTTTAATTGTTACTATAAATTATCCTCTGTTTTATGTTATTTTGAGTCCCATTACTGTATATTTGAGTTATTTTATACTTGGATTATTTTATGATGTTTTGTTAATTGGAAGTAGTATTGGGATAAATGGTGCAGGGTTTAGGTTTATTGAGGCTTGTGTTGCTCCTGCTGCCTACTATTTATTGTTTATTTTAATTATTGGATTGAAGGATTTAGACTGGAAAAAAGGTTTGAAAATGTTCTTTTTGGGCAGTTTATTGATTTTAGGAATGAATTTGTTAAGAATTATTATACTAATTGTTTTAGATGTTGAGTTTGGGAAAGATTATTTTGATGCTGTCCATCTGATATTTTGGAACTTTGTCTCCGGAGTTTACATAGCTTTAGTTTGGATTTTTTTGGTTAAAAAGTTCAAAGTCAGTAAAATTCCGTATTATTCTGATTTGAAATATTTCTATAAAAAGAGTTTTCTTAGAAAGAAGTAAACCCAAAGTAAATAGATGAAACTATTAGGGCAGCTACAAAAACGCCCAAGGCTATTGTTAGTATTGCTTTTATTCTGTTTATTTTGAATAACCAAGCGGCTAAAGCTCCTGTATATGCTCCAGTTAATGGAAAAGGGATAGCTACGAATAAAAATAAGGTGGGCAATTCCCATTTCGTTCCGATTTTATGTTCTATTTTTTTTCTCGCCCTATTTACCCATTTATTAAAAAAATATCTATAGGGTTTTATTTTGTAAAATTGATGATGTAATGTATCTAGAAATATCAAAAATATTGGAACTATCAATATATTTGCTAAAATAGAAAAAATGAACGCCGTTGGAAAACTTATTCCAGTTTGTAGAGCATAAGGTAGGCCACCTCTAACTTCGGAGATAGGAAGCATACTAAGAATTATTGAGTTTAATAGATTGTTCATAAAATTGGATAATATTTAAAGTTTATTTAAGTTTTGTTATTAAGAATTTGTGTAATCAATTGTTTTTGTCCACTTAAAAAATTCCAATCTGGATTATTTGAAAAATTCTCTTCAAAGTTGGGTATTTTCATCTTTAAAACTTCTTTTGCATAAAGATTTGTATAACCGTGCCGTATTTCCTTAAATTGAAAAGGCAATTTATGCTTAAATATATTCAAAAAACTATCATCTTCTACTTCAATTTCTACAAATAAACCTAGATTATTAACAGAGTCGATACAAATCTTACAATTCTCATTTTCTGCAGACCATCTAGTTTTTTTGATTTTTATTTTCTCAATAAATTTAAGTTTTTGAAAAAGCTCTTTAAGTTTATTACTATCTATTTTGTTTGGTAAATCCATATTATGATTAATATTTGCAATATTGAACAAATGAGCTAAATCTTTTTTAGAAATGGGTAAATTATATTCTTTTTCCAATACAAACCAGGGATTTGGTTTTTTTTCCGGTATAAGAAATAAAGCTTTGTAAGCAACCTCTTTATCATTTCTTATTCTTAATACATGATTTAGTTTAAAATAAAAATTATCTTTCAAATCATAATAAGTATCATTATCCTGCTTTACACTTTCAAATTTAATATCGAATAATTCTTCAATTATTTTCTTGATATTATAGATACTATGATTTCCTAAGATTCTTACTTTAATTTCTTTTTCTTCCCCCATATTGGTAGATTGGTATCCATTTATATAAATCTTCTTGAAATGGGTCTTGTAAATATCTTTGGGACGATAACTTTTTATATCTCAATTATAGTTAATCATTATGGACTGGAATTTTGAAAAATATGGGTTTAAGATAATGAAGTGGGATTTTCCTGAAGAGGATATGCCCCATTGTGAAATAGCATTACGAATCAATACTGGTTTAAAAAAAATAGATGATGAAACCTACTCATTTTCAGGTTCTCCGCTCCCATGGGATGGAGAATTAGAAATGCTTAAAAATTTGAAAAAAAGTATTGAGTTGGCAATTAAAGAAATTGAAGATAAAGTGAAGGATTCTAAATGAATCTTTAAATTTGATTGGGCAATATGGGCAATTATACCTCTTTTATCGAAAGAGATATATAATAGTCATCTTATCCACTTTAAACAAAAATGAAAGAAATTTTAATGTATGAAAATAGAAAGTCTGGAACTTATATTTGGGATATTTCTACACCTGAACTTAAAGATCAAGCTTTCTTAAAATTATTTAGAGTCTTAGATGAAGAATGGAACGTTTATTTTGAGTTAAAGGAATTAAAACAACCTGAATCTCCTGGAATGAGTAGAGAAGAAGTGGAAGCAATGCCTGAAGGATCAATTCGAGAGAGTGCATTGGAAGCATTATTAAAATATGAAAAATCCCTAAAAGAATTTAGATTGTTAGAGGAAGACAGTAAACTATATGAATTGGCTAAAGAAGGAGATGTAAGCAAGGCAAAATTACTTTTAGAATTACATAGAGATTATGAGTACGAAAAATGGGATACTCATCAGGTCATGTAAAAATATTATTACTTTTTATCTTGAGATCCTTGAAAAATCATTAAATCTTCGGTTGTTAATTACTTTTTATGGAAAGAAAGTATATTTTGGCATATTTAATATCCTAATGGAATCATAATCTTTTATTATGTCGGAAAAACTATTCGTTAGCTCCATTGTGAAATTTTTTAACTGATTTACATCTTTCATCTCTAAGTCAATTTCATAATCCCATTCGGCCAATGTTCTTATTACAGATATTACTCGATTGTTTGATCTGCAGAAAGAAAGTAATTTGTCCTCCTTTTGTTTAGATAAATTGCTCAGAAATATTAACAGTTTATAGTGGGATTGATTGATTTTTTCCTGATCTAAGATTATGTTATATCCTAGGATAATCTCTTCTTTCTTTAATTTTTTTAATCTTTGTAAAATTGTATCTGGAGAGATTTTAATTTCCTTGGACAATTCTATGGCACTTGTCCTAGAGTTTTTTCCTAAAATCGTACATATTTGATTATCTATTTCATCTAGCTCTATGAAATTTTTATAATACTTGTAAGAAATTTTTTTAAAACTAGTTCTTTCTTTATCTATTAGATAATCTCTTGGGAAAAATTCTGCATTTAAACTAATCGATATGGTTTTTTTCATAATATATTTATTGAATTTTTCAAATAGAGTATTGATTGTTTCTTGCAATTGTACTTGATCTTTTACATATGCAATGAAAGCGATATCGTAATTCCCTTCTAAATTTCCGATCCATGCTATTTTTGGATGATTTATTAAATATTTTAAGATGGTATTTCTTTTCTGCTCATTTATATTATGCAATTTTAACATAACTTGATAATAAGAATTACCTAATTTAGTGCTGTTTAAGATTGTTAGAAATTTTCGTATTATCCCCTCCCGTTCCAAGGAATTAATTCTATACCTTATAGTTTCTTGTTTTATTCCTGTAGCCTTTGCTATTTGGGAATAGATTTAGCTTACTTTTTATCTTGAGAACCTTGAAAAATCATTAAATCTTCGGTTGTAAGTTTTTTCTTTGTTTTTAATTTCTCTTCAACTTCTCTAGTTTTTTCTTTAAGAACTTTATCTGTTTCTCTTTTGTTCTTTGAAATTATTTCTTCGCCCAATTCTTTAGCATTTTTTAGTTTATTTTTTAACTGTTCATTAACTTTAGAAAATTTTTCTTTGGATTCTATAAATTTTTTAAAAGCCTCTTCTTGCTCTTTTCTTAATTCATTTATCTTTTTTGTTAACTCGAAAAATTCAGAATATCCTTTTGCTTCTTTAGATTCATCTCTTATTTTTTTATGATATTCTTCTGCTTTTTGTTTTGTTTTTGTTATTTTATCAGAAAGTTCTTTTAATTCCTTGAATAATGATTGTACATCTCCTGCATCTTGGAGTTGTTTTTTAAATTGATTAATTTGCCTCATGATTGTCTTTTCTTTTTCAAAAGACACCCCTTCTGTTTCTATCGTAAACTCTAATTTTTCAATTTTCTTTATTATTCCAGATGGATCGAAGTTAATCTTCTTTTCCTTTAGAATTTTTTGTTTTTCTTTGTTTAGTTCTTGAAACTTTTTAATTAATCCCTGGACTTCTTTGTTATATTTGTCTCTTTCTGTTTTTAATTTCTGAATATTTTCACTTGATTTATCTTTTTTTGTTTTTAAAGATTTAATTTTGTTAATTAGACTAGAAATATCTTTTTTCAAGTTCTCCTTTTTAGAAAACCAGTTTTCTTTCTGGATATTTAATTCGTTCAAACTTTTTTTTAGTTGAATTATTTCTTCTTTAAGTTTCGTTGATTGTTTTTTGTCCATTAAGCATCACTCAATAAAAAATATAAAAAAAGAAAAAGGAAAAATTTAACCGAAAAGAGCTCCTAGTCCAGCAGCTGCTTGACCTTCATCTTTCTTTTCTTCTTCTTTCTTTTCTTCCTTCTTTTCTTCAGATGGTGTACTTTCTGAAGATGGAGCGGCACTTACAACAGCGGCTTCTTTGATTGCTTTTTCTATATCGACACCATCTAAAGCAGCAACTAATGCTTTAACTTTGGTATCATCTACTTTTGCGCCAGCTGCATCCATGACTTTTTTTAATTTTTCTTCATTGATTTCACTACCTGATTTGTGAAGGAGTAATGCTGCATATATGAGTTCCATTTTAATACCTCCAATGAATTATGATTCATTTGCCTCCTGTGTGTTGTTTTCTTCTTTATTCTCTTCTGCCTTTGTTTCTTCTGTTGTCTCTTCTTTTTGTTCCTCTGTTGTCTCTTCTTGTTTTTCTACTGGTTTCTCTTCAGTAGATTCTTCAGGTACTTTTGTTGATAAAGCCAAAGCTTCACGCTCCGCCTTTTGAAGTAATATTTCAGTAGTTTCCTGAGTAGGATATGATATGAACACAGCTAAATTTAGTGCTTCTCTAGCCATATTTTGTAAATTTTCTATATATTCTTCTTCTCTTACAGATAATACATCCGATCTGAATATTTGTCCATCTTGGTATATTGCTTTTAGATTTAGCCCAATTTGTATTGGTTCTATTCCAAATTTATCCAGAACTCCAGTTTGTTTTTCTGTCAGTGTATCTCCTTCTTTTGCAATCACTGTTTCTTTTTGAACAACTATCTTACCATCTTCAACTGCAGCAATTATCCCTGCTTGTCCAAGTTCTCCTATAATCGGTCCTGGTGTGAAAGCAGTTGGCCCCGCAGGTATAACTAAATCCTTAGGAGCTATTTGTCCTGGCTTAGCTGCCATATTGGTTTTATTTTGATCAAGAGTTTTTGCTATTTTGAAAGCGTCTTCTTCTGTGACTAATAAAGCAGGAATACATTTTTCTAAATCTTTTTCTAATTCTTCTATTCCTTTTTTATTTTCTTTTATTTTTTCTAGAGCTAATTTAATTAGAGATTTTTTAGTAACTGTTATTTGTAATTTATCTTTTAGTTTTGATTTAATTTTTTGAAATTGTGCAGAAGGCAAACTAGTTAGATCAACTATTCCTATATTTTTGGAATTCTTGATTAGATTAATTATTCTTGCAAGTTCTTTTTTCTTTGCTTCTGATACGTGAGCTTTCATTTCTTAACCTCTTTAGGTTCTTTTTTTTTAGGTTCTGTCTTTTTCTTTACTTTTACTTTTTTTTCATGAACTATTGGCCCTTTATCGGTTATTTCAACAGAAGGGCTCATTGTGAATTTGATAAATACAGATTTTATATTATCTTTTTCTCTTGGTAATGCATGTAATAAAGTATTATAGGCAAAATGGATATTTTCGACTATATCTTCTTCTGTCATATCTTCTGATCCTACCGAGGATTTAACTAAAAGTTGATCTTTCATTACAAATCTTACTGTAGATTCTATTTTCTTTTTTATTGGTTCCAAAGTTGGGATTACTGGGGGAACAATACAACCTGCTTTCGGGTTTGGCATCTTTCCTTTTGGTCCAAAAACCTTACCAAACGCTGTGGCTATTTCTCCCATTAAATTTGCTTGTGCTACAAAATAGTCGAATTCTATAGCTAACTTTTTTGTTGCTTTTTTGTCTTTTGAATATTTTTGAAAATCTTCTTTTAGAATTACTTTATCAAAAATTTTAGCTTTTGTTTCTAACTCTTTGTCAACTAAAGCACAAATTTTTGGTTTTTTTTGTTTTTCTTTAGGTAATTGTAAGAATAAATCTACTTTTTGTTCTGAATTTTTTGGATTTAATTGTTTAAGATTTACGATTAAGTCAATCGATTGATTAAACTTCCTTTTTTTAGAAATCCCACGTAATTTTTTTGTTGATTCTAATATAACTTTTTTATCCATATTTCCCTCCTACTAAACGTAGTACTAATGGGTTATTAGTTGGTTTTTTGAGGCATTTATAAAGATTTTGGTTGATAGGAAATAATATAAAATTGACCACTTCCTCAATTAATTATGGTTGATAATCCCAAATGTTTATTTCCTGAACGGGAGGTTTGTTTGAGCACAAAAATAATTCCTATTGTTCTTTCTTTTGGGAGGGGGGCCATTTCTAGTTGTTTTGATCCTTTTTATTTGAAAAAATTAAACCAAGATATAAATCATGGGAAAGATAATGTTATTGAACTTCTTTGTGACACTGCAGGATTAGTCGGCTATGCTTCTGGTTTTGGAACAATAATTTACTCGATTACTCAATTGTTAGGATAAGGATTGATTGTGATTTAATCTATATATAATTTGGGCTCCAGATCTATTGGCATAAAGTTTTATTCAATTAAATATACATATAAAGTTTCGAATGGAATTTTTTCTTTGTCTAATTCTTTAAATTTGTAGTTTAATTTTTTTAGATTGTTATCTACTTCAGGGGTTAGAGACGAAAAAACTATTAGAATTTTTCCTTTTTCACTTAAATGAGGTTTAGCCTGTTCTAAAAATTTAACTAGAATTTCATTACCTTTTTTTCCTCCTGTGGTAGATAATTGAGAATCTTTTGGTTCTCGAGGTTCTTCAGGTAGATAAGGAGGATTAAATATAATGAGATCAAATTTTTCTTTTATATTTTCAAATAATTTAGATTGTATTGCTTCTATTCCTAATTTTTTTACATGCTCAACACATTTTGGATTTATGTCTGCGGCCAAAACTTCAGCGCCTAGCGCATGTGCTTCCAGGGCTTGAATTCCAGAGCCAGTACCCATATCTAAAACTTTCATTTTACTTTTGATAATATTTTTTAATTGCTTTTTTAGAAGAAAGGAATCTTCGGCTGGTTCGTAAATCATTTTAAAGCTTTGAAATACTCTTCAACTCTTTCCAGAATATTACTTAGATAGAAATTTTTTATTCTTTTCTCAAAAATTTCATGTAGTTCTTCAAACTCAGTTATTCTGTAATCTGTTTTGACATTTTCAATTAAATGTAGGTCTTTTAATCTCTTTAATTGTCTCCTTACATTAGAGGAGGCAACTCCTTTCAAAGGGAGATTATATTTTTTTCTATTGGCTATTACTTTATCCCTAACTTCTTCAGAATTCATTAATATTTTATCTTTTTTATTAATCATTAAAACTTGAAAAACATCTACAATGATATCCCTAGAATCTCCCGGTTGTAGTAATCCAACTGATAAACATAATTTTCTTGTTAAATCTCTTTTAGAAGCCGTATAAGGTTTTTCATATCTCCTCAAGGTTATTTCGGATAAAGGTATATCTCTTGAAATTGTTTTAGGCATAATTAAGAAATATTTATAATTGTTTAAATAGTTTTGGTTTTGCTGATAATAAAAAAGTTTATATAGTAATTTATCTACTGTAAAGTAGAAAAAATGGTAAGACCTCCAAAACTTCCTAGGACTAAAAAAGAATTAAAACAATTGGGTATACCTTATAATATTTATAAGAGCGTTATAATGGAGAATAAGGGATATGATATTCCTTATGATGATGAAATGGCTCTTGATGAAAGAGATGGAGATATACTTATGAATGTTTATGCTCCTGGAAGTCCGAACGTAAAAATAACGCAAAGTATAAGCGGTAGAACATTGGATATTTTAATTGAGGGGGCATCTCTTGAAGGAGGAAAAGGAATTTTTGTTACAACTCCCTTACATCCGGATGTTGATGGTTCTGAAAAAGAATTTGAAATTAAAAAGTTAGAAGATGCTATTATTGTAGTCATGCCCAAAAAAAACTAAATATTTATATATCAGTTCTCTTTGTTTTAGATAAATGGCAGATTTAATAGCAGTTTTATCTACGGGAAAGGGCACTTGGGGACATGTGAATGGTTTAATTAGTGGTGAAGAATGGGATAAAATTTATTTATTGACTAATGATTTTGGGAAAGATACTTTTAAGGCAAATGATAAAACAGAGTTGATTGTTTTTAATTTTAATGCTAAAGTTGAAGAGTTGGCTAAAGAAATGGAAGAGAAATTGAAAGAGAAGATTTCTGGAGAAGTGGGGGTTAATTTTATTTCTGGAGCGGGAAAGGAGCATATGGCTTTAGTTAGTGCTTTGATTAAGTTAGGGGTTGGTTTTAGATTAGTTGTTTCTGAGATGGATGGTGTTAAGGAGTTATAGTAAGATTTATATCTAACTTAATTCTTCTTTTTCATATGGGTTTATTTGATGATATTCTACACGATAATGAATCGCTTTTCATTAATGAGCAGGCTCTAGATTATGATTATGTTCCTAAAGAAATCCCTCATAGAGAAAATCAGCAGCATTACATTGCAGAAGTGATAAAACCTTTATTTCAAAGAAAATCTGGAAGAAATTTATTTATTACTGGAGTTCCTGGAATTGGAAAAACAGTTGCTGTTAAACATGTTTTAAGAGAGTTAGAGGAAAAGACGGATGATATTTTTACAGTATATATTAATTGCTGGAAGAAAGATACTAGTTATAAAATTTTATTGGATATTTGTGAGCAGCTAAATTACAAGTGGATTCATAATAAGAGAACAGATGAATTAATGAAAATTGTTTCTGATTTGGTTAATAAAAAATCTGTTGTTGTTGTTTTAGATGAAGTAGATAGGGTTAAGGAGTTAGATATTTTGTATAATTTCTCCGAGGATTTTTATAAAAAATGTATTTTAATGATTGCTAATAATGGAGATTGGATTATTAATTTGGATGAAAGAATAAAATCTAGACTAAATGTTGATATTTTGGAGTTTAAGTCTTATAATTATAATGAGACTTTTGATATTTTGAAACAAAGAGCAAACTATGCTTTTGTTGAAAATGTTGTTGATGAGAAAGTTATTGAATTAACTGCTAGTAAAGCCTTTGAGAATGGTGATGTTAGAACGGGAATATTTTTGTTGAGAGAAAGTGGGAATGTTGCCGAGATGAAAGCTTCTAGGAATATCTTGGTTGAGCATTGTGAGAAGGCTATTGAAAAAATGAATAATTTTAAAATTAAAAATGTTGATGAATTTGGTGAAGAGGAAAAGAAGATTTTAGAGCTAATAAAAGAAAATTCTGGATTAACCATAAAAGAGTTGTTTGATTTGTATTCTGGAGGGGTCTCATATAGGACATTTCATAGGAAAATAGAAGAATTAGATAAAAATAATATGATTTCTTTGGGGGAATTAAAAGATAAGTCTAAAGTTGTTAATTATAATAAGAAATTGAGTGAGTTCTAGTAATACTTATAAGTTTTCCTCAATTCCCTTTTTCATGGGTAAAAAGCTAACCTTAGGATTAATTGTATTAGGATCTTTTGCCTTGGGTTTTGTTACTAAGGGAAATATGGAGTTTGGAAAACCTGCCAAAATTGTTAGAAATCCTGGAACTATGTTAACTGGAGCCGAGATAGAAACTCAATTTGGGATTATGAATCGATTGAATGTTTATTTTTCGGATGGTAATATTTACACTTTAGAATATATTAGAAATAGTCTTCCTGGACAGTTTATTAATCCTTTTGTTGAAGAAAGAAATTATCCTGAATTTAATACTACAAGACAAGATAATTTGAGGGAGGATTTTTATATTTGAGGATAATATATTTTCGATAATATAATTATTTAAAAAAGTTAATTGGTTTAAACTTATAGGAGGAATAAAAAATGGCTGAAGAAAAAACAAAATCTGGAATATATGTTATTACTGCTGCGCAAGCAGTTCAATCTGAGAGAAATGGAGAGAGATACTCCGATATAGAAACCTCTGCTCAAGGATCTGAAAGAGGTGCCCCGAATAAGAATTTAATAAAGGGGTTAGAAAGATATTGCAAAGATAATGGGGCAGAGCTTAATATTATCAGGATGAGTGGGATGAATAATTCTGAAAGAGAATTACATTCTTTCTTTCAAGATAGAGAAGATGTTCATGACCACCATAATAAAAAATTGAATAGCAACATTGAAATTTCAAATATGGTTGTTCCTCCTCAAAATGTGGATCCTGCTTCTGGAAGAGATAGGTTTGTTCAGAGGGAATTAACTAAGGTTGTTGCACACTCTAAACAGAGATTTAAGGCGATTCCTGCAAGCAATGCTGACTTGCCAAAACTTTTTGTGAGTACTGGTTGTGTTACACACCCAAACTATCACCCATTAAATCATAGGGGGGATGCTGCTAAGAGAGATCATATGTATGGGGCAGTAGTTGTTGAAGTTATAGATGATAAATTTTATAATGTTAGAATAATGAGGAGTCAGAAAAATGGAATATTTGCAGACATGGGTCTAAAATATGATGGTGGTAAGAAACCAAGTAAAGCTAAAGTTGAAGCTTTGATTTTAGGAGATTGGCATGTGGGAGATCATGACCCTACAACAGTGGATGCAAATTATGAGATGATTGATTTTTTTAATCCATCTAGAATTTTTGTTCATGACTTATTTAATGCACATAGTGTAAATCCTCATGAAAAAGATAATCTAGCTAGTAGGGTCAGAATGTTTGAAGAAGGAAGACTTTACTTAGAGCAAGAATTCAAAGAAAACTATGATGAAGTTTGTAGATTAGCAAAGGCTATGGGAAAAAGAGAAGTTAATGTAGTTGCTGCAAATCATCCTTTCTTTGTAGATAGGTACTTAGAAAGAGGAGAGTTTATGAAAGAACCTTGGAATGCTAGAATTGCTTCCAAACTTGTTGAAGCTGTAATGGATAAGAAAGATCCGGTTGAAGAAGGAATAAGAATGATGGGAAAAGTTCCTTCTAATGTTAATTTCTTAGGACTTGGGGACGATTATAAGGTCTGGGGGTGGCAATGTGCCAGTCATGGACATATGGGAATGTCTGGAGCTAGAGGGAGTGTTCGTAGCAGAGAAATAAACCATGGAAAAAGTTTTACTGGACATACTCACACACCCGAAATACTGCGAGACACTTTTATAGTTGGGACAAGTACTGATTTGAATCTAGATTATACTAAAGGTCAGGGTTCTGCTTGGATGGGTGCAAATGGATTAATTTATGAAGGGGGTTTGGCTCAGTTGCTTCCAATTATAAAAGGTAAATGGAGAATAAAAAATTAATTTTCTTTTCTTTTTTAATTCTTAAGTAACAAACCATCTTGTCAGCTTGCCACGCACGCGGATAGGATATTTAAATGGAATTTGTAATAGGTTGGTTAGAGGTGATAAAATGATACTAAGACCAACAAAATACATGGAATGGGAAGAATTCAAAGTTATGGATTCTGAGGCTCAATTTTGGAACTCTGTTAATAGTGACTTTATGAGATTTTTTAAGCAAAAAGAGGTGGTAATATGAATATTTACTCTATGGAAGATCAGGATGAATTAATTGAAATTGGAGCTATTGATGAATATGATAGTGCCTTGATGGTAGGCTATTTGGGGGCCTAAGATGGCTAAGAGAGAAACTTTAGAAAGTCTAGAGAAATTTCTCAGACTAGAACAACAAATTAGGAGAGTTGGAAAGGAACATCCCTATTCTAATTTGTATCATCAAATTTTGGACGCAATTCCAGATTTGACAAAAGAGGCGTACGATTATGGGGCCAGTAAAGAAGAAGTTCAAGGATTATATAGTCAATATTTTGATACAAAAGCAAAAACATAAGTCTTAAAAAACTTATTTTTCTTTGTTTTATTTATGAAGATTTTAGCATTTACAGATGTACATGGAAATGATAACATCATAAAGGAAGTTTGTAAATTAGCTAGGTTGAAAAAACCTGATTTATTAGTTTGTCCAGGGGACTTAACTATATTTGGACAGGATTTGAATGAAGTTTTGTTTAAGTTTAATAAGATTGATATCCCCTTAATAGTTATTCCTGGAAATCATGAAGAAGGGGAAGATATGAAAAAGATTTGTGATAAATTCAAAAATATTATTTATCTACATCGAGGAATTTTTGAAATTGAAAATTATATTTTCTTTGGTTTTGGAGGGGATGGATTTAGCCAAACAAATACAGAATTTGAAAAGATATCAAAAATTATAGGGAAGAAGTTTAAAGGGAAAGAAATAATTTTGATTACTCATCAGCCACCATATGGGACAAAATTGGATTATTTAGAATATTTTGAACATGTTGGCAACAAATCTTATAGAAAATTTATAGAAGAATTTAAACCGATTTTAGCTTTATCTGGACACTTGCATGAGAATTTTGGTGAGATGGATAATCTTGGAACAACAATTTTGATTAATCCGGGCCCATTGGGAAAGATGATTAAAATTTAAGTACTCTATCTTCATAATTTTCTTTTGCCAACAAAATTGCTTTTGATTCTTTGTGAGTATCAATAACTTTATAATTAATTAGTTTGGCAATTTTTTCTGCGAACCCCAAACAATCTTCATAAGATGGCACATTTTCTAAATTTAGTCTTTCTCTAGATTCGCCTACCCAAGAATAAGATTTAATTTCTACGAATTTTGGATTTGCTTTTTTTATTAGTTTAGCATAATCAGATTCATTACACATATTTAATTCTTTTACTGCTGTTATTCTAATCACTGTTCTGGTTTTTAGTCTTGATAATATTTCTAGAGATTTGTTAAAACGTTCCCAGTAATCTTTTAGCATAGGATTATCTATTTTTTTGTATAGTTCCTTTGTTGGAGCATCTAAAGATAAATACATTTGAGTAGGTAATTCTTTTAGATTTTCTAAAGCTTCTGGAAACATACCATTGGTAACTAAAAAAGATGTAAATTTTTGTTTATGTAACTCTTTTAATAATTCGTTTAATTTTGGATAAATTGTCGGTTCTCCAGTTAGAGAAATTGCAAAATGTTTCGGTTTGAATGATTCTTCTAACAATTTTTTATCTGATTTTTTAGTTCCACCAAATCCCGCTAATAATAATTTTTGTTCTTCTAAAGATTTTTTTATTATTTCTTTTGGTTCATCTAGTTCTTCCATTGTTTCTGCAGTATAAAGATCTAGAGAACGCCAACAAAATTGGCACCTATTTGGACACACCATTGTGGGAGTCATTTGTACACATTGATGTGTGTTAATTCCGTAAAATTTTTGTTTGTAGCAGACTCCTTCGTTTCTTAATGCTTTTTTTGTCCAGTCGCAAATTTTTACAGAACTATGTTTTCCAGTGAATCTATATCCTTGTTTTTCCAACTGTTTTTTTCCAGCGCTCATTTTGTATATTGTCTTACTAATCTTTCGGTTCTATTTTTTATTTTTTCTGCCACTTCCAAAGGGACTTTTTCTTTAGCCGCCTGATATGAAAAATGAGTATTTAATATGTTGGTATTTTTTAAATTTATATTGGGCCCATATTCTTTTAATAATTGACCTACGGTTGTTTGCCATACCTTTGATTCTAATTTAGTAAATAGTCCATTTTTCTCAAAAATTATATCTCCACTAAAGAAATAATCTTGTCTTGGGGGAACTCCCCAATATTTTCCGTTGACTAAGGCAGGTTTTTCAAAAATAAATCCTTTTTCATAAGGTTTTATTTTTCTATCAAATGAAATTTTTTCTCCACCAAATGTAAATGCTTCTTGGGAACTTCTTGGTTTTGTGGACCTGTATCCTTTCAAACTACCTTGAAGGGTACAAAAATCAATATACCCTTCTTTTTCATAAACAAATGAGTTTACTTCAACTCCTTCCAGATAATTAGTTGCCCAGAATAAGTTAATCTTTCCCTCCTTGAAAGCATTTATTGCTTCCCGTGGCAGTTTACCTTTGAATAAATCTTTCCTTAATAATTCACCTAGTTGATTTTTTTCTATTACTACAACCATGTCTATGTCTGATTTTTCTGTTACTGAATAATTCTGACCGAATCCCATTGATCCGCCTAGCATTATCCCTTGGACACAATTCTCTAGCGATTTGGAGATTCTTCTGGATATTTCAAGTCTTTTTTCGGTTTCTTTTTTGGAGGCTGTCATTTTGCAAATAAATTTTGATAATTCATAAAAATTATTTTTTCCAATTCTTCTTCAGAAATATGTTTTAATTCTGCAATCTTTCTTATTGTTTCTTTTATGAAAGAAGGTTCATTTCTTTTTCCTTCGTAAGGAGATAAAAGTGGTGCGTCTGTTTCGGTTAAAATGGATTTTAATTGTATTCTTTTAGCTAATTTTCTGAAAGTTTTACTCTTAACTATCGTAGCTGGAATTGAAAATAAATATCCAAGTTCTTCTGCTTCTTTGGTTAATTCGGCATTTCCACAAAAACAATGTAAAATTACTTTCTTTGCTTCATTTTCTTTTAAGAAATCGATTGTTTCTTTTTCTGCTTTCCAGGAATGGATTATTATGGGTATATCTAAATTTTTTGATAGATTAATTAATTTTTTAAAAACTTTTTTTTGTTTTTCTAAATCCTTCCCATATTTTAAATCAAGTCCGATTTCTCCTATTGCTACTGGATTATTTTTCTCTATGAATTCTAAGGTTTCGTTTATTTTTTCTTCGGACATTGATTCTGCTTCGGTTGGATATAATCCAAAAGCGGGTTTAACAATATCATATTTTTTTGATAATTCTAAAACTTTTTTGTTTTTTTCTAGATTGGTACCGTTAGAAATTATAACCTTAACATTATTTTTTTTAGCTCTTTCTATAACTTCATCTCTATCTTTATCAAATTCTTCAAAATCCAAATGGCAATGTACATCCACTATCATTTTAATTTAGAGAATAAATTGGCTTTATAAATTATATGAAAGGAGAAATTAAAAGATTGAATAGCTGTGGTAAAATTAATAGTACCAATAATAATATTAGAATTATATTTGTAAATTTCCAAATTTTCTTGGTTATCATTTCATTTTTAGTTAAATGCAATATTGCTAGATAGAACATTTTTCCACCATCGAGAATTCCTAATGGTAGAAGATTAAACATTCCAACCCCGAGATTAATCATAAATAACCATGAGAACAACATCGTAATCCATATCATTGTTTTTATAAAAAAAGTTCCATACTTTTCTTCTATTTCTGGATTATAAATTTGCTCTTTTGCGGTCAAAAATACACCTAAATGGGCTTTTCCAGATTCTTCTGTTGATTCAGTCAAAGTTACATAATAAGTTGAGTTTTCTGTTTGTAAAGAAATTTTTTCATTTGGTGAGTACCTATCTAGTTCTTGTTTAAATTCGTCCAAACTATTTATTGGAACATCATTTATAGCAACAACTGTTTCATTCATTTTTATTCCTGCTTGTTCTGCGGGTCCCCCCTCTTTTAGACCTGCTATAACCACCCCTGTTTCTTGTAACATATTTCCAACAACGGGACCCAATACAAAACCAAATATCACTAGAGCTATAATTGCGGTAATAAAATTAGCAAATGATCCTGCAGATAAAACGGATAATTGAGCTTTTTTTGGGGCTTTTTCCATCGATTTTTCATCCGGCTCTACAAAAGCAGCAGGTATTATGGGAAGTACTATTCCAAATAGGGCAAATCCTGAAGATTTAACTTTTATTTTATTTAGCCTAGCAAATACTCCATGAGAAAATTCGTGAACAGAAGCTAGAATAAAAATTGTGATTATCCAATGAAAGAATGATAATTTGGGAAGCCCGGGAATCGTTTCGACTCCTGGTAATACTAGACCAACTGGAGAAGGCATATCTAAGAATAAAAATTCATATGCGCCCTTGAATAAAAAGAATATAATAAATGCCATTCCTAGGTAACCTATTGTTATGGAGACATAACTCAAAATATTAAGAGACCTAGGAAACTTGCTAGCCAGTTTATCCATTTTATTTAGGCCCAATTTAGTCCGGTAGATAATCATATAGAGAAATGGGAATGCAATTTTTTGTAATTCGGTTCTTTTTTTATTTAGTAGCATAACTACCAATAATATCGAACCAAATATTACTAAAAATAATAAGTCATAATTCATTTTATTTTGCTTTTCTCAAAGGTCTGAAAGCTTTACTGCCACATTTTTTGCAAAGTATCTTTCCTTCTATTACTTTTTGCATAGTCGATCTTCGTTTAGATTTACATTTTTTACAAACAAAAACATTTGCAAAAAGTCTTCTTTGTGTTTCTGGGAATTTTGTTGCCATTTTATTTTTGTTTTAAAACTTTCTCCCCCATTATTATCCAATAACTTACCTGGTCCCCTTCTTTTACTTGCCCTTGTAAATCTTCGGGCACATCTAAATCAAAAGTCTCATAGGTTTTCATATCCATTACGTTTGCTTTACTTCCAGATACAGATAATACTTGAGCAGATTCTTTTTCTATTATTGGAACTTCAACTTTATCATGGCCCGGATACAACTTAACTTTTTTTGTTCCATCTGTCAAAGATATTGCTGCTATTCTTGCTTTTGCATGTCCGTGTTTTCCCGTCCTTGAAATATCAATTGAGGATACTTTACAAGCAACATTATCAAAAATGACATATCCTCCAACTTTTAAGCTAGAAGCACCTACCACTTTTTTGTCTGAACCTTCCATACAAGAGAAAGAGAAAAAGGGATGTTTATAAAATTTTTGTTTTAAAACTTCTTTAAGGTTTTTATTAATTTATCCACATCTTCTTTCTTTTTTTTAGTTCTAAGGTGTTTTTTCTTTTCTTCTAGCAATTCTACTACTATTGCTTCTAAATATTTTATTCTTACTTTTGATTCTCGCAGATCCTTGGATAGTTGTGCTAGGGAAATCCATAGCTGAGCTATTTTTTGATCTTTAGCTAAAACAATATCCTCTTTGTATTCTGCAGAACCCTTTATTACCTTATCAAGATGCAACTTTAAAGGAGATTTTATATTTTCTCGCCAATTTGCCATGAAAGAGGGAATTGAGGAAAACTTATATAGCTTTTTAATATAACTCAATTTTATAATTAGTAAACTTTAAATAAAGTATTAGTTCTCGTTTTCCTATGGTTAAGATAAAGAAAGGCGACTTCATAGAGTTAGATTACACTGGTAAGTTAGATAATGATAGAATTTTTGATACTAGTGTGAAGGAAGTTGGAGAAAAAGAGGGAATAAATAAATCTAAATATGAACCCTTAATAATTTGTGTAGGCGAAGGCCAAGTAATCAAAGGTTTGGATAAACAGCTAGAAGGGAGCGAAACTGAAAAAGATTATACTTTCAACATTGGATCAGAAGAAGCTTATGGGAAAAAAGATGCTAAATTGATAAGAGTTGTTTCAAGATCATTATTCACAAAACAAAAATTAAACCCCTACCCAGGGATGCAAATAAATGCAGAGAATATGATGGGCGTTGTTAGGAGTGTTTCCGGGGGAAGAATTTTTGTAGATTTTAACCATCCTTTGGCTGGAAGAGATTTAATTTTTGAGGTAAAAATAAAAAGAATTCTTGAAGATGCTAAGGAAAAAGTTGAAAATTTGTTGGGAGCCATGTTAAGGATGGACCCTTCTAAATATAATTTGGAAATTGAAGGTAAGAAGCTAAAAATAAAGAGCGAAATTAATCTTCCAGATGTTTTTTTAAATATTATTAAAGAAAAGATTCCTAAATTGATACCAGAAATTAATTCTATCGAGTTTATAGAGGAAAAAAGTAAAGCAACTACTTCAGAATAATTAACTTTATATATTGATATCATTTCCCCCAAATATCACGATTGAAGGGGTTTAAGATGGAAAGCTTTATTGAAAATGCAAGGTCTGTTGATTCGATTTCTAGGGCACTGCCCGAAAAATTGAGTAATATTGATGAGGAGTTGGAGTCTTTAATTTCTACACAAAAAGCTAAAATAAAAGTTATTGGTGCCGGAGGTGCTGGTAATAATACTATTAATAGAATTTCTGAAGTGGGTATTGCGGGTGCACAAACTGTTGCAATCAATACTGATGCTCAAGACTTGTTATATACTAATGCTAATACTAAAATTTTGATTGGAAAAGAGCTTACTCAAGGACTAGGAGCTGGAAGTGTTCCTCAAGTGGGGGAAGAAGCTGCTAGAGAGAGTGAACATGAAATTAGAGATGCTATGAAAGGAGCAGATATGATTTTTGTTACTTGTGGTCTTGGTGGTGGAACGGGTACAGGAAGTGCTCCTGTTGTTGCAGATATTGCTAAGAAACTAGGTATACTTACTGTAGGGATTGTTACAATTCCTTTTGAAATGGAAGGTCAAAGAAGGTATGAAAATGCTATTATTGGTTTAGAAAAATTAGAAAGTATTGTTGATACTTTGATTGTTATTCCAAATGATAAATTATTGGATTTAGCACCGGATCTGCCTTTACATACTTCTTTTAAGGTTGCAGATGAGATTTTAACTAACGCTGTAAAAGGTATAGCTGAATTGGTTACAAAAGCAGGTTTAGTTAACTTGGATTTTGCTGATATTAAGACTGTTATGGGGAAGGGAGGTGCTGCTTCTATTGGTGTTGGCGAATCTGATAGTGAAAATAGAGCGATGGAAGCTGTTGAACATGCAATAAACAATCCGTTGCTTGATGTTGATATAACTGGAGCGGATGGTGCCCTAATTAACATTGTAGGTGGCTCTGATATGTCTTTGGCGGAGGCAAAAGGGGTCGTTGAAAGTGTTTCTCAGAGGTTGGATGAAGACGCTAAGATTATTTGGGGAGCGCAAATTTCTGAAGACATGGATAAAACACTTAGAGTAATGTTAATTGTAACAGGTGTTCAAAGTCCTCAAATATTTGGTCACAAGAATATTCCATCTGATAAGAAAAGAAAAGATATTGAGAATGAGCTTGGAATAGAGTTTGTAGATTAATTTTTTTTATTTAATTAATTTTACATAGGTTTTATTAAATAGTTATAAACCTCTTAAATTATGATATGTCCTAAAAACTTGAGGGAACTTTTAGTTCGCATAGATCCAAAGATATCGAATGGTGAAGAAAAATATTATATTGATGATGTCAAAAGGGATTTGGTTGAGCATATGGGACATTGTCCCGAATGTAAACAGAGTTATGTTAAGTATATTATCGAATTGACTTTGAGCGATCTTTATAGGAGCGAAGTTATTCAGGGATCTTGTTGGGGTTCAAGGGAAACTGCTTTGAAAATCTTAGAAGATAAGTTGGATTATTCTTTATTAAATATCAGGCCTTTTGATAGTGTAAAATGATAAAGGAAGAATTTGAAAAAAAGAAAAAAATTATTCAGAATAGATTAAAGGAATTTTCTGAAATTGATGAAAAAGACTATTTTTACGAATTATGTTTTTGTTTATTGACTCCTGGCTCGAAAGCAAGACAAGCAGAGAAGGTTATTGATTTTTTGAAGAAAGAAGATTTTGAAAATAAATCTATTAAATTTGGTGATGAATTAAAAAAAGTTAGATTTCATAATAATAAAAGAAGAAATTTAGTTGAAATGAAAGAGAAATATTCTGAAATTTTTAATAAATTGAATGGGGAGAACGATAATTTAAGATTAAGAGAATATTTAGTTAAAAATGTTCGTGGACTAGGATATAAAGAAGCTAGTCATTTTTTGAGAAATATTGGAAGAAAAAATTTAGTTATTTTGGATAGACATATCCTAAAAAATATGGTCACGTCTGGAGCCTTGGATAAAATTCCCCATTCATTGAGTAGGAAAAGTTATTTGGAAATTGAGAGAAAATTCAAGAAATTGGCTAAAGAGAGTAGTATTTCTGTAGATGAATTAGATTTGTTATTTTGGAGTTTTGAAACAGGCGAAGTTTTTAAGTAGAAACCTTTATAAATCTAGTAAAAGCAACATTTTTAAATTCTTAATTATCAAAGAACCTAGAGAATGGAGCACGAAAAACAAAGTTTCGGATCAAAAGCAAAGAGTTTTTATCTGAAAAATAAGAGAGTATTGAAAATCACGAGGAAACCTAATAAAGAGGAATTTAAGATAACCTTAAAGGTGGCCGGATTAGGTACTCTTTTAATAGGATTTATTGGTTTCATAATTTACATGGTAGGAGCACTAATAACAAAATGAGCGAAGAAGAAAGAACATATATTTTTGCTTTGAGAACCACTGCAAATAGGGAAGATCAAGTATTAGATTTTGTAGCTGCAAATGCAGAAAGAAAGGGTATCAAGGTATTTAGTGCTTTTAGACCTCATGGATTGAGGGGTTATATTTTTTTGGAAGCTGCTTCTAGAACAGATGCTGAAGAATCTGTTTCAAAAGTTCCTTACGCTCGAGGAATATTACCTAAACATTTAGAATATTCAGAAGTTGAATCAATGTTAGAACAATCTAAAACTGAAGTTAATATTAGGAAGAATGATATTGTTGAAATTATTACTGGTCCATTTAAGAGAGAACATGCTAAAGTTGTCAGAATTGACCAAATTAAAGATGAGGTTGTTGTTGAATTGTTGGAAGCTGCTGTTCCAATCCCAATAACTGTCAAGTTAGATTCCGTAAAGGTTATAAGGAGAGAGGAAGGAGAAGGAGAAAATGAGTAGCGAAACTGTTGATGTTATTATAGAGGGTGGAAAGGCTTCAGCTGGAGCTGCAATGGGAAAAGCCTTTGGTCCTTTAGGAGTAGATCTCCAAGCTATCTTAGCAGAAATAAATGAAAAGACTAAAGATTTTAAAGGGATGAAAGTTCCTGTTAAAGTTATCGTTGATACCGAAGATAAATCTTTTGGAATTGAAGTAGGAAGTCCTTCTGTTTCTGAACTAATTAAAACAGAAATTAATTTGAAAAAAGGTTCTGGAGAGCAATCGAACGTCAAAGCAGGTAACTTGGCCATTGAGCAAATTATTAAAATAGCCAGAATGAAAAAAGATTCTATGTTGGCTAATAATTTAAAATCAGCTGTTAAAATGGTAATTGGTAGCTGTCAAAGTTTAGGTTTATTGATTGAAAGTAAGGAAGCTAAAAATGTTTCTCAAGAGGTTGCCGAAGGCAAATATGATAAAGAAATAAATGAAGAGAAAACTGAGGTTTCCGATGAAAAATTGGAAAAATTAAATTCCGAGTTTAGAGATCTTGAAAAAGCCCAGGCTGCAGCTGCAAAAGCAAAGGAAGAGGAAGAGAAGAAAGCTGCTGAAGAGGAAGCTAAACCTGCTGAAGGTGAAGAAGTTCCTGCTGAAGGTGAGGGCGAAGATAAACCTGAAGAAGTACCTAAAGAAGAAGAGAAGAAATAATTCTTTTTTTATTTTTTAATCCCCTCATAACGAGAATCTATAAAATTCTAAAGTACACGTAATATTTATATACTAATCTTATATCTTGGAGTTATGGACGATTCATTAGATAAATATTCAAAACCAAGAGAGGAGGAAAACACAAAATTATCAACTATATTCTTGTTAAATTCCAGAGACTCAAAAAAAGGAAGATTATGGATTCCTATATTTAATAAGAATTTTCCATTAAAATTTGATGTAAAATTTGTTTATCTATCAAAAATTTTAGAGAAGAATAATGTATCTGGAAACCATTATCATAAGCTAAAAGAAGAAATAATAATCCCCTTAAATGGTAATTTTGAGATTTATTTGGAGGATGTAGAAACTAAAGAAAAAGAAATGATTTCGGTTAATTCTAAGGAAAATAAAGCGATTTATATTAGAACTGGAATTTCGCATAAAATTATTTCTAAAAATGATAAAGGCCTTCTATTAATTTTGGCATCGACTCCAAGTACAATTGAAGATGAGATTGATTACGTAGTTGAATAGTTTAGGTTAGTACAAGTGAAATTTTTATTTTGGCTCAAAATAGTATAACTCCTTGCCATCTTGTCACGCACACGGATAGAATTTATAAATTAATCTTACTATAATTTAAGGTATGAAGAGATATTTAATAACAGATGATTTTAGGAAGGAAATTGTAGATTGCAAATATGGAATAAATGAGTTAGAAAGAAATTTGGGATTCTGTGTAAAAAATATTATCAATAAAAACAAAAGTATAAATGAAGAACATTTAGAAAAATTGAAAAAATTCCTGAAGATAAGTGAAAATTTAGAAGAAATTAAATTTGATTATGCTAAAAATTTGGGGATGTTTTCTTTTACACAACCAATTAAAAAAGTAAGAGTGAATGAACATTTAGCTGAATTTATAGGTATTATGCTTGGTGATGGGAATATTTATGAAAATAGAATCCATATTGCTTTTGATAAGAGAAATAAAATACATACTAATCACGTTAGAAATTTATTTGAAAGTCTATTTGGAATACAACTTAGAGAAAAAATGTATAAAGAGACTAACCAATTATATTTATATTGTTACAATAAAGATTTGGTTCAAAAATTAATTCAACTTGGATTGAAGAGAGGAAATAAAATAAAAAATCTAGTTAGAATTCCAGAATGGATTAAACAAAATAGGAAATATTCTATGTTTTGTATAAGAGGTCTAATCGACACTGATGGTTGCGTTTATAAGTGTAAGAGAGAAAAACAAACTTATATCAAATTTACAAATTTTAATCCCAAATTACTCGAAGATTTTAAAGAAATAGTTAAAAATTTGGGATACTCTTTTGCTAAATCGAATATTAGAAATGCTTGTTTATATCGAAAATCTGAAGTGGCCAAATTTATCGAGGAAATAAAACCATTAAAAGCTCATATTGGAGTAATAAAATGACTCAACAATAAGACTTATAAATAATATGATTTGTTAATATTAAATGGGTAGTTATGCCCAGGATGGGATTATAGTGCTTATGTGCATTGTGACATCTAACTGTGGTGTAACTTGGACTGTGGGATTTCATCTCATGGGAGTAATTAGCATAATAGGTTTGGGACCTTTAAGGTTCATTCCTTTATGGCAAAACACCTATTGATCGGGGTTCAAATCCTCGCAGTCCCATTTTTTTAATAGTGCATTGTTAAGTTAGCGGGAGCTATTTGAATCAAAAAAATTATTTCTTC
>CAZRTL010000005.1:0-69428 GCA_964603065.1 Candidatus Woesearchaeota archaeon
TTCCTTCTGGAAATTCAATTCTCTGATTAACATAACTTCTAATATTTCCCAAAGTCAAACTTTTAATTCTCATCTTCCAATCCCAGAACACTTAAAGATTCCTTCAAAACTCTTAACTCAAAATCTAGATTTTTTTCTCCTTCTAATTTTTCTTTATCTAAACTATTAATTAAATTTGTAACAAAATCTTTATTATTAGAATATTTCAAAATTAATTCTTCTTCAATATTTTCAGAATTTTCATCAATATCTTCCAATTCTTCAAACTCTTTAACTTTCAACTCAGTAGTATTCTTCAAAACAACAAAAGCATTTTTTAATTCTTCAAATAAACCCTTAAAATTAATATCTGTCACTCTGCCAGACTCTAAAACTCCCTTTAATCTCAATAAAACAATTTTATCACTAAAATCATTAACCTGACTTAAAATAAAATCTTTTACTTGATTAGCATCTTTTCCATTCAAATCAATATTATACTTTTTAACCTCTTTTAACCTAACAGGAACATATTCTTCTTTTATCCCTCCCTCCAAAAATTCATTGATAAAAAAGCCTCCATATTCAAATTTTTCCAACTCTCCAAAATTATTGGGAAATAAAGCTCCAGTATAAGCAATTCTTCCATAAGGTTCCTTAACTTCATTAAAAATATAATGGGGATGTCCTCCCGCATAATAATCAAATCCTTTAGGCAGTATAGCAACCGGTTCAGAAGAAATCATGGCAAGATGTTCTGGTTTAAATTCAGTTAAAGTAGTGTGAAACATAAAAATTTTCTTTCCCCGCTCACCTTCTAAATTTTCTCTAATCAAATTCTCATAATAACTCTTTTCTAGGCCTACAGCTTTCCCAAACAAACCAGTAATTTTTACATCAGTTTTCTCATCTACTGTAAAGTCTAATTTTATTTTTTCACCTTCCTTACTAAATTTAACGACATTCTTCACCAATCCAGCATTCTCCAAAACATCCAACATAGTTTTCCCAGAAGGAGAATAATCATGACTTCCGGCAATAATATAGCAACCAATATTGGCATCTTTTAATCTTTTCAACTCCAAGGTTGTTCTTTTAATCAAATCAATAGAAGGTAAGGCTGTATTAAACAAATCTCCAGCAATTAAAACAAAATCTACATTTCTAGAAATACAAATCTCAATAGATTTACAAAAAACCTCTAAATTCAACTCTTTTAATTTCAGTTCAGACCATCCACCAATATGGCAGTCTGCAATATGCGCAAACTTCATAAAAAGAAGAATTCTAAAAAATTATTAAACTTATCTGTGATTTAATCCCCATTTACAATCATATCATCTCTATTCAAACCAGGAGTATTTTTTTTAATTAAATTTAAAACATACTCTTTTTCTTTTTCGTTTTCTTTGATATCGTGCTTACTCGGATCTATAACTATCCCTTTTCCATGATACCTAGATGAAAATGCAGTATAAAGGTCATATAAACTATCTAAATAATTATTATCTGGATCAACTAAATGCATTTCCTCAGGCCTACCCCTCATCTTTATTCTCTCTCTAGAAAGACCCGGGGGAGCAAGTAAATGGATCATTAAACTAGGATGTTTTAGATTCTTATTAACTTCTTCAAATGCATCTATATATCTTCCGTAATCTCCATCAGAAAGAAATCCATCAGCATTAAGGTGCATAGCATAAATCAGAGGATCTTCATAAATACTTCTATCCTGAACCCACCAATTCTTAGAACCTTGCATTTTTCTGTGATCCTCAGATCTCAACTCTAAAAATCTCATCTGCAAATCATAGGCATTCTTAGAAGGTTTTACCCCATTAGCAATATCTTCATAGAAAGGTTTCCAAAAAGGGTTTACATCATCTCCAATTTTTTCGGGAGAAAAACCAAACCCCCATTCTTCAGCAATAATTTTAGCCAAAGTTGTTTTTCCTAATCCTATGTTTCCTGCTATCGAAATAAACATAAAATCGAGAAATTTTATTTATTATTAAAGTTAACTATTTCTTAAGGATTCTTTCTGCTCTCTCAATCATATCTTTTTTTAATGCAATAAATAAACCACCTTTTTTACCCTTAGCAAAAGTAGTTTTTCCATCTAAAATTTCATCTAATTCTTCACTTTCAACATCAATATGGGTAACAGAAGCATTGGACTTACCCTTCTCATGAATGTATACTTTAACTCCTTTTAGTAATTTCTTACCTTCACCTGGCCCACTCATTTCTTCATCCTCGGCAAAACCTTATACGCAAAAATGGCTCCAATAATCAAAACCGCCCAAAAAACAATCCAACTTATAATTTTGATAACAAACAGAATAACAGCAACTATCAAAATTATAATAAAAAAACTTGAAATTGATTTTTTCATATTCATTTCCTCTTCTTCCTAAACCATTTCCAACCTTTCTTAACACGTTTTGTGTTTTCTCTAGCTATCCAAAATATATAGAAAATTTCCAAAACGGCTATAGTATTGACCAAAAATATAAGTATAAACCAACCCACTTCTTTACGACGAGCAGCAGTCCATAAGGCATACCCTTTCCAGGGCAACTGCCAAAGTGTAACAACAATTAAAGTAAAAACTCCCCATCCTGTCTGCAAAAAACTTTCTAAAGTCATTTTAATTCCAAAGGTTGACCATCATTTAACATATGAACAGTCTTCCCCAATTTATATCCCTCATCTTCACATATTTCAATCATACCTTCCATGTGTCCATGTGTCCCTTGACACGGAATTACATGCTCTGGTTTAAATATTTTCAACATATCTCTCATATCTTCCCTATAAATATGACCACTTGAATGTATATCTAAAAACAACCTAGTCTTCTTCTTTTTCAACCTATTTTCCATCATTTTCCTATTTTCTAAATTAGGGCTAACTGGGATCGTTTTAGTAGAAAAAACAATATGATCATCTTGCTGAAACTTAAAAGGTAAACTTCCGGTACTCATTCTAGTCAAAATCGCTCCAGGTTCTGCTTGGTTTCCAGTACAAAGTATCAAATATTTATCACGACCTTTTTTCTCAATTTCTTTCAATTTTCTTTCAACTTGTCTCGCATAACCAACAATTTCAACATTTTTAGAAAAATTAACTAATCCAACTTTTTCGGCAGCAGTTACATATTTGTGCATACTCCTACCCATCATAACAACTTTCCTATTCAATTTTTTTCCAAATTCAATTGCACTATGCAATCTAGCTAGCTGACTAGCAAATGTAGTAACTATCATAGCATGTCCTTCACCATGTGTGCCCAACATAACATCTTTCAACATCTCTCTAGCGACCATCTCACTTGGAGTTTTACCTGAAGCATTGGCATACAAAGTATCCATAATCAAAGCTTTGACACCATTATTTCCGACCCTTTTCATTCTCTTATAATCTGGAGAGTCCCACAAAACAGGATTGTTATCTAATTTGAAATCATTCCCATACACTATAGAACCTTCCTTAGTATGTATTACAATTAAGGCTGTATGGGGAGTAGAATGCGTAACATGTATCAATTCAACTTCCAAATTTTTAGAGATTTTATGTTTCTGTCCCCCTAATAACTCAACAAATTTATTTGGAATTTTTATTCTTTCATCCTTAAGTAAAGTTTTCAAAACTCCAATAGTATAAGGAGTTCCAATAACTGGACAATTATATTTATCAGCCAAATAAGGAATTGCTCCAATATGATCTAAATGACAATGACTTCCAACAATTGCTTTAACCTTACTTTTTAAAGAATCTAAACAAGAATCATTAGGAATTGCACCCAATCTTTTTAATCCAGAAGAAGTTAAATTCCTTCTATCCCCTCCTTCTTCTTCAAAAGCGACTAATTTAGGAAGAAAAAATCCCATATCACAAATAACTATTTCATCATCAACCTGCACAGCAGTCATGTTCTTACCAACTTCATTAAAACCGCCAACAGGAAAAACCTTAATATCCATATAATATTTAAAAATTTAAAACAAGTTTATATATCTTTCCATAAGCCAATTTATAAACAATTTCGAAAATTTTTTAAAGAAAAATTACACATTACATAAGAGAAGTAACATGGGAATTATATTAGAAACCATACATAATTTACTCTTAGCATTACAAGAGCCGATAAGTGGACTAGTAACTATGTTCCCTGGGACATTACTAACTTTTACTCTAACAAGCATTATAATCAGAAAAAAAATAGGGGATTTCCTATACGTTTTCAAAAAGTAATTCTATCACCGATTTTCAATTTATTCTCGCCCTTATTCATTTCAATAACATATCTGGTCTTCACTTTTGGAGTAATAAAGGAAACAAAAGGATATGCTTCCCTAATATCAACAACTTCTTTTTCAGAATTTAAAAAAATAACATCTAAAGAAAAGAATACAAACAACATATGAATCCCCGAATCTACTCTAGATTCATACCCTCTATCCAAAATTAAACTTTTTCCTTTTTTTAATTTTCTGGAAAACATCAAACCTCTCAACTGAGAAGCAAAATCATTACATAATTTGGCTTTAGAAATAATTTTTCCATTAAACTTAATATTTACATCCATTTCTTCGATTTAAACCATATGCCCATTAAGGTAACAGAAACTAACATAATTAACAAAGGTATATAGAAACCAAGAGAATTATCGAAAAATGGTATCTTGGCAAAATTCATCCCCCAAATTCCAGAAATCAACATAGGTAATAAAAGCAAGGAAGCTATAACTGTAAATCCTTTCATAATATCATTTAATTTATTAGAAACAGAACTCATGTACATTTCCATAGCACTTGTTAACCTTTCTCTAAGTAATTCAGTAACTGCTACAACTTGATCAGTCTCTATTTTCAATTCAGATAACCAATTTTGATTTTTTGCACTAATGTGCCTAGAATATCCTCCAGAAATTAAATCGACCAAATTTCTATTGGAGGTCAAAGCCCTTCTTATAGACATAACAGTACCTTTTAAATTATAAATTTGTGAAGGATCACTTACTTTCCCATCTAAAATATTATCTTCCAAGATATCAAATTCGTCCTCTAGTTTATCTAACTCAGAATGAAATTTCTTATTTACATAAGAGGCAATCCGAAAAAAAATATAAGTCAAACCATTCGAAAAAAATTCTTTTCCTTCCTTCCCACTTAGCAAAGAAAATAAATCATCTATAGAATAAACTTTTTTCTTATGTACTGTAACAATAAATTTATTATTGACAAACAAACCAAACGGAGCATAATTTCGCTTTTGAGTCAATGATCTTAAGACAACTATAGAATAACTCTTCCTATTTGTTACTCTTGGTAATGCATCCTTATCTAATGTTCTATTCAAATCATCAACATAAATTCCAGTAAGTTTACTTATTCTCTTCAACTCAAGAGGAGTTGGGTTAGTAACATCGATCCATATTCTATCTCCAACACTAAGAGAAAAAACAGATTTTTTCACAACCCCTTTTGAATACTTCAAAGATCTAATCATTTACTATTAAATCTTTAAAAAATTAATTTTTAAAGGTTTCTATCTTCCATAAGATTTTTAAATTAATTAACACTAACAAAAATATGGATGAAAACAAAGAGGAAAACGTTTACAGCGATGAAGTTGTAGAATCAAAAGTGGATGATGACGAGTTAGATCCTGAAGAAGCAGGCTTTATGCAAGGATATAACGAAGAAGAGTAAAAATAAGATTTTTTTCTAGTTCTGATAGAGACAAGAATATCAAAAAAAGTTTATATTGGCGTCAAAGCAAGAGACGAACAAGATTAACGTCATTCCTAAGTCAACCGAAATTAACAGATCTCAAGTTGCTCCGCCAATACAACTAATATTAATCTAAAAAATATTTAAAACTACCTATACCACTATTCTGCGGTAAAATCATCAATACTATACTTAAAATCCTTGCTAGTTTTGATTAAACCTTTATTCTTCATATACTCCTTGGCCAAAACCCAGAATAAAATTGCTAAGCTCTTTTTACCTTTATTATTGCATGGAACAACCAAATCAATATTTGCACACTCATTATTTGTATCACAAAAAGCAATAACTGGGATTCCTAGTTTTGCTGCGTCTTCAACAGCGTTCTTATCTGGCCACGGATCACTAACTAAAATTAATTTTGCTTCAATAAAATCTTCCAAGTCTGCATTAGTTAATAACCCTGGAGGATATCTTCCGGTAATAACTCTTATTCCAGTTAACTTAGAAAATAATTTAGTTGGCTTCCAACCATTCTCTCTTCTACATACAACCAAGATATCTTTAGGTTCATATTGTGATAATACACTAATAGCATTTTTTATTCTTTCATTTATTTGTTCAACATTTAAAACAGATAAACTATCAGATCTAACTTTGTAAATAAACTTAGACATAAACTTGGTCCTAAATTTAGTACCTATGTGGATGCCTGCTTTCAAATAATCATCCAATTCCACCAATAATTGATCTTCTGCCATTATCTATTTAGGCAAAATTATCTATTTATAAAACTTTTTGTTTAGCTCTAGAAATCTTCTTCAATCTATTATATTTAACAACTCTTTCCTTACCATAAATGCCACTCTTCAAAAAATCTGCCCCAAACATATAACTCAAATCTGCCAAAAAATCTTCTCTAGTCTCTCCAGATCTATGTGAAAATATAGTTTTAATCCTATTTAATTTACAATATTCAACAACTTTCTTGACTTCAATCAAAGAACCAATCTGATTGGGTTTAATAATCACCCCATCAACTTTTGCTTTCTTTACTCTTTCTAAACTAGTAACTGTCAAATCATCTCCCACTATCAAACAATCACTAACTTTTTTTCTTAATTCTGAAAATCCGGAAAAGTCTTCTTCATCTAATGGATCTTCTAAATAACCAATCTTATACTTCTTAACTAAATGTACCAAAAATTCAATTTGTTCACTTTTACTTAATTTAACTTCTCTCTTGCTCTTAGAATAATTTTTATAATGATATTTTCCATTCTTAAAAAAACTAGAAGCAGCTACATCAATTCCTATTCTAATCCTATATCCTAACTTATAAGATAACTGATCAACGGCCTTGTTCAAAACTTCTAAAACTTCTAAATTACTCAAGTTAGTAACCCATGCACCCTCATCATTTTTTCTTTTAGATTTCAAAAGTTTTCCCAAATACAAATGTAGGGCCCTATTTACTTTAACTCTATTAATAAAATCTCTACAATTTTCTACATAAACTAAAAATTCTTGAAAATCAGGTATTTTTTTACCTTTAGTATGTAAACCTCCGCCAATAACATTTCCCAAAGGAATTGGCAAAGCTCTATATCCAAAATTAAATTTTTTATAGGGCTTCTTAAAGTTCTTCAAAATTGCATACTCCAAAGCAATATTTGGATTTGAACCGAAATCAAAAACATCTTCAACTCTTTTCAAATCATCATATTTCTCTATTTTCATTTCTTCTAGTTTATCAAAAGAATTTATTTTATTCACAACAGAGTTAACACTCCCTACAAAATATTTTTTTTCATGCTTACCTTTACTCTTTCCAGCAGGAGCCGAAGCTCTAGACTTCCCAATATTAGATTTAACAGAAATTTCTATAGTATCTTCATTTCTAGAATTTTTTATTTTTCTAGCTTTAACCCCTTTTATAATCATAATTTAAAAATTAAAATTCAAATATATAAAATTAACGAAAAAAAATAAAAAATCACCAGCCTACTAATTCTTTTATTTCAGTTTCCTCTATGTCCCTTTCATGATATTTATTTGGAATTTCAGAAAGATGCATATCTAAACTAACATATTCTCCACTACCTACAGGACTTTCAACAAATATCTGATCGGGCCGAAAAGGTTCTACAGTTCTCAAAACCTGCCTATCTTCATATTGAAATGTCTGAACAGTATTTTTCATTTGATCATCGCCAAGTGTAGCGGAAACCCCTCCTACTACAGCCCCTAAACTAAGTATTGCCACTGCTACTGGAAATTTATCATCTGCCATTTTATTATTTCTCCTTATAATTTGATAAAAATAGTCAATAACTACCTTTTATAAATCTTTTTATTTATAACTACTAAAAAGTAAAAAGAAAAAATTAAGGCATAGGCCTTTTAATGGTTATTGGTAAAACACCTTTTTCAAACTCCAACATTGCTATTTTTATAGGATTATAGTTAACTCCAGTCAACTCATCCTTATTCATCTTAAGCAATAAAGGTGCCCCCATAGATAATTGGAGGGCTCTTGCCCCAATTATTCTAGCTTTCTCGTACTTAGTTAGTTTCATTTCAAAACCTTCCTAATCTCAGCAGATTTTTTAACAGCTAACCCAATCATTTCATCTATCTGGTCTATTTCTAAACCTACCATTCCAGCCTTCTGCATAGCGTGAACATCTCCTTTCTCAGAAACAGCCACATTTATTCTTGCATCAAAGTTTTTTTCTTCTTCTAAAACTGGATCAACCATTGCTTTTCCACCAACATTAACAACCGTACATGTTATTGGAATCAAGTTCAAGGGAATTTTATTCTTTGTAAACTCCCCAAATAAGATTCTATCTCCATCTAATTTAGGAAATACAGCACTCTTCAAAGCAGCAACTGCAGCCAAAGAAGCAGCATCTATTAGATTTCCCGCATTATTTATTGGGTAGATATCCAAGAAGATTGTCCATACTAATTCCCCTTCTCTAATACAAAGTTTCTTAGTATCCATCATCTTACTTTCCCTGATTCCCCTATCAACAACTCTAGCCAATTCAATAGCTTCTGGTCCAGGAGGTCCAGGTAAAAATTCGGGATCAGACATTGGACTTAGTTCAGCACCAGTAATTAATACTCCTTGATCAGGGCTATCTGGATAAGGTGTACCAACTGCCATCTTGACTCCAACTACAACTTCGGTTTCTCCCCAAGTCACTTTAGCAGAACCTTCAGCTTTATTAGAAATTCCCAATTCAATATTAATGGGTTTCCTTATTTCATCGAATTTTCTTCCATCAATTCTAGCATCTTTATCCGCTAATTCCTTTATAAAATTGTTATTACTCATTTTCCTGTCTCCTTATACTTATCATTCAAGGCTTTTACTTGAAGCTTCTTAATGGCTTGGATAGATTTTTTACCCATTTCCAAAGCTTCTTTTATTTCCTTTTGTGTCATTTTTCCATCCATCTGTAATAAAGTCACTTTCCCAGATCTTGGTAAAACAGCAATAGGTAAATCAGTAGCTCCTTCCTCGAAATCTTCTTCTTCTTTAGTTAGATCGACACAAATTTTGTCTCCAACTTTTCCAACAGCAACACTGCATACCAAATCTTTCATTGGTATTCCTGCATCAGCCAAAGCCAAAGCGGCAGCATTTATTCCAGCAGTTCTTGTTCCTGCATCTGCCTGTAGCATATTTATGTAAACATCAACCCCTGTATTTGGAAATTTACTTAAATCCAAAATAGGCATCAATGCAGCTTCAGTAACTTTAGAAATTTCAGTACTTCTCCTAGTTGGACCAGGCCTTTTTCTTTCAGTTACAGAAAAACTCATCATGTCATAATGACATCTCAATATTCCCCTACTGTTATTTTGTAAAAACGAAGGGAATACATCTCGTGGACCAAAAACGGCAGCTATTGCTATTGTATTTCCCATTTTAAACATAGCACTTCCAGTAGCTCTCTTAATTACACCCACTTTGGCTTCCATTGGTCTTATTTCATCAAATTTTCTTCCATCTGATCTTTTTGTATATGCCATTTTATTTACTCTCCTTCTTCAAAAAAGCACTAATCTTATCAGTAAGTCCTTCCCCATGAGCATCTTTTTCAACTTGTCTGATTGCTTTAACAGCTAAAAGTTGTTTGTCTGGCTCACTTCCAGAGATCCATACATATCCATTCTGCCCTACAACAATAAAACAATCTGTATGTTCCTTAATCAAAGAAATCATACTTCCCTGTTTTCCAATAATTCTTGGGACTCTTGTAGGTTGGACTTCTATTAGTCTTCCATTTGTCAATTTTTTAGTTCCAGGTAGTTTCATACTTGCATCAATAATTTTACTACCCACAACTTTAGTTATCTTAGCTGCAACATAGTCTCCAATAGCATAATACTGACTTAAATCGGCACCATTTGGAATAAAATCTCTACTTCCATCTTTTAAAGGAATTGTTGCAAAAAATGCCCAGCCAAAATTAACTCTCCAGCCAAACATACCAATATCAACTATCTTTCCAATAATTGTATCTCCATCCTTAGGGGTGTATTTTCCACCTAAAGGGATAACTTTCAAAAGTCTATTATCTATATGAGCTAATCCTACTTTCAAAGATAAAATTTTATCATCCTCTCTAAACGCTCCTTCTCCAGGCAAATAATCCATGCCTTCAGCCAATTCCTCTCCGGGAACGACCAATTTTCTTTCTTCTATTAATATTTTTCCCATTTTATTTCTCCTATTTCATTTCTTTCGATTCTATCTGACCATGAGCAATATTATTCAAATCATTAAATAATCCTTCCTGCAAACCTGCAGGAACTTCAATATTAACAGATAATCTTCCATCACTCAGCCATTCTTCTTTTAACAATTTAGCATATTTTTTTAGTATACCAAAACTTTTTCCAGATGCTTCAGCAGGAATTATTAAAGTCAGTTTTTTTATTTCGTAAGACATGGGCAAAATTTCCCTTAATTCCGAAACAACATTTTCAACTTGTTCCTCTGCCGATTTAAATTCCTCAATTTTAATTCTTTTTTCATCCATTGCACTTTCAATTCTTTCCAAAGGATGAGGCGTATTACTTTGAGGATTTACAGCATACTGAGAAATTAAAAAAGCAATTTTCTTTTTCTTTTCCTCTCTTAACTTATTTTTATATTCTGTTGTTAACTGTATTTCTCCAGTCTTAATTATTTTCTCTGCAATTTGTCTTTTATCTTCGGTTCCAAAAATTTTCACCAAATCATGCTCAGAAGCATGCTCTCCTTTTTTAGAGTCCTTAAAAATATCTTCGGTGATTAACGCATCGTCAAGTTCAGCATTTCCTTTTCTAAAATCCATAGCCTTTTCACAATCAACTAATACTTCAAAATTATGTTCCTGTTTTTTCAGTCTTGCCAATACGCTATTCTCTACACCATTCATTTTAGACATTTCCTAATATGTTCCTTTGTCAATTTCTTAAATCTTTTATCGCTAGTTCCAATTGAACATCCATCCAATCTATCTAAACTAAAATCCTTACCTAAAACTGACTTCAAGGAATTTGCAGCCAATTTTATTCCTTCTTCCATAGACATGCCTTCTTTATAATTTTTAGATAGAATATCTTTTAATTCATCTTCAAACTCGCCAATAGCAGTTGCCCTATATTCCCAATGTATTCCAGTTGGATCTGTCAAGAACAACTGAGGATGATCATTTACTCCAGCAAACAATAATGAAACTCCAAAAGGTCTCGCTCCACCATATTGAGTATAAGCTTGCTTCAAATTTGAAACTTCTTTAACTAAAGAATGTGGTTCCATTGGAGCATCATAAGTAACTCTATGTTGTTGTGCCAAAACTTGAGCCTTCTCAATCAAAATTCTAGCATCGCTCATTATTCCAGAAGCTGCAGCCGCAATGTGCTCATCAACCTGAAATACTTTTTCAACACTACTAACGACCATTAATTTATCAATAACTCTTTTATCGGCTATTAAAATTACACCGTCTCTACAAACTACTCCAACAACAGGAGTACCTTGTTTAACTGTTTTTTTAGCATATTCTACTTGTAATAATCTTCCATCAGGACTAAACATTGTGCTTGCCCTATCATAACCCATCATTTGATGTTGAACTGATTCTTGTTGCATTTATATCATGCCTCCACAAATTTTTTTCTTGCTTTATTTAATATACCCGAAACTCCACTAACATTAACAACTACCTTTTCTTTTCCTATATTTTTCATTAAATTTAATGCCATTTTCATTTCATCTTGATATTTTACGTTTGTCTTTATTATTCCTTTGTTTCCTTTTATTGCGTCTTTTACAAGCATAAAACCTGACTTTGCCACACCCAATTCTCCAAGAAATCTAGTCACATTCTCCTGAATTCCCTTTTCAAGGGCATTTTCAGATATTTTCTTGTCAGAAACGACTTCAAAAACAATGTAACGCTTCTTTTCCTTTAAAGTAGGTAATATCGGTTTCATCCTGTTAACCGAGAAGATCTTTCAAATCAAACAATATATTCTTCTCACGACAAAATCCAGTAGAAATTTGGGGTTTATAAACTTTTCTTTTACTTCAGTGATTTGGAATATAAATAAGCGAACTGAACTATTTCTTTTTCTTAACGGTTTTCTTCTTAACCACCTTAGGTTTTTTCTTAGAAACAGGTTTTTTAGCTGGTTTCTTCACTACTTTCTTTTTAGCAGGTTTTTTTTTCACTTTCTTTTCTGCTTTTTTCTTAACGGTTTTCTTCTTAACAGCCTTCTTAATTTTAGTAGGTTTTCTAGTAAAATACTGCCAACAGGGATAAATTTTCTTTGTATATGGGCTAGCTTTCCAAATTTTAGTTACTTTCCCATTCAAAACATCTATTCTACAAAAAGTGGAATAAACTGCCGGTTGCATATAAGTACTTTCTTTCAAAACAAACTGTATATCATACATCCCAGAACTCCAATTTTCAGTAAATTGTTGAATATGTCTTTTCAAGTCCAACATACTATAAGCATTATGTCTCCTAATGTTAATATATTTATTTTTATGGTAAGGTGATTTATAGGTATCTCTTATTTTCAAAACAATCATAGATCGAGTAAAATTAACCTTCAATTCTTCATCAATTTTCATTTAAGAGAAAAAATAATAAAAGAAGTTTATAAATTTTTCGCGTATTTCGCCAAAATTCTCTCAAAAACTCGCATACAATCCTTATTTCTCTGCTCAAATTTACTTTTTGAAAAATTAGAAAAAATCATTTTAACTTTATATTTTTTGCATAATTTATAATTAAAAAACATTCTTCCAAGAATTTTAGCTCTCTCCTCAGTTCTCAATAACAAAGAAAAATCAAAACCGATGGCAATATCATTTTTTTTAGCTAATTTACATAAAACCTGATTCAACCCGGATTTTCTATAATGAAAGCTATCTTTTTTATCATTCAACTCCGGGGAAAGTAAAATATCGACTTTTTTATTCTCTAGAGCGGACCTATTTATTTTATCATCTCCTCCCAAAACGATAACAGGACTTTTAGCTTTATTTATATCATTCCTCAGATCTTTGGAGTTTTTTATAATATTCATAAAAGCAAGCTGAAATTAAAAATTTATAAAACTTCTTTTTTAACAAAATCCACTATATCTTTAATTTTATATCCTTCACTAGTGTTAACAATCAATAAATTATGCTTTTTTTCTTTGGCCTCAATAACAAAGCTATCAAAAATCTCAACTTCCAGATTATCTTTTATTTTCTTAGAAGAATATTTTCTCTTTTTTAATCTCTTCTTCAATTCAGAAATGTCACAAGTTGTAATTATGCACAAATCAACATATTTTTTTGGAACTAAATGAGCGAAAATAGAATCAATAACCAAATTTTTACCTTTTTTTATTTTTTCAACCAAAAACCTAATTAGTTTCTTTTCATCCATTATCAAACAATCTTTTTCTTTATCAAAACCCTCCGATAATTTATTTTTTTTGATTTCCTTGGTAACATCAATATATTCGAAATTCAAACTTTTAGCCAATTTTTTGCTTAAATTAGTTTTACCAGAACCGACTGAACCCGAAACACAAATTATTTTCATAAATAAATGATTTATATGGCGGTTAATAAAGTTTATTACTAGAAAATAGAACTACTTAAGAATAGTTATTTATGGAAAAGTTTATAAATCATAAATAAACATCCGATTTAAAATGTTTAAGGAAAATTTAGTTCAGGCAAACTTGAAGATATTAATGAATTTAGATCAACAATCATTATCTCTTGAACAATTGGCCGATAATATGAAAATAAAGCAAGGTAAATTAGCAACCCCTTTAAGAATTCTTCAAGAACAAGGATTGATTCAAGAAGTTAATGGGTCTTATCAATTACATTCAACCTCAGAACCAATAAAAGAACTTCTAGCCTTAATAAAACCCTGGACGGATTATTTCGATGGCCAATATTATGAAGTTGCAAAAGATGTAGCTGAAATAATCCTTACAAAATCATGGGGCGAAGTAGGAGTTAAAGATGTCCTTCTTTTTGGATCTGCATCTAGAGGGGAAACAAATCCTAATGATCTTGATATATTAATATTACATGAGGGGCATAAGCTTCAAGAATTTGACATAGATCCTTATGGGAAAAGATCGGATTGGGAAACAAAACACGATATGCCAGCTATTAAAGGAAATAAAAGGTATGATGCCTATAGCATTTTTAGTCAGTTAGGATATAAGGGAGATCCAATAGATAACTTTCAAACCGATAACTTAAAAAAAGAGAGGGAATTACAAAAAGATTCGGCTTTCAATAATATTGTTAGAAGAGTCGAACCATTTGGAATTAGACTTCCAACAGAATGGAAATTTGAAGATAGAAATCAATTTGCCGCACTTTTTGATGTTCATGTTCTTTCAACAGAATTATTTGAAAGAGAAGGATATCGTGTAAAATATAGGGAAGAAGCAATAGAATCCTGCAGAGATCCAACTTTTTGGTATACAGTCTTAAGTGCTGGAAAACTATATGATCCAAAAAAACATGATTTCACTGGAAAGGTAGAAGATAAATATCCCGGCGTAATAGAATTGTTTGAGAGATAACGTCAAATTCTTAAAAAACAAAATATTTATATACTATAGTTCAACTATAGTTATTCTATGGCAACAACAATACAGGTCAGTCAAGAACTAAAAGATAAGTTATCCTTTCGAAAAGCATCTGAAAAAGATAGTTATGAAGAGGTCATTTGGGATTTATTAGAAGATACAATGGAATTAAACGACCAAACAAAAAAAGAAATTGAGATTGCAAGGAAAGAATTTAAACAAGGTAAATTTGTAACACACTCTCAATTAAAAAAAGAATTGGGATTATAAATGTATGAAATAAATTACTCTAATTCTGCAAGAAAATTTCTTAAAAAATTACCAAAAGAGAAACAAAAACATATTTTATCAGTTTTAGAAAGGTCAAGGATACGACCAGAATCTCACTTTGAACGATTAGTGGGTGAAAAAATTTATAAAATAAGAGCAGGAGATTACAGAATAATTGCAGATATTTACAATCAAAAAATGCTAATTTTAGTAATAAAAATAGGTCACAGGAAAAATATATACAAATAATAATATAAATTGATAAAATGACTAATATAAAAGAAATATCAAGAAATAACCGTTCCAATAAACTTTTTACCGCTCAAAACTTTCTTTAAATTACTCAAATTAGAACTAACAATAAAAGTCTTAATTTTATCCTTCTTAATCAATTTGGCAGAAACCTGATCCAAAACAAAATGTTGTCCGGCTTTATATTTAATTTTATTCGCCCTTCTCAAAAATTCATCAAAAGAAATCTCAGGAATGAACTTAGCATTCTTATTAGTAACAGGATTTTTATCATATAAACCTTTAACATTAGTAATATTAACAAAAAAATCGGCTTTCATAGCTTTAGCAACCTCGGCCGCATTAGCATCCGAAGTCATTCCCATTCTCATCCCCAAAGCTCCACAAATAACTAAATTATTCTTCCTTAAGGCCTTTTTAACTTCATCTAAAGTTTCAGGTAATTTTTCATCAACATTAAATACTCTCCTAACAAGTCGAGCATTCATTCTAGTAGCTGCAATACCAATCAAACCATAGGCCCGATCTCCAGCTTTCAACTTAACTAAGGGAGCTATATATTTTCTAGCAGTATTCCCTCCACCTGTCAAAACTACAACTTTATTCTTCTTAGAAAATTTTTTAATCAATTTACTAAAATTCTTCAAATACTTATAATCGACATTATCAGGAATAATAACAGAACCACCTAAACTAATCACGACTTTCATTAATTAAATCATGAAAATTCCAATATTTAAAGCTTTTCAACCAATGTAATGACTTTGTGCAGCAATATACATTTTACCTTTTGACTCAGCAGTTCTTTTCAAAGCTTTTATTGTACTTTCACTCAAAAAAGGAAGCTCATCTATATTGGTTTCAATTTTTTTCAAAAGAGTGCCGCTCTTAGGTTCATAACCAATCTTAACAACACTTCCCTCTAAACTTTTATCCATAGTCAGAAAAAAAATATTGAAGTATATAAATGTTTTTAAATTAAATAGAATTCCTCATTCTAATGATTATAGGAATAACTGGCTATTACAGCTCTGGAAAGGATTCTGTAGCAGAATATTTAGTTAAAAGGAGTTTCATCCATTACTCTTTGTCCAACGAAATACGTGAAGAATCCAAAAAAAGAAAAATAAAAATTACAAGAGAAAATTTAATCAAACTGGGAAATGAATTAAGAAAAAAAGAAGGTCCAAATGTCCTAGCAAAAAGAGCCATAAAAAAAATAGACACGGCAAGACACCATGTAGTGACCTCAATTAGAAATAAAAATGAAGTTCTAGCTCTAAAAGAATTAGATGACTTCCTCTTGGTTTACGTTAGGGCACCTATAGAAAAAAGATTTGAAAGATTAAAATCAAGAAATAGGGAAGAAGATCCAAAAAGCATAGAAGAATTAAAGCAAAAAGAATTACAGGAACAATCTAAAGATATAGAACAACAACAATTACATCTAGCAGTGAAAATGGCAGATGTTACAATAAATAATGATGGATCAATAGAAGATTTACAAAAAAAGCTAGAAAAATTTTTACAAGATTGGTGGCCAAAATTATGTAAGGGAAGACCAAATTGGGATGGATATTTTATGAACATTGCTCATGAAGTAGCAAAACGTTCCAATTGCATGAAGCGTCACACCGCTGCCATAATAGTAAAGGACAAAAGAATTATATCCACTGGGTATAATGGAACTCCGAAAGGATTAAAAAATTGTAATGAAGGTGGATGTGAAAGATGCAATTCTTTTGAACTAACCGGAGAAAGATTAAGAGAATGTATTTGTTCACACGCTGAAGAAAATTCAATAGTTCAAGCAGCATATCATGGAATAAGTATAAAAAATTCAACATTGTACACAACTCAATCTCCATGTACCTCTTGCGCAAAAATGATAATAAATTCTGGGATAACTGAAGTAATCTGTAACGACCAATATCCAATGGATAAGGGTGCTGGAAAATTATTGAAAAAATCTCACGTGAAATTTAGATTTCTCTAAATCTTAAACTTCCTTCTTTTCTTATTATTTTTATTACTCTTTCTCTTTCTATAAATAAAAAATCCTGCAACCAAAACTATTAAACCCCCAATAATATAAATATTAGTTCTATCGGGACCCATATTCTCTATAGAATCAATAAAATAACTAGGATCATAAACTACTGTTTTCCCTATTGTCCTTCTTTCATTAGTAGAATCAGTATAATACAAAATTAAATTTATCTTTCCTTCTGAAGGAATAGCCTCAAAGTCTGCAGTAGTGTATTCATTTGAATCTAAATCTCCAACAATATTTCTATTTGAACCCTTAACAACAATACTATCTTGAGGAGGAATCTCCAAAGTCAAAGCTTCAATATCTTGATTTCCTGTATTCAAAACTTGAAAAACTAAATTTCTATCTTCAATTTTATGTTCATCAATATGAACTTCAAAATCAGTTCTTCCATCTTCTATAGTTATATTAAATCTTTTAACATAATAACCATCCATATTAAATCCTATCCCTCGCCCCACATATCTTAATTCTATTTCATATTCTCCCTCTATAGCATCCGGATCTATTCTAAGTTTATAAGGAATATTCCAGTTAGAATTATAACCATAGCCAGCATAAGTATTTGATTTCATAAGCCTAAAAGAATCTTCTTCATCCAAAGAAAAAGGATAATCTAAAACTAAATTAGCAATAGCCCCATTATCGCAACTTCCAAGTCCTCTTACTTGAAAAACAATTTCAACATAATCTCCAACAATAGCAGGCTCCGGATCCTGATTTACAATATCTGCATCTAAACCACAAGTAGCCCTTTCCTCAGCAGACACATAGCTAACTGCAAATACACTAAAAAATAGAGCGAAAACAATTCCTAATATCACAAACTTTTTCCCCATAATCATTTTTTAATTTATCCATATATAAATCTTACTCCTTTCTCAATGCATCCACAGGATTTATTCTTGCGGCCCTCAAAGCAGGTAAAGTCCCCGAAATAGCTCCAGTAACAACCGCAAACAATATTAATCCAATAAATAAATAAACTGAAAAATAAGGTTGTAAAAAACTCCAACCAAGATTTTTCAAAATTGCTCCCCCAATACTTGATATGCCCCAACCTAAGGCACAACCAAGAACTCCAGCAATAAAACCCAAAAATGAACTCTCAAATAAAAATATGTCAAATATTTCTCTATTCCTAGCTCCGACTGCTTTCAAAATACCTATTTCTTTATATCTTTCCAAAACTGAAGTTATCATAGTATTAGCAGTATTTATAGTAGAAACTAAAACAGAAATAAGTGCTATTAAAATAACAAAGCCTATAACAATGTTCAGGGCGCTAGAAAAGGATTCGATTAAATCATTAAACGATTGTACAGTAAAATCTTCCTTACCTTTTTCAACATCTCTAGATCTTCTCAAATTTTTTTCTATATCTTCAACTACTCTATCAATATTTTCTATTTCAACTCTAGCAAATAATTGCATATAAGAATTTTCATCTGGATTCATTTCCAAAAATTGATCATTAGTTACATATATTTGGGAATCATCTTGGGGATTTCCTATTTCCTCCAGAAAACCAATAATCCTTAAATTTTCACCATTAACTTCTATATTATCATTTAATCTAAATGACTTACTAAATATTTTATCGGGAATAAGGTAATTATAACCTAAAAGAGCTTTACCTGTATCTCCAGATTTTAAAGTTCTGCCTTCTATGGCTTTAACATTAAACGAGTCTAAAATCATATCTCTCTTGGGATCATATGAAATCATAAAAATATATTTCAATTCTTTATTCTGTTTAATCTCGACTGCATCATAATACAACCCCGTTACTTCGTATACTCCCGGGATTCTGTCTATCACATCTATGTCCAATTCATTTAAAACTATTGTATTGGCCAAATCAATTATTCCTCCTGCAGATTTAGGCATGATTAGAACTTTATCAGCAGATGAAGATGAAGATAAGTCATCAATATAATTATACAATCCAGATCCAAAACTTACAAAAATAAATATCGTCGCAATTCCAACTAAAATCGAAAAAATTGTTAAAAAACTTCGACCTTTATTTTTTTTCAAATTCTTCAAAGAATATTTTACGCCTTCTTTACTTATCATCCTCTTAGGGCCTCCACTGGATTCTCTTTTGCAGCCTTCATAGCAGGGATTATTCCAGCTATTCCTCCTATCAAAAAACTACCAATTAAAGAAAATAAAATTAAAAGAAAATCTATATTCAAAGATAAATCTGTTCCAATAAGATTGTTTATACTTATTATCCCAATTGCTCCAATAATTGTTCCAAACAGTGCTCCTATAGCACCCCCTACTAGGCCAAGCAAACTTGATTCAATAAAAAATTGTACAAAAATATGTTTGTTTCTAGCTCCAACAGACTTTATAACCCCTATTTCTCTTCTTCTTTCGGTAACTGAAGTTATCATTGTATTTATTATTCCAATTCCTCCAATAAAAATAGAAATCGAGGCCACAATTACAATAAATATTCGAACTCCATCAAGTACATCATTAACTGTAGACAATAGTGCTTCAGGAGTACTCACTTCAAAATTCTCTTCACCTTTATCAACATCTCTCCTTTGTCTCAAAAGATTTTCAATATCAAGTTTAGTCTCATCAATTTCCTCCTTATCCTTTGGCCTAACAATAATTACATCCGCGATTTGCCCAAAATTAAATATATCATCCATATCACTTTCTAACATGAGAACAACATTATCCATAATCAAGCTTCCTTTCTTTTCCATAATCCCCTTGACTTCAAATTTTTCACCTTCAATTAAAACTGACTTGCCAACTGTTATTGATTTTCCTCCCCACTCCTCACTTTTAGCATAAAAATTATATCCCAAAACCACTTTTCCAGAATCAGATTCTTTTAGCATTTTTCCATACAATGCTTTTTGATTTAATTGAGTATAAACTAAATCTAGATCTTCTTTATTCTGGGCCATACTTCCAACATATCTAAATTGAACATTATCATTAAATTCTACTTGTCCCGATTTTATGTTTCTCACAACAGTATTCTCAACACTGCTTAGCTTTTCAATTGCATCCGCATCACTCCTAGTAACGGGGTCCACAACCGCACTCCCGGGAGGGCCAAATCCAGATATTCCTCCTGCCTGTACAGTTATCAACTCGTTAGCACTTACTCCAAACTGGTTAGCTACAGCCAATTGTAAACCATTACCTAAAGAAATCAAAGAAACAACGGCAGTAACCCCTATAAATATTCCTAATAGAGTTAACCAAGATCTAATACCTCTTTTTTTTAGATTTTTAAAAGCTAAATTAAAAAAATCTTTAATCATCCTAACGTTTTCTCCGCTTCATCGCTTTTTTGGTTATTTTCTCAATCCTTCCATCTTTTAACCAATAAACAATATCTGCATATCCTCTTGCTAAATCAGAATCATGTGTAACCATAACAATTGTCTTACCATTTTTATTTAATCTTTGTAAAAAATCCATAACCGTTTCTCCAGTTTTAGTATCTAAATTTCCAGTAGGTTCATCTGCCAAAACCACTTCTGGAGAATTCGCTAAGGATCTAGCAATTGCAACTCTCTGTTGTTGACCCCCTGATAACTCCCCTGGAGAATGATGCATTCTGTCTCTCAAATCAACTAATTGCATTAATTTATTCGCTCTAAAACTTCTCTCACCAGAATCATATCCTTGAAAAATCATAGGGATCATAACATTTTCCTTGGCAGTCAGATTATTAACTAAATTAAAAGATTGAAAAATAAATCCTATTTTTTGCCCTCTAAGCTGAGCCAAATCAGATTCACTAAAAGTAGATATATCCTCACCATCTAAAAATATTCTTCCCTTAGTAGGAACATCTAAACTACCTATCAAATTCATCATAGTACTTTTGCCAGAACCTGAAGGGCCCATTATAGCAATAAATTCTCCTTCTCTAATTTTTAAAGAAACTCCATCCACTGCCCTAACAATACTATTCCCCATATGAAAATACTTATGGACATTGTGTAACTCAATAATCACCTTTTTTTCATCCATAAAATATATTTAAAAAAAGAGATATATAAATCTAACTCAAATCATTTATCATCAACTGTAAACAGTCTAGAATCATGAACATCGAATATCTTTGCTCTTGCTCCAGCATCTAACCAACCATGGGCGTAATTTAAGGCTGCAAAGGCATTAACTAAATCTCCCTTCTCAAAAAAATGTCTTGCATCAGAAATATATCTAGAAATCATATCTAAAAAATCCTCCCCCAATTTCTTATCAGCAATGTTCTCCTTAGCCATTTCATAAGCTTCTTCTGAGACTGAAAAATATTTTTCAACTTTTTCTTTAGTGATTTCCTTCATATATATCAAAAAATATACATCGCTTATAAATATATCTATATAAATAAATTTAGATTCCCACGTTAATGGAAACTCCATTTCTATCACCCGAACCAACAGTAAAATTACTCCATGCGCTTTCTTATAATCCCCAAAGTAATACTCGTGCGGCTGCAAAAACTTGTTATTCACCCAAATTACTCACGGAAGAAGGATTTCAAAAAAGATTAGAAAATGCAAATGAGCAGGAAAGAATAATTCTACTTGAAGATATGGACAGATTAATCAACGATTTATATGATTCTGGCCACCATACAACTCTCGAACATAATGTTTTCCAATTTGCATTAACTCAGACTTCAAGGGCAGCAATTCATTCATTTTTACATTCTCACCCATTTTACAACTCGGAACAACAAAGCCAAAGGTTTGCTCCAATAGACACAGAATCTTTTACAATCCCAAATATGTCTGAAAAAAACTTAGGAATATACCAAGGGACTTTAGATCTACAAATAGAAACATTTGAAAGATTACAAGATATTTTATTTTCTGGGGCAAAAGATGCATATCAAAAAATCTTCAAAAAGAGAGATCCAGAAAAACATAAAAAAGATATTGCAAAAAAGGCCCAAGAGATAGCAAGATATGTTCTTCCCATAGCAATGCATTCAAAATTGCATCACACAATAAACGAAATGACTCTCTTAAGAATGCATAGATTATCTCAACAACCAGATTTCCCACTAGAACAAAAACTAATAGTCGAAGGAATGATGTCTGCATTAGAAGAAAACCAAATAGAACTAGGATCTATAGTGGAAGATTCGATAAATGAAACGGATATGCTAGAATATTCTCTAAGGGAATTACATAGGGGCCAAGTTTCAACAGAAGAATTTTTCAGAGAATTTGATAATTCCTTAAATGGAAGAAGATCTATTCTAGATGGCCATTATACAAATTCAGAATCCCTTTTAGCAAATACTGTAAGAGGAATAGTAGGAATTCCAACAAATGAACTGTCTGATGAAAAAGCAATAGCTTTGGTCTTAGATTCAAATAATAATTCTTACCTATCAGAAAAAATGAATTTAAACTACCATTCTAAGATAATGAAAGCCTTACTCACAATTAATTATACTTTCAAAAAGAAATTAAGTCACACAGCAGACTCACAAAGCCAAAGACATAGAACGATGCCCGGAGCATACCCCATTTTAGGCCTAAACATAGGGGAAGAACCTGATGTAGTCATTCCTTCCCTAATAGAATCGAACCAAGAAGCTCTTGACTTATTTATGGAAACAAATCAAGAAACATGGAAAAATATTCAAAAACTAACAGAAAACGGAGTTCCAACAGAACAAGTACTTTATTTATTACCAAATGCAAAAGCAATAAGAAAATGGGAATCTGGTTCATTAGTGGGGCTATTACATAAACAAAACAAAAGATTATGTTATAATTCACAAGAAGAAATTTGGAGAATCGCTCAAGATGAAGCCAACGCAATAAAAAAAGTACATCCAGAAATCGGAAAATATTTCGGAGCACCATGCGATTTAAGGTCTGTTGGAAATGTAAAACCTTATTGCTCAGAAGGACCAAGATTTTGTGGAGTACCGGTATGGAAAATACCTGAAGAAGAAAGAGAAAGAGTGATATAAAATGTCAAAATTTATAGTATTTGAAGGAATAGATGGATCAGGAAAAACAACGCAGATGCTCAAAACCATCGATTTGTTAAAAGATCACAAAACATTATTCGTTACAAAAGAACCTTCTACACTAAAAACTGGAAAATATATTAAAAAACTACTAAAGGAAGACCAAGATCCAAAAGCAAACGCAGAAAAATATGTAAAATTATACACTAAAGATAGAGCAGAACACAACAAAATAATTCTTAAACAGTTAAATCAAAACCATACTGTGATTTGTGATAGATATTATTACACAACTATAGCTTATCAACAACTTCAAGGATATAATGTAAAAAAAATAATAAATCAATCTAGAAAATTTTTGGTTCCAGATTTAACATTTATAATTGATATACCAATAAAAACCGCATTAGAAAGATTGAAAGCAAGAGGTAAAAAAACAGAAAAATTTGAAAAACAAAAATTCTTAGAAGAAGCTAGAAAATTATATCTAAAAATGCCGTACTATGGAAAAATATTGGATAGAAACTCGGATAGAAAAGAAAACATAATAATTATAGATGGCAACCACAAACCAGAAAAAGTTTTTGAACAAATAAAAGAAGAACTGAAAAAGCTATAAAAACATTTAAAAACTAATATTTCTAAAATTAAGTATGTTTATAGGTATCTACTTAGCCCTAATTTTAAGTATATTTCACTTCGTTAGTGAAATCTTTGTCAAGTTTACAAGAAAACATATCTCAAAACTAATGAGCCTAGCAGCAGGAATTTTATTATCAATCATTTTCATAAAAATGCTTCCCGATTTTGCAAAACAAACTTTAGAAATAAATTATTTGCTCTTCATACTTCCTCTAATGGGTTTCGTGGCTTTCCATGCAATAAGAGCATATAATTTCAAACATATCCAAACAAAAAAAGAATTAAAAGCAAGGTTCAGAAAAAATCATATTCTAGCTTTCTTTATGGAACACTTCATCATAGGTTTTACTTTAACTTTAACTTTTAAAGATCCAGTAGTTTCAGTGTTACTATTTCTCCCATTTATCTTATTAACTATATCATCATCTATTTTACTAAAAATTATAGATAAAACCTCTAAATCTGGAATGATAAAATTAATTTTAGGTTCCTCTACATTACTCGGCGCAATTGTAGGAACATTATTTTCATTTAGTCATATACTTTACATAGGAGCATTTGGATATGTTTTAGGGTCTTTAATCTATATAGTATCTAGAGATATAATACCCATGGAAGAGAAAAAAGAAAATTTAACATTTTTTACTATAGGTTTAGTATTAACTTCAGCAGTACTTTTAATTAATGGGATAGTATAATGAAAAAAGTTTTAGCCTCAATATTTTTAATAATTTTTGTTATTTTAACGGCCTTAAATTTAATATTTTTTATTGAAATATATCAAAATAAAGATTTAAAAGAATTTTACCTCGGAGCGGAACTTCCAAGCGATTATTCAGAAAAAGAAAAAATCCACATGGAAGAAGTTAAAATATTGACAAATATCCCATTATTACTAAATTTAATATTCTTAGTTGCAATTTTATTATTTAGAAACCCAGACTTCAAAAAAACAGGTAAGTCTTTAATAATAATCTCAATTTTACTTTTTATTGGTGCACTATTTTTTCAGAGTTTCTTTAGACAATTTCATTTATTACTTTTCAATTCAGACAATTGGTTATTACCTAAAGATTCCATTTTAATTCAAACCTATCCACTAGAATTTTTTAGAAATAAATTTATTTTAATTAACACAATAATTCTACTTACTGGTGTTTTTTTGAGAAGCTACGGATTGCCCTTTAAAAGATTTTTTCAAAAACCACAAAGAAAAAGCTAGCCAAATAATTGCTCCAATAACAACATAAGAAATGTAAAGTATTTTTTCGGCCATAAACAAAAATTAAAAAAAGAAGTATTTAAAGGTATTTATTCAAAATGATGTCCTAACAAAAAGGACCAGTCATCTTGATTATCCGCACGAGGTTCAACTCTATCATTAAATAATCCTAACTGGACATAATTACCTTGCTCTTGAGCAAAATTACCCAATAATGAAACTTGTAAACCATTTATTTTAGGAACATCTTCTGGGTACTCTTCTCCATCCTGGAAAGGAACAGAATACCTATCCCCTACATTTAAAAGAATGGCAGATTCTAAACCATTTACAGTGCCCCCTCGAGAAATATTACCAAATATACTAGAATTTGCTCCATTTACAGTACCATTATTCATTCCCACAACTTGTAAGTTCGCTCCATTAACAGTTCCTTTATTTTCTGTCACTATCGAAAGATTAGCCCCATGTAATTGAGAATTTTCTTTAAACGTATTATAAAAACCAAGATTAATTCCATAAAATTTAGATCCAGGTGCAAATTCAGTTACAGCCCCTATGCAAATTCCTCCAGTGGTACCAGTTTTCTTAACATAAAACGGAGGAAATCCTCCTTCATTTCCTGAATAAGTGCCAATTAAAGTAGGTATCGCCAAAGTCAATAATATTTTCTTCCATGTTTTCATAATTACCATCTCCAAATGATTGTAAAAAAGGAATAAAGTAAGGTTTAAAAACTATTCTATTTCAACTTCCTAATCTTCTCTAACTCTTCATTAAAAATCTTAACTTCTTCCAAAGTGTTATACAAATAAAAACTAGCCCGAGCACTACCCTTAATTTGCCTAGAATTATACCAAGAGTGAGCACAATGCATACCGCTCCTAATCATAATGTTCTTACTATGGTCTAATAAACCAGCAACCTCATGAAAATCAATTTTAGGGATATTAAAATTAAATATTCCTCTCTCACCCTTAAAACCAATTTCCTTAATTTTATCTTTATCAACAGCTTTAACTAACTTTTTCTCATGATCTTCAATATTAGACATACCAACCTTACTCAAAAATTTAACCGCCTCTCCAAAGCCTAAAATCCCAGAATAATTCTGCAATCCTGCTTCAAATCTATGAGGCAAACTCTCCAAAACATAACTATCATAACTACTATCCGAAACGGTTTCTCCACCAATCAAAAAAGGCTTCATATCATCCAAAATCTTTTCTTTAACATACATAGCCCCAGTTCCAGTAGGACCCAACATTTTATGTCCAGAGAAAGTTAAAAAGTCAACATCTAATTTTTTAACATTAATTTCTTTATGGGGAGCAGCTTGTGCAGCATCAAAATGAACTTTCGCTTTATTCTCATGCGCTATCTTAACTATTTCCCTAACTGGCAAAGTGTATCCATCAATATTACTTGTATAAACAAAACTAACCATATCATAATTTTTAATCGCCTCAGAAAATTTTTCTAAATCAAAAGTATAATCTTCTTTACTCCTCAAAACTCCATATTTGAATTTTTGCCAAGGTAGTAAGTTAGAATTATGTTCTCTGTCTGTAAGTAAAACTTTATCAAACTTAAATGAATTAGACAATAAATTTATACTTTCACTAGTGTTTTTTGAAAAAACAATTTCACTTGATTTCTTTGCTCCAATAAATTTCTGAATTAATTTTCTAGCGTTATCCATCTCGCCATCTAATTTCAAACCAAACTTATGAACACTTCTACCTGAACAAACAGGATACTCACTGTAATATTCATTGATCTTATCTATAACTTGTTTAGGCCTCAAAGACATACATGCACTATCTAAATATACTATATTCTTTTTCAAAATTGGAAAGTTCTCTCTTATTTTTTCAACATTCATTCTTTACACTCTCCACAACTACAGTCATCTCCACAAATTTCACACTGTCCAGAATCACATAAAGGATCCCCACAATCTACTGGCTCTGCATTAGGTGTAAATATACAAGTTTCAGGATCTGCATTTGGGCCATTACAATTGTCATAAATAGCTAAATTATAAACTGCTTGAGCGGAAAAAAACAAACTCACAAAAAATAAAACAACAAACAGCCACGAAACAACCTCAAAATATTTATACACAGGCTTAGCTAAACCAGAATTTTTTCTCATCAAAGTTCCAACTAATTTAGATTTTAACTTCACATCTAAACCAGATTGGCATTTTCTAAGAGTAATCCTTCTAAAAACACAATCGAATGCCTCTTTTGCTATTGGCCTATGGCTAGCCGAAAAAATAGCCATAATTCCAAAAACAATCATTGCAATTAAACAAATCATGGAGTTTACAAAAATGATGGTCATATAAAAACATTTCTATAGTTTTAAAAATACTTGACAACCTCAAAAAATCATGATAAACCCAATAGCGTTTTCAATAGGAAACATAAATATCAATTGGTATGGTATAATCTTCGCACTAGGTTTCATAATCGCAATCCCTATAATGATCAAACTAGGAAAGCAAAAAAATATCACAAAACAACAAATATATGATTATTTTATCTACCTAATTCCTCCTAGTATAATAGGAGCTAGATTATTAGCAGTTATCTTAAATTTCAATTTATATCAAGATAATTTACTAAAAATATTTTATATCTGGCAAGGGGGAATGGCATTTCATGGAGGTTTAATAGGAGCAATAATAGGAACTTATTTTTTCTGTAAAAAACACAAAGTGCACTTTTATGACATAGCTGATATTATCTCAATTCCACTAGCTTTAGGACTATCTTTAGGAAGACTTGGAAATTTCATAAACCAGGAATTCTACGGAAGATTAACAAATCTGCCATGGGGAATTCATTACGATGTTGTTGAAGGAAAAAGGCATCCCTCTCAAATTTATGAATCAATAAAAAACTTCATAATTTTCATATTCTTATTAAATTTTTATAAGTTAAAGAAACTAAAAAAAGGAGTAATATTTTGGCTTTTCATATTTCTCTACTCTTTATTCAGATTTCTTGTAGAATTCTACAAAGATCAACCATTACTCTACCTAAACTTAACATACGGACAAATAATCAGCATTCCTCTCTTCATACTATCGATAATAATACTAAGGAAAATAGGTAAAAAATGAACTTAATAGAAAGACTAGAATTATTAGCAATAAACCCACTTGAACCAGTAGAAGAAACAATTCAAAGTTCATGGAACATAGTAAAAACTCCCCATAAAGTAGTAGAACATTATGTTTGGGGATTATTGCCTTCAGAACAACAAGAGAATTATACCACACACAATGGATTACCTTATGATTATCCAACAAAAGTATCATGTGGGGGAAATTTAACAGCATCATTAATAAAATTCAGTGGGGCAATGCTACTTCCAGCAGGTTTTTTATTCAATGCTCCTTCCTTATTATTAAAATTATCAGCTCTAGGAGTAGCCGGGGAATCATTTTACAGATTATATAGAATTAAAAGAACAAAGAAGCCTTTTGGCAATTTTCCTTTCGAATTTGGAAATTCAATATATCAAAATCTAAAGGAAAGATTTAAAAGAAACTAATCAGTTCTAAATTTAAGAAGAAATTAGGGGGATTTTAAATTGACTAAAAAATTAAACAAGTGGAAAATTAGTACATTCGTACTTATTCTTATATTAATCATTGTAATTGTCTTTTCTGGTTTCAATCCTTTAAGCTTAACAACTGGAAATGCAGTTGCACAAAATGCTGTTAGTTTTATTAACACAAATATGTTACAAGGTCAAACAGCAACAGTTGAAGATGTAAGTTCTATAAGTGGAGTTTACAAGGCATCTATTAATATACAGGGACAACCTGCAGAAGTCTATGTAACAAAAGATGGAAAATTAATGTTTTTACAGGCAGTACCATTAGTTCCAGTAGATACTCCTACTGGCACAAATACAGATACTAACACAAATACAAATATAGATGTACCAAAATCAGATAAACCCTCAGTAGAATTATTCGTGATGAGTCTTTGTCCATTCGGAAATAAAGCGGAGGACACGATGTTGTCAGTATACAATCTACTAAAAGACAAAGTAGAGTGGAAGATAAATTACATAGTTTCTACAGAAGGCGACACAATCAGATCATTACATGGTCAACCAGAAACAGATCAAAACATACAAGAAGTATGTGTAAAAAAGGAATATGGTCTAAATTCATTCTGGGATTTTATTACTTACATAAACAAAAACTGTGGAAGCAACGGAAATTGTTGGGAAGATGGAGCGATAGAATTAGGATTGGATGTAACAACAATACAAGAATGCTTTGATAATGAAGGAATAAGCTTGATGCAAGTGGAAGCACAAATATCCGGAGAAGCTGGAGCAACAGGATCACCAACATTATTGATAAATGGTGTAAAATCCAGTGAAGTCTATAAGTATAGTAACTCTGAAGCATACAAACAAGCAATTTGTTCTGCATTCAACGAAGCTCCTGAAGAATGTTCAGAAACCTTAGAAAGTTCAACTACAACATCCAACGGGGGAAGTTGCTAAAACTATTATTTCTTTTTCTTTTTACATTCTTGAAAATACAAATATTTACATACTAAAAAAACAATTGATTTATATGAAAATTAAATACTCTGACTTTGTTAAAACTTACTCTAAAATACATAGGAATTCCATCTATTACCCAAAAGTTATGAAATTTCATGATAAAGGCCTTAAAGTTAAAAATATTTCCAAAAAACTAAATTTACCATATCTTCTTGTCTGGAGATGGGTAAATAACAAAACCATTCCTCATTCATATTTAGAATATTCAAAAATTAAGAAAAAATTTAATTCTAAAGAGATAAAAAATCTCGCTAAAGTAATGGGATATATTTATGGAGATGGAGGAATATTAAAAAATGGAAGGATTCATTACTGTAATACTGAGAAATTCTTAATAAGTGACTTCATAAAATCAGTAAACAAAGTATTTGCACAAAATCCACATATTAAAAAAGAGTCAAAAATATTCCGTGTTAAGTTCTCTGCGATAATGGGTAAAACCTTGTGGTGACTATTTGGAAAATTTAGTTATGGCAAAGACACTAAAAAAGTTACTGAACAAATAAAGAAGATGCCTTTAGAGTGGAAAGCAAATATGTTACAAACCTGGTTCAATGACGATGGTAGCGTACCAAATTATGGTGTGATCGCAATTAAACAAAAACCCAAACACTTGATTGAATTCATACAAACTACATTAATGGAATTTAATATAAAATCAATAGTATCCAGAGATGGAGATACGTGGCTTCTAAGAATATGTAGCTACTTGGATTTAAAAAAATTTCAAGAAAAAATTAATTTTACAAAGGGATACAGAAAAAGAGAATTATTAGAAAAAACCATCTCAGAAAAGAAAAATCCTACAAATGTTACAAAAAATAAAATATTGGAATTATTGCAAAACTCTCCAAGAACTCTAAAAGAGCTACAATACAATTTAAGTATAAACAGAAATGTCATATATGGGCACCTTCATGGATGGAAAAGAAAAAGCAAAAACAAGAAAAGTACACTAGGATTAGTCGATTTAAACTTAATAGGGGTCAAAGGAAAGGGTAAAGATAAAATTTTTTACATAAAATAACGTCGCATCTTGCGGCGCTTAATTTCTTTTCTTTTTTAATCTACCTTAACAGTAGATTGTCTTTCTCGTATATCTATCCGTTCAAACTCTCCACCATAAAAAAATACCTCAGCATCAAAATCCCCAGTCAGCTTCTCATCAAGATTATCGTTAAATTCCGGTAAATAATCCACATTTAGAAACAAAGAAACAGAACCCTCCGTAATCTCATCACCTTCCATAAAATCAGCATTTACAGTAGCTTTATCCTCTAACCTAACATCTCTTTGTCTGAAAGCAAAAACTTCTCCTTCATAATCACATAAACTCCCTAAACTCTTACTCTCCAAAAGATATTCTCTAGCATTTTCAACTAAATCTATTAAATAATCATCTGGAAGCTCCATTAATCTAGCATCTAAAGAATCGATATGACTATACGTATGTATAAACCCAGTTTTTTCAGAATAAGGAAGATCTACATTAGGTGAATAATTCACTCTTGAAGCTCCACATCCAACAACAAGCGACACCAATAAAGTCAGTAAACTTTTCCTAAAATTAATCATTTTTGTAAAAAACCCTCATCAAAATCTTAAAATCACCCATAGACATATCATCAGGAGAAATAGTTTTTGTTTCAGTTCTATCATAACCATCTTTTGTAAAAGACATTCTTAAAATAAACATTCCACCTTTTACTCCTAAAATTTCATAATGAGCATCTGCTATCAATCTAGTTTCTTGAGAAGGAAAATAATCAGGTTGAAATTCTGTACTTACTCCTCCAGAAGGCCCACAGCCAAACAAAAAGGGGGTTAATAAAGCGGTAATTCCTAATCCTTTTCTAAACTTACTTGAAATATCCATAAAGAAAGAAATTAAAAAGAAAATATAAAGGTTTCTAAAAATTTTAATTAATAATTCTAAGCCCCCAACCTGTTTATTCTTTCATCAAATTCTTCTTGAGATTCCTCAACTTTCTCTTCAAACAATGGCAATCTAATCTCTTCTCTAACATCCAAGGCCTTGTATGGACTTTCATCTTCCATGTTATTCATTTCCAAAACCCTAACAATAAAGTTAGATAATTTTGTAGCATCTTCACTTGGAATTAAAAAGTCATTTTCAAACCGAACATCTAACTTAGTACCAGTAGCATGTTCATACCATAATTTTGACAGTGTCCAAGGACTTTCATTCTCTCTCGCTTTAACTTCTACAAAACCATCTCCCCTATCAAATCTATCATCTATTTCCTTAAGAGCATTAACCTCATCAAGTTGTACTTGATATTTCTCCTCTCCAACAATACGGCCAGCCTCCAGTAAAGCAAGTCTCGCCCTGCTATAATCCTCTCTGTTCATAGCATCTAAATACATGCCTTGAAACTTACTCTCAAGACTATCTGCTAACTCTGAAAAATCTCCACCCAATAATCGGCCCTTTTCCAAATTTGCTAAAGCAAAGGTATAATCTCCTTCATCAAATGCAGCCCGTGTAGTAGCTCTCACATTAATAATAGACTCTCTTCTTTTTCTTCTCTCCACCCCTTTTTCTATATCATTAACAATAACTTCTAAAGAATCCAAAGAAGATTTACTAAAAGTTTCCCTACTTGAACCAATCAAACCCTTAGCTTCTTGAAACGCTTCATCTTCAAGTAAACTAGAAACTTCCTTTCCTAATTCTACAAAAGCAGAATCCTTATCTTCCTGTCTAAATTGATTTATCAAAGTTTGAAATTCTTGTGTCAACAAATCAACATTGGCTCCATACTTTCCAGCTGAATTAATTTTATCCAATGCTCCTTCATAATTTCTTGCAACAACCAAACTTTCAGCTTCAGAAACTAATCCATCAACAACTATACCTTTAACCTCATCTATTAAATATTGGTTCACTTCCAAAGCTTGCTGATCTTTTTCAGTCATCATTTTAAGATCTGCTCTTCTTCCATACAAATTGATACATTCATTCAAACAAGCCAAAGCTTCATCATGCTCCTCTTGTCCAATGAACATTAAAAATTCTTTAAAACTAGCTTTTTCTTTTCTTTCCAATTGTAATTCTGCAGCGCCTTTGACATCTTCTATTAAATTTTCATCTGCACCAATTTCTTGAATTCTTTGGTAAAGAGTCTCAAAACTTTTACTCTCTACTAACTCACTTAATGATTCGTGTCTATCTTCTCTTGTTTTCAAATCAGTCAAAAATGCTCTAGCTGAGCTAAAAGATTCATTAACCTTAACATCATAGTCCTCAGGTAAAATATTTTCTGTCAGTAAAAGTGAAACTGCATCATCAATATTTCCACTTTCGTAAGACAAAGTAACATCAGTAAGTTGATCTTCCAAAGCATTCTGATTCATTGCCTCTCTAGCATTGCCTAATACTTCATGACCTTGATTATACAAAGATCTAATTTCTTCTTCGTCTTGATGTAATAAATCAGACATTTTTTCTATCAAAGATTCCTCCACATTAAGTTGTGCCTGAACTCTTTGATCTTCAGTAGCTCTAAAGTAAATAACATCTCCAACCTCCAAATGATTTGGATTTTTTCCTTCAGCAACCAATCTATCATAAACATCTGCCCAAACTTCAGAAACCTCTCTACTATCTGAACCCTCTCCTAAATTTTGGACAGTTAGATAATCATCAACAGAGCTCCATAAATTCTCTCCAAACTTAATTGTATAGGGAGTTAGTCCTGTTCTTGGATCTACATCTCTATACTGGGCCTTTAAGCTTGCAATTCTTGCTTCTTCAGCTTTTTCAATAGCAGCCGCACTATCTAAAATAGCCTTCCTTGCCTGTATTTCCATAATTTGAGCTCTAAAAGAAGGGTCTAATTCATTTTCTGGAAAAATATCTTCTGCTCTATCATATAATTTTAAAGCATCACTATAATTTTCCACATAAAACGCACTTTGAGCCTGATTAAATAAATTCACTTCATCTCGAACTCTTCTTTCATGTGCAGCTTCTTCTGCATTTTTGTCTTGAACATAATTAACGAGAGAAGTAACTCCCACAGTAGCAACTGCAGCAACCCCCAAACTTCCAAAAATCCATGCCTTAGCTTTTCCAGAAAGTCCGCCATTTCCTCCTCTACTGTAATGAGAACCTGGATGTCTTTCTTTAATTTTCAAACGATCATCAGCCATTTTTATTATGCCTCCTAAAATTAACATAATTTTATAATTCGGAGAACTATACAAAATTTATAAAGGTTTTTATTTAAAAATAGAAATAAAGATTAAAAAACTTCTTCTAAATTAACGAGATAAACTTTCTTTTTACTAATTTCCTCTCCAACCCTATCAAAATCTTCTTCTACATCAAACTTAATATCATATTCAACAGTTCTATCATTAGGATAACTAACTCTGATTCTTGCTTTCAATCCCCACTCAATAGGATTTTCTCTAGAATCAACATCATCTATACAAGTATAATGAACTTTAACTAATTTAATTTTTAAATCATTATATCTAAAATATTCTCCTTCATATTCACATAAATCACCAGCAAATTCTAAAATTCCTTCTTTCTCAAAATATTTTCTTAATCTCTTACCATGTTTTTTCATAACTCTTTCGTATAAAGAAGAGTCAGCTATCTCACTTAACTCAAAACCTGTTTTATAATCTTGTTTCTCTTTAGCTTGAACAGGCAAAGCATCTAAAGCCCCCATAATTAACAAACCTGCTAATCCTGTTGTAATTCCCTTCTTTACACCTTTAAGTACCATAAAAAAGAAAATTACATATCCTTTTTAAAAGTTTTCAAAAAAATAGTTTTATAAACCTTCTATTTTTCAATCTTAATATGTGTAATAGATGTAAAACAAAACCTGTAATAAAGCTTCCAAATAGTAATATCTCTCTCTGCAAATCATGCTTCATAAAATACTTTGAAAGAAAAGTTAGAAAAACAATAAGACAATACAAACTATTCAAAAAAGGTCAACACATCGGAGTAGCCTTATCTGGAGGAAAAGATTCTCTTACAACTTTGTACATATTAAACAAAATAACAAAACCTCAGAAAATAACAAAAATAACTGCAATCGCAATAGATGAAGGGATAAAAGGATATCGAGACGAAACTCTGAAGTTTGCAAAAAAAGTTTGTAAAGAGTTAGACATCCCACTAAAAACAACATCATATAAAAAAGAATTCGGAAAAACTCTAGATCAAATACTTAAGAAAAACAAAATAAAGCCTTGTACAGTATGTGGAGTTTTCAGAAGATTTTTACTAAATAAACACGCTCAGAAATTAAAATTTGATATTATTGCTACTGGGCATAATTTAGATGATGAGGCCCAATCTGTTCTAATGAACCAATTTAGAAATAATATAACTGCCTCAGCTCGTTTAGGCCCAATAACTGGAATAAAATCTGATAAAAAATTCATAAGAAGAATAAAACCTCTTTATTTTCTAACTGAAAAAGAGATTATGACTTACGCATATCTAAAAAACCTAGCAACTCCTTTCAATGAATGTCCATACTCAAAAAATTCATATAGGGGAGAAATAAGAAACCTAATTAACAATTTTGATAAAAAATATCCCTCATCAAAACATTCAGTAATAAATTCATTTATGGAAATACTACCCTTATTAAAAGAAAATTATAAAAGTGGAGAATTAAAATATTGTAAATCTTGCGGAGAACCTTCTTCAAAAGAAATTTGCCAAACTTGTAACTTAATAAGGGAAATTGTATAAATGGAAGTAGCACAAATATTAGGATGGATTGCAACTTTTTTATTTTCTATAATGATTATTCCACAAATGATTAAGACAGTTAAATCAAAAGACACAAATGGTGTTAGTTTACTCCTATTCATAATATTTTTAGTCGCCAACATAATAGCCCTAACTTATGCCATTTTGATCTCACAATCACCTTTAATAATAAAATATGGTATTGCTATTATAACAACTGTTATATACATCATATTATTTTTATTCTACTTTACAAAAAACAAGAAAAAAATCAGATTTTACTCTCCATAATATTACGGAAAATTATTTATACTGAAAACAAACATAACTAAGAAAATGAAAATAACAATAATAGATGAAAAAAACGATGTAAAAAAACAATTAGAAATTTCTTCAATTAAAGAAGCAGCAGAAAAACTAAACATTAATTTAGAAGAGGTAATCATAACAAGAAACAATGAATTAGTAACTGAAGATTCAAAACTAAAAGACAAAGATGAGTTAAAATTTCTATCCGTTATTTCTGGCGGATAAAAAGATTTATATAATATATCCTAGTCCTCTTTCTCACATGAGTTTAAAACAAATTTTAGTAGGAACTGGAATTATGCTTTGTTCAATTTTACCTACTTTAAGTTTTGCTCAAGAAACAATACCAAGAATATATCATGGTTTAGGGGCATATGCTAGCACAAATTCAGAGGTTACACAAGGAAACATGTCCCTAGGTTTTTGTTATTCTCCTACAGAATTGTATGGCATTAAACCTTGGGTAAATATAGGAGTCAAAACAGAGTCAAGATTTCCTGGAAAGGCAAATACAATGATAGAAATAGGTGGAGCCCTAGAGAGAGACTTAGGAATATATGATTTAAAATTGGGGCTGGGCGGATCATGGTCAAGTTCAGGTTCATCCAAATATGTAGCAGGACAAGAAGCAGGAGAAAGCGCAGGAATCTTAACAGAAACAGAATTAAAAGAATTAAACACATACATAGTTAAATCTTTTACAAAAGAAGAAAAAAAGAAAAAGGGTATAAAAGAATCCCACATAGATTTATATGCAGGTTTTGCCCAAAAATGGGGAGAATTCAAAACTGAATCTACGGAGGGCATAGAAAACCCAAATAAACCTTTCAAATTCAAAGACCCAGTTTTCAAGGCAGGAGTAAGAGTTTCCTTCTAAACTCAACTTAACTAATTTCTAACAAACCTACGTTTCTGTTATCAATAAACTCTCCTTCTTCAAAATAATCCAAATCAAAGAACTTTGAAACGTAAATTCGATTATATCCTCTTTTAAATTTCATAATCTATCACCTCATCAATTAGCTCATGATATTTTTCCCAGTGTTGAATCCTCAACTCCTTAAATCTAAGGTCTAAAACAGTGTCAAGTTTATCCATACTATATCACCTCCTCAATTATACTAATTTTTTAGATTTTATTTATAAATGCCTTATTAAACAGAAATCAGAGTTAACATACAGAAAAAAAATCCATAAACCTTAAAAATAGACCCGCATTTACCAAATCAATGGTATCATTGGGATTCGCACCAGTTTGGTTTTCTTATCAAAGTATAATCTTCGAATTAGTTTTTGCTATAATAACTTTGCTAGTGGCGTTTGCATCATTCAGAATATACCACCTATCAAAAGAAAAATCTGCGGCGTGGTTTGGATCAGGATTCTTATTATTCTCAATTTCATATTTTATACAATTAATGTTAAACATTGGAATTAAGTACAGGTTAAGTGAAAATATACAAATAATAAGCGAAGCAAGAGAAATTATAAATCTTGGTTTAACAGCATTAAATCTTCATATGATTTTAATGATTACTGGATTAGTTATACTAACTCACATCAATTTAAAAGAAAAAAGTTTTAGAAACTTCCTATTATTATTAGCAGTTACGCTAACCCCGATCTATTTTAGTCATCACCCAATATTTCTATTTTTCACAATATCTTCAATATTATTAGGATTCATAACGTTAAGCTACTTATTTAATTATTTAGAAAAAAAGAGATTTAATACATATTTAGTATTTTCAGCATTTTTACTTTTATTCTTAAGTAATATCCATTTTATATTTTCAATACAAAACACTATATTTTATGTAATCGCTCATTTCTTTGAGTTATTTTCATACTTACTAATATTAATAAATTTAACGATGTGTTTAAAAAGATGAGCAAAAAAAGAGACAGACTTCGAGTCATCTTTGATATACTTGATGTCATAAGGGAAAAAGGAGAGACGATTAAACCTACCCATATATTGTATAAATCTAATCTATCTCATCAAATGATGCAGCAATATCTAAACGAATTAATTGGTAAAGGTTTCTTAATAGAAAAAGTAGCTGAAAAAGGAAAAACTTATTCTCTAACTGAAAAAGGTTTTAACTATTTAAAAGAGTATAATAAAATAACAACATTCGTAGAATCTTTTGGGTTGGGTTAGATTATGTTTCACCTTAACTTTTATTTAGTAATATTTTTATACAAACATTTAGCTAAACAGGCGTTATATCTAATAATTTTTAGAGTCTAAATACGAAGGAGGCTGAATTACAAACTTTTATATAAACTCAATTTTTTACTAATATTATGAAGTTGATAATAGTTAGACATGGAGAAACTTTTGAAAATCTAAATAAAATTTCACAAGGACATTTAAATTCTCAATTAACCCCAAAGGGAATTGAACAAGCAAAAAAAGTTTCTCAAATATTAAAAGACGAGAAAATTGTTATTGCCTTTTCAAGTGATTTAGATAGGGCATTAAATACTTGTAATGAAATTTTAAAATTCCACACAGACACAAAATTGGTCAAAACTTCTATTTTACGAGAACAAGCAAAAGGAATATTTGAAGGCAAAACAAGAGAGGAAAGAAACAAAATATTAGCAAACGATAATACTCCTTTTCATGAATGGCATCCTGAAGGAGGAGAAAGACTAATTGATGTTTGGGATAAAGTTATTCCTTTTCTTGAGAAAATAAAAAAAGACCATTCTAATGAAACTGCTTTGCTTGTAAGCCATGGCGGACCAATTTCATGTATTTTGGCTTATCTGCATGATAAAAATATTGAAAATTTCAGAGATTATCTTCCTGAAAATACGGCAATATCAATTGTAAATATCAAGGACAAAAAAATTGAGTTTCATACTTTAAATTGTGCACAACATTTGTAGTAATTCAACCCCTTGATTCTTATTCTTGATAGTCGCTATTCGCTCCATTGATAGAACGCTCCTAAAAATTACTCTTCGGGTTTCGGCTTCGCCGACCGTTGCACTATACTCCTTTGTGAAACTAGTTTCAAAATAACCCTTTTAAGGTGTTTCAACTTACAAATAAATATGGAAATAAGTTTCAAAAACTTTTTAAAGAGTAAAACGAAGATAAGTAAAACTAATTCTCGTAACCACTTATCCAAATTTAACACTAGGCAGGATAATGTCACGAGAAATCATATTGAAACGGAGGTAATATGAATATGAAAAACAAAGGTTTAAAGATTACAATTGGAGTTTTAGCAGTAGTACTAGTCATTAGCATTTTCGCTAATTTTGGAAACACTAGCAATGGGACAGCAAATGCAGTAAAACCGACAGGAACATCTAGAGTAGAGGTGTCAGTAGATGATGATACAATAAAAGGAAATCCAAATGCACCTGTTACAATAGTAGAATTTTCTGACTTCCAATGTTCATTCTGTGCTAGATTTTACGAGCAAACTCTACTACAATTACGACAACAATACATTGATACTGGAAAAGTAAAATTCGTATACAGAGATTTCCCATTAGGTAATCATGAATATGCACAAAAAGCAGCAGAAGCAACAGAGTGTGCAGATGATCAAGGAAAATTCTGGGAAATGCATGACTTGTTATTCGAAACAGGTTTATTAGCACCAAGTGACTTAAAACAACATGCAGTTACTTTAGGACTAGATACAACAGAGTTTAACGAATGTTTAGATTCTGGAAAATATACTGGTGAAGTGCAAAAAGATCTAAAAGATGGACAAGCTGCTGGAGTACAAGGAACACCGAGTTTCTTCATTAATGGAGTATTATTAAGAGGAGCACAACCGTTCAGCGCATTTCAACAAGTAATAGAAGCAGAATTAGCTTCTTAATTTTTTTATTTTTTTCCACACCTATCTTCAAACTTCTTTCCAGCTAAATAATCATATTCACCATTGCACGTTTTACAATTTTTCTTCTTATCAACTTTAATTTTATCGAAATTATTCTTATCCAATCTAACATAAACTAAATCTTCTTCTGATTTCTTACCAATTAATAACTTCAAGGCCTCATTGACCTGTAAACTTGAAACTAGCGAGCTAATACCATTCAATACTCCAAGAGTTTCACAAGAATCAATACTTTTCAAACCTGAAAAAATACAACCATAACAAGCTTTCTTGGGAGAATAAACATAAACATAACCTTTATTTTGAATAGCAGAAGCAAATACACAATTTATTTTGTTTTTAACACAAAAATCATTAAGTAAAAATCTCGTTTGCATATTATCTGTGCAATCTAAAACTAAATCAACTTTATTTATTTTCTTAATATTCTCCGAACTCAAACTTTCATTATATTCTTTAATAGAAACTTTTGGATTAACTTCCTTTAAATATTTCTTAGCAACTTTAACTTTTGATTCATGAATATCACTAAATTTAAACAAATGCTGCCTCTGTAAATTAGAAGATTCAATAAAATCATGATCAAATAATATTAGTTTTTTAACTCCACTTCTAACTAACAATTCACTTGTCAAACTACCCAAGGCCCCAACTCCAATTACAGCTACTTTTGACTTTTCTAACTTTTTTTGGGCTTTCTTTCCAATAACTAACTCTTGTCTTGAATAATCCATAAAAATAAAACAAAAAAAACCTTTTTAAAGCCTCCTAAAAGCTAAAATTTCATGGTAGAGCTATTATCTCCAGTAGGAGATTTCGAAACATTGCAAGCAGCAATAAAATCCGGAGCCAATGCAGTTTACTTTGGAATAAAAGGGATCAATATGCGATCTGGCTCAGCTAGAAACTTCAGTAAAGAAGAATTAAAAGAAGTAATGGAAACTCTCCACAAAAATAAGGTAAAGGGATATTTAACACTTAATACAATAATTTATGATCATGAGCTAGAAAGAGTAAAAGATATTTTAAAAGAAGTAAAAAACTCAAAAGTTGACGCAGTAATTGCAACAGATATGGCAGTAATACAATTATGCAATGAAAAAAATATAGAAGTACACATGTCAACTCAATTATCAACTTCAAATTACGAAGCAGTAAAATTCTTTTCAAAATTCTCGCCCAGAATGGTTCTAGCAAGAGAATGTAGCTTAGAACAAATAAAATCAATAAAAGAAAAAATAGAAAAAAACAATCTAAATTTTAATGGAAGAAAAATAGAACTAGAAACATTTATTCATGGAGCCTTATGTGTATCTTATTCTGGAAGATGTTTTATGTCTCAATTTCAAAATAGATTATCCGCAAATCGTGGTCAGTGTCTACAAGAATGTAGAAGACAATATAAATTAACGGATTTGGAAAACCCCAAAAAAGAACTAATTTTAGATGGAAACTATGTATTATCTCCGAAAGATTTGTGTACCCTGCCCATATTAGACAAATTAGTAGAAGCTAAAATAGATGTTTTCAAAATAGAGGGGCGTGCAAAGGGGGCAGATTATATTTATACTGTAACAAAAGCATATAGAGAAGCACTAGATTTAATCGAAAAAAATAAATTTACAGACAAAGAAAAACTAAAACTACTAAAAGAACTAGAAAAAGTTTTCAACAGAGGGTTCACAACCAATTTCTTTTTAGGAGCCCCAACAAACAATTCTTGGACAAAATTTTATGGTTCAATTTCAAAAGAAAAAAAGAAACAAATAGGAAAAGTAACTGAATACTATCCAAAATTAAAAGTTGTAGCAATAAAAATAGAACAAGATGAACTGAACGAAAACGATGAAATTTGTTTTATAGGAAAATCAGTCGGATTTTATAAAACTAAAGTTAAAAAAATGAGATTAGAAGATAAGGAAATAAAAAAAGCTAAAAAGGGAGATGAAATTTCTTTTAAAGTTGAAGAAAAACTGAAACCTGATGATCAAGTATATTTAATAAAGAAAATAAAACTTACTAAAGAAGAAAAAAATTTATACAAAAAATTTGGAGAGATAACAATTTACAAACCATTCAAGCAAACAAAACGCATATAAGTTTTCCCCCTTTCTCCAAAATCATGGAAAAACCCGATATATACTTTGTGATAACACCAAATTGCAATTATTCTTGTAAACATTGTTATATAACTGCAGGTCCAAAAAGAAAGTCCGAAACAATTTCCGAAAAAGATTTTAGACAATCGGTAAGACACTTACCTAAAATCGCTCTAAATTTTGGTATGTCTGGAGGAGAAATTTTTACTATCAAAGATACATTATATAGTTTTTTAGATTATTTAAATTTTGAAAATCGGAGAAGAGAACGAAAGGGGCAAGGCCAGATAGATATATGGCTTCAAACAAATGGTTTCTGGGGAACTAACGAAGATCGAACAAATAAGATCTTGGAAGAATTAGCTTCTTTTAATGTTATGGATTTAAACTTTGCTGCCGACGATAAATATCACCGAGATCAAGGTGCAAATAAAAAAAAGATAGAGAAATTAATAAATATAGCAAAAGAAAGTAGACTTTTCGATGAGATATCTTTCATAGGAACAGAAAGGAGAGAACATATAGTTCCAATGGGTAGAGCAAAAGAAATGAATCTTAGATTATCTGAAATAAGAGCAAATCCCGAATTTGTTTGCAACGAGGCTCTAGATAAATATGATTTATCAATAATGTACAATGGAGATGTGAGAATATGTTGTATGCTACAACTACCTTCCATGGGAAATATCATTAAAGAACCTTTAGTGGATATAGTTAGAAGAGCAAAAAAAGATCCCTTATTTTCATTAATGAACAGAGAAGGAATAGAAGGGCTTCTAAAAAGGGACGGAATGAAAAAGAAAGATATTAGAGAATTGGTGGATAAACAAGGTACTTGTGGAGCTTGCTTTAAAGTTTATAGAAAAGAGATTGAATGAGCCTGGCCGGATTCGAACCGGCGACCTCTGCCTTGTAAGGGCAACGCTCCACCAGGCTAAGCTACAGGCTCATAGAAAAAAGACTTAATTTTAATTTTAAAAACCTTTCTATTTCAAAATTAAAAAGAAAAAATATGGAGATTACTCTTCTCCGCCTTCAGACTCAGCTTCTCCTTCTCCTTCAGATTCGGCTTCACCTTCACCCTCAGATTCAGCTTCGCCTTCCCCTTCAGACTCGCCCTCACCACTACTATCATCTTCATAGTAGCATACACAGTGGTCGTCTATACAATCGGTTCCTGAAGATCCTGGACACTCGTCCATACACCCATCTTGACATTCACTCCAAGTATCATCATCTCCCTCACTCCAATCATCCCAGTCATCCTGCCATTCATCTGGTCCATCCTGCTGTTCCTCATACTGGCCAAAGTCTATACATCTCAAATCGATTGGGCACTGATGTCCTTCTCCTGAGTCCCCCATTATTGGTTCATCTCCAGCATGTTGACCATAGAGATCCCTGCATCCCTGTTTTTTAACTTCCCAATCCTGTTCAGTCATACATGGCCCCACATAATCACCATCAGATACACCGTGGTACCCCCCAACTTGAGATCCAGCATTGTCATAACAATCCAACCTTTCCATAGGGTCTTCTATTTCTCTACAATTAAAATCAAATCTTGGTCCGCCCATTTTTGGGTCCTTATCTCTGCCTCTTCTCAAAAATTCTTCACAATCTCTAAAATCATGAATTTGATTTGCTTGACATTCTGAAGGTCTATTTCCTATACCCCACATGAAATCCTTACATTCTTCGTCATCAGTTATTCCCCTCTCAATACATTCTGGAGGGGCATGTAGCTCATACATTATTTTATCACATATCTCTCTACCTTCCATCTCAGTCCTTGGATTCGCTGCTAAAAGAGCTTCCTTACACTCCTCTGGAGCATGTGTAGTAATCATAATTTTACTACAATCTTCAGGAGTAGTAGCTCCTGCTTCCACACATTCAGGAGGCATATGTAAATCAAATTTCTTATGTTGTATATCTCCTTCTAAAAATCTCATAACTTCTTCTAAATGGGGTGGCAACTCTGGCATATCCAAACTATCAAGTTTTTCACATGCCTTCTCATCACCCTCAATATCACAAGCGGTTGCTAGTGGGGCAGCTCTAGAACATGCATTTGCAAAACTGGAATAAGGTATTTCATCACACCTACACTCTTGTCCAGAAGTTTCAAAACACTGTCCCATTATTTCAGCAAATTTCTTTGCTTCTTTCTTCTGCTCTTCAGTCAAATCATCAAACATTTCCTTGTGCCACCTTGGTCCCTCATCATCAACCCTACAATTTTGATAAAACAGTTCAGGATCTAAATCAGATAGCTCCCTACATAACTCATTAATTTTAGAAGCAATTTCAGCAGCAGTAGCAATAGAATGCTCCCTATCAATAATATCATGAACAAACTCATCCCTTTCACCAGGAGGAACTTTATCTTGTATGTCCCTCATAGCATTTCTTATAGCAGCTGAACTCCTTAATGCCTCTTCTCTTCTCTCAGGACCCACCTCTTTCTCGAATTCTTCGGCAGTTTCAATATAAATCATTAAAGCTTTTTTTGCAGACTCAATATCTCCTGCTTCAACCATTGCTTTAATTTCGGCAATTTTTTCTTCTCTAACTTCTATATCATCTCCGAACCGATCAAAAAACTTATCAAAAACATATAAAGCACTATCTGGAGTCGTTCCAGCATCAACTTCTAATTCAGAATCTTCATAACCTTCAAATATATAATCCTCTTTTTCTTTAACAACACATTCACCATCTTCATATCCACAATCAAATTCTCTAGTTGGCGGCAAACACTCGGCCACAACTACAAAATCATACGGAGCACACGCATCGCCACACGGCAAACAACTCAATTCATCTATTTGATCTCCATATTGTTCTTTACATTCCTGAATACAAGGCCTTCTATCTGCTTCATCAGTAAAATCTGCCTTACAGCCACCTATACATTTATCCAATTCATTAATACTTTCACGAGCACTTGCGGATTCAAAAGAAAAAATACTAATTAACAAAATACTCACCAATAGAATAATATACCTCTTTTCCATAACAATTCCTAGAAAAAAGAATATTTAAGTCTTTTTATTTATTAAAAATAATAATATTGCCTCTTCCTTTCTTAATTCTTTTAACAATTTTTTTATGCTCCAATTCTGTAACTATTAAACTTGCTTTAGCTTCAGATAATCCCAAATTTTTCCTAATATCTTTTTGTGTAGTTCTTCCACCTTCTTTCCTAATAAAATTCAAAACCTCATCCGCCTCATCTTTCTCCAACCCTAAAACTTTTTTCTTTGGAAGTTTTTTCTTAAATACAAAAAATATCAAACTTAAAATAATCACGATAGCCAAAATAATATATCCCATATTTAAACTGTTATCCTCTAAATCAAAATCAAAATCTTCAACCAGTTCATCTTCAAATTCAGGAAATAGAATCAAATCTAAAACATAATCCCCATCATCCACAATATTAACTTCTTCTTCAACACTAGAAATCAAAGAACTACCAATATAATATTTAGCAACCAAGGTATAACCTCCAGGATTCAACTCAAAAGAATAACCTCCATCTATAGCTATCATATTCTGCTTAGGCTGGGAATCAACTTCAACAACTGCATTTTCAACAACCTCAAAATCTAAATCATAAACAGTTCCATGAAGGGTAGCTGCACTAGCCAAACTAGGTACTAATAATAAAACTAATAATAAAACTAATTTTTTCATAATTAAATTTATAAAAAACTCTTTTAAATAACTTTTTATTTCCAAATTTTGTCCCTCTAGAATTTTCTCAGGTTGATAAAGAAATAAAAGCTTCATGAAAAATTAAAGCTTCCTAAAGCTTCTAAAGTATCCTAAAAAAAGTTTTTTTATAAACAACACGGCCATACTTACTATATCAAAACATTCCACGGAGGGAAAAATAATGAAAAAAATACTATCAATTGCAATACTTGCATTGTTTTTATTCAGCACAATGCCACTGGCAGAAGCAAATCCAGTTCCTACATTGGGAGGAATAAGAATGGCAAATTTAAATCATACTAAAGAATATAATGCAAAAATAACAAAAATAACAAAATTAGAACCAAAACAAGATTATAATATAAGAGTAACAAAAATAAGAAACTTAGATCAAATACAAGAGTATAACCAAGCAAAAGAAAAATATCAAGAAACTAAAGAAGAGTGGAAAATAGCAAGACAAAATTACCTAAAAACAAAAAATTCGTTAAATAAAATTCCAATAAAAAACATAGGGACATTAGAAGGAAGGGAAAACACAGAATCGGATATAACAAATATCAAAGCTTTCCTAACAAAAACAGTAGAAAGGATGCAAAACCATGTAGAAATCTTAAAAAAATGGACTGAAATGGTAGTCCAAGATGAAGAACTAGAAAAACAAATCTTAAGCCAATTAGAAGAAGATTCAAAAGAACTTGAAAATTATAAATTGAAAATTGAAAATTCTTCAACAGTAGAAGAATTAAGAAATTTAGGAAAAGAACTTAAGGATTTCTGGAAAGAAACAAGACTTCATTTAAAGAAATATCATGGGATAATTTTACCAGCTAAAGCATTAAGTACAATAGAAAGATCGGAAGATATATATGATAAATTATATAAAAAAATATCTACCTCAAGTCTTGGTACAGTTGCAAATCTTTTACCTTTATTAGAAGAGTATAAGGATTTAATTGCAAGTGCAAGAGAATCACACGAAAAAGCGGTAGCGGTTTATACAAGTGAAGGGGTTTCAAGTAATAATTTAGAAGATGTAAAAAGTAATTTAAGAGATGCACACAGCTATCTAAAAGAAGCCCACAAAAAACTTAGAGTGATAGTAAAGCTATATAGAGATTACACTGGAGATTTTCCAAATCCAAGTTTGACAGAGCAAACTACGTCCGTATAAAATGAAGAGGATATTAATTATACTGACACTAGTAGTTTTGTTAGTCTCTAGTTGTACTCAAATACAAACCGAAGACACAGAAAAAACTGGAGATGAATCCACGGATAATTTAGAAGATTATATCTCCAATTTTGATAACTTAGATTCTGATCTAAATGAACTAGATGATTTTAACCTAAATGATTTAGATTTTTAAATTATTTTTATGGGGGCTATAAAATCCCCCCTTCTTCCTTTATAATCAAAACCTTTAAAAACCATTTAATTTCCTTTTAAAGTATATGAATCAATTACCCCCAACCCAACCCAATATGCCTTCTCCTGAAGAACAGGAAAAAATAAAAGCTAAAATTGAGAAGATAAAGGCAAAGGTTGAAAAATTTAAAGATAAAATTCTAAAAACTCATAAAAAAGAAGTTATGGGTGTGGCTTTACTACCTCCGAAAAAAGAGGAGCCTGACAAAATTAATGTTCTAATCGTAGTTGACGATTCAAAAGCAGAATTTAGACCAGATTTCAAACTAAGAGATAAAACATTCACAGAATTATCAAAAGTAGCAAAAGAGCAGGATAAGGATTTAATTCCAGAAGTTTATACAGTATCCGAAATAAAAGAATCATTATACGATTCAAAATATGAAGTTTTGCAATTAGTAGCAATGTCTGCTATCCTATATGATCCAGCAGATTTCTTAGGAGCATTAAAAATTTCAGAAGTGCATAAAAGCATGGTTCTACAAAAATTCGAAAAATATATTGTTAGTTATGTAGCAGCCGGTTCATTATTTAGAGGAGAAAAATCCAATGATATTGACGTATATGTTGTTATTGATGATACTGATGTTAGAAGGATGACTCGTGCTGAACTTAGAGATAAATTAAGATCATTAATAATTTCACAAGGTTTTGAAGCCGCGGCAATGACTGGCGTCAAAAAAGAATTTCACGTTCAAATTTACATCTTAACTGATTTCTGGGAATCTATCAAAGATGCGCACCCAGTTATATTCACATTATTAAGAGATGGAGTTCCAATTTATGATAGGGGAGTTTTCACACCATGGAGACTATTACTAAATATGGGACGTATCAGGCCCTCTCCAGAAGCAATCGATATGCAAATGGACACAGGTGAAAAATTACTAGAAAGAGCAAGAAAAAAATTACTTATGATTGCCGGTGAAGATTTATATTATGGAATTTTAAATCCTTCTCAAGCAGCACTTATGCTTTACGGAATTTCTCCACCAACACCAAAAGAAACTGTTAAGTTACTAGAAGAAGTATTCGTGAAGAAAGAAAAAATCTTAGAACAAAGATATGTTAATATTCTAGAAAAAATCAGAGTATTCTTTAAAGGAATTGAACATGGGAAAGTAAAAGATATTTCTGGAAAAGAAATTGATGAGTTATTAAAAGATTGTGACGATTATTTAAAAAGAATAAAGAAATTATTTACACAAATAGAAAAGAAGGCAGAAAAAGAAACCTTCACAGAATTATATAACACTTTAATAAAAACTGTAGGGGATGCACTAGCTGCAGAGAGTATTAAATATACAAAACTAGATTTAGGGTTTAAAAAATTCTGCCAAAAAGAAAACCTACCGGAATCTCTGGTTAACAACTTAAAATCATTCATGAAAGCACACCAAGAGTTTAAAGCTAAAAAATTAATAAAAGCAGAATCTGATAAAATCAAGAGAGAAATCAGAACTTTCTTAAGGATTGTAGTTGAACACGGACAAAGAAAGAAATTCTTGGGTGTAGAAAGAGCAAAAATAAGATTTAAAGTAAAAGATAAAATGGGAGAAGTTCTCTTACTAAAAGATCAGGCATTTATTGTTAAAGATTTAAAACAAAAGGACAAAATAGAGAAAGTAGATTTAGTTAAAGGTAGATTGAAAAAAGCAGAAAAATCAACTAGGGATGAATATGATAAAACACTAGTCGATGTAGAAGTTCCGCAGTCCATTACTCTAACTCCAGAATTATTTAGCGATTTAGAAAAACTAGTTGGTAAAGATATCGAAATATTACTTTAATTTTATTTTTTAATTTATTAGAATAGATAGAAAAATTTATAAAGATTCCATTTAGTCCCAAAAAAAGATTTGAAGGAAATCAAAAATGAATAGATCATTAATCGCTGCAACAACAACTCTACTACTATCTTTAGGTATAGCTGGAAGTTGCGTAGCATACAAACAAAATAGATGGATTTCAAGAGATAATAGCATAACTATTGAGGGAAGAGTAATTGATGAAAATATGTATTGGAATGACGGAGAAAATTTGCATAACCCCTCATTACTCAATTTGAATGTTCAAAGAAGGGGATACACAATAAAAAGTGATTCTGGAGAGTTTTATTTAGCACTTACACCTTCCCCAAAAGCTGACCCATTGAACGTAGGATATAAAGGACAATTTAGTCTAGGAACTCATCTAAGAAATAAGGTAGAAGAAGTATATCATAATGGTAAATTAACTCCTACAAAAATATCTGTAAGACCTCTCTTTGAATATGATTTAGAATAAAATAAATAATCTCTTTTTTCTTATAAAAAACATAAACCTTATAAATCAAACTTTTCCCCAAATTCTTAATATGGAAGGCACAATAGTAAATTACAGAGGAAGTCACAAAACTCAACATCCTAACCAGATGGTTGTAAAAGTAGACTCCATTGAAACTAAAGAAAAAGCTAAAGATTTACTTAAAAAAACAGTTACCTGGACTACTCCAACAAAAAAAGAAATTAAAGGGGTAATTATGAAAGAACACGGGAATAAGGGTGCCGTAAGAGTAAAATTCGAAAAAGGTCTTCCAGGGCAAGCTTTAGGAACTAAAGTAAAAATTGAATAAAATGACATGTAAGAGAACTACTTTTGAAGAGAGAACATTAGATTCGTACAAATCGTGGTGGCCCAATACACTATTATGGAAACCTCATATTGTAATAAGTCATACTTTATGGTTCAACAATCTAAATGATTTTGAAAAAAACAAAGATTCATTAGAAAGATTAGTAGGTACTACAGAAAAACCATTTTCAGACAAATCATGGAGGGAGAAACTTAGAGAATATTCGTACGGAATTTCTGAAGCAAGAGTGGGGGAGTTAATTATGAATGATTCCACTCCTTCTGGAATAATACTTTTAGATGAAAATGAAAATGAACATAGGTATAGTTTTAAGCACATCAAAAATGCATTTAGGTCTCATCCCACAGTAACCAAGATAGCAATGGGCGCCGATTATGGACGTCTAGCCGTAAATACAATGAGGAATATCGGAATGTTGAAATCAGGAGATCCAATATATTTTCAAGCATTTAAAATGATTCCAGAAATTTGGCAATTAGGGATAAGAGGTAATCAATAAAAATGGCACAATTAAGAAAAGCAAACGCATACAAGAAAACGACAAGAGCCTACACCAGAAAATCAAAATATAAGAAAAAAGGTTTCATAAAGGTAGTTCCAGCTTCAAAAATAATCAAATTCAATATGGGGGATCTAAAAAAAGAATTTCCAAAAAAAGTAAAATTAATTTCTAAAGATACATTCCAAGTAAGACATAATGCTTTGGAATCTTGTAGAACTTTAGTTAATAGACAATTATCGAAAAGATTTGGGAATAAAGGTTATAGATTCACAATAAACCAATTTCCCCACCATGTTCTAAGAGAAAATAAGATGCTTACAGGTGCTGGTGCAGATAGAATGCAATCCGGAATGAAACACTCCTTTGGAAAGGCAATGGGTACAGCAGCTCAGTTAAAACCTGGAAAAACAATATTTACAGTAGATGTAAATGAATCTGACGTAGAATTTGCAAAAAAAGCTCTGGAAAAAACAAAGTCAAGAATTCCTGGCAAAGTTAGAGTAGAGATAATTTAATTCTAATAAATATCAATATGGTCCAATCGAAACATTTATATACTACTTAGTAGTAAGTAAAAATACAATGACAATTTATAGAATAGTTTCGAAAACCTCATGGAATAGGAGTTCTGCTAATCAAGAAGATGATCAATTTATCGATGCTAGTGATGAAACTGAAGCCAGAACCAAATATAACCCAATGGGCAGCAAAGATACTATTGAATCAGTAGTTGAAACACCATTTAAAGAAGTAAATGATTTAAAATTTTATTTAGTGGGATTGTCTCCAAATTGGTTTACTAGGGATCAAAGAGCATCACATTACTTCTTAGTTCAAGCTACAGACGGTAGAAATGCAACCAAAATCATTGAAAAAAATAAAGTTGGAAAACATGGAACATCAACAAAAGTAAATGATATTAGATATTTAGGAAAACCGGATTTAAATCAAGATATAACCCAACTTCTATAAATACAAAATATTTATCTAAAATTTGTTTAGCAAAACATTTATATAATTCCATTCAATTCTAAAGAGTAAAAGGTGATATAATGTCAAATATATTATGGTTAAATGAAATTTCTAAAGACTCTATTCCAACAGTTGGAGGAAAAGGAGCCAACCTAGGGGAAATGTATAATAATAACTTTCCAGTTCCAAAAGCATTTGTAATTACCGCCGATGCCTACAAAGAATTCTTAAATTCAACAGGAATCCAAGAAAAAATAAATGAAATCTTAAACAATTTAAACGTAGAAAACACGGAGCAACTAAGAGAGGCTTCCGAAAAAATTCAAGACATTATTCTAGCCATGCAAATCCCTGAAGAACTCAAAAAAGAAATAATAAAATCTTATTCAGATTTAAATGTAAATCACGATCTATTAAACAAAGCTCCACAAGCCTTACACTTAATAAAAGCGGGCAGAGATAATCCTTTTGTAGCGGTAAGATCTAGCGCAACAGCAGAAGATCTACCCACTGCTTCTTTCGCAGGACAGCAAGAAACCTTTCTAAACGTAAAAGGGATAGAGCAAGTACTCCAAGCAGTACATCAATGCTGGGCATCATTATACACTTCAAGAGCAATTTATTACAGAGTAAAAAACAATTTCGAACATTCCAAAGTTTTTATAGCAGTAGTCGTCCAAAAAATGATTAATTCAGATAAAGCTGGAGTCATATTTTCAATAAATCCAAACACGAATGAAGAAGAAGTAATAATAGAAGCATCTTATGGCCTAGGTGATGCAGTTGTCTCCGGATCAATTTCTCCAGATCAATATATAATAGATAAAAAAGATATGCGAATAAAAGATATAAAAGTAAATAAAAAAGAATGGATGTTATACCGAGATTCAAATACTGGAAGAACAACAAAAAGGGTTCTAAACGATGAAAAAGCAACTTCCCAAGTTCTAACTGAAAATGAAATAAACAAATTAGCAACTCTAGCAGTAAATGTTGAAGATTATTATCAAAAACCCCAAGATATAGAATTTGCAACAGAAAATCAAAATATATTCTTAATACAAACAAGACCAATAACAACAATAGAAAAAGTAGAAAAAAAGACGGAAGAAACTCAAGAAGCAGAAGGAAATTCAATCCTAAAAGGCATTCCAGCCTCTCCGGGATTAGGATCTGGAAAAGTAAAGATAATTACTTCTTTAGACAATCTATCAAAAATAGAAAAAGGAGATATTTTAGTAGCAAAAATGACAAATCCTGATTATGTGACTGCAATGGAAAAAGCCTCCGCAATAGTAACGGATGAAGGAGGAACATCTTCACATGCAGCTATTGTTTCTAGAGAAATGGGAATACCTGCAATAGTCGGAACAAAAGAGGCCACAACAAAACTTCAAGAAAACCAAGAAATAACTGTTGATGGAACGAAGGGAATAGTAACAGAAGGATTAACAGAAATAGCTCCAAAAGAAACTTTCAAAGTTCCAGAACATATTCCAGAAACAAAAACTAAAATCAAAGTTAATCTAGATATGCCACAATTAGCAGAAAAAGCTTCTATGTTAAAACCGGATGGAATTGGCCTTATGAGAATTGAATTTATGATTGCAGATTCAAAAATACATCCAATAAAATATATCAAAGAAAATAGAGAGGAAGAATATACTCAAATGTTAATGAAAGATATTGAAAACATAGTTAAATATTTCAAAGAAAAACCAGTTTGGATTAGAACTTCAGATATTAGAACGGATGAATATAGAAACCTTGAAGGTGGAGAAAGCGAACCTCACGAATCTAATCCGATGATGGGCATCCATGGAATTAGAAAAGGATTAAGAGAACCTAGATTACTAAAAGCAGAACTAAAAGCAATAAAAAATCTAAGAGAAAAAGGTTACAATAATTTAGCCGTAATGCTCCCAATGGTTTCCCATATGGAACAAATAGAAAAAACTAAGGAGATTTTAAAAGAACTTGATATGTATGATATTAAATTGGGAGTAATGATAGAAACTCCTGCAGCTTGTTTTATAATTCACGAAATATGTAAAGATGAAAAAATAGAATTTGTAAGTATAGGTTCAAATGATCTAACTCAGTTCACATTAGGCGTAGATAGAAATAACTCTGAAGTTCAAGATTTATACAATGAAATGCACCCCTCAGTACTAAGATTAATTAAAAAAGTAGTAAAAATAGCCGAAAATCATAATGTAGAATCTAGTATTTGTGGCCAAGCGGGTTCAAATGAAAATATGGCCAAATATTTGACTGAAATCGGTATAAAATCTATTTCTGTAAACCTCGATTCTGTCAATAAAATAAGAAATTTAGTCTCTGAAATAGAGAAATCTAGCAATTCTGAGCCTCCTAAAGACCAATCGTAAGGTTTATATATCATTAGTTACAGTAGAGTAGTAACAAAAAGGAGGAAAACATACTAAAAATGACAGAAGAAAGAACAGAACCCGGATTTAAGGATTATCTAGGTAGCTATAATGGACTAAATCAATTAGGTGAAGAAACTCTGGCAAAACCATATGATGCAAGTTTAAGAAGCACCACAGCAAAGGTTTTAGGTCTTGATGAAAAAACATTTTGGAATGTAACTCCAGACAGTATTCATAGAGAAATCTCAATAGCAAAAGAACAAACAGGATCTAAATTAGTCGAACAAATTGATGCTAACTTAGAAGAGATATTAAATACTGAAACTGCAGGATTAGATATGGGAAAAACGAGTAATCTTTTATTATATACTGCTCAAAATTCAAAACCGGTAGTGGCAGATCCTGAAAATCCAACATCTACTGAAATTTTCCATTCTCAGCTTTATAATGCAGCTAAAATTGCGGAAGCTAGAAAAGAAAATCCAGAAGAAGCTAAAGAAATGATGAAAGAATCTCTAAGATATATAAATGGAGAAATGATTGATAGATTAACTATAAATCAATCACAAGTCTTAGATACATTATACGGTAGTTTTGTTGAAACAGCAACAGAACAATATCTACAAACATTTATGAAAAAAGGAGCAAAAACTCCTGAATTTAAAATGGGAGTAGTTAAAGGTTACCTAGCTAAAACAATGCAAGGATCTGATGCTGAAACCAAAATAAAACTAGCTAATGGATTAGTTTCAATTAATTAAAATTAATTTTCTTTTTTTTCTACCATTATTATTTTTCTATTCTCAATTAATTTAGAAGTTATTGATCTCATAACTTTCTCAAATTCTTCAGCTCTCTTAAGATATTTATCCACTTCTTTACCTTCTATATACTTAACATTGCCATGCATAACATCATGAGCCAACTCGTACATTTCCTTGAACCAATCCACATATTTCCCATTCAAAAATTTTCTTTTTACAAACATGCTTTCTAACAACTCGGCAACATGTTCGGGGCTAGGAGGAACATGACCAGCAGCCATCAAGGCAGCATGTGAGCTATCTACCATAGCCCAATAAACATTCTCTATAGAAGCAACAATATCAATTTTAGCCTTAGCCAAGTGCATAGGACTTCTTCTTAAAGTAAGGAAAATAGACTCTGCAGTAGGTCTTATTTTACCTTTAGCTAATAAAACTTTCAAAGGGTTGAAAAACCCACCATGATCAATCAGAGTTTCCCCATATCTCAACATATTAATAACAGCTGGCTCTCCAGCTCTAACTTCTTCCATAAAAGTGCTCAGAGTAATAGTAGTAAGATGTAACTCTTTCTTGTATCTCTGTTCACCTAACAATTCACTTAATTCTTGTCGATACCAGGCAATTAATTCCTGATCCCAATCAATAACACAATCATCTATAATAATAACAATATCAATATCACTCCCTTTCTTGGCCTCATTTTTAACAACGCTTCCAAACAAAACTATGGATTTTATAACTTCCTTAAATTTTTTATAGGATTTAATAGCAAAATCATAAGCAATATCTCTATCATTCTCAAATTTCTTCTCAGAAGTTTTTTTCTTCACAGGAGCTTTTTTCTTTTTAGTTGCTTTTTTCTTTTTTGCGGGCAAACTACCACCTCTTAATTTATTTTAATTTTCCCTATTTAAAAATTTATTGATTGGCAAACCTTCCTTTATCTCCGCCTGCCTGCCCGCCCAACTCTTTAGGTAACATTGAAAATCCTCCACCTTGCATCTTAAAGTTCTGTTCGGGCAACATATCTCCAAATCCAAATAAGTATGATGAATAAACATCTCTAACATCTGTCCAACTTGGTCCTTTATCATATGAATAAAAGGGACTATTCAATCCTTCAACAGCATAAGAAACGGGGCTCATTTTGAATTGATTTATCATACCCCCTGCTTCAACAACTGCCGGACCTTCCCATTTCTTTCCTTGAGCTTTCTCAATGGCTTCAACTTGTTCCTTTATTGGAACATTTCCCATTCCTGGAGCCAAATGTGTATCCCCATATCCAAAATTATCTGTAAGGTGTAGATGTTTAACATGTTTACCTATTTTCTTAGCTTCCTCAACAATCTCTTTTTCACTATAACCATATTTTCTCAACTGATTGATATGGCCAACATCCCAAGTAACACCCACATTTTTTTCGGCTACTTTTTCGGCTGATCCCTTACTCATTCCCTCCTTAACTAATTTTTCACTAAATTGTTTTTTAGAACTTTCAATCATTTTCTTCAAAGATTCCGCTCTAGATAAAGTCCACTCGGGAAAAACGTTCTCAACAGCAATCAAAGGCATCTTATCCCCAAATTTTTTATAAGCATGTAAGGCAACATTAGCAAATGTTTCGGCGGCTTTTTCTTGAGCAACATCATCTACCGGCCTATATATTTCTGGAGTTTGTAAATCAATCAAAGAGTTAGAAATTATTTCAGGAGTAATTCTTTGACCAACTTGATTTTGAATTCTATTCTCCATCTCTTGTTGCATTTCCATTATACGAGGATTCATTTCCTCTCTACTCATTTTTCCTTTATTATCTTTTATCCATTTATTTATTTTTCCTTCTTTGCCTAAATAAGCGATTTCTATTTTATTTTGGTTTTCAAAATCTGTAGTTAATTTTTTCAACTCAACCTCTTTTTCCTCATAATCATAAATTTCTTTTTCAGTTTTTCCTTCTTTATTAAATCCTTTTTTATAAGTATGATAAACATCGTTCAAATGTGAAAATAAATAAGAATTATACTGCCTCTTTTGCTCCTCATATCTATCCTCAACACTTTTCAAAGCTTTAATCTCATCCATTTCTCCCTGACTTATTCTCCCGCCAGTTTGTCTATATTTTTGTTCCAAAAGCATCAATTTCTTTCCCTCATCACTATTAAATTGCCAATTTCTTTGTAAGGCCTCAGTTTCCTCTTTTTGTTTCATCAAACTCAAGAACTCCATTTTCTTTTGTTCCCAAGAACTATCATTCATAGTTTTTAATCTCCTATCAACATCTAATATTTCTTTCCCAGTTAACCACTCAACTTCTTCATGTATTACGGGGGTTATTTGGCCTGTTTGAGTATTAACAACACTCATCATCTCTCTTGTTTCTCCACCACCTTCCTCTTTCTTACCCCAGATATTAGCAGCCACTCCTCCGCCCGAAGCGTGAAAATTAACGGGGATATTTCCATCTGGGTCTAATTGATGTGCCCTCTCAATAACATCTTTAAATTCTTGTTCTGCCAATTTCCTTTGATGCTCATTCCAACCCTGCTGTGAAAATCCTGCTGGATCAGTCTGAACAGGAGCGTGAACGGAAAGCTTACTATCAGTTAACTTAGACAATCTTCTCATCTCATCCATATGTTGAGCAGGAATAGCACTAAAAACATCCTGACTTAAAGAGCCAATCTCTACATTCTTAACCCCTTCATTTAGTCTCATTCCTAGTTCTCCTAATTGATTAGCCGTCTGAGGATTAGTACTCCAACTCAAATTACCAAAATGCATAGAAAAATCATTTTCCATTCCACCCATCCTTTTATCTCGAAATCTATCTACCATGTCATCATCCTATGTGCTTTCTTAAAAACATCATATAAAGTAAAACATCTGGACTTAGCAACACTTTGAGCCTCACTAAGAACTTTCTTCTCTTCAAAACTTCCAGCCTTTTTTTCAGAGCCTGGAACAAAACTACCTAAAATATTCCCAAATTCACCAAGCCCCTTAAATCCTTTTTTCAAAGATACAAAAAAATCTTCTTCTTTCTCTCCTTCTTTCTTCTTTTCTGGATAAATATACTCATCTAAATCGGCTTGTAACTTTTCCAAACTGAATTCTGTCAATTCTTCTACCATTGCCATATTCTCATAAACTTCTTGTGCATAAATATCATCTAAATCGGCTTGATCAAAAACATATGCTCTAAAAAAAACATCTATTGTTCCCATATGAGCAAAGTGTTGGCTCTGGCCTTGCCTTACAACCTGCGGAGCAGTTCTGTACTGGAACTCTGCCTCTAAACACATATAATAATCCTTACTAAATTTAAATTTTTTAAAAGATGGGTGAACACTATCCGGACTAATTTTCTTCTTTGCCATTAACTTAAGTTCCATTTGCATACTATCAAAAGTAGTAACCATGTCTGGACTAGGCAACCCCGCCTTTGTCTTAAATTCCTTCATACCTAATTTCTGGGCAGCTCTTAAATAAGGCCTCGCCCAAGTAGTATATAATTTCAAACTATCAACTTGTGCTCTCAAATAGTTTTTCTCTATATCATGTCTCTTCCTTAATTCTCTCTCACTAGCTTCTTTCCAAGCATTATACTCTCCAAATTTTTTCTTTATGATCGTTTTAACTCTTTTATTTAAATCCATTCTATCTACATCTTTTGAAGAAGTCGCTTGCATAAAAGCATCTCTTAACGTAACAAAATTTAAGTCCCCTCTAGTTAACTGGTTTATACTTCCTAATCCAGTTTTGACATCAACTTGATCCATCCATATTCCTCTTAAAGAATACTCTCCCTCAAGCTTAGTATTTTTATCTTTAGATTTAATAGAATCATAAGCTTGTAATCGCATATCAAATTCCTTCAAATCATAAATTAAATTAATAATTGTTCTCAAAACGGCATTAACAGTTTCTAATATTTTCATAGCTCTGTCTTGCATAACACTAGCTTTACTTCCCAATTCCCCAAAAAATCCTCCCCCAGAACTGGCCTCAAACTCCTCCGTAACTTTATCAACTTCAAACCCTAATCCAGAAGGATCATCAGCTCTTAAAAAATCTAAAGTCCAGAAATAAACAGGCTCCAAAGTATTAGAAAATGTGTCATAAATAATATGGTATTCAACAGGGTTTCCACTATCAAATTTAACTATTCCCTTTTTTTTAATCAACTCAATTAATTTTTCCCTTTTCTCTTTTTTTTCCTTAAAAGAAATATCTTCATTTTTAAGCTCCGCTCTAAGAGAATTTATGTTAACCACCATACTAAAATTTTAGTTTGGAACTTTTTAAATATTTCTATCAACAAAAGCTTTTTAATATCCTTCAGAATATTTAAACTATGAAAAAATTCTTCATTATAGCGGCCATAATAGTAGTTTTAGACCAAATTACAAAAATTCTATTTACTAACAAACATTTTGGTATCATAAATTACACCACAAACACTGGAGCAGCTTTCTCTTTATTTCAAGGATATACCTTTTTTCTGGCAATAATTTCAATTTTAATAGCAATTTTTATATATTTTCTAGCTAAAAAAAATAAAAATTTGCAAATCCCCCTTGCTTTCATATTTGGAGGGGCAGTAGGAAATTTAATAGACAGGTTATTTCTAGGTCATGTAAGAGACTTTATTGATTTGCAAGTTTGGCCAATATTTAACATAGCAGATTCTTTCAATGTAATTGGAGTTGTAATAATAGCATATTTAATTTTAAAAGGAAAAACTTAAACTTAACACCCACTTTTCAATGATAAGCAAAGGTTTATTAATTTTATTATCCTTAATTTCTTTAATGAAGTATGATATCAAAATAAATAATATTCCAATACCAAAAAAGATTTCTAATAAGTGGCAAGATATGATGAACTTGCTGGCAGAATATGCAAAGATACCGGCAGCACTAATTATGAAAGTAGAACCTCCAAAAATTGAAGTTTTTATTTCAAGCAAAACAAAAAACAATCCCTATAATAAAGGGGAATCAGAAAAGCTCACGGGATTATATTGTGAAACGGTAATTGGGAAAAATAAGAGGTTGTTAATACCTAATGCTTTAAAGAGTAAAAAATGGAGAAATAATCCAGATATTAAATCGGGAATGATTTCCTACCTCGGATTTCCACTAAGATGGCCAGATGGAAAACCCTTCGGTACAATATGTATCCTTGATTCAAAAGAAAACAAATATAATAAAAAAATTGAAAGACTTATCATAAGTTTCAAAGAGTTGATAGAATTTAATCTAGATTTGATACAAATGTACCATCTTCAAGGTCGCAAAGTAAAAGAATTAGAAAAATATCGTAAACATATAATTAGTAGAGAATTGAAAATGGTCGAATTAAAGAACCGTATTAAGGAATTAGAAAAAGGGCTTAAAAATTAATTATAAATCAACAATATTATCTTTAAAATTAAAAAGTAGAAAGTAAGTTCTCGATTCCAGAAACAAGTTCTTCATTATTTGAATATTCGACAAAATGGTTGGTCACCATTCGCAAAGAACCTGCAATTTTAGCGCCTTTTTGATAAACACAAATAATAGGAATTCCATAAATATCAGCCCAACCTAATTCTATTCCTAATCCCGTTGCAGGAAACGAAACCTCAGCAATCATCACATCACATGTTTGTATAAACTCCTTAGAATTAAAGGGTTCTTGATTTTCCTCATGAGGAAGAACAATATTATGTTTATCATTTAATGAACTTGTTCTTAGTGGGTCATACAATAAGGTTTGATAATCCATCCTTCGTTTGTGAGCAACATAGATTTTCATAAAACTGTGATGCTACCATTAAATATAAGTGTATCGGACAAATCCAAACAAAAAAGCTTAAATATAAACTAATCAAAAACTAAACTATGAAAACATATGATCTAATAACTAGAAATCTACAAGAAATTATTGAAGAAAAAGAACTAAAAGAATTATTAAAAAAGAAAAAAACTCCGGTAGTATACTGGGGAACAATGCCAACAGGAAGCATTTCAATAGCATACTTCTTTCCAATGTTAAAAATAGCAGATTTCCTCAAAGCAGGATTAAAAGTGAAAATTCTCCTAGCGGACTTACATGCCGCCCTAGATGGTGTACCTTGGGAAATCCTAGAAAAAAGATACAAATTTTATAAAGAAGCAATAATCACAATATTAAAAACAATAGGGGTAAGTGTAGAAAAACTAGAATTTGTAAAGGGAAGTGATATTCAATTAAGTAAAGAATATTTTCATGATTTATTAAAAATAAGTAGTTTCTCAACAATTCATGATTCAAAAAAAGCTGCATCAGAAGTTGTTAAATTAGGAGACTCTCCAAAAATGTCCGGAGTAATATACCCCTTAATGCAAGCACTAGATGAAGAGTATCTCCAAGTGGATATACAGTTTGGAGGAATGGATCAAAGAAAAATTATGGTATTTGCTCGTGAACATCTACCAAAAATGGGTTATAAAAAAAGAGTAGAACTAATTAACCCTTTAATTCGTGGTTTAGTTGGAGAAAAAATGTCTTCTAGCATTGAAGCAACAAAAATAGATTTAATGGATTCAGAAGATACTGTAAAGAAAAAATTGAATAAAGCAGACTGTGTAACTGGAGATGCAAATAATGGGGTAATGGCACTTCTAGAATATTTCATTATGGTGCTAAAAGAAGATAAAAAAGAAAAATTCATAATTGAACGTCCAGAAAAATATGGCGGAAATTTAGAATTTTCAAGTTACTCAGAGATAGAAAAAGAATTCACAAGAAAAAGATTGCACCCCTTAGACTTAAAAAATGGGGTGGCAACAGAAATAAATATTCTACTAAAAAAATTCAGAGAGAATAAAAAACTAAAAAAATATCACAAAGAAGCTTACAAATGAAATTCCATACAGAATATTTATATTTCGAAACTAAAAAAAGACAAGAATTTCTAAATATAACTAACAAAATAGAAGAAGTAATAAAAAAATCAAAAATAAAAGAAGGTTTAGTTTTAATTAATCCTATGCATATAACTGCAGCAGTTTATGTAAACGACGCAGAATCTGGATTAATCCAAGATTTTCAAGAATGGTTGGAGAAAATAGCTCCGTATGGCCTTGATTACAAACACCATCAAACTGGAGAAGACAACGCTGATGCCCATCTAAAAAGAACTCTAATGGGGCACCAAGTTACAATGGCAATAACGGACAATTCTTTAGACCTGGGACCATGGGAACAAATTTATTATGCAGAGTTCGATGGCAAAAGAAAAAAGCGGGTCATTGTAAAAATAATAGGAGAATAAGATAGCACAAAAAAATTTCCAGAATTAATTAAAGAAATAACTAACTCTTCCTAGCATAAATTTCTAACCATTTGTTATCTTCAGTAGAATTAACCTCAGAAATAGAAACCTCAAAACCTGCTTCTTCCAAATATTCACTCATTTCTTTCTCTTCGTATAAATAAATTCTCCTAGCTTCTTCACCATACTCGGCTTTCTCAACGTCAACTTCTCCTTCCCCTTCATAAACTGACAAATATAAAACACCTTTCTCCCCCAAAACTCTATTAAATTCTTTCAAAACACTAGGAAGTTCTTTAGGGGAAATGTGGTATAAACTAGCCATACACCAAATTCCGTCAAAAGAATTATCTTTGAAGGACATTTTTCTAAAATCCATAACTTTGAATTTTCCTTCTGGAACATTCTTTTTAGATTCTGCTATCATATTTCTAGAAGCATCTATACCAATTGGCTCAAAACCATCTTCTAGAAAGTACTCGACATCTCTTCCAACTCCACATCCGGCATCTAAAACTCTTTTGCCTTTCAACATAGAACTAAATTTTGTTAATTGAAATTGCATAAGCTTATGATAATTATATTCAGAATAAATCTTAGCTATTTTATTATAAACCTTAACAGCTTCTTTTAACTTATCTTCCATAAAATTAAAGATAAAATTAAATTTAAAAAGTTTTCTTTAGTACAAAATAACCTTAAAACTTAACTCTTCTTCCTTTTGGGACAAAATTCAACACTCTTTCTCCTAAAGATTTCCCACAACCCAAAAATTCATTTTTATGTTTAACAATAACATAACCCTTATCAAATTCTAAATTCAAATCATTACCAACCATCCACTCTTCAAACTGTTTTTCATCCAACTCTAAAATATTTTTTTTCGCTTCAAATAATTGAGAACCATCAATACTGAATCTCAAACCATCATTCATAATAGTTAAAAAATATAAACCAATATTATTAATTTTTATTTTAGAAAAATCATGCTCTCCAAATTCTTTAGTAATAATATAAATTCTATCTTTTGGAGTTCTAAAAACTAAATAATTTTTAAAATCAAAAACATTTCCAAATTGTTCTTTCAACTGATTATTTAATTTTTTAATTCTCTTACTGTTTAACAACTCAAAGTTTTTCATAAATATAAATACAATAACCCACTTTTAAAACTATTCAAAATAGCAAAATTTAAATATAAATCCTACTCCATAAGGGCATGAAAGTAAAAAAGGGGGTAATGACATTTCTCATACTATTAATCTTAACTAACTCTACATACGCGATAACCGAAATACTATTCTCGATTCCTTGCATTCCAAGTAATCCAGACTGGCCAGACTGTTTAAATGATGAAAATTCTTTACCAGAACCGGGGGAAGAAAAATCTAGTTTCAAACAATGTGATTATCCTGGAGAATGTCTCACACCCGATTCAATTCTTTATCAACCTGGCATGTACTGCAACGAAAATGGAGTATTAGAAGCGAACTGCCAAACATGTGGCTGTGACGGAAATGGAGTTTGCAACGCACCAACTGGAACCTGTACTTGTACAGATGGTACTCCTTTAGGAGCGTGTTCAACAAATAAACCAAAATTCTGTAATGGTGGATATCTAGTAAATAATTGTGAATATTGTGGTTGTTCTGAAAATGCTTGTTGCTATGAAGATTCCGGAATGTGCTCTCCTTACAATCAAGAATGTTATGATGGATGCATAGCAAATTATGTTGAAAATAGCAGAACAATAGGAGAAGAATGTGAATCGACAGAAGACTGTCCTGAAGGAACAAGGTGTTACGGCTGTCAATGTATAGAAATACACGCAGATACACAGTCTTCTTGTCCAAATTATTGGGGGGAAGTGGGATTTGAGTATCAAGATGGCATTTACTCTTGCCAATTAATCAATGTAAATAGTGGCTATACAGATCCATTATATGCAGATTATATGGATTATTTAATTGACGATGCTTTAGACTGTTGTGAAAACCAAGAAGCAGTATCTGAAGGAAACAAAGATATTTGTGAAGCAATACACGAAGCGTACGATCCTCAAACAATAAGGGATTGCACAGCTAGATTCATAAATAAACATATCAATGATTGCTTTTACAATCCTGAAAGTGAAGGGTGTTTTTATTTTGGAAATTATTACTATCCTGAATTATGTTGTGCAGATCACGAACTATGTGAGTTTGGAGGGGGCACTCCTAACACATGCAGCCCTAATGAATCAACCATAGGTGTGTATAATAACTATGTCCAATCATTAACTTGCGCCTATAATGATTGTCGATTTACCCCTCAACCAGCGTGGAAAAGTATGATGTTATTACAAACGGGGACATGTCAAGATTACTCTTTTGTTTTGACCACCCTCAATAGAAGAACTGGATATCATAATTTAGATCAAGGAGATCTAGTACTGTCTACAGATAACAATGTGCACACTTATAATTTTATTTGGCTTGATGTGTATGGTAAATGGGTAGTTTCGAATTATGGTAAATTTTACCCGAGCGATACTGAAGATTTACATCAGTGTACCACTGATGCCCAGAGATGCTATAATGAATATGAAGAATTTTATTGTAGCTCATCATGGAAACAAGATCATCTATCTGGTTGTGAAAATGGATAAAGCAAAATTAACTGGAATACTAATACTGTTCATCCTTTCAATAAATTTAAGCTTAGCAAATGTAAATGAAATAATATTAGAAAACAATATGGATGGAAGTTATAATATAGAAGAGAACACAATTCACAAATTTACAGTAACCAACACAAAAAATACACTCCAATCAATAAAAATAATAAGACAAATCAATCCAGAAGAAACTCTAGTCTCATACCCTAATGCAATTATTAAGTATATGCAACTAGAACACATGGAAATTCCTTACTTAGAATATGATATAGATCTCCAAAAAAACCAAGAGAAACAATTTGAAGTAAAAGTAAAATATGATTATCTACCTTATAATGGAAAGGTTATTCTTCCAAGTATATTCGTAAAAGATTCTAAAACCGAAAGATTAGTTGGAAAATCTATGTACGAAGTAATTCAAATAGAGTGTAAAATTGATAATATATGTGACAAAAAAGTCAAAGAAAATAGCCTAAACTGTCCAGAAGACTGCCAATCTGGAGAAGAAGATGGTATTTGTGATATGAAAGAAGACGGAAAATGTGATCCAAATTGCTTAACATATCTAGACTCAGATTGTGAAGAGGGGGAAGGAATAATAAAAATACCAGAAATTCCAAAAAAAGAAATAATTGAAAAGAAAACAAAATCTAAAATTAAAATTACCCAAGAAGAAATTAATAAAGTAATAGAAAATTTTGAAAAAAATAACTTTGGAATACAAAAAGAAATAAAAAAATCTCAAGAAACTTTATTAAATAAGATAATAAAATTCTTCAAAGAAACAATGTTATAATTTATCTGTGTGTAAAAATAAACTCCAAAGTTTTTCCTTTTCTATCTAACCTAACAAAACCAAATCTCTCAAATTGAGCAACATCACCCTCATTCAATTTTTTCACAGAAGGTTCAACAACCCCACTAATATATTTACCATTATCCATCAAAACTTTAACTTTAACTAAATCTTTCGAAACAGGCAACCAATGAATTAATTTAGCCTTTAATTTTTTATCCAATTCCTCAGAAATAAATTTATTATTTTTAAAATTAAATAAGTGCATAAACCTATAATTTTTGCCTTTCTTCAAAACATCAGAAACATAAAATTCATTTTCAACCTTAAATTTTCTATTCCCTCTTTCCAAATGGTCTGGATGTAAAGGCACTTCAACTCTTTTTCCTATAAAATCAGCTATCCTAACTTTTTTAGGTTTCTCAATAAAAAAATATCTATTTGCTTTATCATCGATAATTCTCCTATTTTTAACAACCAAATCGTCCCAAGTCATAGTACTTTCAGATTTAGAAATTCCAGTGGACAAAGTAAAATTAATTAAAGATTCGGGTAAAAACCCCCTTCTTCTTAAAGCAACCAAGGTTGTTAATCTAGGATCATCCCAACCTTTCAACTGTTTTTTCTTAATTTTTTCTCTAATTATTCTCCCGGATGATAAAATTCCTTTCATATTAAATCTAGCAAATTCATAAGTTTTAGTAACAGTCAATTTTAACATTTCTTGAATATGTCTTTGCAACTCGGCCATAGCCTCAAACTCCTTTCCCCTCAATCTATGAGTAACTCCAAAATAACCATCCATAATGGAATTCTGAAATTCATAAGTTGGCCAAATCCTATAACTTTTTTTTGTTCTTGGATGTTCTTTAGTAATTATTCTAAAAATAGCTGGATCTCTCATAATTGCATTTTTATGATTCATATCGACTTTTAATCTAACAATACTACTTCCTTTCCTAGCTTCAAAAAAATCCAACCAATTTCTTAAATTTTGATTTTCATCAACGCTTCTACACTTACATGAAGTTTTTTTTCTTCTATTTTCTTTTATCGTATCAGGTTTACAAAAACAAATATAAGCTTGATTCTTCTCAATTACCTTCCTTCCAAAATCATAAAACATATCCATATAATCAGAAGCATATTGTAGCTTATCCCATTTCACATCCATCCATTTAAAATTATCCAACATAATATCATAAAATTTATTTTCAACTAATTCAGGATTAGTATCTTCAAACCTCAAAATAAATTTACCCCCATATTCCTTAGCTAACAAATAATTTAACAATAAGGCCTTGGCATGTCCAATATGGGGGTATTTTTCTGGCCCTGGAGGAAATGCAGTAACAATTTTCTCATTATCGCCAATTTTCAAAAAATCGAAAATTCCAGTTTCTTTTTTTATTTTTTCAACTTCCCCTAATTTTTCAAGTTCTTTCTTTTGATCCTCTAATTTCATAGAATTAACATCATTAACAACTTTATTCAAGTCCTGCATAGTTTTCTTCATATCCCCTTTCAACTTAGGGTATTTTCCAATTAAATGTCCAACCACTGCCTTAATATTTGCTTTTCCATTATAAGAAACGGCATTATCTAGAACATATCGCTTAATATCTGCTTTATTCATAAAATAAAATTAGTAACCTCCATTTATAAAATTTATTCTAGGGGTTTAATATTACTAATAAGTAATTACAGTAGAAAAGCTTAAATAAGAAAAAATTATCAAAATGTTCTATTAAAATGAGAGAGAGAGAGATTATTCAAAACAATAAAAAAAGAACTTGATAATGGAAAATCGCCCAGCGAGGCAATTTCAGCAATAAAAGAAGATCCAAACTTACACAAAGAAGCAAATTTATTTTGTGAACAATGTGGGAATTGTTGCAAAAAAAGGTGCAGTAATATAGAAGTAGGAGAAGATGGATTAACTTATTGTCTATTACATGATGAAGATCCTGGAGAAAAAAAAGTTCCGAGCTCTTCAGATATCTATCAAAAACTAGATCCTTCAGAATTCACAAAGCCAGAAGTATGTCGGAGCTATGGTCCTCATACTGTATTTTCTGCAATTTTAAGTTATGAAATAAAAGGTGACTGGGCTATGGCTCAAGAAACAAAGAGATTTTGTAAAGGGGCACATAGTATGTTCATAGAATTTGAAAAATGGAAGAATCTAAGCTAAAGGAAATACCTGATTATGAATTAAACAGGAGGAGAGTAATAACTGGAATAACTCTTGCTACACTAATACTTGAATCACTTATATTCTTTTCAGTGAAAAATCAAGATTTAGAAGTTGAAAAAAAACCAGAATATAATATTTCCTCAATCCATAAAACCCCTTATTAGAATTCATAACTACATCTCCAGAACTTTAGTTTTCAAAAAATAACAAAAACTTTATAAACCCAACAAATTCTCAAAAACTAATTAACCTAATGATAGGAGGGTTAGAATGGCGGAAATAACACAAGAAAAAGCTTATGAAAGTATTGAACTGGCAAAAAAATCCGGTAAGATAAAAAAAGGTACAAATGAAGTTACCAAGTCTGTTGAAAGAGGTACTGCAAAATTAGTAGTAGTTGCCAAGGATATTTCTCCTCAAGAGATTATTTTGCACTTAAAACCATTATGTGAAGAAAAAAGTATTCCTTTTGTAGAGGTTGATTCAAGAGAAGAATTAGGTGCAGCAGCAGGATTACAAGTTTCAACATCTGCGGTAGCAGTTCTTCAAGAAGGCAAGAAATAAAGATGGCTGAGAAAAAAACCATAAAGAAAAAGGAAGATTCCAAACTCTTCAAAGAAGCAGTAGAAGCTAGAGTAGAAGAGATAGTTGGTAGAACCGGTATGAAAGGGGAAATTACCCAAGTTAGATGTAAAGTTCTTCAAGGAAGAGATGAAAATAAAATCCTAAGAAGAAATGTAAAGGGACCAATAAAACCTGGTGATTTATTAATGCTTAGAGAAACTGAAATAGAGGCTAGAAGAATTAATTCGAAAGGTAAATAAGAATGGCTAAATGTTCATTTTGCACAAAGGAAATAGAAAAGGGAACAGGAAAGATATATATTTTTAAAACTGGAAAAATCTTGAACTTTTGTTCCAATAAGTGTGAAAAGAATTTATTAAAATTAAAAAGAAAGCCTGTAAAGTTTAAATGGACCAAAAAAGAGGAATAATGGCAATTGAACAAACTTTAGTTTTAGTAAAACCTGATGGTGTTAAGAGAGGACTAATCGGGGAGATTATGAAAAGATTCGAACAAAGAGGTATGAAGATTGTCGGCCTAAAAATGGTCGAAGTTGATCCAGATTTCTCAAAAAAACATTATGCTGCTCATGTTGATAAAGATTTTTACAAAGGATTAGAAACATTCATAACATCCGGTCCAGTTGTTGCTATGGTAATCGAAGGAGTTTCATCCGTAGAAGTTGTAAGAAAAATAGTTGGCTCAACAGAACCAAAAACTGCACCAGTAGGAACAATTCGTGGGGATTATGCCCATGCTTCACTAGAACATGCAAATGGTAAAAAAGAATCTGCTCAAAATCTAATTCATGCTTCAGGAAATTTAGAAGAAGCTAAAGATGAAGTTGCTTTATGGTTTAGCATAGATGAACTACATAACTACAAAGTTTCTCATGAAGAACATACTCTTTAATTTTTGTATACTTTTTTTCTGTGATCAAAACAGTTTATGATTAGTTTATCTTTTTCATATCTATAAATAACTCTAAACGGAGGAATCCTTATAGTTCTATGATTTTTTAAATTATGTTTTAGGGGTTTGCCAGATTCGGGCAATTTAGCTAATTTTTTAAAAACTTTAACTAATTTTAATCGCAAAGACTTATCTTTTATTTTTTTATATTCTTTCTTAAATTCATCAGAAAAAATAATTTCCACTTTTAACCCATCAATAAATCATCTATTTTATCATCATCAAGACCAGAATCAACTTTAGTAAACTTCCCTTCTTTAATCTGATTCTCACTTTTTTGTATTTTCTCTATTAATTCCATATCTTTACTCAGAGTCTCTTTCCTTAATTGCTTCAGTAAAATATTCCCGCCCTCATTAAAAACAATAAATTTAGCAGCAGGTTTAATATTTGCATCTTTCCTTATCTCAGCAGGGATTACAATTTGTCCATTTTGAGACATTTTAGTTATAGCCATTTCCATTTTAAAACTTATTTTAATATTAAAACATATTGTATATAAAGCTTTTGATTCTCATAAAACAGAACATAATAAATAAAAAATAAACGATTTCTGTTCAGAATCCTTTTAATAATATATTCGATATTACAAATGCATGAAATAATTTCTCTCC
>CAZRTL010000006.1:0-64267 GCA_964603065.1 Candidatus Woesearchaeota archaeon
TTATTCTTATGACAGTTGTGCCAATGGTATAGGAAAACTATGTAAAGTTGATGATAATATTTATGGTACTTCTATAACTTATGATTATGACCAAAAGGGCCAGATTATTCAAATTGAAGAGATTATGGATTATGGAATTTTTGAAACTATTTATGATTATGATTTAACTGGAAATGTTATTTCTATTATCAATAGCGTGACTGGGGACATTACATTATATGATTATAATATGGTTGGACAATTAGAGAATGTTTCTTTTAATGGAAATAAGGTTGAATATAGTTATTATGATGATGGGTTAATAGACCAAATAAATTATCCAAACGGAGTATCAACTAATTATATTTATGATACTAGAAATTTTGTTGAAGAAATAAGAATTGACAATACAGTCGGTAATATATTTGATGAACAGTACTATTATGACAACGTTGGTAACTTGTTAAGAACAGAAGATTGGGAGCCAATAAATAATAATCCTGGAACGGAGGGAAAATGTGCAGAATTTAATTATGATGATTTATACAGGTTAACTGATGTTACCGATAGAGGACAGGGCTGTGATGATAGTCAAGAATGGACTGATTATTACAACCCAAATCCCGATCAAGGAATTGGAGTTAACTTAGATTATACTTATGATGCTGTAGGGAACAGGTTGACTAGGGCTGTTGGAGGATATATAACTGACCCTTGGGATGAAACTTATATTTATGGCTATGAAGGGGGACAGCCTAGTGGCGCTTCTCAGAACAATAAATTAGCTTTTACCGAATCTGATGTTGTTGGGGATTGTAATTATCATTATGATGCTGCGGGAAATTTAAGAAGTAAAAGATGTAATGATGGTCAGACGAAAGTAGATTATATTGTTGATTATAAAAACATGATAACGGATATAATTTATTATGAATGGATAGATAATGATTATTTATTGACTGGAGAGTCTCTGAGTTTTGAGTATGATGCGTTGGGTAGAAGAGTTAAGAAATTAGTTATAACTTCTGATTCAGAGTTAGAGACAATTTATAGTTATGGTCTTGGAATGAATCCTTTATTTGAAGATACTAGAGAGTTATTGGATTCTTAGTAAGCTTTATTAATTCTTTATCTTTGTTTTTATTGTGGACTCGTAGCTCAGCTTGGATAGAGCACTTCCCTCCTAAGGAAGGGGTCGAGGGTTCAAATCCCTTCGGGTCCGCTTGTAGTAATTTTTTTAAATAATGAGGAGTAAATAATGCTATGGGAAAGAGTGTGATATTTGTAGTTTTGCTAATAATTAGTATTAGTTTAGTTTCTGCTAAAGTTATTGATATCCCCAAAGTTAAACAGGGAAAATTTTTACCAGAAAATATTCAAGAGGATTCTCCAATTGGAATAAAAAGGTATGTTTATGGTGGTAACTCTTTAGTTGCTTCTCAAGATAGTGAAGGAGTTAAATATTATCATCAAGATAGACTTTGGAGTAATAGAGTAATTACTGATTCTTCTGGAAATAAAGATAGTGAGTTTTTGTCTTTGCCTTTTGGACAAGTAGTGATTGAAGGCATAGATTATAGTTTTACTGGAAAAGAGTTAGATTCTTCTGGATTATATTACTTTGGAGCTAGATATTATGATTCTAATTTGGGAAGGTTTTCTTCTAGGGATCCTGTTCCGAATGAATTACCTTATGCTTATGTTGGAAATAATCCTATGAATTTTATTGATCCTGATGGAATGGATAGATATTCTATGTTGGCAGGAGATAAATCTATTGTTGGGCATTATCTTACTCCAGTTCTTCCTTTTAATTATATCAAAGATGTTACTGGATCGACAACTCTTGGTGCTTTAGGAGGGATTGCTTTTATGTTGGGTCATGAATGGGGGGAATATACCAATCCTGCGATGTATAATTTTCCTGGCACTATTCAAGGGGCAGGCTATAGTTTTGGTGAATACCTGAATAGTCCTGATACGAGAGAGGATTTAAGATTGGGGATAATTGGTTTAGCTGTAGAAAGTTTGAATCTTCCGGTTTCAATTGAAACAGAATCTTTATTTTTATCTGGGCAAGATAATCCTTTGGCTGCTGCCCCTTATAATGAAAGAGTTTTTTTCGGTTTAGAATCTGGGAGTATTGAGAATGAGGGTATGTCCTTGAGATTTGGTTTGGTTGCTGGGCATAATGAGCCTGTCGCTGATGATGCTTTGCCCCTTTCTCATGTTTATACAAATAGGGGAGTAGGATTTGGATTTAGTAGCTTGGGAAGCCATGGCCAGATTGGAGATGCTGGAGACTTTTTAGGGTTAGGGATAAGAATAAAGAAAACTCTTTTTTCGATTGATAGTATTGGAGTGAGCTTTCCTGCTTATGGCTTGTTTAGTATTAATCAACCAAGAGAAGGTAGTTCTTATGGCCAGCTATCTGGAGGGGCCGGCATAGAATTTAATGATTGGGGTAGATTCCCTATACGCATGGTTTCTAGTGGTGATTCGATAGGATTGGGTATTGGCGGAAGTTTTTAGAAATTTAAATTTTTACAGCAATTCTACCATCTTTTAGAATTCTTACTTTGCCCCCCGATTCTGAAACGGTTATTGCTATTGCATTTGTTTCTTTTGTTATAGCCGCACAAGCTCTGTGTTTAGTTCCAAATCCTCCCGGTAAATCTATATCAGAAATATTGATATCTAAATATGTTCCTGCGCTTATTATGTGCCCTTCTTCATCTATTATGAAAGCTCCATCCAGTTGAGCAAATTCTTTTACGGTTTCTTTTACAGAAAGATCTGTGATTTTTATTTTTTCATCTAATCTTCCGAATGGGTTTATTATTAGTTGTTTTAAATATCTGTTTAGCTCCGATATTTCACCAATAATAAAAGCTGTGCCTATTTTTCTTCCTTCTCTTCCTTCTTGAGAGATTTCTCTTGCTATATCTAAAACAGCTTCAATTATCTCAGGACTTATTTTTTCAGAAATGTTTTGTTTTCCCATTTTAAAGAAAACTTCATCAACATCAAATATGAAAAGAACACCTTTATACCCAGTCCCCATACTCCCATCCTCTATACAAACAATTTTCTCTCCTTTTTTTATATAATCTTTTGTTATAGACTCCATGAGAATTTCTTTTACAGGAACTATGGAACCAGTCTCTAATCTTTTTATTTTTGTTTTATACTCTATTTTTTTATATACTTTTGGCTGGACTTTTTTAAAAATTGTTACTTTTATATCTAATTTTTCTTCTTCTTCATATTCTTCTTTTTGTATTTTCTCTATAGAAACTATTCCATCTGCATTGATTTCTCGGGCTATTTTAGTAGCTGCTGCTCCAATAGACTGCTCAATAAGGTTCATTTCGTTAGTAGGAGTTAGAATTTATTAAAAAGCCTTTCTATAATTTAGCTTCTATGTTTTCGTTTTTGTCCAAAGATTCAATTAATGTTCTTCCTAATTGGGATTTTTTGTGGATTTGTATTTTTGATTTGTTTGAAGCTATTGCTGAGAATAAAAACTGTCCATTTAGTGTAAATTCTATTGATTTCTTTACTATGTTTTTTGGAAATTTGAAAACTATATATTTAGCTGTGTCTGCAACCTCATAAGTTAGAGATTCTTGTCTTTTTAACTTTGGTTTAACTGTTAATTTAATTCCTACTTTGTTTTCAATGTTTTCTATTCTTTTTCCTTTTGTTCCGATTATTTGGGCAATATCTTTTTCTGGAATGAATATGTTTGCTCTATTTTGTGAGATAATTTCAACTTCTGCATCTTTCGAATATTGTCTTATTTCTTTTAGTAATTGTTTCTCTGCTAATTTTTGAGATGGAGATTTATCATTTTGAACAGGAATTATTACCGTTTCTTCCCCATAGGAATATATTTCATATGCTAATGTATTTTCGTTAAAATCAAAAACTTCAATTACTGGACGTGCTAAATCTGCTTCTGTCATTCCTGATGGAACTTTAACTGACATTTTTAGAGTTAGAACTTTCTCGACTTTTCCCGAGTCCATGAAAATTATTGTATCAACTACTGAAGGAATTAATCCGGTGTCTGTTCGGCCTATAAATCTTTGAACTGCATCTATTGCAGAAGCCGAGTGTAAAACTCCAAGGCATTCAGAACCTGCTAACCTTAGATCCATGAATAGTTTGAAATCAGGAGTGTCTCTTATTTCGTCGAAAATTAAGTTATCTGGTCTTGAAAGGAATAAAATGTCGTGTATCTCTTCGGATGTTGAAAAGTTTTTTGAGTATTGAGTAATTCTATCATCTAGTTGTAGATCTCTTGGAGATTCAACTGTTTTTGTTATTTTGTTATTTTGAGCATAATATTCGGCTATTGCCTGAGCTAGAGTTGATTTTCCCGACCCAGTTTCTCCTGCTATTAATACTCCTCTAGCTTGAGCCTTTACTCTTTCTAATAAAGATTCATCTAATTTATAATCATCTAAGTTTAACTTTTTAATTGGTCTTATTGCAGTTATTTCAAGACCATCAGAAATTGGTTTTCTTACTATAACTATTCTGTAGTTTTTATATTGTATTACTGTTGAACCCGAACGTGAAATTTCTACAAAGGATTTTGGATCCATTCTAGCTTTTTCAATTATTTCTTTGGCTAATTCATTTATTTTTTTGTATTTTAATTTTTTTCCTGTTTTGACAAGTTGCCAGTTTCCTGGAGCGCCTCTTTTTGCTAGGGGTATGGAATCTTCTTTTAGATGAACTGACATAGTTGTTTTGTCGAAATATTTTTCTATGCTTAATTTTTGTTTTGGTCTAACTTGTTCTATGAAATTTACTTCTAGACCATAAACTCTTGCAGACTCTGCTTGAACTATGTCTGCAGTTATTAATGTAGAAGACTCTTCGTATGCAATTTGCCTTATCATTGCATCTATTTCACCAGATTTTGCAAATTTAATTTGATCGGGAGTTGGCCTAGATCCAACAAACCTTAATTCTACTTTCCCTTGTTTCTTTAGTTCTTGAAGTTTTTTTAGTTCATCAAGTCCAAGAAATCCAGTTTCTTTTCTTCTATTTGCTTGAGCTTCAAGTTCTGAAACTGCTGCATTTGCTATGATTATTGTTCCCTGTATCTCTTTTTTTTCTATTGATTCAGAAATAACTCCTTCAATTATTGCAGAAGTATCTGGTACATATGTTTTCATAATTTTGTTATTAGGAAAGGTTTTTATATACTTTTTCTTTTTAATATAGTATGAAGAAGAGTGTGATTTTGGTAGTGTTACTGTTATTATTTATTCCTATATCTAGTTCTAAAACTGTTGATATACCCGGAGTTGAAAGAGGAAGTTTAATTGGCGAGGATGTTCCTTCAGAGCCCTTACAAGAAATAGGAGTAACTAGATACGTTTATGCAGGAAATAACTTAGTGGCTTCTCAAGTTGGAAATGATATTAAGTATTATCATCAAGATAGACTAGGAAGTAATAGATTAATTACAGATTCTTCCGGAAATGAAGATGGAGAGTTTTTATCTTTACCTTTTGGACAGCCTGTTGTTGATGAAGTTGAGTATGGTTTTACAGGAAAAGAGCAAGATTCTTCAGGTTTACATTATTTTGGAGCGAGATATTATGATTCAAATTTAGGAAGATTTACTTCTAGAGATCCAGTTCTTAGTGAACTTCCTTACGCTTACGTTTCTAACAATCCTATGAATTTCATTGATCCTAGTGGAGCTATTCGAGAGTACGCTATTCAGAAGGGAGACGATTTGACTAAAATCAGTGAGCGTTTTGATACTAGTGTAGATGAGCTTGTTAAATTGAATAACCTACAAGATCCAAATTTAATTAAGGTGGGCCAAATGATTAGACTGCCGGATTTTTCTTTATCTAAATCTTCTGAATCTAGACTAAGCACTGTTGATTCCGACTTAGCGAAAGTTATTAGAGAGGCCCAAAAAGACTCCCCATTTGAGTTCCAAATAGTCGAAGGAAAAAGAACTAGGACCAGGCAATCTGACCTTTATAAAAAAGCAAGAAAATGGGTTGGAAAAGGCCAGACTCAAGATCCCACTGCCAATAATGTTCATCTTTGGGTTCCTATAAAAACTAATTCTAAAGGGAGATGCGTCGGATGTGTTACTTGGACTTTGAGTTCTAAACATTTTTCTGGAAAAGCCGTGGATTTGGTGGAAGTTGACTCTAAAGGAAATTTTGATTGGAACTATCCTCACTATAAAGAGATCTCGGCTCACATAAAAGCTACTGCTAAGAGAATGGGAATAACTATTGAATGGGGTGGAGATTGGAAGGATGATCGCGACATCCCACATTGGCAAGTTAAATAAATGGCCCCCTAGAATGTTTAAATCTTTCTTAGAAATAATAAAAATCCGGTGTGGCCGAGCATTTGATTTTCTGGCCTTATAATTCCTTTTTCATATTTCCAGTTTCTTTCTAAAATTTCAATGAAATCAGTTACTTGTAAGTTTTCAGTTAAATTATCTAAAACATTTTGAATTTGAGGTATTGTTGGTACATAAATTACTAAGAATCCTCCAGAAGTTAAAGCTGATTCTGCATGTTTTAAAACTAAATGAGGCTTTTCTAAATCTAAATTAATTAAATCTAGATCTTTTTCGTCGATTCCTTCGTAAATATCTTTATTTTTTATAGTTATATTTTTTAATCCTAAATCTTCAAAATTCTTTTCTGCTATTTTTATAAAATCTTTTCTTTTTTCATATGCTATTACTTTTTTTGCTATGTTTGCTAAGGAAGAAGTTAACATTCCGGAGCCAATTCCACAATCTAGAACTTTTGAATCTTTGTTTACTCCGGTTTCTATTATAATTCTTCCAATATCTTTTGAAGTCATTATTTGAGGACCTCTTTTTATTTTTTTTAGATTATCTGGGAATTTTGCATCGTAAACTGAGAATTCTTTTTTTGTGTTTGATAAGACTTTTGATTTAGTTTTTATGTCTTTTTCTTTAATAACTCCAAAATTAGTATGAAGATCTCCTTCGCTCCAGTAAAACTTTTTGTTTTCTCTTTGAAGTATTTTTTTGTATTTCATTTTAGAAATGCAGGAGACAGGGTTCGAACCTGCGTAGGCACTAAGCCGAAGGATTTTGAGTCCTCCCCGTTTGACCACTCCGGCACTCCTGCATGTTTTTTGTGTAATTATTTTGATTTAAAAGTCTTATGGAAAGCTTTTTAATTTTGTATTTTTTCTTTTAGTTATGCCAACTAATGTAACTCCAGAATATCAGAGAGCTGAAAAGGAATATTTTCAAGCTGAAGGAATAAAAGAGAAAGTAAAGTGTTTGCAGAGAATGCTATCTGTTGCTCCCAGCCATAAGGGAGGAGAGAAACTAAGAAAAGATATTAAACAAAGAATAGCTAGATATAAATCTCTATTGGAGAAAGAGAAACAGGCTGGCAAGGGCAAGGGGGGAGGTCTAACTATTAAAAAAGAAGGATCTGCCCAAGTTGTTTTGATAGGTAAAACTAATTCTGGAAAATCTTTTTTGTTGGGTAAAATTACTAATGCTAATCCTGAAATAGCCGAGTATGAACATACTACAAAAATTCCTGAAATTGGAACTATGGAATATAATGGAGTGCCTATACAAATTGTTGAAATGCCCGCCATAACTGAAAATTATTTAGAAAAAGAAAAAGGGCCTATGTTTTTGGGTATTATTCGTGGAGCAGACTTAATAGTTATTTTAGCTGAAGATAAAGCTGAAGAGAAGTTTATTATAAAAGAATTGGAATTGGTTGGAATAAAAGGAGATAGGATTGTTGTTAGGAAGAAAGAGGATCCGTATCATATTAAAAATAAAATTTGGAGTTTTTTAAATTTAATTTATGTTTTTACCAAAACCCCGGGAAAGGAAAAAGATTACCCTCCCCTTGCTTTAAAGAAAAGATCTACAGTAAGAGATTTAGCTTTGAATGTACATAAGGATTTTGTCAAAAAGTTTAGTTTTGCTAAAGTGTGGGGAAGATCTGCCAAACACGAAGGTATGAAATGTGGATTGAAACATGTTTTACAAAGTGGAGATATTATTGAGTTACACACAAAATGAGAAGAGATAAATTTACTTCAAGGGCAAAAAGTGAGGGATACAAGGCGAGAAGTGTCTTTAAACTGAAAAATTTAGATAATAAATTTAAGTTAATAAAAAAAGAAGATAAAATTTTGGATTTAGGAGCATGGCCAGGCAGTTGGAGTCAATACTCTTTGGAGAAAGGTGCGGAAGTTGATGCAGTTGATGTTGCCAAAATTAAGATAGATGGAATTAATTTTATTGAGGCAAATGTTTTTGATGAAGATCTAATTGAAAAATTAGATATGTATGACATTGTAATGAGCGATTTAGCTCCCAAAACAATTGGAGTTAGGAAAATAGATAATGAAGCAAGTTTTGAACTGAGTATGCGGGCATTAGAAATAGCAAAAGAAGTTTTAATTAAAAAGGGAAGTTTTATCTGTAAAATTTTCCAAAGTGAATTTTTTGATAAATTTTTAAAAGAAGTGAAAAAAGAATTTAGATCTGTTAAAGTAATAAAGCCAGAGGCTTCTAAAAAAAGAAGTAAGGAAATTTATATCATCGGTATTAGAAAGATTTAAATAAATCTTTTTTCAATTTTATTTTATGAAGAGATGGTGGTTATTAATTTTTGGATTGATTTTATTTAGTTTTAGTGTTAATGCTATTCCTTGTGATGGATATTGGAATGGTGAACTTTCTAATCCAGTTAGTTTTGTAGATTGTGATTTTGATTGTGATAATTATGATTATCAAAATCTTTGCGAAGGACAAGATCCTAATAAAGTTGAATGTTTTGGTGAAGATAGTGTTGGTGTAGATGGTCCTCCTGATGGAGTGGGAGATGTCTTACATAAATGTCAATGGAATAATAATCAGTGTATAAATTGGTTCCATGACGGAGATTCTAATGTAGTTTATAATAGTGGTTCAACGGATTCTTTTTCTTCGTACTCTTTTCTTGAATCTGTTTGTTATAATCCATTAAGTGTTCCTGACTCTTGCGATTGGTTAAAAGGAAGTTTTGTTATAGAGAGAGGATTTTGTCAGTATCATGGAAATCCACCTCTTTTTGCAGAAATTAAAGGCCTTTCAGAATCTGACCCTTATCAAAATTGTGTTAATGATGTAAATAATCTTTTTGACTTGAAAGAAGCTTGGGGGCAGAATACACGGGCAGTTCAGTTACCCGGTTTTTCTGGAGGGAGTAGTAGTTATAGGTTGGGGGGATTTTGTTTAAATTATTGTAGAGAGTATTCTGGTTATGTTGATGATTTTGGATTATGTGGCAATGATGGTGGGGTGGTTAATGGATGGGCACATAATAACTGTCCTAACGTTAGATATGAAGATTCTTGTGCTGGTTCTATTTTACGTGAATACTCTTGTGATGGAACCCAGACTAATCCATCTACCACTTGGGCAGATGGGGTTAATTATTTGTTGACTACGACCGATTGCTATTCTCCTGGAGGACCTGCAACTTGCGACAATAGTTGTGGAACTTCTTCTAATTCTGGAACTGATACGTGCAGATTGGGAGATGGAGGAGGATATTGTACAGGTACGGGACTAAATGCTCGTTGTGAGAGTGGAGGATCTTCTCCTGATTTAGATGATGGGGAGAGTTATGTTACTGAGTTTAACAATGAATGTTCTTCAGGTGGTGGATGGACTGGAAGTGTTGATTGGGCCAATGGAGGAAGTATTGGGTATTATGGGGAGTATAATAATGAACTTTATTGGAAAGAGGCAATTATTTATGATGAGGGAGGGATTTTTATTTTTGGGCAGAATGATACCTCAGATAGAGGAGATTTTGAAACCGAAGCATGTGGAGACGATGAAAATGAGTTTTTTATAGGGGGGTTATGTTGTGATGATTCTAATGATCAAATTTTGAGTAATGTAATAGATAATATTGATGATATTTTTGATATGAATGGAAGTTATTGTATGGATGCCAATATAGGTAGTTGTGGTAATTTAGTGAAGGATTCCTGGGAACAATGTGATGGACTATATATAGATTATAATAGGACTATTCTGGCCGGTTCTAATATGGCAACTACTTCTGAACTTTATTTAGTTCTAGGTAATGATTCTGCCTGCGGAGGAGATATTTGTGATTTGAATACTTGTACTTGTTCGGGTAGTCCGCCAATAAATTGTCAGTTAGGGAATGCTCATTGGGGCCCTACTAAGTCTAATGATAATGTAGTAGAAGGAGAAACTATAGATTTAATTATTGATGGTACTGACTGTGATGGATTAGGAGTTGAATTTTTTGTAAAAGAGAGCGATGGAGTTTTTGGAGTACAAGATTGGGATAGTGCGGATTGGGTTTTGATTTATGGTAATTCTCCTATTGGTTCTGCAACTTTTGAGGGCAATAAAGCAAATTTTACCTGGACTTCAGTTTGGACTGACGATGATGATAGTTGGGATTCGGACCCAGAATATATTTTTAGAGCAATTTCGACAAGTGATTCGTCTTTATATAAAAATTCTTTTGATGAACTTAAAGTTAGTCAAAATCCTGCTGGAGATTGTGAAATTGATTTGGGTGAAGAATGTTGTATTGCGGGCGAGGTTTGTTCTGGCGGGAATTGGGATGGAAGCGGAGCCATTTGTTCTGCTGGAGAGAGTTGTTGTTTGACTGTATGTTCTAACCCTTTAGATTATCCTGGATCTATTGATGGAACTTATATGGGATGGGGTGAATGTATTGATGATGGAGATGGGGATAGTGTCGGAATAAGAAAAACTTACCTTTATAATTCAACTACAGGAATACTTATTAATGAAATAGGGTCGGAGGAATGTATATTTGGAGAAGAAGAGATTCCCTTCTTTAGTAATTTCGCAATGTTTTTGGTATTTTTTATATTGATAGGATTCTATTTTTGGAATCGAAAGAAATAAATATATGTTAATTTAAGGTAAGTATATGGAAGAAAATATTCAAATTTTAGGATTGGATTCTTTTGAAAATAAGGAAAAAGATAAAATAATGAGCTATGTTGAGAGGTACAGCGATAAAATTTTTAGAAATATTGTGGGGGATATGATTATACATGCTAAAAAGCACGAAAAGGATGGTAATCGGGCTAATTATTCTTTTCATATTAAAATCCAAACTCCCGAAACTTTGATTAGTGTTAGAGATGATGATTGGATATTATCCACGGCTCTGCATAAAGTTTTGAAAAAAGTTGAAAATAATATTAAGCATAAATTTAAAGTTGAAGGAAAATAATGGAATATAAGCAAGTTATTTTAGTTAGACAAGATTTGAAACTATCTAAAGGAAAAATGAGCTCCCAGGTGAGTCATGCTAGTGTCGAAGCTACTTTAAAATCTGATCAGGATAAAGTTAGGTCATGGAGAGGCAAAGGCATGAAGAAAGTTGTTTTGAAAGTCAAAGATGAAAAAGAGTTACTAAAATATAAAAGATTAGCAGATGAATTAGGTTTAGTTAATTCTCTGGTTAAGGATGCGGGCAGAACGGAAATAAAACCTGGAACCTTGACTTGTTTGGCTATTGGCCCGGATTTACTTGAAAAAGTGGATAAGGTTTCTAAAGATTTGAAGATGGTTTGATAAAAATAAAGTTTATAAATCAGGTGAGTTTCTCTTTTATATGAGAAAAGATGCCTATTACACAAATATGGACGATTTTAATATAAGTGCTGTTGATTTGGCTAGATCTAGGCAGGCTGGTGCGAAAATAGCATTAAGTGCTAAGGGAGTTACTGAAGAAGTTGATAGAGCAAAGAATTTCATGTTAAAGAATAGTGGGGTTTTTATTACTGGAGATTATGAACTAGTTGAAGAGAATGCTGTACAAAGAGTCTATCATATATTTTTTAGATTTGATGATAGATTGGGCAAGAGAAATCATAATATAACTCAAATTCCTCTTACTTTTGATAGAGATGACCCCGAAGATATTGGAGACCTAGTGATGTTAGGATTGGAAAATCTTAGTAATAACTTTAATAGATATGACGAACTACAGGCCACTCACCCCTGTTGTTTAATTACTGAGGCTGAAGAGTTGAAAGGTAAATTAGGAATTTTGCTTCTTTATAAACCGGAAGAAATAATTAATTATGAGCCTTCTTGAGAAAAATTAATTTGTCATTTTTTCTATTTGTTTTAAAAAATTATTTACATTAAAAGGTTTTTTGATAAATCCAATTACATTTTTATATAATGCTAGTTTTTCTTCTCTCTCCTCGTCTGTGATTAGATAAATAATTTTTAATCCTTTTGTTTTTTTAACAGCTTCTAAAACTTCTTTTCTAGGATTATAGCACCCCATTAGAATAAAATTTGGCTTATGTTTTTTGATTTTTTCTAGGCAATTATTGCAATTGGCAGTGGAAATAACTTTGTATTGATTTTTTTTAAGAATTGTTTTGATTGTAAATCGGGTATCTCTATCATTATCTACAATCATTATTGTTTTTTTCATGTTCTACTTCTCGGTTAAGCCCCTAATATTTTTTTTATTTTCTTTTTGAAAACAATATTGTCAATTGGTTTTTCTATATATGCTACCGGATTTAATTTTTTAATGACTCCCTTACCATTTTTGCTTAGACTAACTACTGATAAAAAGGCGACTTTTTGTTTTTTTAACTTTGGACTTGCCCTAATCTTTTCTAATGTTTCTATTCCTGACATTTTTGGCATTAATATATCCAGTATCATCAAATCAAATTTCTCTTTTCCAAGAAGTTTAATAGCCCCCTTCCCATTGTCGATAGTTTTTATTTCATGTCCCATGGTTTCAATCAACATTTTTACAGATTCCAGAACATCAAGCTCATCATCAACGACTAAAATTTTTGCCATCTTTATGTTTTTTTGGATTTATTCCTATTTAAGCTTTTTTATTGGTAAAGTAAAATAAAATGTTGAACCCTTACCTAAAGTACTTTCAACCCAAATTTTACCTCCATGTTGTTTTATTATTCCCCTACAAATACTTAAACCCAACCCAGTTCCCCCATATTTTCTAGTATAGCTAGATTCTAATTGAGTAAATGAATGAAATATTCTCTCACGATCTTTCTTAGATATTCCTATGCCCGTATCTTTTATTTTGACTAAAATATAATCTTTTTCTCTTTTAGCTTCAATATTTATTCCACCTTTATGTGTAAATTTAATGGCATTATCGATTAAATTAGTTAATATTTCTGTTATTCTTTTTTTGTCTGCCGTAATTAAGGGGAGGCTATCTAATTTATAATCAAGTTCTAAACCTTTTTTCTCTGCTACTGGAGTCATACTTTTCACCACCAAGCCAACACAATCTCCCAATTGTATTTCACTAAGTTTTAGTTTAAACCCTTCTGCTTGTACCCTAGAGATTTCCAAAATATCTTCTATTAAGTCATTAAGACGGTTTATATTTCTAAGTATAATATCGAAACTCTTTTTTTGTTTTTCATTTAATTTTCCTAAATCTCCTTGTAATATCATTTGGGTTTGTATTTTTGCAGGAGTTAAAGGAGTTTTTAATTCATGGGAAGTTATAGTTAGAAATCTACTTTTTAGAACATCTAATTCTTTTAATTTTTTGTAAGATTCTTTTAATTTTTTTTCAGATTCCTTTTCTTTACTTATATCTCTCACTGTAGCTTGCAGTACTCCCTTGCCCAAGAGGTTCATTCTGGTTAATAAGACCGTTGCAGGGAAAACTTGTCCATCTAATCTTTTGTGATCCCATTCAAAAAGGTGTTTTCCTTTTTTCATTGCAGTATTTATCATTTCCATGGCTTTAGTGGAAGATAATTTTCCATCAGGTTGATTTTTTGGGGAATACTGCCAAGGAGCTTTAGATGTAAAATCTTTTTCATTTTTGGCTTTAAACATTTTTATTGTTGATGGATTTCCTGCGGTGAATTTCCATGTAGGGGGTTCTAAAATCATTATTGCATCGCTCGATGATTCGTACATTGTATTTGCTTTTTCATAAACTTCTTTTAATTTTCCTCGAGCTTGTCTTATTTCGGTAATATCCCTATCAATCCCCCTATAACCTAGTAGTTTGCCTTTTGAATCTATAATAGGTACACCATTTGTTTCAAGTACAACAATTTTTCCATTTTTATGTTTATTTTTATTAATTAAACCAGAAAATGATTTTTTTAATTTTACAATGTTTGCAAATTCGGGGCCAAGCTTTTTAGCATCTTCCTTTGTCATTAAGTCGAAAGGAGTTTTCCCTATAATCTCTTTGGGGGAATACCCAAGTATATCTTTAATTTTTGGACTAGCGTATGTATAAGTGCCTTTCGCATTAACTTCCCAAATCCAATCAGAAGTAGATTCTACTAGCCCCCTAAATTTTTCCTCACCTTCTCGTAATTTTATAGTTCTTTTCTTAATTTTGATTTCTAATTCTTCATGGGATTTTTTTAATTTTTTTTCTGCTTTTATTCTATCAGTAATGTCTGTATTAATTCCAACATATCCAGTAATTTCACCTTTGACATTTTTCAATGCTGCAGCAGTTCCATAAACCCAAGTTACTCTTTTTTTTCTATCTATTAGTCGGTACTCTGTCCCCCATTTACCTCCGGCCTTAACTGTTTTATACCAATTTTTCTCCACTTTTTTTCGATCATCTGGATGAATCCCATTTATCCACCCCTTTCCAAGAGTTTCTTTTATTGTTAATCCAGTCATATTACGCCAAAAAGTATTCACAAAAGTACAATTTCCTTTTTTATCAGTCATATAAATTGCTGAAGGAGAAGAAGAGATAAGTGTTTTGAATTTTTCTTCGCTTTCAATCAATTTTGCTTTTTCTTCTTCTAAATCTTCTAAAATATTAAGCAGGGCCTCAGGTTTCAATAATAGATTTTTCTTGGATTTCATTTTTTGTTTTTTGTAAGCTTCTTTTTTAATTCTATCATTTTTTCTTCTCTTTTAATTGCAACTTTTGTAAATCTTTCAAGATCTAGAGATTTTTTCTTTATACCCATTTCTGCCTTTTTACGTATTTTAATTTCAGATTGAAGTTGTTTATTATGTGTTTCTAATTCTTTTCTTTTTTTCCTTAATTCAAATGCCATCTTATTGATAGAATCTCCGAGTTCTCCTATTTCATCTTTTGATTTTATTTTTACCCTAGGTCTTAGGTTTCCCTTTCCGATTTGAATTGCAGTATTTTTGAGTTTTATTATGGGTTTTGAAATATTGTGTGCAATGAAAATACTTATTAAAACTGAAATTGCTAGAAAAATAAATAATATGAGAAAAATACTGTTTCTTAATTCCTCCACTGGTTTAAGTATCTCTTCTGTTTCATGTTCTATCATTAATATCCAATCCAATCCTTTGTAATTTTTGTGGCCGTGAGAGTGAGTATGGGCAAATAATATTTTTCCTTCTTCCGGTTCAAGTTCATCTGAAATGAAAGAATTATTTTCTTCTTTTTCAAGTCTGGATAGTAACTTTTCTGACACTCGATCTAGGATCCCGTAATCATAATATTCTTCAGACGCATAAATTATTTTTCCATCAGAAGTTAATAGTTTGAGGTGCATTGTTTCATGTTTTTCAGTCAGTTCTATTTCTTTGAGCATGCTGATTAATTCTTCTATATTCAAAACGACTTTCATTACTCCCAAAAAATTTCCAGATTCATCGCTTATTTTTATTCCTGCAGAGATAGAATAAATACTTGTGCTTTCGTCATATTCAATATTTTCTATATATAGTTCTTCTTCACTCGCCTTTTGCCACCATACTTCATCATCTTGCTTGTAATCTGTGGTTTTTCCAGTTTGAGCGATATTTGCCCCATATTTGTTAGTCACAAAAACTTCTCCATATACTTTATATCCTTCTTCCTTCTCATGGAAATCTGATTTTTTTCTTAGCTGCTGCGATATTTTATTGTTGATTAAGTTTTGCATAAATGGAGTAATTTCTTCTTTTGAAGTGGATATCCAATCTTCATTTTTTTCATTGATATATGATTCGATATCTTCAAAATTGTCGAATTCTTGGTTGGATTCAATGATAAAATTATGTAATTCTCTACTGGCATAGGCATATGAATGCCACGCTTCGAATCTATTTTGTATATTTCTATCAATTTTATCCATAGTTTCTTTAACTAAAACTATGGAGGATTCCTCTATTGATTTTTCTAGTGTTTGTTGACTAATATCAACAGAAATATAACCCATCAATCCCATGAGTAGAGCGATTACCAAAAATCCCGATATTAATTTTTGGTTTAATTTCATCTTTACCTCTTTTATTTAATATTTTATTTAAAAAGTATAAAAGCCTTACTATTCACCTAAAAAATCTAAATCGGAAAGTTTTTAAATAGTGATTTATCTTGTTTTTCTAGGACGATCATAGTGGACTGGTCATACCCGAACTCATTTCGAACTCGGTAGTCAAGCAGTCTTACGTTCCTGATTGTACTGCATTGTTGTGCGGGAACTCAGGAAAGTTGTCCTTTTTTCATTAATTTTATAAATTCTCATTTTAGTTTAGTTTTATGGATAACAAAGAAATAGCCAGGGAGAGAATTAAGAAATTATTTTCGGAGGCGGATGAGGTTTTTTCTAAGGATAAGAAGTTAGCTAATAGGTATGTTAATTTGGCTAGAAAAATAGCTATGAAGTTTAATTTAAGAATGCCTCGAGGTTTTAAAAGAAGATTTTGTAAGCATTGTTATTCATATTTAGTGCCTGGAAAAAACTTAAGGGTTAGAACTAAAGATAAGAAAGTTGTTTATTATTGTTTAGAATGTAAAAAATTTACGAGATTTCCTCTTTTAGTGAAGGGTAAGTAGTCCACCATTTGTTTTTTATCCAATCTTTTTCCAGTTTTAAGAGGAAAGCAAAACCTCTATTTTTTAGCTCTTTATCTACGACCCCTCCTAAATGAGGGTGAGTAAATTGCTTTGGTAAGGGGGAGTGGAATCCGTGCATATAATGAATTAATTCGTGAGCTATTGTCGTATCTATTATAAATTCTGGAACTTGTTCGTCTCTAAATAAGTTATTTACTGCTATTTCCGTTGATCCATCTTTTAATCTTTTTATATGGCCAAATTTAGTTTTCCAGTTACCTTTAAATCTTATTCTTATTTCGTTTAATCTGTTTACTTCTGGCATTAGAACATTCCAAATTCTTTCTAATCTACATTGAAGCCACAAATCCGATCTCATAAAAATTCGTTATTTTGGAGTTTTAAAAGAATTGTTAAGAATAAAAGTATATTTAGAATTTCTTAAATTGCGATACTTTTTCTAATAAATCAATATGTCCTAAGAATAAAGCTCTGCAACAGTATCTATCCAGTTTTAGGTCATTTAGAACTTTTTTAGGTTCTTCGCCTTCATCTACTCTCTTATTATATTCTTCCCAGAGGTGACCTACTGGTTTTCCACAACTGAAACATCTTATTGGTATTATCATTTTATCTGTAAGATTTTTGTCTTTTTGCTCTAGCTTTAGAGTCGTTTGGTTTACACATTTCTTTTCTTCTAGTATCTGCTACTAATAAATGTCTGTCGTAATCTAAAAACTTTTTCTTTAATGTTTTATTTGCTTCTGCTAGGCATCTAGCAATTGCTAATCTTGAAGCATCTGCTTGTGAAGACCATCCTCCCCCATTTACATTTACACTAATGTTGAATTTTTTTACTTGATCTCCAGCAAGTACCAAAGGTTCCATTATCTTCATTTTTGCTATTTCTGGACTATGATTTTCTAATAGTGTCGAATTTATTCTAACTACTCCTTTTCCATCTGAAAGGGTAGCTTTTGCTATCGAAGTTTTTCTTTTTCCGTTTTTATGTATAGCTTTCATCTTTTAAGTTGTTGACATAATTCTTCGACTGTAATGTATTTAAAAGTTTTACTTTTTGTTATATTTGAAGATTCAATTTTCTCAATTTTCTCTTTTGAGAACTTCTCTGGGACTCCCATGTGACACATTATGTTTTCGAATGCTTTTTTACCTTTTTCCTGTTTATAAGGTAGCATACCTCTAATTGCCCTTCTTACAAATCTATCTGGCATTTTTGGTAAATAAGGTCCTTTTAATGGGGTTCCTCTTTTGTCTTGTTCTTTGTATTTTCTATGAATAGTAACTTTATCTCCAGTTATGATAGCCTTTTCACAATTAACCAATTCAATTTTTTCTCCAAGCAATGCTCTTTTAGCAACTACTGTTGAAAACCTTCCTAATATTGAATCTTTAACATCTATTACTACCATTTTATCCGATTATTTTAATGTTTTTCCCCTTTGGATCTTTCTTTATTAATTCATGAATCGAAGTTAAATTTCCTTCTAACTTTTCTTTTGCTGATTCTGTTATTGAAAATGATGCAACTGTTATTTTATGATCTAGTTTTCCTGAACCAAGTATTTTACCTGGGACCAATACTATTTCATTATCTTTGGTATATTTGTTTAATTTTTCTAAATTTACTTCCCTTATAGATCTGGTTGGTTTTTGTAGTTCTTTTGATATCCTTTTCCAGAAACTAGAGTTCTCTTTAGTAGAATGTTCTTTTAGTTCTTGTATTAAATTTTCTCTATGGGAATTTGTTTTCATTTTTTGAGTATTTTTTTAATTGTTTTTTTCTTTGAACTTCCTATTTTTTTAGAAAAATCATCTAATTTAAAATCTAACTCCTTTATTGCATTTGTTAGCATGTCTTTTGGATCTAATTGTCCAAAAGGTTCAATTGTAAATATAAATTCTCCTTCTGTGTATTCCACCTGAATTAAATCCTGTGAAAGAGATTCAATTGCTTCATATAAATTATTTTCGAGAATTGCAGATTCATCTAATTTATTGTCTTTTAATGCACTATCTGGAATTAAGTCCTTATACTTTGCGATTAATTTAGGATCATTTGTTATTTTTAATTTGGGTTTATGTTTGTATACAACAACTCCTGGAGAAAATTTCATATGATCTTTTCCTTTTCCTAATTCTGCTGTTGCAACCAATTTGATTTCTTGGTCTTCTGTTAATGTTACTATTGGAATATTATCCAGAACAGATTTTGTTTCTGGATCTTTTAATGTTAAATCTTTAGAATATACCACCTTTGGACCTTTTTCTTCTAAGGATAATGTAGTTTGACATTTTGCACATCCTTTTCCTTTACAGGTACATCTTTCTTTTAGGTTATATGATTTTGAATCTGTTTTTATAGGGATTAGTCCCAATCTATGAGAAAGAAGTTCATCGTATAAAGCCGAGTCATTTTTTACTATTTCTACTTCTGATATTGCCATTACGGGAGTTTCAGATATTATTGTTCTTCTAAGTGTATTTGCTTCTGTTTCATTTATTCCGGAAATCTCAAGAATCAACTTTTGATCGTCTTGTTTTATTTTTTTTATTTCCATTTTTATACACGCCTACCCCTTTTACCGCCCTTCTTTCTACAACCGTCATGTGCTGCAGGTGTAACTTCTTCTATGTTTCCTATTTTCAATCCTGCTCTTGTTAAAGTTCTTATTGCTGCTTGTGCTCCTGGTCCTGGTGACATTGGTCCATTGTGTCCGCCCGGTGCACGTACTTTTATATGTACAGCATTAATTCCTTTTTCAATTGCAGTTTCTGCTGCCATTTTTGCTGCAGACATAGCTACAGTCGGACTTGATTCTAATCTGTGAACTTTTGTGATCATTCCACCGGAACTTTTTGTTATCGTCTCTGATCCAGTTATGTCAGTAATGTGAATTATTGTATTATTATATGAAGAGTATATATGGGCTATTCCCCATCTTAATTTTCTTTGATCCTTTCTAAAATCTCTAACCATTTTCTGCTACCTCTTCTACTTTTGGAGTTTCTTCAGCAACTACGGGGGTTTCTTCAACCTTTGGAACTTCTTTAATTTTAGGTTCCTCTTTCTTTTTAGTAGGTGCTTCAACTTTGGGTTCTTCCTTTTTGATTATTTTTTCTTTCTTTTCTTTCTCTAATTTTTCTTTTATAGTTCTTTCTGGATGATCTGCTTTTGAAACGGAAGAAGTTGGGTTGAAAGTTAATTTTGATTCGTCGTCTTTTGAAACGAAGAAAGAAGGAGCAGTGACTTTTTTGCCATTAATTAAAATGTGGCCATGTGTAATGAATTGTCTGGCTTGTTTCACGGACCTTGCAAGGCCTTTTCTTAAAACAACGGTCTGTAATCTTCTTTCTAAGTAATCCTTAACTTTTAAGTCTAGAATATCTTCTAGTTTTGAATCTTTAGAAATTATCCCATATTTCAATAATTTAGTTAGTAATTGTTCTCTTTCTTTTGCACTTTGTTCTGAACGAATATTAGCAATAATTTTTTTTACTTGATTCCTTGCTGATCTTAATCTAGACGCATATCTCCAGACTTCTTTTTTATTTTTTAGGCCATATTCTCTAACAATATCCTTTTCTTCTAAAATTCTTTCTCTTTGCCATGGATGAAATGGCGTTTGATATGTTTTTCTTAATCTTTTTGTTTGACCCATTTTATTTTTTCTTTCTCTTTACTCCAAGAGATTTTCCTTTTCTGAAATTAGCTTTAGTTCTTTGGCCTCTTACAGGCAATCCAACACCATGTCTGAATCCTCTATAAGATTTTATTTTTCTTAATCTTTTAATATCAAATTCTTTTCTTAATTTTAAGTCGGAAACTACTAGATGTTTATCTTCTCCAGTATCATAATCTTTTTGTCTATTTACCATCCAAGAAGGAATACTATGTTTTACAGGCTCTTTTATTGTTTCCTCTATTTTTTTTATTTCTGAATCTTGAAGAGAACCTGTTTTTTTATTTTTGTCCATATTGGTAACTACACAAACGGCATTTGCCATAGAGAAACTAACTCCTTTAATTTTTGTTAGGGTTTGTACAATAGGCTTACTACCATCTAAATCTGTAGCCGCTACTCTCACAATATATTTTAATTTTTCTTCCATTCTTTGTTTTTGTTGTTAGTGCGCCCTTTTTAAAGCTTTTGCTAGGTTTGTACAAATAATTTACGTTTGTCTTCGTCGTTTAACTCTACGAAAATTCTCCTTATGATTACTTGGATTGGATCTGGTATTAATTTGACTCTTTCTTTTATGTCATCAAAGTTTTCGAACTCCTTTTCGTCTCTTTGTTCCAAAATTTCAGTTGTGTGTTTCTTTCCAATCCCTGGTAATAATTCTAGTTGGTGCATTCTTGTGTTTATCGGACCTGCTTTATTGAAGAAATCTATGAATTTCTTTTCATTTTTACTTATTAATTCTTTTATTACAAAGTCTAGTTCCATTCTAGCTGTTTGTGTTAATTTTGAAATAGGAATTTTTCCAACTATGTGGTGTATTTTTTCCCTTTCCTCTCCACCTATATAAGCTTCTTCGTAGGGCTGTAGAAATTTTCCTTTTTTTGGAACTAATTCTAGAAGTGTAAAGTGATCACGACCTATTGCTTGCGCTATGGGAGTCTTTTGGTGTAAAGGCCTCCTGTCTGATGAATATCCGTTGGGTAGGAAATCCAAAATAACTGCATAATCTTCTTTTGTTATTGGCCGCATCATTTTGTTCGTTAAGCATGTTTTTTCACTATGTTTAGTATTTTGTCTAAATCCTCTTGTTTCAAGGTGAGATTTTCACCAGAAAGGATTGTTCTTAAGCTGTCAATGTCTGTTGGCAATATATTGATTATTAGTGTAATATGTTTATTCCTTAATCTTGTTACTCCTGCTGATTCTAATTCTTTCTTTAATTCTTTATAAGTTTTTGTTTTTGGAGCATTATTTAGATATTCTTCTACTTTTTTGGCCCTGAAATTTAGTTCTTTATCTCTCTTTTTCATTTCATCTATTCTTTCCTTCATTTCAGGTACACTTATTGGAGTTTGTTCTGTTATTTCCATTTTTATCTTCTTTTCAAATGTACTGGGTGAGTTAAGATGGTTTTAATTTTATTTCCATCTTTTATTTGAACATAATAATTTGAACCTTGTTTTTCTTTTATTGTTCCAGCCTTTCCATGAAATCTTGGGTTGTATAATCCCTTTTGAATTGCTGGTTCGGCAGCTAGGTAAACCCTATCTCCTTCCTTGAATTTTTGGAAGAACCTTCTAAGGCTGATCTTTCCTTTTGTTCTGACATTTTTTCTTAATTTATGCCTAGTTTTCCTTCTTAATCCACCGATTCGTTTCATTTCAAAATAATGGGAATAAAGTTGATTTATAAAGGTTTTTGTTGTTATAGAAGTTTAGCCAATGCTTGATCTAGTGCGAAAAATAAGTTCGGATTTTCTGCTTCAGATGTTTTGTTTTCTTCTGCCTCTAAATCAGTTTTTATCTTATATTTAGAATCTTTTGCTAGAATTATGGTTATTTTTTTGAAATCTTTGACTTTTTCCGAGATTTTTTTTGTATAGTTCCCAACTACTTTTTTTACCACTATCAATTGACCTTTTTCTATTTCTTCAAAGTTATCTAAATTTATGTTACCACCTAGCTCTATCATGATTAACTCCTTAGAATTCATATGATTTAAGCTTTTCTATCTAGTATATAAGGTGTAAATTAGCAGTTTGATGGGCTTTGAATAATATCCCGTATACAGCGCTATTTTTTCTAGGCTGGATCCCTCCACCCTATCAGTTATATTTGTAAATTCGGCTAAACTTTTGTCAGCTCTTTCCGAATAGCCCTGTTCATTTTCTATCCTGTTTGATTTGTTTTTCATATTTCTAGTCCATTGATATAGAAATTCTGTAGATTCCCTTCCTGCTTTGAATATTTTACATAGAGACATTTTATTTTAATTTTTTAGTTACATATGGGCCTTCTTTTTTGTATCCCAACTTATAATAGTATTCTCTTACTCCTATTCCAGAAATAACTATCATTTTGTCTTTTTTGTGCCGTTTTGCTATCTCTTCTGCTTTCTGCATTAATTTTTTGCCCCAACCTTTATGTTGAACTTGGCCTTTTTCTTTTATTCCTGTTGAAGTCCCGTAAACATGAAGTTCTCTTATTAATGCTGAGTTCTTTGTTATTTCTTTTCTTAAGTTTTTGTGAGGAAAACGCATCCTTGCGAACCCAACTAACAGATCATTTTTTGTGTCTTCTGCCGATATAAAAAATTCTTTTCCGTTTGATGCTCCATATTCTTGAACTTTGATTTTTACATCATTCCAACTTATTTCTTTTCCCATAGGTTCCCTGCATCTTATACAATTGCAAGTTACTTTATATTTTTGGAATAAGTGTTGTCTAAAATTTGTCATTTCTACGCCGGCGGACCATTGTTGTGTTGGAACGTCTCTTTGTATCCTCATTATCCTGCAATATCTTGGAACATATTTTTTGAATTTTGCAATTAGTTCTGCTGCATCTTTCGAATTTAGAGGTTTGAATTTTCCTTGTTTATATTCTGCATATAGTGCGGTTCCTGGAGAAACCATGGTTGGATATACTTTTAGCATGTCTGGTTTGAAATTTTCATCTGAGAATAATTGTTTCATTCCTTCTAGATCCTTTTTTTTATTTGTTAAAGGTAATCCTGGCATGTAGTGCCCTGCAACTTTAAAACCTAAATCTTTTAAAATTCTTATGGAGTCTTTTGTGTCTTTTATTGTATGCCCTCGGTGGACTTTTTTTATTACATCTTCGTAGACAGATTGTATTCCTAATTCTACTCTTGTACATCCAAGTCTTAGCATTTGATTTCCATGTTTTAGTAGGCCCCAATCAGGTTTTGTTTCAATACATAAAGCTACACATCTTACTTTTGCAGTTTCATTTATTGTTTGTTCTTTAGTTAGTGTACATGTTTTTTTTAGTTTGAGTAGTTTGTCTTGAATTCTTTTTGTTCTTTCTTTATTTTCGAAATTTTCACTTGGAAGTTCGTAGAACTTTTTGAATTTTATATAATCAAACTCTCCTTTTTTGTTGAAAAATAATTTTGAAAAGTCATTTAGAGCTTTGAATGAAAATTTTATGAATTCTTCTTGGTATTTTTTTGGAAATGATGGGAAAGTTCCTCCCATGATAATTAATTCTATCTTTTCGAAGTTGTGCCCCAGTAAAACATATTGTTCTAATCTATTGAATATTTGTAAATAAGGATCATAATGATTTCTTATTGCACGCATTGTTGCTGGTTCTCCTCCAGTATATGATTGAGGTACATCTCCAAAAGATGAATTTAGACCTCCAGGACAATAAATGCATTTTCCATGAGGACAAGAAATAGGTTTTGTCATAATTGCTAAGGGTGCTACTCCTGAAATTGTTCTTACTGGCTTTGTTAATAATTTTGGTTTGAGAATTTTTATCTTATCTTCTGGAGCATTCATTAAAATCTGAATTAGACTTGGAAGTTTTTTTGGTTTGTACTTTTTTGATAGTCTATCTCTTAGTTTTATAATCTCAGATCTAGTCTTAAGATCCTTTTCTAGGATTTCTTTTACTATTTCTTCATACAATTTTTCCATGATTTTTGTAAAAGAGAAACGTTTAAAAGGACTTCTTTTTTTAGAAAATAGTAGGCTAGCTGGGTAGTCAGCCCTTACCTGTACCGCAAATGGGCTACATGGCGGAGTGAAGCTTAGGCGAGGCTGAGAAGTTGATTATCGGTCTCAATTTGGACGTTGATCCTTTGTCTTACAGGGTTGATGTTTTAGAGAACCAGGTCAGACCGGGAACGGAGCAGCCTTAACCTTTAATATTGGCGCTTGTAAGTAGCAGAGGGGAGAAAGAATTGGGGTTAAGCTGATGGTTGATTTCTTTGTCGAACTTAAGTGGCCTACATTTTTTTAGAAACATTTTTAAAATACTTTTATACTCTATTTTTATGTCGGATAGAAATTTTTTGATGGGGATAATGCTCGATCATGAGGAACATGCGCTTTTAAGAGATTTTGAGAGATCTTTACCTGGACTTGAAACGTTGAATGGCAGATATCTGGTAGATGTTGCAAATTGTGGCTCTTATACTTTAGATGGATATAGGCAAGATTCTGAATGTTTTTAATTAAGTATATATTTTTATTATTTCTTAGTGGGGGGTAATAGAATTAATATTTTTGATACACTTAAAGATCCAAAAGAAATAAGGTTTGATAGGAAATAATTTATAATTTTGCTATTATGTCACTTAAACTTTGAGCTAGAATGTTATACATTTTTTGTATTGTTAATTCATATATAGCTTCTTTTAAAGGCCCAGTACAATAAGGAAGAATTTCAGTGTTAAATGTTGTACCTTTATCTACTTTACAATCCATTGATTTTCCTTCAAATAAACTCGCTACTTCTAATTCTGTTTCCGAAGGCATATCTAAAATCGTTACTCTAACTTTACATTGATCATTATCTTGTCCTTTTATTTGGTATGTAAAAGTTGAACCCTCGTCTAAAACTGTTAATTTTGTTTTTTTACAATTTTCTAAATGTCTATTATAACATGATTTATCGTCTGCACAATCAAACTCATAAGAGAAATAAAAAACACCTATTATGACCAATATTATTATTATAATCGGAATAATAAGAACTTTTGGATCCCTTTTCTTCTTTTTCATAAAGAAAAAATGAAATTAAGATTTTATTAAGTTTTCGTTTATAGATCATCCTTAGTTATTATCTTAACCTTTGGAGATCTTTGAATTTTCGAAGACATTGCAATTAAATTTTTAATTCCAACTCTTTCTGATAGCTTAACTAGATCTAATTCAATCATTCCATCAAAGATAACTGTAGTTATTCCAGATTTCAAAGATTTTATTGTTGTTGCTAGTTCCGATGTAGGAACTTTTCCTAGAATATTGGTATCTTCATCTAGTAAGTAGGCCCCTCGTGTTCCAACAAGATCGTCTAGCATTTCTTTATACAATTTTGATTCTTGTGGAGTCACTCTAGTTCTTCTTACAGGTGGTGCCCTTGAAATTGTTTCTGTTTTTGCTGGCGCTCTTGAAGTTGTTGTTCTTGTTGTAGGAGCTCTTGAAACTGTTCTTTGTGGAGTTCTTCTTCCATTAGCTGGTTCTGTAATATCTAATTTTGCTTGTTCAACTGCTACCTTACTTCTTAGAGCTTTGTTTATTTCTTTTTTTGTTAGCTCTTCAACTTCTTTGCCATCGGGTGCCTTAATAACATAATCTATTTCAGCAACACTCATAAGTTCTTTTATAATTAAGACTCCTCCACGATCTCCATCTACAAAAACAGTTACATCCTTTCTTTTACTTAGATCTATAACTGTTTGAGGTACTGAAGTTCCGTTTAGAGCTATTGCATTTTTTATGCCGTGTTTTAATAGAGTTAAGACATCTGCTCTCCCTTCGACTACAATTATTTCATCAGATTCTTCTATAAATGGACCTGCTGCCAATCTATCCTTTCCATATTCAACAATTTCCATCATTCTTACAGAATGTGCAACCTCTTCTGTAATCTCTTGTGAATCAGGTAGTGCATTATCTGTAAAGTCCTTTAGAAGTTCTTTTGCTCTATCTACCACGAAAGCTCTTTTAGAAGTTCTTACATCTTCTATGTTTTTTGAATTTACTTTAGCATTACATGGGCCAATTCTTTGAATTGTTTCCAAAGCCGCTGCAATAATTGCTGTTTCTGCTTTGTCTAAGCTAGAAGGTATAATTATTTCTCCGCTGGCTTTTCCAGCTTTTGTCGTTAAATTTACCTCAATTCTACCTATTTTTCCGTTTCTTTGTAATTCTCGTAATTCTAGATCTTCCCCTAGAAGACCCTCTGTTTGTCCAAATATTGCTCCAATTACGTCTGGTCTGTCTACAGTACCTTCAACCGTAATATGAGCATGAATAATATATTTAGCTGCTACTAAGCCAATTTTTCCCATTTTACATTTCCTCCTATGTATACAATAAACCAATAAAGAACAAGTTTTCCCCCATTTTTGGGTTGTTTACGTCAAATATGACAAATGAATATGATATTTTTTGTGAATATGATATTTTTTCGTTCTTTAAAGGTTTGTAGCCCGATACTAACCCCAAAGCTCATAGCTTGATGTTGCATCGTTAGCTCCGTTTGGTAAATTCTCTTACCGGGCTTGATATTTGGTTTTGATTTTGGTTTATAAATGTTGTGATTTATCACTATTATTACGATATGGTGGTAACACCTAGAAAAGCTTATAAAGGGAAGAAATTCAAAAAATGTATGTTATCTTTAGTAATAAATTCGGTTGTTAGGGGAGAGAATCCAACTTCGGAGCAATTTAAAGATCTTGTTTCTAATATAGAATCTGAAGGAATATTTGATAGAGAACCTAGAAGATTTATTGTTAGTGAAGAGAAAGTTGGAAAATTTACTGTTTATAGAACTAAGTCGATAGGAAAAGGCAATATTGTTTATACTGTTTTTGAGCATAGAGATATTTCCGATAAAGATTTTGATCTTTCAAATAAAAGAATAGGATATGAAATTCATATGTCTCCAGAAGGAGAGCTAGTTAGAGTTAATAAAAAGGAAAACCCTGTTCTTTTTGATGGTTGCGTTGAAGTGTTGACTACTCAGAAAAGATATCTTTAATTTATTTGAATTTCTGTAAATTTAGATAAGATTTAGTCCTATTAAAGATATCATGTGCATCTTCTTTTATCTCTTTTTCATATCTTTCTCTTCTTCCGGTTGCTAGGAATTTATCAAATACTCCTCTTACAAACTTGTAAATTGGGCTATTAGACCATCTTTCTTCATAATCTGTCTCAATATAGGCTTCATATTTGATTTTTAATGCGCCTTCTACGGTTTTTCCTTGTTTTGTTTCAATTATTTCATAATCTTTTAAAGAAATAGATAGTTCTAGTATAAGTCTTGTATAATTGTCTAAGTATTTTTGTCCAGCCCATTTTATAGTTACAGATTTTTTGTCTCCACGTACTACATCATCATATTCTTTTTCGTGAAAAACATAACCATGTAAATCAAACCAAGCTTTTAATGTTCTGTATAAGTCAATCATACTAAATTGAGCTTTTTTCTGTATTACTAAATTATCTCCCCTAATTATCCAGTCAGCCTCAACCATGTTTAAATTTTGGAAACTGAGATATATAAAGTTTTTCTTTAGTATTGATGCATTGTTAAGAAGTTTTTTATTTCGTCCTGCAATGCATAAGTTTTTGAATATAAATTTGTTTTGTAATCATCAAGTCTGTTGCTTATTATGAATTTTTCGTATATAGTTTGGAAGGCACCTTTTTTTTCTCCCCATTTTTTTTGCCTATCTGTTAAAACATGAGAGCTTATTCTTATTTCTACTTCTCCCGCCTGAGTTTTTATTTTTTTACCGTCTTGTTCTAATTCAACATCTTTTAATCCTAAAACAAAGAAACCCATTTTTATGACAAAAGCAAAATAATCACTAATATCTTTTTGAGCATACCACCTTATTTCTAATTGTTGAGTATCTCCTTTCATTCTTTGAACAAACTTTTCTTCTTGGAATGTTTTATCTTCGTTGCCATAACCTTGATAATCTAGCCACATCTTGATATGTTTGTATAAATCAGACATACTAAAAACTCCTTTCCACTTTACTTTTATTCCGGGAACAATGGTAAGTTTTTCTTGCATTTTTTTATTTTTGTAAATATATTTTATAAACTTTTTTATCGGTAAAAATCTAATATTTCTTTTGTTGTTTTATGGAAATCTGCAACTTCATCCCTTAATTTCTTTGCGTTTTTACTTATTGTATCTTTGAAAAAAACTTTTGTGTATAAATTTAGTAAGAAATTTTTAAATCTTGATGAAACCCATTGATCTTTGTAATCAACAACTATTTTTGTTGTGAAGGTTATTTTTGCGAAACCGGCAACTAGATTTTCTGAAACTGGATTTATGTCCATTAGTAAAACGTGAACATCTATATCATATTTTATGAAATCTGTTACTTCTCTTTCTGCTTCCCACTTGAACTCTATTTCTTTTCCACGGTCTGAAGTTTTATGTTGATGTAATTTTTCATTAAAATCATATTTATTATCGGCTAACCAGGCGTACATATCTTTGTATAATTTGTCCAGATTAAAAACTCCTCTTTCTCTAATTTGGTATCCTTGACTTAGGTGTACCTTCATATCTTTGCTCATTATTTGAGGAATAGAATTATTAGTTAATAAATGTTTTTATCTTTCTTTTAATCTGAATTTCTCCATGAAAATATCATATAAATCAGGCTGTATTTTTAGAACGTCTTTGTAGGTTAGTAATCCGATTAATTTATCCCCTTCTGTAACTGGAAGTCTTCTTACATTTTCTCTGGACATGAAGTAAATCGCATCATATAAGTCTAAATCTGGAGAAATTTTTAGCATCTTAGTTGACATAATATCTTTTGCTTTCGATTTTTTCATATCTAAATTATTTGCAACCGCTTTATTTACGAAATCTTTTTCCGTTATGATTCCTAATAAAACCCCTTCTTCTTCTACAATTAAGCTTCCAACTTCTCCTTCAATCATTTTTTGAGCACAGTTTAGGAGATTTTCTTCTGGAGTAACTCTTATCGGAATCTTAGTCATTGCATCTGCAACTCTTACACCTGTTTTCATGATATTTTGATGTAGGGGTTAAAATTAATAAAGATATTGGTGCTACTTTTGTATGGGAATTTATTATTCAAAACATTTATAAATGAACTAGGATTTGCTGGGTTATTATGGCAGAAGAAAAACAACCAGTTTATATCCTTTCTGAAGGAAATCAAAGGACTTATGGAAAAGAAGCTCAGAGAAACAATATTATGGCTGCTAAATTAGTAGCTGAGACTGTTAGAAGTACTTTAGGTCCTAAAGGAATGGACAAAATGCTGGTTGATTCTATGGGTGATGTTGTTATTACCAATGATGGCGTTACAATTTTAGAAGAAATGCAGATTGAACATCCGGCTGCTAAGATGATAGTTGAGATTGCGAAGACTCAAGAAGATGAAGTTGGAGATGGTACTACTTCGGCCGTAGTTTTTGCAGGGGAATTATTAAAAAATGCTGAAGCTTTATTAGAAAAAAACATTCATCCTACAATTGTTGCTAAAGGTTTTAGAATGGCAGAGGCTAAAGCTCAAGAAATTTTAAATGAAATTGCTGAGAGTATCTCTTTAGATGATAATAATGCTTTGGAGAAGATAGCCATGACTGCTATGACTGGAAAAGGAGCTGAAGCTTCTAAGGAAAAATTAGCCAGATTAGCTGTTACGGCAGTTAAACAAGTTTTAGATCATGATATAGATTTGGATAATATTAAAGTTGAGAAGAAAGTTGGCGGTGGTGTTGAGAATTCAGAATTGATCCAGGGCGTTGTTTTGGATAAGGAAAAATTACATTCAAGTATGCCTTCAAAAATTAATGAAGCTAAGGTTGCTTTGATTAGTGTCCCTTTAGAGATTAAAGATACTGAGATTGATGCTAAGATTCAAATTAGTAGCCCAGAGCAGATGCAATCTTTTATTGAGCAAGAAGAAATGATGTTAAAAAATATGGCTGACAAGATTATAAACTCTGGGGCCAATGTTTTAATTTCGCAAAAAGGAATTGATGATTTAGCACAACATTATTTAGCAAAAAGTGGAATTTATGCTGTTAGAAGAGTTAAGCAATCAGATATGGAAAAATTAGTCCGAGCTACTGGTGGAAAAATTGTAAGTAATTTGAAAGATTTAAATGAAAATGATTTAGGAAAAGCTGGAATAGTTGAAGAGGTTAAAATTGGCGATGAAGAATTTACTTATGTTACTAATTGTGAAAATCCAAAAGCTGTTACATTATTAGTTCGTGGTGGAACTGAACATGTTGTTGATGAAGTTGAAAGAGCTGTTCAGGATGCCTTGGGAGATTTGGCAGCAGCTTTGAAGAGTGGAAAAGTTGTTGGGGGCGCAGGTGCTCCTGAAGTTGAACTAGCAAGAAGACTTCGTGAGTTTGCAAATGGTTTAAGCGGTCGTGAACAATTAGCTGTTTTGGCTTTTGCAGATTCTATGGAAGTTATTCCAGTTACCTTGGCCGAGAATGCCGGAATAGATCCCATTGATATTCTAACTGAATTGAAAGCTAGACATGATGCTGGAGATAAATGGTCAGGTATAGATGTTTTTTCCGGTAAGGTTGTTGACTCTTGGAGTTCAGGTGTGATTGAACCCTTGAAGATTAAAACTCAAGCTGTTAAGAGTGCTGCTGAAGTTTCGGAAATGATTTTGAGAATTGATGATGTGATTGCTTCTGGTAAAGCTTCTGGAAATGCTCCGATGCAACCTCCAATGGGTTATGAGTAAGGTTTATAAAATTCTATTTTTAATTTAAAGTATGTTTTTTTGGAAAAAAGAGAAATTTGTGAAATATGCTGAGAGGATAAGGAAATTTTTAGATAAAGGAGATTATGATTCCGCTATAGCTAGATATAATAAACTTGAGGGTTTCTATAATTTATTAGATGGAGAGAAGAAATTAAAATATAGAGAAGAATATGAATCTTTGTTAAATCAATTGTTAATCTATATGAAAATCCAGCAGTTAGATGTTGTTATTGAAGGAGATAATTTAGATTTGATAAAAGACAATCTGAATTATTTGGAAGACATGAGTAAAAGTGTTGGAAAAATTTCTGTAAACTATGAGAAGTTTGTACAGATGAAGTATAAAAAATTCTATAATGAATATGGCCATAAATTAGTTTTGGTAGAACTGAATGAAATCTTGGAGAAAATTTACAAGTTGAGAGATGAGCAGAATTATGATTTGGCCTTAGTTCTATTTCCGGATTTAATGAAAAAATATAAAGAATTGAAAGAGTATGTTCCGGAGAAATCTAGGAAGTTGTTAGAGGGTATTCATCTTTTGAGGGAAGATTTGAAAGAAAGATTATTGGAGTTTCGGGCTTATGCAGATGTTGCTGAAACTAATGTTAAAACCTTGAAGAGGTCTTTGAGGAAGAGAAAAGTTGAGGAAGCTAAAGAATTACATAAGAAAGTTTTCCCTAAAGAGAAAATATAGGAAGTTATATTAATTAGTTCTTAATTCTAGTTTTGATGGGTATAACTATGTCTAAGCCGGAAGTTTATATTCCTGAAACAGTTATTACAAATCAGGATTTAGAGAATTTAGTTGATACTAGCGATGAATGGATTGTTGAAAGAACTGGAATTAGAGAGAGAAGAATTTCTTTAGATAAGGGCGTTAAGGAAATGGGTGCTATTGCTGCCAGAAAAGTTTTGGATGCGAATATTGTTGTTGGGGAAGAAATTGATGAGGTGACTTTCGCTATTAATTGGCACGATAGTAATCAAGAGTTCCCGTGCCATGCTGGTCATGTTGCTAAAGAAAATAATATTGAAAGTGCTGCTATCTTTGATGTTGGAGCTGGTTGTACTGGCTTAGTGTATGCTTTAACTCTTGCACATAATCGTATGGTGGCAGATCATAGGTTAAATAAAATTTTAGTTGTTGGTGGAGAGAGGCTTACTGATATGACTGATTATTCGGATAGAAATACTTGTGTCTTGTTTGGGGATGCAGTCGGTGCATATTTGTTGGAAAGATCAGAAAGTGAAGAGGGAATTATTAATAATTTTCTTGGTGGGGAACCTGATGTTGGTGATAAAGATTGGCCTTCTGGATTTTTATCTTTGAAAAGAAAAGCGGGACTTAAATTGAGAGCCTCTGAGGGGGATTATAAATTTTTTCCAGAGGAAGCCGATCAAAACTATCTTATTATGAATGGAAAACCAGTTTTTAAATTTGCTTCTAGAGTTATGAGGCATGCAGTTCATGAAGTTTTGGAAGGAACTAAATATTCTTTAGAAGATGTTGATGTAATTGTTCCACATGGTGCTAATATGAGAATTATTGATTCGGCCGATAAGGGATTGAGGAATAAAGGATTTAAAGGTAGGATTTATACCAATTTAGAAAGGTTTGGTAATACTTCTACAGGTTCTATTCCCTTGGCTGCTAATGAAGCTTATGAAAATGGTTTAATAAAAAGAGGAAGCTTAGTTGTTAATGTTGCTTTTGGTGCAGGGTTTACTTATGGTGCTAATTTGTATAGGGCTAGTTGTACTGGTATGTCTACTGGAGTCGGTTTAAACGAAATTCTTAAAAATGCTAGTTCTTAGTTGTTTTTATGTTTAAATTTTTAAAAGATAAGTTGAAGGATGCTGCAGGTAAGTTTAGTAAAGAGGCAGAGGAAGTTAATGAGGAAGAGGAAAAAGTAGAAGATAAAGTTGAGGAAGAGATTAAAGAAGAGTTAGAAGAAACTTTAGAAGAGGAAACTGCTGAGAAGGTTGCTGAAGAGGTAGTTGAAGAGTCTAAGGAAGAAATTGTTGAGGATATTCCTAAAGAAAAATTAAGTTTTAAAGAAAAGATAAAAAAAGCTGTTTCTAAGAAAATTTCAGATAAAAAGTTTGAAGAGTTATTTGAAGAATTAGAATTTTCATTGTTAGAAGCTAATGTTGCTGTTGAAGTTATAGATAAATTAAAAGAAGGCTTGAAGATGGAGATCGTTGATGTCCCCATTAAAGGGAAGGTTGATGAGTTCATTTTAGAGAAGTTAAAAGAGAATATTATGGAGTTGTTTAAAGAGGAAATTGATTTAGTCGAGGTTATTAAAAAAAGTGAGAAACCCTATGTTATTGTGTTTTTAGGGGTGAATGGTTCAGGTAAGACTACTTCTATTGCTAAATTTGCTAAAACTTTACAAAGTAATGGTTTAAGTGTTGTTTTGGCTGCTGCTGATACTTTTAGAGCTGCTGCGATAGATCAGTTGCAATTGCATGCAGATAAGTTAGGAGTTAAGATGATTAAGCATGATTATGGTTCGGATGCGGCTGCAGTAGGTTTTGATGCTATAAAACATGCTAAAACCAAGGAAGTGGATGTGGTTTTGATTGATACTGCAGGTAGGATGCATTCTAATGCGAATCTAATGGATGAGTTGAAGAAAGTTATTAGAGTTGTTGAACCTAATTTTAAGATATTTGTTGGAGAGTCAATAGTTGGTAATGATTGTATAGAGCAGAGTAGGAAGTTTAATGATTCTGTAGGTGTGGATGGTATAATATTAAGTAAATCAGATGTTGATGAGAAGGGTGGAACTGCAATTTCTATTTCGTATGTTGTTGATAAGCCTGTTATTTATTTGGGTACTGGGCAAGAGTATGGTGATATTGAGAAGTTTTCTGTTAGTAAGTTGATGGATAGTCTGGGGCTGTGAGATGATGAAAAGGAATGACGATTTTCCGGATAATATTCAAGAGGAAAAATCTATCAATATAGCACTAATTACAGGAGTATTTATTGTCGTATTTTTAACTTTTCTCGATATGATGTATGATATACTAGAAACTTATACCAGCATAACTCCTTTTCTTTGGAAGTTTGCAGTACTGGTGATTTTGGTTCTAATTATCAGACGTATTTCGAGAAGTCATAGTAGGCTGGAAAAACTTGAATTGAAATTGAAGAAAATGATAAGGGGAAAATAGATAGTGTCCTAGTTCTTTTAATTACATTTATAAATCATAATTCTCTCTAAAATTCTATGGTTATGGACAAATTGAGTTCAACATTAAAGAATACTCTTAGTAAAATAACTGGAGCTACTTTTGTAGATGAGAATCTAGTTAATGAAATTGTTAAAGATATTCAAAGAGCTTTACTTCAAGCAGATGTTAATGTTAAATTAGTTTTTGAACTGTCCAAATCAATTAAAAGTAGAGCTTTAGAAGAAAAAGCTCCAAAAGCAGTAGGACAAAAAGAGTTCTTAGTTAAAATAGTATACGACGAACTAGTTAAATTTCTAGGAAAAGAAAAAAAAGGAATTAAAATTACAAAAAAACAACCGTTCAAAATTATGCTTGTAGGTCTTTTCGGAACTGGAAAAACTACGATAGCAGCAAAATTAGGAAATTATTATACAAAAAGAGGACATAAGGTAGCTTTAGTGGGGTTGGATGTTTATAGGCCGGCTGCAATGGACCAGTTAGAACAGTTAGCAAAATCAATTAATATTCCATATTACATAAATAGAGAAGAAAAAAACCCAAAGAAAATTTGGAAGTCATTAAAGGATGAAGTAAAGAAGTATGATATTGTAATTGTAGATACTGCAGGTAGAGATGCATTGTCAGAAGATTTAGTTAAGGAAATTGAAGAATTAAATAAAGAAATCAAACCCGAAGAAAAACTTTTAGTAATAAATGCAGATATAGGTCAGACTGCAGAGAAGCAAGCAAGCCAGTTCCATGAGTCTTGTGGAATAACTGGAGTTGCAATTACTAAGATGGATGGAACTGCAAAAGCAGGGGGCGCCCTATCAGCAGCAGCAGTTACCGGAGCTCCTGTTAAGTTTTTAGGTATTGGAGAAAAAGTAGATGATATTGAAGAGTTTAATCCTGAAGGTTTTGTTTCTAGATTATTAGGAATGGGAGATTTAGAAGCTTTATTAGAAAAAGTTAGAGTTGAAATTTCTGAAGAAACTGCTGAAGATTTAGGTAAAAAATTCTTAAAAGGAGATTTTAATTTTTTAGATTTATATGAACAGATTCAGGGAATGAAAAAATTAGGACCTATGAATAAGATTATGGAGATGATTCCGGGTTTGAGTGGAATGAAAGTTCCTAAAGATATGTTAGAAGTTCAGGATGAGAAATTAAAAAAATGGAAATTTATAATGCAATCCATGACTAAGAAAGAGTTAGAAGAACCTGATTTAGTTTTTAATAGGAAAAGAATTGATAGGATTGCGAAAGGTTCTGGAACTACTGCTACGGAAGTTAGAGAGTTGTTGAAACAATATAGGCAGAGTAAGAAGATGATGAAGATGATGAAGGGTGATCCTAATAAGTTAATGAAGAAATTTAAGGGCAAGTTGCCTGGTATGTAAAGATTTATATAGTTAGATTCCTCTTGTGCAGTTACAATGCGAAGGAGGTGTTTTATTTGAAAAAATTAATTTTTGTGTTATTTCTTGTTAGTATTTTATTAATTTCTGGTTGTCAAACACAAGAGGAGACCCAACAGAGTCCTAATAAAATAGACTATGAGCAGATTGGTGCAGATTGCTCTGCAATGATGGATCTTACAGCAAAATGCCCAGGAATTATAAATGCTGAGAGTGAAGAAGAAATTCAAACTGAGCTTGAGAAATGTGGTATACAACCTGATAAAGGATTCAGCTTATTTAGATTGCTTAATTGTGCTTGTTGCGTAAGTAGTGGGAATCCTGCTTGTTGTGTAAGTTGTATAAAAGGATAATTTTTATTTTTTTATTTTTTATAAAGCTTTAAATAGTTTGGATTATTTGATATGGTAATGGGATTTAATTGGAGGGATGAACTGAAGAAATTTTTTTATACTTTAATCCTTTCGGTTTTTATTGGATACATTGTTTTCGAAATTGCCGCCTCGGCTGCAAATAGCATAGACACCCTTGGTTCAGGATTTATTGCTGCAGGTTATTTTATTATAGGGTTCGTGTCTACATTTTTAGTTCTTAGAACTTTTTTGGGCATAGCTTGTCATGAAGGTATTTTCAAGGCTGTCATTAGGTCAATAGCCCACTTATTATTAATAATGGGGTTACTGTATGTTGGATTCTATGGTTCCCATTTTGTTAGTAATTTTGAGGAGTATAGATCTAACAGGTTAACTGAAAGCTCCATTAATTCTGCTAAAAATAAATACGCTGAAGCTGTAAATAAAGATAGTCTTTCTATTTGCGAAGAAATATCTGATGAAAAATTTAAGAATTTATGTGTTATTTCTTTGGAAAAATCTTATCAACGTTGTGAAGAGGAAACGCGTGTAGCGGGACGGCATGAAGATATACCTTATTGGCATATTGATTTTTTTAGTAATTGTATCACTTCTGTTTTATACTCTACTGGAGATTTGGAGGGTTGTTACCTCCAATATGATAATCGTTTTTGTATAAGACAAGATGATTTAGGCAATTGTATTTATGATAATGCACATTTTTGTGATAGAATGGATCATTATATGGCTAGAGGAACTTTTAAGTATATTGGATAATCTTTAATTAATTTTATAAATTCTTTTTCTTTCTTTTTATTATGAAAAAAATACTTTATTCTGGAGCTGAAGCTCATTTATATTTAGAAAATGATAAGCTAGTCAAAGAAAGAGTTCCTAAAGGATATAGACATAAGTTTATTGATAATATGAAAAGGAAGTATCCTACTAGGAGAGAGTTTAAAATTTTAATGAGAGCAAGAAATCTGGGAATGAATGTTCCTGAAGTTTTTGAAGTTGATGAAAATGAAATGAAAGTAATTATGGAATTTGTTAAAGGTGATTTGTTAAAAGAAACATTAGATAATTATAAAAAAAATAAGAGAGAAGAAGTTTGTAAGTTAATCGGGGAGCAAGTAGCAAAGATGCATGATGATAATATTATTCACGGAGACTTAACTACGAGTAATATGATTTTGAAAGAAGGAAAAGTTTTTTTCATAGATTTTGGGTTAGGTTGCATTTCTCATAAAATTGAAGATAAAGCCGTCGATTTACATTTACTTAGACAGGCGATGGAAAGTAAACATTTTAAGCATGGAGATAATTTTGATTTAGTTTTGAAGGGCTATAATAAATCAAATAATTATGAAGAGACTTTAGAAAGGTTAGAAAAAGTTGAGAAAAGAGGAAGATACAAGAGAAAAGTTTAATTAATTACTTTTTCATACTGTTCGAAATATCTATCTACTAAACTATTTAATTCGCACCTGGCAGTTACGAGTTCTCTACCTGCTTTTCCAAATTCTTTTGCCTTTTTTGGATTTACTACTAGCTCTGTCATCCCGGCTGCAATTGATTCAGGATTCTTTGGAATTACAATAAGTCCAGTTTCTCCAGATTTTATATACTCAGGAACTCCTCCAACCTCTGTTGCTACAACTCCTCTTTCCATAGCCAATCCTTCTATCATTATTCTTGGAACTCCCTCGGTATGGCTTGAAAGAACTACTGTGGAACACCCATACCCATTTCTTAAGTTTTCATGATCCATTGCTCTAAATATACGAACTTTTCCTTCCAATCCTTGTACAGAAATTTCTCTTTGAACTTGAGAGACATATTCTGGATCTTGAAATGGTCCTACAATTGCGGTTGTGAAATCCATGCCAGACTCCTGTAATATTTTTGATGCTTGAACTAAGTCTAATTGGCCCTTTCTTGGTTCAATCCTAGCCGGGTACAAAAATACATTTTCATCAAATATACTTAACCTTTGTCTGAATTTCTCAGGATTTGATTTTTTTGGATTGAAAAAATCTGCGTCAACATAAGTCCCTATGTTTATAGAATCTAATCCAAGAGTTTTTGCTGCAGATTCACAAATTCCCATTTTTAAATCTACTTTGGGGAGTATTTTTTCTAAAGGACTTCTATCCTTTACACTTTCAGGATTTAGGTTTAATCCTCCCCCATGAAATGCGAAAATTATAGGTAACTTCTGTTCTAATGCTTTTTCCATAACTAGATAGGCTCCTTCATAATATCCATAATGAACGTGCATTAAATCAAAATCATTTTCTCTAGTAATTTCGTCAAATTTGTCTCCAAATTTTTTCAAAACTTTTTTTGAAGCCTTTGAACCTCTTTGGGGGTTATAAACTGGGTGGCAATTTATGCCGGTATTATCAGTAAAACTCATTGCATTATTATCTTGGGAGTAATATAGTACATGAACTTCTGCTAGCTCCCGATTTATTATGTTTCTATGGAGTGCTTTCATGTGAATTTGTAAGCCACCCATATTTTCGTATGTATGTACTAATTTTAATATTTTCATTTAAATCGATTTTTTAATTAATATACCACTTAAAAGTCTTTGTATTTACAAAGAGAAACTTTTAAAAGTGAAATATTTTCCTTTATTCTTATAGCCCTGTAGTGTAGTGGCCAAGCATCTATGGTTTTGGTCCATAGGACCCAGGTTCGAATCCTGGCGGGGCTATTTTTTTAAAATGAAAAAAGTGATATTAATTTTAATTTTGGTCCTTGCTGCCATTTTAGTTTTTAATCGGGGTCTCTCTATTAATTATCCAATTTATGATATTCATGAACATTTAGAAGAGGGAAATTTAGATACCTTGCTTTATGCGATGGAAGAGAATGATATTTCTTATATAGGTGTTGTAGCCAGTTCAAAGTTTACTTTTACTTTGAAAAATCCAGGTTTTGAAGATTTTGAAAATAATAATGATTATTTATTAACTGCTTCTGAGAAAATAATTCCTTTTGTAACTATTGATCCAAGGGACGAAAATTCTTTAGAGTATTTGAAAAGTCTGGAAGGCGTTAGAGGTTTGAAATTATATTCTGGACATCAAAGTTCTTTTCATAGATATTTGGGACCTTTAGATAGAGAAGAGGTTTTGCCAGTTTATGAATATGTTGAGGAGAATAAAATCCCGGTTATTTTCCATGTTAACCCGTATAATGAAACTATTAGAGAAGAGTTTGAATTTGTTTTGAGTGAATATCCTGGAATGGTTGTAGACTGCCCACATTTTTGTTTGTCGTCGATAAATGATGGAAGATTTAGAGAGTTGTATAATAAATATCCTAATTTGTATACAGACATTTCTTTTGGCTCAATGTTTGCTCAAGTAGGATTTGAAAGATTTAGTGAGAATTCGGAAAAGTATAGAAACTTGATCATTGAATATCAAGATAGGATTATGTTTGCTTCAGATATGGTTTTAACTAAAGCTAAAAGTAAAGAATTTGCTGCTGAAATGATTGGGTGTTATAGGGATATGTTAGAATCGGAAGAGTATGAATGTAATGTTGAAGGCTTTTCTGATGATTTTTCAGTTCATGGGAATTTTACTGGTTTGAATTTACCTGATGAAGTTTTGAAGAAAATTTATTATGAGAACCCAATTCGATTTTTAGAAGCTAATTATTAGTTATAATAAAGCTTATATATTTTGAATTCTTTAATGATTTGATTAAAATGGCAGAAGAAAAACAAATCGGAAAGGTATTTAGTTTTTTCAGTAAGATCGGTGTTGCAGCTATAGAGTTGACAGATGATTCATTGATATTGGGGAACAAGATTCGCTTTAAAGGGAATACTACAGATTTTGAACAAGAAGTAGAATCTATGCAGATTGAAGGAGAAGATGTTCAAGAAGTAGGGCCTGGAAAATCGGTTGGTCTTAAAGTTAAGGACAAAGTAAGACCCGGTGATTTGGTTTTTAAGATTCTTTAATTTTCTTTTTTTGTTATTCTAGAGTAGTAAGATTTATAAGTGTAATATCGATTTTGGTTTTATGGTAAAATTCAAAGAATTTGAGTTTGAATATGAAAGATCGTCTGGTTTTGAGGTTAATTATGTATTGCCAGAAAAGTTCATTAATACCCTTATAGGAGAAATTGGTAGACAAATTGGTCATCCTATTGGACAGGGTGTGGGACAGGGTTCTGCCTTTGGTCTGTTATATAGGGGGCGTTATGTTGAACAGTATTTGGATTGTTACGAGAGAGCTTTAATTGGAGACTTGGAGAATTATTCAAAAAATAAAATAAAGGAAAAACGAGAGGAGGATTCAAAATTATCTGGAAGATTAGCTTACCAAGCTATTGATGATATTTTAAAGAGTCATAAGTTTTTCTGGTTACCAACTTTTAGGCTCCAGTTTAATCAAGAAGAAGAAAATTTTGATATTACTAGGCGCTTTCGAAAAAGTTTTATTTACGGTAATACGAATTGTGGACTTTATATTGACACAAGAGATGATGATCTTTTACCTATTTGCTTAAAAATTGGAGAAAGATATGAGAAACTTACTTCAGGTAGGGAGTTTAATTTTTCTGAAGAAACTAGAAAAAGTGCTACCATAGTTTACGTAAAAACAGTTTGGAAATAAAAACATTTATAAATAGCTAATTTTCTCTCTTTTCTAAGGATAAGTCGGTTGTGGCTTACTTATGCCTGGAATGAATTAATTCTAGGTTAACTAAAAAATGGCACGTATGTATTCAAGAAGAAAAGGAAAGAGTGGAAGTACTAAACCTGTAGAGAAAAAGAAGCAAAGTTGGGTCAAGTATGATGCTAAAGAAGTAGAAAGTTTAATTTTAAAATTAAATAAATCTGGATTCACTAAAAGTCAGATTGGTCTAACTTTAAGAGATTCTTATGGAGTTGCTTCTGTAAAAAATGCAACTAAGAAAACTATCAATCAAATTTTAACTAAAAATAAAGTTGAAGCTGAACTTCCTGAAGATTTGAATGCATTAATCAAAAAAGATATTCAATTAATTAAACATTTTGAGGCGAATAAACAAGATATGTCCGCTAAAAGAGGAATTAGATTAACAGAAAGTAAGATTAACAGACTTGTTAAATATTATAAGAAAAATGGTAAACTACCTAAAGATTGGGTTTTTGATAAAGATAGAGCAAAACTATTGGTTGGTTAAAGATGGCAAATAAAGAAAAAGGAAAGAAGAAAGAAAAAAAGAAAATAGTTAGAAAGACCAATGTTGTTCTAAAGAAAAAGAAAAAGAGATGGGTAAGTATACTTGCTCCTAAAAGTTTTGGTAGTGGAGAGATGGGAGAAAGTCTCGTTGTTGATGCTCAGGATTTAATTGGAAGAAAAATAATTTCAAGTTTATCTAATTTTAATAGAGGTAGGAATACTAGTATTAAGGCAATTTTTGAATGTAAGGAAGTTATTGAAGGAAATTGTGTTTGTGAACCGATTGGTTATTATATTTTGAATAGTTTTGCTAGAAGAATTGTTAAAAAAGGTAAAACTAAGATTGCTATGTCTTTGAAATTAAAAACTAAAGATAATGTTGATGTTATTTTGAAAGTAATTTTGTCTACTAGAAAGAAAATTTCTGGCGGGGTTTCTAAATCTATGAGATTGGAATTAAGTAAATTTCTAGCGGAGACTGTTAAGAAAAATAGTTTTGAAGGAAATTTAGACTCAGTTATAAACTATAGTTTCCAGAAAAAAATAAAAGAATTCATTAAGAAAGTTTATCCAGTAGGTTCTTTAGAAGTTGTTATGTTTAAGAAGGCTTAATGTTGCCATCTTGTCACGCACGGACGAAAGTGATTTATAAGTTAAATTCTATTTTGTTTTATGAGAGTTAAGTTTAAGTGTGATACGGAAAGAGAATTATTTTTCGATTCTCTTAGGAAAGGTTTTAATAATTGGTTGGAACTTTGTAATTTTCTTGAAATAAATAGAAACACTTTATTGAGATATAAAAAAGGAGAGAGTTTAATCCCCGTTGAGACTTTTGAGATTCTTAAAAAATATAGTAATTTGAAGAACTTGGATAGGAAGGTGGTATTTTTTGAATCTAATTGGGGGCAGAAACTTGGAGGGATTAATAATTATAAAAAAAATAAATGGGTCTATGAACTTGGTAGAAAGAAAACAATTGAATTACATAAGCAAAAGGATAATGAAATTTTAAATTTGGATTTGAGTTCTCCTAGGTTGGCCGAGTTTGTTGGTATTCTTATAGGAGATGGATTCATTGGAAAATATGGGAGACATAGAATTATTCAAATAACTGGCAATAAAACTAGTGAGAAAGAGTACTATAAGGAATATCTTATTCCTTTAGTTAAAGAAATATTTGGTGCTAATGTTTATTTTTATGAAAGAGAATCTTGTATAAGGCTGAGTGTTTATTCTAAGATTGTTTTTAATACTTTGAAGAAATTATTTGAATTTCCAGTCGGGAAGAAAGAGGATATAACTATTTCTGAAAACTTATTGTTGACTGATGATTGTAAAGTAGGTTTAATTCGTGGTTTGTTTGATACAGATGGATGTATAAGTTTACAAAGAGGAAAATATCCTGTTATTGATATTTGTACTACCAGTAAAAAGCTGTCCAAACAAATTCAAAATATTTTAAATGAATTTGGCTTTGGTGCCTATATTTGTAGATGTTTTGGAAAGGGAAACCACAAAACTTCTTACAGAGTTACTATATTTGGAAAGCGAAAAGTTTTAAAATGGAAAGATTTAATAGGTTCATCAAATCCTTCCAAAATGAAAAGGATTAATGCCTCAGTAGCTCAGTTGGTCAGAGCGCGGGTTTTGTAAACCTGAGGTCGGGGGTTCGACTCCCTCCTGAGGCTTATTTAATAGTAAATTTTTTATACTTCTAAATTAATTTTATTTTATGGCAAACTGGAAAAAAGAAGGTGCTAGAGATTTGCTTGCTTTAGGAAGTATTCCTTTTTACATTATCATTATGGCTAGATCTTTGGTTGGAGAGTATTACCTATTTGTTTTTCAAACTTTGATTGCTCTGGTTTTTATTCATCTGGTTGGTTTAAAACTTAAATTCAATAGACATTTAGCTAGAATGTTAGTTTTGATTGTTTTTACTATTTTGTTTTATAACCAATCAATTTTTACTAATTTTGCCGTTATTATTGGGTTGATTACCTTAGGAAGTTTGTTTTATTTGAAAGAATCAATTAAAAAAATTGGGTTTGGTTTAATTTTTGGAACTTTAGCTAGTTTGTTAGGTTATTATTTGGCTCCGTTAATTTAATAAATTGATTCTAACTTTATTTTTGTATTCTGAGCCTGTGGCGTAGTCTGGTAGCGCATCACGTTGACTTCGTGAGGGTCGGGAGTTCGAATCTCCCCGGGCTCATTTTTTGCATAACATTTATAAAGATAAAAAGGGATTTTTTATACATGCAAAAAAGAGGTCAAGTAACGATTTTTATTATTCTGGGGATTGTCATTTTACTAGTATTTGGAATCTTGTTTTTTTTCAGAAGTGAGTTTGTAAAATCTGATTTTCAGAGCCAATTAGCTAAAGTGAAAGTTCCTGAACAAATTCAACCCGTGAAGAATTATATTGATGATTGTTTGGAGGAAACTGTTATGTCTGGAACTAGAATTATTGCTTCTAATGGGGGTTACTTGAGTGTCCCAAGTGAAGGAGTTCCTAGATCTCTCTTAAATCCATTTTCGAACTCTTTAGAAATTGGAAGTGGAGAGGTTGCTTATTGGTATTATAAATCGTCTAATAATTTAGATAATACTCAAGTTCCTACAATTGAGAGTATGGAAGAAGATTTGGAGAGGTATGTTGATGATAATTTTGATTTTTGTTTGAAAGGATTAGATAATTTTTATGAAGAAGGATTTGAAATTCATTATGAAGGAAAAATTGAAACTGAAGTGAACGTTGAAGGTTCGCACATTGAGGTTACTATGGATGCTCCTACTGATATTAGGAAAGATGATGTTGGTAAATATTTTAGCCAACACCTATTGGACGTAGATGTTAATTTAGGTAAATTGTATAATTTGGCTTTGGATGTTTTTGAAGAAGAAAATGAGAATAAATTTTTAGAACATAAAACGATTGATATGATGGTTGTTTATGATGAGATTCCTTATTCAAACACCGAATTTACTTGTAATAGATTAATTTGGCAAAAATCCGAGATTGTTGAAGATTTTAAGGATATTGCTCATGTGAATATGGGGGCTCTTAGGTTAAAAGGTTCGGATTATGAAAAAGTAAGAGAAGATAATGATTATTTTGAAATTGATGTGTATTCGGATAATACTGTATCAACTAATTTCCAATACTTAGATAGTTGGCCTTTTGAAGTTGAGGTATTTCCGAGTAAAGGAGATTTGCTATCAGGAGATGCTGTTTCTCAAGCTAATTCGGATATTTACAAATATTTGAACCTATTTTTTTGTATGAATAATTATCATTTTATTTATGATGTTAAGTATCCAGTTTTAGTTAGCTTGGAGGATGATGAAGGTTTTTCATTCCAGTATGCAACTATGGTCATTGTGGATAATAATAACCCTGGAACTTATCAAGGAGAAATTTTAAACTATGAAGACACCAGTGTTTTAGGAGAAGAGTTTTGTGACAATGGATTTAATCAAGTAGATGTTGTTGTAATCGATTCTAGTAGCTTAATGTCTTTAGAGAATACTGATGTAAGTTATAATTGCTTTAGTTCAAGTTGTTATATTGGAAAAACAAATGCTAATGGTGAATTGTCTAGAAATTTCCCGGCTTGCATTAATGGAAGAGTTTATGCTGATAAAGAAGGATACTATTCAGATAGTCAGATGTTAAGTACAAATGAGGATTCGAGGGTTTCATTATTACTGGAGCCATATTATGATTTAGATTTAGAAATTAAAGTTGTTGACTTAGATACGGGAAGTGTTAGAGAATTAAGAAGTGATGAGAATGCAATATTCCAGTTTGAGAATACAGATAATGATTACAAAACTATGGTTACTAATGGCTTAGAAGATATTACTTTAGTGGCTGGAGAGTATAAGGTTTTAACTTATTTGATGAGTGAGGGAGAGAGTGTTAAAATTGAGGCGGAGACACATGTTGAGTGTGTAGATGTTCCTAGATCAGGTTTATTCAGATTCTTGACAAAGGAAGAATGTTTTGAGGTTTCAAATGAAGCCAGTGAAATTGATCAGTTTGTTTCAGGAGGAGCAGCATTTGAATTCGTTTTGACACATTCTGAACTAGATAGTTCAATTAAAGTTACTTTGTATGCGGTCCAAGATTTCGTTCCTGACACGCATAATGAAATGTTACAAATTTTGAATAATATCCCAACTAATGGTTTGAGAGATTACTTTACATATCCGGAGCTAGAATGAAAGAAAAAGTATTGATGGCAGTATTTTGTATCTTTTTGATAGTTTTTAGTAGTGTGCAGGTTAGTGCTTATAGTTTAAATGAGGAAGATGATAGAGATTTAGGAGAGGTTGTTTTAATTAATGTTGATAAATATGAACCTGCAACAGTTAGTGCCGATTATTTGAGAAATAAAAAGTTCCCGGTGTATGTTCATTTGACTGGAACTACTTTAGAGAGTTTTTTGTGGGGTGGTAGTAATCCTGAAGAGCTAGATACTTTGTTCGGTGGTTTGAAAATAGATAGGATACATATTGTAAGGGATTCTATTTCTAGGTATGTTGCCGGAATAACTGAAAGGCCTCCAAAAGAAGATGGATATTTTGTTGATGCTAATGGAGAAGTTGATTTAGGTTACTTAAAGATTGACTTGAGGAGGATTCCTAAAGAGGAAGATTTACCGGATAGGATTGATTTGAATTTTACAGCTAGAGTTTATTTTGATACCGAATCTAGTTTTAGCGTTTTTGGAAAGCAAGATTTGTTTTTGGAGTTAGGTAGTGGAATTAATAATTTGGAAATTGCTGGAGATGAGGATAGTAATAAAAAAAGTAGAGTTAAAGTTTGGGATGGAAGAGCAGAATTAGAATTTTTACAATTAAGGGGAGATAGGGCTACGTTTCAGTTGTATGATGGTAGTGGTCGTAAGTTAGGTGGACCATTTACTTTGAGAACTGGGCAGATTCAGACATTAAGATTAAATGATGGCCCGGCCTTTTTAGATAATCAAGTCAGATTTAAATTAAAAGGGATTTATGGTGCTGGAGAGAGAGCCGTGATTAATATGTATAGGCATGGTTCCTCTAATGATGTTGAATTGGTTGAGGATATGAATCTTTACGCAGGTAGTGATTGGGTTTTGGAGGAAATTGGAAGGGATAAGGTCCAGTTAAGAAACTTAAAAACTAGACAAACTATGATTTTAAATGTGGGCCAAGGAGATTTTGATACAGATATTTGTGAGAGAATAGATCCTATTCAAATAGATAGTGATGAATTATTTTTGAGAGGAGTTGGTTTCCTTGAGGGAGATCATTTTGAAGATGATACTTTGTTGGGAAGATCAAGTAGTTTTTATTGTAGCGCTATTGACCAGTATGAAAGAGCTTTAACTTATGCCATTGGAGAAGAGGCAAGTGAAATAAAATATAGTATTGGTACTCTTTATGAAAAAGTTGGAGACATGTATAATGCTTTAGAAATGTATGATACTATTTTACCAGAAACTGATTTTTATAGAACTAAAAATGTTCAAAAGAAAATAGATGATTTGAATTTTTTAATAGCAAATGAAATTACTAATTCTAAGATTTTGGAAGATGATGTAAGAGTCTATTTGAAAGAGGTAATTGATGTTGAAGAGGAAGAATCTTATTTTATGTTTAGAACAATAACTAATGGAATTAAGGGACAGGAGTTTACAAGAACTATTGGTATGGAAAGCCAGGATTTGATTGTTGAATCTGTTGATGGGGGAAAAACTTACGAATGGTATGCTAGAGATATAGATGCAGATGAAATTACTGTTATTAAAGTGGATGAAGACGGTAGAACTATCGGAAGTCCTAGGAAATTAGATATTGGTGAACACATTTTAGATAATACAGTTGTTGAAATTACAGATATTACTACTCCTTATAGTGTTATAATGACGGCTATTCCTGGAGATGGAAGAAGTTATGGAGTTAGTAATTTTCAAGTACATATTCCAATTGAGAAGAGTATGATTCAGTGGACTCCTGAGCAAATTGATAATATGATTGATAAAAGCCATAAAGCTGTTGAAGATATTGAAAAGATTATGGACAAGCTTGGTAATTTTATTAAGGGAATGAAGGTAGCTTGTTTTGGAATTTATGGAGTTTTAGCAATTAAGAATGCTTTCTTTAGGGATAATAATGTTAGAAAAGAAGTTGTTGATGAAAAAAGTAGATGGTGTAATGATGGAATTAGAACTGGCGAATTAGATTATAAAAAATTAGATGAGTGTTTGGAAGCTGAAAGTTCTAAAATAGAACAAGAAATTACTGAAAGAAAAGGATTGAAGAATACTAATGATAATTTCTTTAAGAATAATAAATTGATGAAACAAGATGCTAGTGGAATTAATGTTGCTGATCCTAGTTCTGCAAGCGCATTGGCCAATAAATTAAAAACTGATAGTGGAATAAATATTAAAGGGGAAGATATTGAAAATTTACTTAATTATGATTCTTATACTGGTTTTACTACAGCAGAAGCTCAAAGATTATCTTATTTGGCTTCACATGATCCTGAAGCGTTTGAAGTTGAGTGGAGAGATTACCAAGAGAGTTCTTTGAAAGCTAAGACTCTTCATACTAGTTTGGGGGGAGTAACTGATCCTGTTCAAATTCAAACTTTAGCTACTCCTATTTTTACTCCTGGAAAAACTACAACTGATTTTAGTTCGGGTCCGAGTGGAATTGAAACTCAAGTTAAGGCAATAGATCCAAGTGCTCAAATATTTGAAGCTAGATCTATTCAGAGTGATGGAGGGGAATTTTATGTTTCTAGTAAAACTGGAACTGAAGCTGTTAAGGTAGAAATCCATAGAGATGCAAATTTGAATCCGGTTGAGTTTGGAGATTATTATCTTTACAAAGGAAGTGGAAATAGGTATTTCTTACATAAAGGAGATGTTACTCAGTTATACAGACAGAATTATAATTCTAATTCTCATAAAGTTTTACAAATAAATGATGATGGAAAATTATGGATGTTCCCATTTAGTAGCTCTTTGGGAAAAAGAGATGATCCATTATATGATAAAGTTGATTATGCTAATTATGTTGTTGTAGATTATGATGATTCGGGTAAGATAAAATCTTATAATCTTATGAATGTTGGTGCTGATGGCGAAATTAATTATCCAGGTACGGGAGATGATGTCCCTGTTCCGAGAGCTCCTTACTTATTATGGCCTCCTGCTGAAAATAGAAATGCTCAATATGTTGCTTTAGCTAATCAAGTAGATTCTGAATATAAGAAATTCGCTACAAGAAGTTTGATTCCTGGAAAGACTGTTTCATTCGGAGGAGATTTAGTTTATAGTGTTAGTGAGTCTGCATCTAGATCATTACAACAGCCGACCACACAGTGCGAATATTATATGAGTGCAAGTGATTGTAAATTATTGTATAACTTTTGTGATCCTGTAATGTGCCCAGCTTCTAGATTTGATTTGGGTAACAGGTGGAATGTTGATAATGTTGTTCAGACTGGAATAATTGGAAGTTTAGTTTTGGGAATGCCAAATAGTATTGCTCTTGGTGGAAATAATATTGTACCGCCAATTTGTTTGACAGGAGTTCATGCAGGTTTAGATAATTTAAGAAGTAAGTTCCAAGGTTTTGAAGATTGTTTACAAAAGGCTAAGGTTGAAGGAGAGGATGTTGGAATTTGTAATACTATTAGAAGTGTATATATGTGTGAGATTATGTGGAGAGAAGGATTGTCTATTTTTGGAAGTTTAGGCAAATTAGCTGATGTTGTTTCTGAAAAAGTATTTGGAATATTTGGTGGAGATGGTTGGGAATATTCAAGATGGCAAGAGTCTTGGGGCGAATTAAGAGATAATGTTAATTTCTTTACTACAGAATATTCAAGAAGTGCGTTTGTCTCATATCAATCTAGAAGTTTAGGAGAGTTTGGAAGTGAGATTTGTAAAGCTGCTATTTATGGAAAGACTCCAGGTGCAGGAGATTTCATTGGAGAATTGTTAGAGCCGGATAGTCCGTATCAATTTACTGGATGGTTCGATGAGTTAGAGTATTCTTCTGTTGAGGAAGGTAGATCTATCTATAGAGTTTATTATCATATTTATGCTGGAAGAGATGAAGATATTGAGTATGTTGCTTATTTGAAAGGTCCTGGTTTGAATAATTTATATGTAACTAATCCTGAAAGGGGATTAAGAAGAGAGTATTTGAGAACTGGAGAGTATGCAGATAGAAGTTATACTATCACTGGAGATACTGGATATAATACTATGTGTATTTTTATTAATGGAAACGAGCAGTGTGGATTTGGAAAGGTAAGTAGTTCTTATGCGTCCCAACAATTGCAAGATTGGATGCTAGAAGATGAATTGTTAAGAAATGATATAGAAACTGCTGAAGAGTGTATGCCGGATACGCCTCATTTGAATCCTTATTTGCCAGGTGTTGTAACTCCTTCATTACCAGGGGCAGGAGCAATTAGTGAGCAAGGAGTTATTAGAATTTGTTCTGCGGATGATCCTGATGGGACTGGAACTAGATGGTTACAGGTTGGAACGTGTGGAGAGAATGAGTTAGGAATTAGTTTAGGTAATTGTTATATTGATTATGAGAATAGTGCAAATTTCAATGACTTAAAGAAAAAGGATGAAGTTGCTGATGAGTATATTAATGAAACAGTAAAGAAAGAAATTGATGAGCATATTGAAGAGTTTAATTTAGAATTAGATAAAGTGGATGTTAAAGTAAACAAAATAATAGAACAAGTGAAAGATAAAGGAGTTAAGGTAAAAGAAATTGATGAGTTGATGACTTATCCTGCTTTATATTTAGATGCTAAGGATCAGTTAGATGATTCTAGTGTTCATATTAGAACTCATAAGAAAGTTGCTGAAATATTCAATGCTTTAGGAAATACTCAGCTAAAGATCGCTGGAGTTGGACCTCTTCCTATTACTGCAACACCTCTTATTAGAAGTCTGGCAGAGCTTAATCTCCAGTTTAATATTAAAGCGATTGGAATGTTTTCAACGCGTAACGATATAAATTTGAACTGGATGATGTCTACATTACCAAGTGGAGTTACTCTTAGCCCAAGTAATAATGAAGAAGAAGGGTTTGTTGGAAGATGGAGTAATAATGTCGGAACTTATAATAATAGAATTGCTACGGATGAAAATACGTTTAAAGATTTTGATAAAGGATTGGAAGATATCTATCATGATTTTTTGAACTCTTATGCTGTTGGTACCTCGGATGATGGAGGATATTTACATGAGTTAAATGTAAGAAAGAGACATTTTGACAATACTATCGATAGGCATAGTTTGACTCCTATGCAATTGAGTCAAGTTAGGAACTATGAAGAATTTAGAGATTTGATTTTGACTGGAGAATTTGAAGGAAGTTATGATTATGACTATACTGTAGGTTTATTAGATAAGGATAAAGAGATTGAAATTATTTTTGCAATTCCTACATTTGATTGGGACCAGAAGTATAAATGGGATGGCAGTGAGTGGGATGATATGAAAATTGGAGTTTTTGGAGATAGTAATGTCGGATTAGATTTTCTTCCAGGATTGGTGGAAATAAAAGATCAATTGAATAAATATCATGGTAGAACTGAAAGAGTAGTTATTTCTGTTTCTGATGGAATCAGCATGATTGCTTTAACTAAAGAAGAATTCAATGCGTTGGTTTTTACAATTGAAGGTGATCCGGATGCTGTAGGAGATAGTGGGGTTGTTAATTCTGCTTTACAAGATCAAGTTAGTCCAATGGTTGTTAATCAGGTCGAGAATGCTGAAGTTATGATAGATCTTTTTTTAGAAAGGGCAGGGAATGATGCCGATAATTTGGAAGAATTGGAAAGGTTGACTGTTTTGGCCGAACAATCAGAATTTGTAGCTAGAGAAAATGCATATGCTGGTTTAATTAGTGATGATGATTCTGATGAGATAGTTGATAGTTTAAGAGATATAAGTAATAAAATGGATGAAGCGATTTTAATCGTTGAAGATGTAGCTTTAAAAAATAGAATGGAACAAGTTCAAGAAAACATTATGATTTTAGAAAACAATCCTGTTCTTTTTGTTCCTCAAGAAGGAGATTTGCCAGGTACGGAGAGTTGTCTTTTGCCTAGTACTCCTGAAAGAAATCCTTATACAAATACGCAATCAAACATTAATTCATTTTTAGAAATTTATGGAAGTACTTTGGATAACATAGAAGAAGAAAGAAGTCAAGATATTCCCGGAGATGATTGTTTTGGTTATACTGAAGATGCTGCTGTTGATAGTTTAGTTTCTTCTGGTGTGGCCCAGTTAGATAATATAGTTGAATTAAGTGATTCCGAGGAAGATTCTCTTTTGTATACAGAAGTTGAGTTATTTCTTGGACAGAATGCTGCCATGTTGCGAATGTTGGGATGTGAAGAGGACGCTGGTTTAGTTGGGGCAGTGATAGATTCTGCTGTGACCCGAACTGGAGTTGAGGTTGATTCTTGTAGTGTTTCTGAGGAAACGGTGGAGGAGGCAGATTGTTCTAGTTTTAATGATAATTTAGCACAATGTGGAAATGAGAATTTTTGTTTTGTAAAAGAAAATGATAGAGATTGGTGGGATTTTTTTGGAGAAGATTATATTTGTGTTGATTGTTCTGAAATTGAGTCCTGTGAAGATATTCAAAATGAAGGTAAATGTGATGGAATGTGTGGAAATGTTAATGGTTGTAAGTGGGATTATGGTTTGTGTGTAGAACAAACTATCGAAGAGGAAGAATGTTTGCTTACAAAAATTAATCCTTCAAATTTTGTTGGAGATGATCTCGTAGTGGATAAAGGTTTTGTTGAAAAAATTAATAGAATTAATGATTATGCTACTAACAATAATGTTAAGGTATTTATTACTGATTCATTTAGAGCTACAAACGATGTTAGTGGTGCAATCGTGACTCCTTCTGAAAGATCCAATCATTTAGTGGGCCATGCAATAGATATGAATTTGATGTATGGGGCAAATTATGGAGATTATTGTAACTCTGGGTGTTTATCCCAAGATACACTTCCACAAGATATTCAAGTGTTTATAGAAGATATTAGAAGTGATAGTGGTTTAAGATGGGGGGGAGACTTTAGTACCCCCGATGTTGTTCATATAGATGATGGTTTAAATTTAAGGAGCCCCGACCAATGGGAAGCACTGCTTAGAAAAATACAAGAGAATCCAGATTGTTATTAATTCTTAAGAAAATAAAATGCAGGGAACAGGACTCGAACCTGCGTAGGCACTAAGCCATCAGGTTTCTTATATGGAAATATCCTAAGCCTGACCCGTTTGACCACTCCGGCATCCCTGCATATTTTTTCTAACTTTTTAATATTTTTTAAAGGTATCGTTTTGAGAAAATTATTTACTGATGATTTTTTTATTCGAATACCATAATATTCTTTTTGATATTTTTTATTTATCCAAGAATCTATTGTATTTTCTATTTTTATTGAATTCAAATATTGATTTATTTCAGTAATGATTTGCTTACTTGCACTACAATATCCTATACTATTTCTCCTAATTCCTCCATCTGTGTCAAACAACCCTCCTAAGAAATATTTTGTTTGTTCTTTGGTTAAATTTTTTGGAATAATTATTTTGTCTGATTTTTTGCCTAATGGAATTTTAAATTCTTTATTGAAGAAAGTATATAATTTTTTGTTTCTTATTGAAATATAATAGGCTCTCTTTCCTTGTTTAATTGATGTTTTTGTATTTACTTTTTCTTTTATTAATTTGAGAATTAATTCTAAATATTTTTTATTATTTGAATGAATAAATATTCCATAATCAGGAGAATTATCTTTATCTTTCCATTTAACGCCCCCTTTTAGATGACCATCTCCAGCTATTACGCCTGCCAAATATATTAAATCATTATCAAGTTTGAACATATACTAAATTTTGAAGAAATTAGGTTTATAAATTATATTTATATACTTGACAACATACTTTATTTCTTTTTGTTTTGCCATGAAAAACTTCTTAATTTTGATGTTTCTCCGTATCCACAACTAGCACATTTATGTTTTATTTTATGGTAGGAAAGTTTACCACAACGTCTACATCGCATTGTAGTTCTCTTTCCAGACTTCTTACCCATAGAGGGTGTTCCTTTAACCATTTTCAGGCGATATTAATATAATTGTATCTCCTCTTATGAACACATTTCCAAGTTTTCTTGTTACTTGCCCGTCTACTCTTTCTTCAGCTTCTTCTAATACTGTGTTTATATGTATGTCAAAAGCTTTTAATTTTCCTAGTAATTGTCTTCCGTTTTTTAGTTCAACTAATACTCTCAAACCTCTTGCTCTGTTTAATGCATCTAATGGTCTATCTGCTTCCATATTTTTAAACCCCCGTTAGGTATTGTTTATTATTGCCTATGGCTTATTTAAAAAGTTATCGGAAATTCAAAAACAAAAAGTATTTAAAGGGAATATTTTCACTAAATTGATATGGCAAGATCACAAGATAGACCAAGGAGAAAAGTTTCTGGATCTAGATATGTAGATTTGAGAAAAAAGAAATTTGCACAATTAGGTAGAGATCCTACTCTAACTAAAGTTGGAGAAAAGAAAGTTAAAACTTTAAGAGTTAAAGGTGGTCATGATAAGAAGATATTATATTCCGATAAGATGTTAAATGTTTTTGATCCTAAAACTAAGAAGTATAAAAAAGTTGAAATAAAAACTGTTGTTGAGAATCCAGCAAATAGACATTATGTGAGAAGAAACATTTTGACTAAAGGTACTATTGTGGACACAGAATTGGGAAAAGCAAAGATTATTTCTAGGCCCGGACAAGAGGCTGTTTTGAATGCTGTTTTAGTTTAAAATTTTTATTAACCGAAAGCTTTATAAATGGTTTTGGAGACTTCTATATAAACCTTATTACACCTACCGATGGTGGTGAAAATAAAATGGCTAATTATGTTAAAAAATGTCCTGAATGTGGCAGTATAAATTTAATTTTTAAAGATGAAAGAGGAGAAATTATTTGTAAAGATTGTGGCCTTGTTATAGAGGAGAAAATGATCGATTTTGGTCATGAATGGAGAGAATTTGACTCTGATCAGGCCGCTAAAAGAAGAAGAACTGGTGCTCCTTTGACATCTACTAAGTTTGACCAAGGTTTAGGTACTTCTATTGGGAGTGGTTCGGATATATTCAAATTAAGTGGAAAATCAAAACAAAGATTTTCTAGATTACAGAAATGGCAACATAGAATTAGTACAGCTATCGAGAGAAACTTAAAATTGGCCTTGGCTGAACTAAAGAGAGTTTCTTCATATTTAAAATTACCAAATTCAGTTGTAGAGGATGCTTCTACTATTTATAGAAATGCAGTTCAGAGAGGATTAGTTAGAGGAAGATCAATGGAGTCGGTCGTGGCCGGGGCATTATATGCTGCTTGTAGAAGGCACGAAATTCCTAGAACTTTAGATGAGTTGGCTGATGCATCAGGAATTGATAAAAAAGATATTGGTAGAACTTATAGATTTATTACAAGAGAATTGGGGATTAGAATACTTCCAAGCAATCCTATCGATTATATTCCAAGATTTTCAAGTGCTTTGAAATTATCGGCAGAAACTCAGAGTAAGGCTGTTGAAATATTAGAAATGGCTCAGGCTGCTGAATTGACTTCCGGAAGGGGGCCAACAGGAATTGCAGCTGCTTCGTTATATGTTGCTGCCTTAATGAATAATGAAAAAAGAACTCAGAGGGAAGTTGCAGATGTTGCAGGAGTTACGGAAGTTACCATTAGAAATAGATACAAGGAATTATTGAAAGAGTTAGGTTTAGAAGAAGAAGTTAAGAAAAAGATTAAGTTAGAAGAAGTAGAGTAAAGTTTTTATAGTAATAAAACAAAATCAATAGAGGTGATATAATGGTCGATTCTAATATGGATAAGTTGGTTGAGAGTAGCTTAGAGCTGCAAAAAATATCTCTTCGGTTAGTTGAATCTAATAATAATTTAACAAAAAAAATAGATAGTCTTGTTTCTCTGTTTGAAGAAGCTGCTAGAAATATGTCTACAGGCGGTTCTGAGCAAATTCATGCTTTAAATAGAAAGATAAATGAATTGGTTACCCAGAATAAACAGTTGGCTAGAGGATTAGTTTTGATGGAAGAGAAAATTAGAAAAAACCCGCCAAGTATTAGTGCAAGACCCATTCCTAAATTATAATGAAAACAAAGAAAACTTATTTTATGCATGAAGATTATGTGGAGGATATTAGGCCTGTTAGTCATGTTAGTATAGATGAAAAGAAAATTAGTTTTTTAAAAAGTTTTATTAATGAAATTGGAATTATTTCTTCAAAAGAAAGCCCCTCTGTAAAAGTTCCTATTCAATCTGTTTTAAGAGAAAAAATTAAAAATGGTTTTGATTTTTCTGATGTTGTTCCGAAACAGGAATCTAGTTTTTATGAGTCAAAAGCTCTTCCGGAATTACCTAATAAAACTTTGCCTACTTTGGAGAATAAAAGGCCTAGAAGAACTGTTGATTTAGTTCCACAAAAAGAAATTGAGGAGAAGATTGAGAAAAAACCTTCTGGTAGAGTGTATTCTAAAGAAGGAGTTTTATATTATAAACCCGGAAAAACTTCTTTTAAAAAGTATGGGATTATAGATCCTCTGATTGCTGATAAGGAGGTTACTAGAATTAGATGTGTTGATTTAATTATTAGAGTTGATTATAGGGAACATAAAAATTTGCATACTGGTTTGAGTTTTAAAAAAGCAAATGATATTAATAAACTGTTGAAGAAAATTGCTAAAGAAGCTGGATATGATGTTAGTGAAGAAGAATCCCTTTTAGATTTTGATATGCCTGAGGGGTTTAGTTTACATGGAAATTATGGTACTGATTTTATTGATCCAAATTTTGTTCTAGAGAGGATTTAGTGATTTTTAGGAAAAGATTTTTAAAGAGTAATACTATATTTCAATTAAAATGGTAGAGCAGCTATTAAATTTAATTGAAAGAGGAGAGCATTTAAATATTTTAAGGAGCCAAGGTAGAAAGGCAATACTTAGAGAAGAAATTGCTAAGAGGGTGGCTAGATTGAAAAACCAAAGTAGTATTTTGGAAGGCCGTTTGGAGTTAGTTTCTGCAGATATGAATCCTATTAATAGTTTCAGAGAGAGAATGTATACTGTAACATTTAAATCTGAAGGGAATAAAGAACATATATTCAATATTCCTTTGGTAGATTGGGAAGATTCCTATAGGAGTAAATTACTTAACGGTGCTGCCGATGTGAAAATTGTTTACAGGGGACAAGAAGGAAAACATTATTGGCCTCTGATAGAAAGAATTGATTTTCTTTAATTCCAATCTACTTCCACTTGGTCAGTTCTTTGATAGGGATATATTTGAGGATTAGTTTTTTTAAGTTTATTTCTTCCTTTATACATCAAATATCCAGTTAAAGCAATCATTGCTGCATTGTCTACTAAGTATGGTATTTCTGGAATGAAGCATTTGGCTCCTCTTTCTTTTGCCATTATTTTTGACATTTCTTGAAGTCTAGAATTACATGCAACTCCTCCGCCTAGTGCGAGCTCTTTTTTATTACAGTGTGCCATTGCCCTTTCCGATACTTCTAATAGCATAGCAAAAGTGGTTTCCTGTAAAGAATAAGCTAACTCTTCTGTCTTGTATTTTTTTGAATCGTACAAATGTTTTAGTTTTGTTAACATTCCAGTAAATGAAATATCCATTCCTTTAACGGAGTAAGGCAATTCTATATAATTGTGAGATTTTTCAGCTAGTTTTGAGATTTTTGGTCCACCGGGAAAACCAAGCCCCATATATCTTGCAAATGAATCCAGAAAATTTCCAACTCCTTGATCCAGAGTTTCTCCAAATATTCTATACTTTCCTTCATCAAAAGCTATAATTTGAGTATTTGCTCCTGAAGTGTATAGAAGAACTGGATCTTTCGCCTTTGTTACTATTTTGGTAATTTCTAAGTGTGCTATACAATGATTTACTTCTATAAAAGGAAGTTTAAGTTCTTCAACTAATTCTTTTCCAACTCTTAGGCAAGGTCCTAATCCAGGTCCTGCAGAATATGCTATAAAATCGATATCCTCTAGTTTTATTTTTGCTGTTTCTAATGCTTCTTTTAGTAATTTATCTTTATGTTTTTCGTGATGTTTGGCGGCCTTTATTGGAATGATTCCGCCTTTTTCTGTTGTGAAAGTTCTTTTTAGATTGCACAATACTTTAGGGCCTTTTGTTATTGCGATTCCGAAAGTATCTCAGCAGAATTAATCTAGAGCTGTACTTTCGATACCAAGGATTATTGGATTTTCTTTTTCCATCTTTGATTTTTGCATTCTTTTGTATATCCCGCCTTGCCTTATTATTATGTTATGTTCATCTAATATCCTTTTTATAATTTTTGTTGAGGATAAATTTTGTTCTAAACAACTATTGACCTTAGTTCCTAACCATTTTGGCCAGTGATGCGGCAGTTTCTCTGCGTTGATTATTTTTTCCATTAATTGATATCGATAAGACTGTACCATTGGATTAAACAATGGGAGAGAATATGCATCTTCTAATCTTATTTTTACTTGTTGCATAGTTTTTTTATGTAAATTTCCTATATTAGATTGTATGTTTAATGAGTCAAATATTTTTTGGATAAATTCTGCATTTGGTTTTGTGACTATCCCCGCCCTATATTGAGTTATATCTATATATCCATCACTATCTGCAATCCCCTGTAAGAAACTTATTTTGAATTGTTTTGGAGCTTTTAATATCCAATCTGATTTTATTTTATCATAGCTTGTAAGTTCAGTATTTTTTAGCCCTAAACAAACCTTGAATGCCCAATCGATTAACGGAGAGCATTGGGAATGCCATGCATAAAAATCATGTGGGTTTCTTTTTCCTTTTGGGCAGTTTTTTGTTCTGTTTATTTTAATTCCTAAGGATTTCAAACAATGAGATGCATACTTTCCGAAATTTAAGTTGGTTTTGAATTTGGTAGTCAATCTTAACTGGATTCTCCTTGTAACCTTATTTTTTCTTTTTATTCCATGTTTTGATGCGTCCCCAACCATTATCCCAAGGATGTACCCTAATTCTTTTTCAATATTTTTTGAATTTAGTTGGGACAAAACATTAGTTATATCAGAATATTTATTGATTTTCTCAGGAACATTAATCCATGGTCCAGTTTGTATTCCCCCTCTTGTTGAATTAATTGATAATATTTTTTTATTTGGTTTTAGTTGATTGTAGTAGTTCAGGTAGTGTGCAATACATGGGATAGATTCTTCTCGAAACCATTTAGTTATTGTGAATTTGGAAACATTTATGATTTTTGAGATTTTATTGACCGGCATTTTTCTATTTCTTAATCTATACGCTTTTAAGAATAATTTTAATGTTTCTTTTTCTTTATTTGAAAAACTTGTCCCCCAGAAAATATTTAAAAATGTTAAATCTTTTACTTTTTTATCGTTTGATAACTTTATTATCTCTTCTGTTTTCATATCTACTTATTGAATTTTATCTTTATAAACTCTTTTTGTGTACTTGACAACATAGTTTTACATTCTTTAATTCCAAGAATTATTGGATTTTTCATATATTTTTATTTTTTAATAAGACTTATAAATTGTTTTGTTTTCCCTATTTTTATGGAAACAAAAAGAAAAAATATATTATTTGAAAATATGAGGAAAGAACTTGAGTCTTCGGGTTTAGTCCAAGTTGTGGCCTCTCAAAGTTTTTTAAGAGGAGTTCATAATTGCAATGCCGAAGGAGTTATTTGTATAAATTATAAAAATCCTGAAACTACCCTTGGAGATGTTAGAAGTTTTTTAGATAGGGAAGGAGATTTAGAAAGTAAAGGGAATGGAGAGTTGGTTTATCAAGTAAATTATGTAGAGAGACACTCTTCTGGATATGATAAAGTTGTAGTTAGAGAAATATTTCCCAAATAAAAATCCTTAAAAATAATCTTTTACTCTTTCATTTTATGAGAAACGTTAATCTAGAGATAGGAAGGCCTTTATTTCATATACTTATGGATAGATTGATGAGTGTTGGAGATGTTGAAGTTAAATCGAGAAAAGAAGAGTATTTTGTTGGAGACTTTTATGAAACTCGACGAGGAGTTATATTGATTAATTTTGATTTTGTTAATTTTAGCTTATATGCAATTATTCTCTAAGAGGAAGCCTCTAAACAAATTCAAGAAAGTTTAGAAATTATTTTCCTAGAATTAACTCTATTATATCTAAATGTTTTAAGGTATGATCTTTGCCAATAGTTCTTTTTGTTTTTACATCTATGGCTCTAATGAAATTCTTTCCGAAATCTGTATGTAATCTGAATGCAAAGTCCAAAGATGTTGTTCCCTCTTTCATTAAGAAGCAATCTGGTAGAACTCTTCCTTCGGAATCTTCTAATTTAGAAACCCCTCCGGGATGTATAGCAATCCTTTTTAGTAAATCAAAAACTGCTGTGTCTAATATTTTTTGAACCCCAGTAAAATTAAATTTGGATAAAACATTATTTTTTATTAAGTCTAAGCCTTCTTTTTGTTTTTCATTTAAATCCCCTTTAAGTTCAAAATTGTTTTCTCCAGGAATATATGAAATTAGATTGTGTTTTGTAGCTTCTTTTAATGCTAATTCAGATTCTGCTGAGCAAGATATTAGGATATGATCTGGAAATTCTTTTTTTAGAGCTTCATAATTTTTTTCTGAACCAGGAATATCTATTTTGTTGCATGCTATTATCATAGGTTTTGTTTGTTTTCTTAATTCTGAAGCTAGCTTTAGCATTTGTTCTTCACTCCATTCCATAGGATTTTCTGGAAGTTCTTTTACTTCTTTTGATACCATGTCTACAGTTACTCTCAATCCAGATAGCTGTTTAGCTAGAGCTTTTGAAATATCTAAATGTTCTTGATGTACCTGTCTAGCAAACTTTTCCCAGCCTTTTTTTAATATTTGGAAGTACCACATGTCCAATTCGAATTCTAGGAATCTTATGTCGTTACTTGGACTATATGATAAGGTTGGAACTGGTTCTCCTTTTTCGTTTGTTGAACCTGAAATATCTATTACATGAATTAAAGCATCTGCTTGGTTTAAATCTCCCAAAAACTGATTCCCCATGCCCTTTCCTTCATGTGCTCCAGGAACTAATCCTGCTACGTCTAAAAGTTCAACGGGTACAAATCTATATTTATCTAGGACAAAACCTTCTCTAGGATTGGCTGTTTTATCAAATTCTCTTGCTATGTCTAGAATTTTTGCATGTCCTGCTCCATGATTTGGTTTTATTGTTGTGAAGGGATAATTAGCTATATCTATGTCTGCTAAGGTCATAGCTTTGAAAAATGTTGATTTCCCGCTGCTGGGTTTGCCTACTATTCCAATTAACATAGTTTTGATAGAATAGAAGTTTATTTAAATAATTTTGTTTTCCCTTTTTTATGTTACCATTTGGTCATTTGATATTTGCTTGGGTGATAGGGTTAATTATCCAGAAATTAGCAAGAGTTAAGATATCCAGATTAGCTTGGGCATTATTATTATTTGGAGCTATTTTACCCGATGTTGATTATTTATTTTCTTTATTTTTGGGAGTGCCCTTACATAGAGGAATTACCCATTCTTTAATTTTTGTAGTTTTTAGTTTTTTTACAGTTTTTGTTATTTTAAACCATTATAAATTGGGAAAGGAGACCATGTTTTTTTCATTTGGACTTTTGACTCACTTATTTGCAGATATATTTTTTCCAACAGGAATTTTATTGTTCTGGCCGATTGGAACTTGGTTTAGTATATATGGAATTAGTAATTTAGCTAATTTGCCTTTAGTTGATGCTAGTTTATTTAAAAATTATATACTCAAATTTAGTATTGATACTTTTTTAGGATTGGTTTGGTTTGTATATTTATATTTTAAAGGAAAAATTAATTTTTAAAACCCATTATATGATAAACTAATTGGGCTGCTCCCCTTTCTGTTAAATTATTATTTTTTATTGGAGAAACTTCGACTATGTCTGATCCAATTACATTCTTTTTTTCAAAGATTTTTTTTAGCAACTCTATTGTAAAATACCAGTCTAGACCGCCCTGAACAGGAGTTCCTGTTGCAGGCATAAAAGAAGGATCAATTCCATCTACATCAATTGTTATATAAACATTATCCGTTTTTATTTTTTTTATTATTTCATCTATATCTACTTTTATTGGGCATGTAAAAATAGTGTCTTTGAAATCTTCTACGTATTTTGTTTCATCACTGTCAAAAACTCTTATTCCTACTTGAACTGTTTTAAGTCCAAACTCCCTTATTCTTCTCATGACACAAGAATGATCAAATTTTGTTGGAGAACTGTTAAATCTTGGACTTTCGTTTCGCATATCTAAATGTGCATCTATTTGTAATACTGTTATATCTTTGTGCTTTTCTTTTAATGAATCTAAAATTCCAATTGTTATTGAATGTTCTCCGCCTATAGAAATTGGAAAAGAGTCTGTTTCATTTAGAGTAGATTTTACTTTTTCTATCATTTCTTCAGGCTTTAAGTTTTCTACGTTAGCTTCTTTTTCTTCTATATCTATTTTATCAAAAGTTGTATCTTTTATGTAAGGATCATAATCTTCTATTTGTTCGAAGAGCATTTTTTTTATTGCTTCGGGTCCTTTTGAAGTTCCTTTTTTTCCAGATGCTGTTCCTTCGTATGGAATTGAAATTAGTGTTATTTTTTTCATTTTTTAATAATTTTGTTTAAGAATTTGCATTTTAAGCCTTTCTATTTTGATATTAGAAACTTTTATATATCAAATTTTAGTCTTCTTTATTGTGAGCCCGTAGCTTAGCCTGGTTTATAGCACTGGTCTTATATGACGGTTGCTGATTTAGGTCAGTAGCTTGCTAAGAACACCAGAGGTCGGGGGTTCAAATCCCCTCGGGCTCACCATTAATTTTATAAGGTTTTATTTTTATTGGGAATTATGGTTCATTCGAATTTTGGTTTGAGACATTTACATAGAAGAAAGAGAAAGAATTTTATTGATAGATTTATTTATATTTTTGCTATTGGTGGGCCTTTGATGAATATCCCCCAATTACTAAAAATTTGGATTGAAAAAAGTGCTTCCGGTGTTTCTATAATCTCTTGGGTTGGTTTTTCTTTGACTGCGTTGATTTGGTTAATATACGGAGTTATCCATAAAGAAAAACCAATTGTTGTAGCTAATGTTTTGTATTTTGTTCTACAAATTGGAATTATTGTTGGAGCCTTGTTGTACTAGAGAAACATTTAAAAACTCTTAACTTTCTCAGTTCGTTATGCTCCTGTAGTGTAGTCCGGCCAAGCATCCATGGTTTTCGTCCATGGGACCCGGGTTCAAATCCCGGCGGGAGCATACTTTTATTTTTAGAAAAAATTAAAGAAATGTTGGGGAACCTGACATGGATGTTAGTGATCCTTTTGGAAAGGATGAGCGTGCTTTGACTGAATCATTGCCTCTGAGAGTTCAAAAAATGATTGAGGATAGATTTGAGAAAGGAGAATCTTTAGATATAGATTATAGAAATTATTTTTCTCCGGGTCAAGAAAGGAAAATTAGAGCTGAAGCATACATAGCCACTTTTGATCAACTTAATGATTTAACTACACGAATTTTAGATTCGGAATCTATTATTTTAAAAAATGCTGCCACCATAGTAAGGGATACTATTTTGGATATGTACATGAAAGAATCTGCAAAGAAAAAAACTACTCCGATAACTACTCCTTCATTATTTTCACCCAATGCCAAATGTGGAGAAAGAGATTTTTCTGGTGCGGCAAATTCTTTTGTTGGAGATTTGACTGAGATTGTAGACGAGTTAGATAAAGTTTTTGTTAAATGTTCTAGGTTAGCTACGTTTAGTGGAGATCCCACTTTGAAAGATATAGCTAGCGAATTTGGCCAAGTTTTGGAGAGCAAAGTTATGCCCGGTTTGTTAGTTGAAGGAAAATATTTAACTGACGATTGGGAAATTGATAAGGGAGCAGTTGCTGAAGAAGTGGTACCTAATTTTATGAACCTAGCCGATTATATTCATAATGCATTGGATGATTTCAATGTAAAATCTGCACTAGAAGCTAGAGAATTGATTAAAAAAGTTGTTAGAGTTACTAATAAAATAAAATCTTCTGAGGTATCTAAACAATTTTTAGAGGCTGTTTTATTACCTGGCTCGTCAGAATAATTTTTTATTTATCTGATTTTATTTGTTGTTGAGGTTAAATTTATCAAGTAGAAAGTTTTATAAAAGAGAGTTGAACTTTGAAATTTATAAGATGAAGCGAAGCAGTAACCGTTGGAAGAAAAAAGGTCAGATGCGTTGGAAGTGGCAACGTAAGAAGATGAAGAAAGAAAAAAGAAAAAGAAAGAATAAATAATTAGGACTTCATTTACTACTTTTACATCAGAAAACTTTATAAACACCACACGTTCTCATTTCAATACATTTCGTTGACGAAGAATAATCTTCTGAGAAATTCATGAGTACTTAATTGAGTAATTGAGTATGATGTATGAACAGAGTCAAACTTAGTAGTGAGATGCAAATTTTTTTAATATGGTTTGCGACAACCAATTCCCGTTGATCCTGCGGGAGGTTGCTGCTATTGGAATTCGAATTAGCCATG
>CAZRTL010000007.1:0-50392 GCA_964603065.1 Candidatus Woesearchaeota archaeon
ATGGTTGGGCCATCTTAGTTGTATTGATTGCAATTGGAGCATTAGCTTATTTTGGTGTTTTAAATCCGGGTAGGTTCTTACCAAGTAGTTGTACAGTAACTCCTGGTATATCTTGTGAGGATTTTGTTGTTGTTGATGCGGACGACACCATTACTTTAACATTAAGAAATGGTATGGGTGATGACATTAATGATGTTCAAGTGAACATAACTGTGCCCGACACGGGAGCCGTTGTTTGTGGTTTGACGTGTAGTAATGGATGTTCTGCTGGATCTATGCCCGATGGTACTTTGACAACTTGGACTAGTACCGGTTGTAATAACACTGGAACTGCTGCAAGTAAGTTTAAAGGAGATGTAAAGTTTTTCTATAACTCTTCTGGTGGCGTTACACATGTTAAGACAGGTTCAATAACAACACAAGTAGAATAATTTTTTCTTTTTTTAGTTAATTTTTTAAATTATGAATTTAGTCAGAGTTCTATGGAAAAATATTATATTACAACAGCGATAGATTATGTAAATGCTAGTCCTCATATAGGCCATGCATATGAAAAAATATTATCCGATGTTATTGCTAGATGGAAGAGGATTAACAATGTTGATACATTTTTTCTAACTGGAACCGATGAAAATGCTCAGAAGAATGCTCAAGCTGCTAAAGAAAAAAAAGTTAAAACTAAAGATTTTGTAGAAAAGAATAGCAAAGAGTTTGAAGAATTATGTAAAGACTTAAATTTAAGTCATGATGATTTTATTAAAACAACTGAAGATAGGCATGTAAAGGTTGCTCAATTAGTTTTTAAGAAAATATTTGATAAAGGAGATATATACAAGAAAAAGTACTCAGGATTATATTGTCAAGGATGTGAAGCTTTTTTAACTGAAAGAGATTTAGTTGATAAGAAGTGTCCTGAACACAGAAAAGAACCAAAAATAATAGAAGAGGAAAATTATTTTTTTAAGTTAAGTAAGTATGAGAAAGAAATTTTGAAATTAGTTTCTGGTAAAAGCTTTGTTATTCCTGAAGGTTGGAGAAAGGAAATTATTAATAGAATTAAACATGATGGATTAAAAGATATTTCGGTAAGTAGGCCAAATATGGATTGGGGGATTGATACTCCAATAGATAAAGAACATAAAATCTATGTTTGGATTGATGCTTTAAGTAATTATATTTCTGCCTTGGGTTACCCAAATGGTAAAAATTTTAAGAAATACTGGCCGGCTGATACTCATGTTGTTGGCAAGGGAATAAACTGGTTTCATTCTGTAATTTGGCCAGGTTTGTTAATCTCGGCAGGAATTGAACTGCCTAAAACTATTTTAGTCCATGGATATTTAACATTTAATGGTAAAAAAATAAGTAAAAGTTTAGGAAATGCGATTAATCCTACAGAAATAATTAATAAATATGGAGTGGATCCTACTAGGTATGCTTTGATTAAAGATGTTCCATTTAATCAAGACGGGGATTTTTCTGAGGAGTCATTGAAAGAGAGAAACAATAACGAACTAGCAAATGATTTAGGTAATTTGTTAAGTAGGACTTTAGCGCTATGTGAAAAATATTTTGATGGAAAGTTAAGTAAAAGTAAAGATGATTCTTTAGTTAAGGAATTAAATTTAGATAAAATTTCTAAGTATTTTGATAAATTTGAATTACATAACGCTCTAGAAGAAATTTGGAAATTTGTTCGTTTGTCGAATAAATATGTCAATGATAAAGAACCTTGGAAAAATGAAGAAAATAGAGATGTTGTTTTGTATAATTTACTTGAGGCCTTAAGAGTTATTTCAATATTGATTGGGCCTTTTATTCCTGGAACCTCTGAACAATTGAATAAACAATTAGGGGTCGATTTAGGTAATGTGAAGGATATTAAATTTGGGACTGTTAAAGAATATAAAATTAAGAAAGGGGGAGTTTTGTTTAATAAACTAGAATAAAATGGAAATTGATTTTAAAGAATGGGAAAATTTAGATTTGAGAGTGGCTGAAGTATTAGATGTAGAGGATCATCCTGATGCAGATAAACTGTATGTTTTAAAAATTAAAATTAATGAAGAAGAAAGAACTATTGTTGCGGGAATTAAGCAAAATTATACTAAAGAAGAATTGATCGGGAAAAAGATAGTTGTGTTTACTAATTTAAAGCCTGCCGTTTTGAGGGGAGTAAAGAGCGAGGGTATGTTGTTAGCAGCCTCTAAAGATAGTGAAGTAGTTTTATTGACTGTGGATAGGGATATTGATTCTGGTGCTAGAATTGGTTAAGATGGCTAACATATTGATTTTCGGAGATAGTATAACGTGGGGCGCCTGGGATAAGGAAGGAGGATGGGTTCAAAGATTAAGAAAATTTCTAGATGAAAAAAACCTACTGGATCCCAAACATGATTATATGGTTTATAATCTTGGAGTTAGTGGAGATAGTTCTATAGAAGTATTAGAAAGATTTGAGCATGAAGTGAAAGTAAGAATAAGTGAAAATGAAACTATAATTATCTTCGCGATTGGACTTAATGATTCTCATTTAATTAATGAAACAAAATTGAGAGTTTCTTTAAGTGATTTTAGACTTAATTTGGAAAAATTGTTTAAGCTAAGTAAGAAATCTTCTTCAAATATTATCTTTTTAGGATTGACTCCTGTTGATGATTCTAAGGTTGATCCTATGCCCTGGGCTCCAGAAAAATCTTATAGAAATGATAGTGTTAAAGAATTTGATGAAACAATTAAATCTTTCTGCAAAAAGGAAGAAATTCATTTTATTGATGTTTTTGGAAAATTAATCCAGATTGATTATAAAAAATTATTGGAAGATGGAGCCCACCCTAATTCTGAAGGACATAAAAAAATATTTGAGATTATCAAAAAATATTTAGAGAAAAATAAAATCTTAAAATAAATGGTGGCCCGGATCGGATTTGAACCGACGACCTTTATCGGAAATATTTAATTTCTCTCGATGTCTGACTTAAACTGGTTATCAGTTTCACCCTCTTATAAAATTCAGTAAGAGTCGAGTGCTCCACCAGGCTAAGCTACCGGGCCATGAAAAATGAAGAAGAATTTTTGTTTATAAATCATTTGGTTTTTAGGTTTTCTAAGTTTTCTTTGTAGTTCAATTTTTTTAAAGTATTATTTAATTTAATGATTAATTTTGTTGTTAATTTTTTCCTTAATCTTATTTGATTTAAATCATACCACCCATATTTTTCTCTTTTGTGGATATATAATTTTGGGGAAAATTCTTCGGAATTTAGTAAACTTATTACATTATCTTTTAAATTATTAGAAATTGTTGAATAAACAAAAATATTATTTCTTATTGAGCCATCACTTAAAGTTAAGCCTAGAATAAACCCATCTAGGAAATCTTTGGAATACTCATTTAATTCTTCTTTCAACTTTACTGACAGGCATTTATTATCTTTAAAGAAAAGGTATTTTTCTATAAATTCATGAATAAATTTATTATAAAATCTTAAAGATGCTCTGTTCCCTCCATCGAAACATAATGTGGCCCTCTTATCAAATAAATCATATATAATCTCTTTAATAAATAATATTAAAGTAGTATTTGCCTTATGTAAATGTATTTTGGTGACATATCTCCCTCTATCTCTGAATTTTGAACCATCCCCTGCCCAAATTCCAATAAATGTTCCAATTAATAATTCATTGCCAGATTTTAATTGAGTTATTATATTCATTTTTCTAATTATGTTAAGTTTAGACAAATTGTAATGGAGAGTCGATTTTGGAATATTATATTCCTTAGAAAGGTAATTTAATGATTCCCCAGATAAGTACTCCTTCTTTATTTTATTCAATAATTCGAGTTCCATACCCCAAAAAAGTAAAAATTCTTTATAAACCCTATCCGCGTGTGTGACAAGTTGACAAGAAAGCGCCCCAGGGAGGATTTGAACCTCCGACCTCGTGGTTAACAGCCACGCGCTCCACCAGGCTAAGCTACTGAGGCATAAGAATTTGAGAACTAATTTTGTTTATAAAGTTTGTTGTTAAGGTAAAAATTTCTTAATATCTTTCAATTTATCTGGAAGATATTTTTCTATAACATGATTTAGACCATGTGCAGCTAGTGCTTGTTGTTCTACTCTTTGGCCCAGTTTTTGCATCTGTTGAAGTGCTTTTTCCCATTCTTTATGGTGTTTTACGAAAGGATCATTCTTGATAATATCTTTTATTTTTTTCTTGTCTACATCTTTTAATGGATGGGTTGGCAATTTGTAATCACCAATGTCTTGGGGAGTCACTCCTAAAAATTTTGCTTGAGGAACACAGAAAAACTTGTTAATGTGTGCTGCATTTCCGGAACCTACTTTTAATGTTCTATAAATACTCATATACCCGTAAGGATCTCCATCAGTAAATACATAAACGGGTAACTTTTTATCATCGGCAAGTCTTCTTATAAATCTCCTGCATGCCCTTGTTGGTACTCCTCCCATACTGATTAAAATACAATCTGCAGTTTTCCAGTAATTGTGTTTAACTAAACGTTGAAACATACCTGCAGTTTCTATTGCCAATATGAATTTAGCTTTTGTTTCAAATTTTAAATGTTCTACAGAGGAAGGAATTGAATATGCTCCTGAGCCGAATTTTGTACAATCTATTCTTAGTTCTTTATTGGTTACGGTATCTTTATCAATTACGATTAAGTTTCCTGCTATGTCTCCTCCTTTTTCTTCAGGCATAAAACCGAGCTGTTCCCTATTAACCATGAACATAGCTTCAATATCGTCCATTACTGCATCAGACTCGGGTTGCTCTTTAAACCCTGCAGGACCCCAATTTTTTGAAACATAATATGCTTCTCTCTTTGTTGCCATATCATCTTTTTCAACTATTTCTTTTGATAGGGACATCATTTTTAGAGTTTGAGCGAAAGATTTTATTGTGTTTACTGTTAGTGCTCTTATTTTTTTTCCTCCTTTTAATTCAAAGAAACCTTTTTTTGGATCATAATTAACATTACTTAGAGCTCTAATTGGGATAGATATCTCTGGCTTTTTCTTTTTATTTATCTTTTCTCTTACTTTTGTTGCAGTTGTTTTAATTTGTTTTACGACTTCATTCATTTTCTTGATTTCTCTAAAACCTCTTGCAGATTTTTACTTACAATAGCAGGTTTTGTATCTGGAAGTATTTCTTTTAGTGCTTCCCCAATAATTGGAACATATTTTTCTAAGTAGGATTTCTTTTTTTCCTCGTCTTTAGCTTTGTGTTGTTTCCTAACATGTTTTCCAAGTTGTCTTCCACATTCTTGTACTGCTAATTTTATTTCTTTAATTATTTCGGGATAGTGAGCAATAGCTTCTTTAGACTCCGAGGTAAAGGGGACCCATACTGAGGCAATATGTACAGTTATTACAACTGGGCCAACTGGAATATTTCCATTACTTTGATTCAGTCCATATTGTTTCCATTTTGTTTTTGTTACGGATTTAGTTATGGAACCGGCAGATTGTTGATATTGTAAAGGAACTCGATTAGCAAATCTAATTATTTCTGCCGGGGATTCTTTTTCTAAACTTCCCCCATAAGCAATGGCTGCCTCTATTTTGAAAGGATTTCCTCTGTATACAGATGCTGGCCTTGTAACTGCCGTGAAAAATTCTGCATCGAATTCTTTTTTTAATGATTTAATTAATAGTTCATCTCCAATTGGAGAAAGACAATCAGTAGGAGGGACCATAAATTTTTGTTGTCTCATTGCTTTTAGTAAATTATCTGCTTCTTGCTTTGCTATTCTACTTGGCCTAGCTTTAGGATATAGATTTGCCTCTTCACAGATTTTTTTTGCTGTTCCTGGTCCAATTCTTGAAAAGTCATTTGTTAAAAAAGATTGTAAAGTTCTTGCGTCGGTTGATTTAAGCATATTAATTAAAATTCCGAGTTCAATTCCATCAGGGTGAGGTTTAATTTCTTTTGGTTTGACTGGAAGTTTCATTGTAGCTCTTGAATATTCGGTTTTTGTCCCATCTGGCTCTATAAAAGTTAATGAAGCATGAGGATTTGAAACTGCTGTGTATTTCATATATTCTGCCACAGATCTTTTTCCTCTGTGATATTTTCCTTCCATTTCCATTTCTACTTTAGTTCCATGATCTTTTTGCATTGAAGCTTCTAATTCTCTAGTTATTTCCGGTTCATTTTTTTGTGTGTCTAAATGCAATTCATAATAATTTGCCGGTTTCTTTGGAGAAATTTTAGAAGTAATCTTAATTGGTTTTCCCGTTGTTAATTGTGAATATAATGCTGCGGCCGAGATTCCTATTCCTTGTTGACCTCTTGTTTGGGATAATTTATGAAATTTTGAACCATACAATAATTTTCCAAATATTTTGGGAATTTGTTGTTTTATAATTCCGGGACCGTTATCTTCGATTATAACAATAAATCTTTCTGGAGTAGTTTGTTTTATTTCAACTTTGATATTGGGTAGTATATTTGCCTCCTCGCATGCATCTAAAGCATTGTCTACTCCTTCTTTTATTGTTGTTGATAGGGCCTTTAATGGGTTATCAAATCCTAATAAATGCCTATTTTTAGTAAAGAATTCTGAAATGGAAATTTCTCTCTGCTTCTTTGCTTGTTCTACAGCATGATTCATTTCTTCTGTGTCACTTGATAATTTAGTTTGCATGCAATCAAGAATTTAATAGGGGGTTTATAAAGTTTATTGTAAATTAACGGTCTACGGGTTCCAATCATCGTCTACTGAGGGGGTGTTTTTTATCGTCCCCATTTCTCCTACAATAAGTTCATCTAAGAAAAGTTTTGAAGGAGATTTTTTGATTGTTTGACTTTCAAACACTTCGGGACCTTGTAAGAAAAGAAGCACAGTTACTATTGTTAAAACAACTACTAACGCCAATATTATTGAATTATTCATAGAAAATATTAGATTTTAGATTTTATAAAATTTCTTGTCTTTCTTTTTCTCTGTCTATCCACCTGTAAACATTATTATGAGGAGATCCTTGAAGTAATTTTTCCAAAGCTCTTTTTGCTAAATGAACATCTTCCATATTCCCTATAATTCCAATAGATTTTCCATAAATAGAAATATTTGTATTTGTCATTTTTTCCAGTGTGTTTCTAGCTTTTCCCTCGGTTCCTATTGCTCTAGACTTAATACGTTCTTCTTGTTTTTTGGATTTTCCAGCATAATCTTGAACACTGATTAATTCAAAAACATAATCTTCTTTTACTAATTTTAAGGCTATATCTGGATTGAAACCTCTTCCAATAGCTTTTACAATATTTATAGTTATAAAAACATTATAATTATCTTCAGACTCAACTTTAACATCTCCATCTTCTGAAGAAACGGAAATTGTTGTTTTGGTTAATTTTTGGATTTTTCTCTTTGTTTCGCCCTTTTCTCCAATTAGGACAGCAATTCTTTCTTTTGGTATTTTTGTTATTTCGGACATTTTAGAATTCATCAAATTCTGAAATTTGTTTTAGATATCCTTTATTTTTCAGCCATTGAACTTGAGTTGGATTATACTTGTAAACTACATCTCCTTTTTCATCTCCTCCAAATTCCCAAGGTTCTACTAACACTATATTTCCTTCTCTAACCCATAATGATTTTTTGAGTCTTCCAGGAATTCTACAGACTCTAGTTTTTCCATCTAGACCTGCCACTGATAATCTTGAACCTCCAAGACGTTGTAAGACTGTACCTATAACTTCTCTGTCTTTTGGAGTTCTAACTCTGACAAAGGTCGGTTGTACTGGTGCTGCGCCTTTTTTCTTCTTTTTGAAAGGTTTCTTCTGAGGTTTTTTGTAGACCATCTTATTAATATAGAAGGAATTTGGGCTTTTTATAAAGGTTTTGAATTGAAAAAGGCTAGAAACTAATTAATTTTTAATAAAACTGTCAACTTATATATTCTCTTCCCAGCTGCTTTATCTTCTCCAGTTAAAGTCTTTGATACCTTGGGTTTTATTTTATATTCGTTCCTAAATAATTTTCCTAATTTTACCGCGAAATTTGCAGAATTAATATAAATGTCGTAACCTTCTTTTAGCTCGTTTTTATCTATTATTTCTATATCTGATTTTTTTATTTCTCTAAACACAAATTCTAAAAGTTTTTTATCTTTAGGTCTTACTTGCAATTTTGCTTCATAATATCCACTTGGGAAAAATCTTTTCATAGTGCAAATATTTGGGCGTGAGGAATATTTTTAATTGTTACTATTGCTTCTTTTTCAATTATATTGTTTTTTAGAGCTACATCAATTGTTTCTTTTCCAACCAAATTTAGATTATCTGCTTGCCTCATGATTTCTACAACTTCTTCTTCACTCTTTTTCTCGTCCTTATAGAATCTTTCAGTTATATCTAGTTGTTTTTCATCTTCAGAGAATTTTTTTCCAACTAAATCTTCATCACAAATTGCTACTACAATTCTTGCTTCTGATTCATGGACTTTGACGTACATTTTATATTTTTGACATTATTGGATGCTTCGCACCACAAGCCATACATTTTAGCATCAAAACTCTTCCCTCTTTTAATAACTGTGAATCTGGTTTTTTACAATCTTTACAAATTACAAATTCGCTTGCATATTTTTCTATTTTTTCATTAATTACTCCAGAACTTATTTTTTTTCCCAAGATTAATCTTTGACCATCAATATTCCCGGGAGTGGCTAACTCTCTTAATAAATATTTTAATAAATGTGATGGTTCTCTTCTTAGCGTAGATGTAATTTGACCAAAATTAGTAACTATAGTCTTGGAACCCTCTATATGTCCTTTTACTTTTGGGATTTCGAATCTAGTATCTTCCGTCATTTTCTTTGGAATTTTCGATTCGGCTCTTTCTAATAATTTTTCGTAATCCATTATTCTATAATTTTTAGCTTTCCAGCTTTTATTTCAAAGATTTCTCCCTCTTTTAAAAGTTCCTGTATGGTGGAGTTGGCTTCCTCTTCATCTATTTTTGATTCTTCTATAACTTCAATTATATCTGATCCTTCTCCTTTGTCAAGTTTTTCTATTAAGGCCAGTAGCTTTTGTCTATTGTTGTCTATTGGATCTTCATTTACAATAGATTCTTCTGTAACAACTATTTCTTCTTCAGAAACTTTCGGTTTTTCTTTAACCCTAGGTTCTATTTTTGGCTCTTGTGTTTCTCTTTGGCCATATGCCTTAGCTAATTCCTTTTTTCTTAATTCAATCCATTCTGGTTTATCTAAGGTTTTAACTATTTCAGGAGTCAAATAAATTTGAGAGTTATATTCTTTTATTTTCCCTATTAGTAAAACTGGATCTCCTATTTCAACATTTTCAAATAGTGCTACGTCTTCTTTCCATGCTTTTATTTGTACATCTCCAGAGGAATCATCCACTGTTAGAGTCGCGTAATTATTATCTTCCGCTATATGTTTCATTACAACTGTAGCTATTATATTTACTCTCGAAACTTGCTTGTTGTCTATTAAAATATAATTTGGGGACCATTCTCCCTCTTCCTTTTGAACTTGTTTGTTCATCAAATCTGAAATCCATACCTTATATGCCGTTTGTCTTAATTGTTGTTCTGTCATTTTTTATATCCTCTGTATAAATCCTTTCTTTGGTTCGAAGATATCGCCCGACCTTTTTAGCTTTTCGATTGTCTCTTCCAATTGATCTTCTGTAATACCCTTTTCCTTAGCTTCTACAGAAATATCTTCCAATGGAATGGTTTTTGATCCGGTTTTTTCTTCTAATTTTGATAATATCTCTTTGACTACTACAAATTTACTTCTTTGTGAAGCTGAAATACCTGTTGAAATTCTGTCTATATCGATTTGTCCTGTTTCTTTATCAAACCCTACTTGCATTAAACAGAAGTGTATTAGCGAAATTGCTAATTTAGCATCTTTTTTTAGAACTTTTTTTGATAATCTTATTTTAGCAGATGCTTCTGCTAATCTAATCATTGCTTCTAATTGTCTGGCCGAAATTGGGATTGGTTTAATTTCCTCCTCTGGCGAGGATGTTCCTTTATTTCTCAGTTCTACATAATAATTTTTTATTTCTTCCATTGCTTCTGCAGTTAATTTTGGTTTGATTTTTTGTTTTGCATAAGATAAATATTTTCTGAATAATTCTGGCTCTATTTCTGTTTTAATTATCTCCGGTTTATCATAGGCATTCAATACATGATCTGCTATCTTTGTATCAATTTCTTTACTTGGAAGATCTCTAATTGGAAATATTAAGTCGAATCTATTAATTAGTGACGGTGGAAGATCTATCTGTGATGCAATTGGTGCAAAAGGATCAAATCTTCCCAATTTTGGATTTGCTGCAGCTACTACTGTTGTTTCTGCTCTTAGGGTAGCTTGAATATTTGCTTTGGAGATGGTTACTGTCTGTTGTTCTAGAGCTTCGTGTAATGCTGATCTATCTTCATGACTCATTTTATCTAATTCATCAATTGCACATACCCCGCCATTTGCTAAAACCATGGCTCCTGCTTCTAGTGCCCAACCTTTTAGAAATTCATCTTTTACAACTGATGCTGTAAGTCCTGCTCCAGAAGAACCTTTTCCAGACACAAATCTTCCTTTGGGAGCTATTTTCGAAATAAATTGTAATAATTGAGATTTACCTGAACCTGGATCTCCAACTAATAATATATGGATATCCCCCCTTCTTATAACCCCATCTTCCATCACTTTTCTAGTTCCACCCAATAATTGTAAAAGTAAAGACGTTTTGATTTCCTTATATCCATAAATAGAAGGAGCTATTGTTTCAACTAATTTTGAAAGAACTTTTGGATCTTTTGCAAGTTCTAATATCTTTTTTTCTTCTTCATTTGATACATCTAATTCTTCAAAAGTTTCTTGCATTGGCTCTATGAAATTTGCTTCTAAGGCCAGATCGTACATCCTTGATTGAGCACCTGTTTTTAAGAAGACTGGAATTTCTTTTACTGGACCCATTACCCTAACTTTAGAGCCAGGAGTTGTTTTTTTCTCTAACAATGGGTCTACTAAATCTTCTTTTAGGAATACTGAAAGCCTTTTTGGTTGTTCTCCCCCATCTAGTGCTTCTGGAGCCTCCTCTAGAATTACTCTTTGTGCATCCACTAAATCTTTTGATAATACTTTGAAATGACCTTTTCTACCGCATGAACATCTAGTTGGTTCTTTGAAAGACTGTTCTAATTGTAATATCGAAAGAATGTTCCCACATGTTGGACACTCAAATTTTGCCGAAACGACTTGAGGCCTTACATCGGAAGCTTGTCTTACTATTCCTTCAATTGTTATTAAATTTCCCAGATTATGGCTTCTTATGTTTCTTATAGCTATTTTTTGAGTTTCTGGGAGATTAAGAAATCTTACTCTTATACTCTTCCCTGTTGAAATCTCTATTTGATCTAGAGCCATTTCAAAGTTTTGGATAACTTCTAAAGGTTCATTTAGGAGCTGTTCTGCTATTTCAACATCATATTTGGAGAATTCTTTGAAATCTATTGATAGTGATTTTCTTCCTTTTTTTATGGTATCATTTAGCTGATCCTGATAAACTGTTTCTACAAATTCTTTGATCTTCTCAATCTGTGTAAATATATCTTCTTGCATTTTCAAAAAAGGAATAAAAAAGGGAAGTAGGTTTATTTTTTAAACTTTTTTAGGTTAGAAACTAACAATAGCACTGCTTCCTTTAGTTTAGATTCCGATTTTGTACCTGTACATACTATTTTTCCATTACTAAACAATAGGAATGTTGCTCTGGTACTTGGTAACTTATAGACCAAACCTGGGAACTGTTCTGGCTCGTATTCTGCATTTTCAAGCTTTAATGCCAGTTCATTAAGATTTAAATCCATGCTAATATCTCCAGCTCCAACCATATTTTGGACTGTGATTTTTGGGGTAACTGTTACTTTAACCCCTATTTTAGCAACTGCTTTTATGATTTGATTAATAGATTCTCTTACTTTTGCCATAGATCTTGCTCCGGTAGAGACAATTTTTCCTGAACTAAATATTAATGCTGAAGTTTTTGGTTCTCTAATTCTCATAACTAGGCCTGGAAATTGTTCTGGATTATACTCAGTATTTGGTAAGGTTTCAGCCAATTTTACCAAGTGAACATCTTTTTCTAGAGAAGTAGAACATACGATATTAACTATTTTTATAGTAGCTTTTTTTGTTGCCATTATTTGAACCCCCTAAGATTTCATTTATAAATGGATGTATAGAAAAATATATAAAATGATATGTAAATTTTGTTATAATCTTTAAGTGATATATTTAGGAAGATTTTTAAAGAGTTCTTGTTTTCCTTTCTTCATGGATAATTTTAGTTTAGGAGGGCTCGATTTAGCTTTAAAGGATGAATTTTTAATTCTTAGAGCAGTGAAATCTAAGAAAGGAGTAATGGCTTGTTTAAAGGAAAGAGGATATGGAGATAACAAATTTTTATTTTCTTCCGATGAACCTAATTTGAAGGTTGCTCTAGTTGATTTAGATCTTTACCTTGCATGGAAGAAATCCCCCGATACTAGTAAACTATTAGGCAGAGGGGATAATCTTGAAAGTTGGGTTTACGATAATGGGGTATTGAGAGCATATGCTTCAGAAGGTAAAGTTTTACTTGAATCGGCTAGTTTCTATGGGGACGCTCATGTTGATGCGATTGGCGCAAATTTAGAAGAAGCTTATTGGAATTTGAATACAAAATTAAGAGGACATTGTATTCTTTCTAACATTGAATCTCAAAGAAAGTCTCAAGCAGAATTGGATTTACTTAATGAAATGAGAAAGGTAGCTTGGTCTTCATAATTTAACAAAAGAAATTTTAAATTTATTTCCCTTTATTTCGAATTCATCTTTAACTTCATAATTCATATCTTTGAATTCTATCAAGGAAGCTCCAACTTTATCTTTTATGTAATCTTTGAAATCTTCTATGCTATATTTCGAAGAAACTGATAAATTAATTAGATCTTTTTTCTTTAATCCTTTATCTTTTCTTAAATCTTGTATTCTTCTAATTATTTCTCTGGCAAAACCTTCTTGTTCTAAACTTTCGTCAGGTTCAATATTTAATAATACCTTACCATTTTTAAACTCCGAGAATGTTAACCCTTCAGGCATTATTTCTTCTATAAAAAAATGTTCTCTTGTCAATAGAAATTCATCTATTTTAACTTCTCTTTTTTCATAAAATTCTTTTAAATGTTCCTGAGATAATTTTTCATAAATTAATGGGGCATCTTTCTTGAAATCCCTTCCAATAGCAGATTTGTTTGGAACTACATTTACGGATTCGAATTTGAACTCTTCTTTTAGCGATATTTCTTTAACATTTAATTTTGATTTCAATAAATCTTTGAATAAATCTAATGTTTCACTAACTTCTTTATTTGAAGAGATTATTGTTAACGCTTTAAGTGGCCATCTTACTCCTTTCTTTGCTTTTTCTCTTGCCGCTAAACCAGATTGAGTTATATCTTGCACTATTGATAGTTGTTTCTCTAAATTTTCATCTATAAACTTAGAATTATATTCTGGCCAATCTTCTAATGAAACTGATTCTTGTTCTAAGCCGAAAGGCAATTTAAGATTTTGATATATCTTTTCCGATATAAATGGTGAAACTGTTGATAACATTTTTGTTGTTTCTATTAAAACATTATAAATGGTAGATAAAACTAATTGGGGGTTTTCATTTATTTTCTCTCTTGTTGATTGAATGTATTCCCTTGATAAAGAAATTATAAGTTTTTCTAGTTCTTTTGGAACTTTATCTATGTTATAAAACTCATAAAATTCTGTTGAATTCTTAATAGTTTTATTTAGTTTAGATAAAATATATTTCTCTTCTAATCCTATGTTTTCAGGAATTTTTGTTGGATCTATTCCTAAGGATGCTGAATAATTTAATAAGTATTCATGAATATTCCAAAATATAGTCAACACCTTAAACTTATTTTTTAATTCGTCCCATGCGAAGTTTACATCTTGACCCGCATTTGTTTGGAACATATAAAATCTGAATGAATCTGCTCCTGATTTTTCTATTACTTCTTTTGGCGAAATAACATTTCCTAATGATTTCGACATTTTAACGCCATCAATGTCATTTATCATACCGTGAGAGTATATATTTTTGAAAGGTGCTTCATCAAATGCTAAAACATTAGCTACCATAAGAAGGTTGAACCATCCTCGAACTTGATCTCTTCCTTCTAATATAAAATCTGGCGGAAAATATTTTTCAAATAGGTCGGTTCGTTTTGGATAATACAGACATGCCCATGGTCCAACTCCTGCATCAATCCATACATCGAGTATATCGGGCAACCTTTCCATTTGATCACCACAACTACATTTTATTTTAATATCATCTATCCAAGGTCTATGTAGATCTTTTGGTTCTTCTCCAGATTCTCTAATTAGTTCTTCTTTGGATCCTATTACTTTTTTATTTTCACAACTTTTACATTTCCAAATCGGAATAGGAATCCCCCAATATCTTTGCCTAGTAATTGAATTATCTCTTAGCTCTTTTAGCCATTCTGAATAAGAATTATTGATTGAATCGGGCACCCAATGTGCCTTCCTATTAAACTCCATCATTTTTTCTTTTAAATCTTCTACTTTGAAGAACCATTGTTTTGTTGTTTTGAATATAACTGGAGTAGAGCATCTTTCGTGATGGGCATAATCGTGTTCTACATCCATTGATCCTACTAAAACTCCATCTTCCTCTAATTTTTCTAGAAATTTTTTATCATCAGTTTTAGCTTTTAGGCCAGAAAAATGTCCCATTCCATTGGGAAAAATTCCTTTCTCATCAATATTATTATAGGGAGGGATATTGTTTTCATAACCAACTTCATAATCTTCAGGTCCACAACCTGGAGCACAATGTACTAATCCAGTTCCCGCATCTAAATTCACATATTCTTTTGAAAGAACAACTGTATGGGCTTTTGGATGTTTTAATTTTAATTGAGTATAATCTTTTATTTCATTTTCCCAAGGATGTTCATATTGCATTCCTTCTAATTTTGAACCTTTGAATTCATCTAATATTACATAATCCTTGTCCAATCTTTCCATTACACTTTCAACCAAATCTCTAGCCATTATCCATGTTTCTTTCCCTACTTGAACTTCTGCATAATCTAAATCAGGATTTGCCATAACTGCTAGATTGAACGCTATTGTCCAAGGAGTTGTTGTCCATATTATTAAATGCTTATCTTGGTTTCTTACTTTGAATTTTACAAAAATAGATTTATCAATTAAAACTTTATAATCACACTCATGTTTGGCTAAGGCAGTCTCACATTCTGCACACCAAGACATGGTTTTTTCTCCCTCATATAATCTATTTTTTTCTTCTGCTTTTTTTATTAGGAACCATGTTGAATTTATCCAATCTTCAGAGATTGGCATGTACGCATCTTCATAATCTAACCAAACTCCCAAATCAAATAAATCTTCACTCATATGTTTTGCATGTTCTTTTGAAAAATTCATACATTCTTGAATAAATTTATCTACCCCATATTTTTCAATATCTTCTTTTGAATTTAAACCTAATTTTTTTTGAACTTTTGAAGAAGTAGGAATTCCGTGCATGTCATAACCCGCTCTATCCCATACATCAAAATTTCTCATTCTTTTGAATCTTAAAATTGCATCTTTCATAGAATTATTCCATGCTTGACCAATGTGTATTCTTCCAGAAGTATAGGGCGGACCTTGTAAAAAATAAAAAGGTTTTTTACCTTTATTCTTTTCCTTATTTTTCTGGTAAATCTTGTTTTTTTTCCAGAATTCCAGTATTTCCTTTTCTACTTGTTTGTGATCATACATTGTTCTTGTGAGTTTTATTTTTGTTTATATAGTTTGTTATTGAATGCCTCCAGACGTTTAGAGGTAGCCCTAAATAATAATAGAAATAATTTGTATTATTGAGCTTACCATTAAAAATTAAGAAAGTAATCAATTATTTAAATTTTCCGATATTTCTTTTATTTCTTCAAGACTTTGATCATCTGCAATATCGATTTCAGACATTTGTTTTATGGCCAAATCTCTATCAATTATTCCCCACCTAACTCTCTCAGAAAGATATTCTAGAATTATTGGAAATTCTTCCATAGTTTTTTGGAAATTATATGTCTTACCTTGGGTTAGGTTCCTAAAAATTGTTCCAGGAATAAGGCAATCCGTATCATATCCGCCGCAACCTACATCCTTCCAAGGTATTTTATGATCTTTAATTAGTTGAGAATTTTTTTCTTTTGATAATTTGAATGTTGCTGCTCCTCTCAAAATAGTTATATCGGGCAGTTGCCATAAAATTGAATATCTTTTTAGATCTGGACGCCATTTTGGAGTATCTCCTCCAGTGACCAAAACAGTTTCTCCATATCTATTTAGAATTTCGCCATATGTTCCATCTATGACGGAATTACATCTCTTTCCACAAGGTAAATCACTTTCTTCTACACATTTAAGGAAAAAATCTTCAACTTTTGCCCCTTCTGCTCTCATCTCTTGAGATATATCAATCCAAATATGATTATCCTGCAAATTCTCATATTCTAAAACGTTTGCTATATTTGATTTTGTTCGTTTACCCTTGAATCCATGATCTATTGTGAAACAAATTAGTTCTATTCCTCTCCCCCTACATTCATTGTTCATTAGATGTAGGGCTGCAGTACTATCCAATCCTCCAGAATAGGCAAAAACTGCTCTTTCCCTTGAATCTAAAAAAGAATAAAATTCTTGATCGAATATATTCCCTTTTTTGTATTGATCAAATAAATCATCTTGTAATAAAGATTCACAGCTAGGGCAATACGTGCCAGCCTTGCTTTCTAAAGGATTTATACACATCTCACATAAATTCATAAAATGGAGAAATTATAAGGATATTTAAGGGTTATTATCAGGTACTCCTTTTATAATAGAAAAGTATTTAAAAGGTCTTACATCACTTAATTTTTATGAAAAACAAAAATGAAATTACTGAAAAAAATCTAAAAGAGCAAGACTGGAAACTAAGCATGAAAGAGGTTATCAAGTCTGGTTGTTTGATTAATAGCAATTAATTAATCTTTTTAGATTTTCAAAATGAATGTTCGGCTAAATGGAGATGAATTTAGAGAAAAACTGTATTCTAGTCCTTTATATGTCCAGGTGGATATTACCAATAAATGTAATCTAAATTGTGCATATTGTTATAATAAAGATGTTAATTATGATTCTGAATTAAGTGATGAGCAACTCTTAGATATTATTAATCAAATAAAAGATAAGGTTAAACCTTTATTTGTAACTTTTTCTGGTGGAGAACCTTTTGTCAGGAAGGAAATCTTGTTTAATCTTATAAAAATTCTAAAGGAATCCGATATTGAGGTTTTTATTAATACAAATGGAACTTTAATTGATAAAGAAATTGCGAAAAAAATAGGTGAACTTGGGATTGATAAGGTGAATATAAATGTTGATAGTCTTGATAAGGAAAAACATGATAAGCTGAGAGGTTTACCTGGATGTTTTGATAGGGCATTGAATGCTATTAGTTTATTGAAAGAATATGCTTCAGATACTTTAACCTCAGTTAGAACTGTTATAACTAAAGAGAATTATAAAGATGTTGAAAAAATTGCCAATTTTGTTAAAGAACTTGGATTAAAAGAGTATATGTTAATTGATTTTATACCTAAGCTTAATGACAAACATCTAATGTTAAATAAAGAAGAGTGGTTAGAATTCCATGAAATGTACAAAAGAATAAAGGAGAGTGGTTTAAGAATTATTCCAAACCATGCTATTTTATTTTTAGAAAGAAAACGAGATGTTGGAATTCCTTTTTGTATGGCTGGAAGAATAAAACTTACAATAGGTGCTAATGGCGATGCCTTTGCTTGTGACCATTTAAAAGAAAAAGAATTTATTGCAGGAAATGTTTTGAAAGATGATATTTTAGATATCTGGAAAACCTCTGAAGTTGTAAATATGTTTAGGAGTTTAACTCCCAATAGTTGTGAAGGTTGTGGTTTTTCAAATCAATGTGGAGGGGGGTGCCATGCAATGGCATATTATGTTGATGGAGATATTAAAGGGAAAGATCCTTATTGTAAAATGGGGTTAGAAAATGGATAATCATTCTGGATTACAAATACTGGAATTAGAAATAACAACTAGGTGTAATTTAAATTGTAAGCATTGTTATGTTGATAAATCAAATCCTAAAACTATGGATATTAAAACTTTGAAAAGGGTAATTGATGAGGGAAATATTTTGAGACCCCATGACTTAATTTTCACAGGCGGTGAACCTTTATTATGCAAGAATCTTTTATTGGAAGCCGTAAAATACGCTAAGGAAAATAGCTTTGAAAGAGTAGGTTTGCTGACAAATGGTCTTTTGATTGATGAAAAAGTTGCTAAGGAACTGAAAAATTTTGATTTTGTCCAACTTAGTTTGGACGATGTTACTCGGGGTAGGGAGGGATATAGAATTGATTATTTGGATAAATTAGAAAAAGTTGTCTCTCTTCTGAAAAATGAAAAAATTTCAGTTATTTTTATGTGTACAATAAATAAAATTAATGTGAAAAATCTTAAGAATATTGTAGATTTTGCTAAAAATTTGGGAGTAACTATAGGATTTAATAGAACTTGTCCGGTTGGTTCTGCTTGTGAATTAAGTAAGAATGTTATTTTAGTGAAGGATGGTTTGAAAGATGCTTTGATTTCTATCTCAAAGTTTGTTGATGGTGAAAAAATTCGTTGCTCTGATCCTCTAACCGTTTTGATAAATAAAGATAAAAAGAAAATCACTTTGGAAAGTAAAAAAGGAATTAGTGGAGGATGTACTGCTGGTATTGCTGGTTGTTATGTTGCTGCAAATTTTGATGTTTATCCTTGCCCATTACTAAGAATCAAAGTAGATAATATTTCTGAAAAATCTTTGGTTGATGTCTGGGAATCTAATGAGATATTCACTAAGTTTAGAAATCGAAATAATTTAAAAGGAAAGTGTAAAAGTTGTGAATTTAGAAGTGGTTGTGGGGGATGTAGGGCTACAGCTTACTCAATTAAAAAAGATATTCTTGAATCTGATCCCTTCTGTTGGCGTTAAACTTTTCCAAATCCATTTTGTTCAAGTATTTCTTTCAATTTGAATTGAATATTTGGACCGTCTATTATTATTTCATTAAATGGTTCTGATTGTTCTTCTACAATGGGGCAACCACTTATTCCGATTAATGTTGCATTTGGTTTTACATCTCTAATCATGTGTGCAATTGCGTAAGGTCTTCTTTCTAGGGAAGATTCTCCTAAATCAATAAGAATTAAATCATAATGTTTTGATGTTATTTTAGATAGCGTTTCTAAGGGGGTTTTAGCACAGTATGTAGAAAAATTTGGAGATGTTAGTTCCTGTTTCCACCTATCCAAAATATGTATGCGATCATTTACTAAAAGGGTTTCAATGGAGGTGTTTGCAACCACTTTAATGTTTTTATGGAAAAATCGGTTTATATATTAAATTAAAGAGAAATAAAGAAGATAAATCCATAAAAAATGAAAAATGAAAAGAGGATAAATGGAGGTTTTTGGTGAAGAATAGAGACACTTTGTCTCTTTCTTAATATCTTTATGGACTATACTGTTTATAAAAAGAATTAAGGGAAAATACAGAAAATAAATTCATAAACTTTAAAAAGGGAAGCTTTAAAAATGGACTATTTTCCTTAATTTTATGGCAAAATATATGGGAATACGGGTTTATTTGGATGAAGGTACATGTGGTTTGGTTGTTCCTTATTCAAACGAGAAAGAAGTAGAACATATTAGAAAGCTCGAAGAGGGGAATTTAATCGAAATTCTATCTGAAACTAGAACAAGAAAATTAGCTGAAAATTCTATTGATTATCTGGAACCTGCTGATGAATCTATCGTTAGACTTATTACTGAAGTTCCTGAAAATATTCAATAATTATATCATTCCTAATCTCATTAGAGCAGATCCTATCCATAATACTAAAATGAAATACCAAAGGCACCATCCTTTTGTTGCTGGAAAGTGTTTATAGAAACCTTTGTAATTCTTTTTGTACCACTTTTGGCAGCACCAAGATAATATTACTGCACCTATACTGTCTAACAAAATTAGATAGTAAATTATTTGTTCTATCATAATTATAATTTATTTTTATTATTTAAAAGAATTTTGGTTGGGGTTAAGCTTTTATACTGTGAGTGTGTTTTAATGTAATGAAGAAGGAAGAGGGTCCAGAATTTCTGAAAAGGATGAATTTAGAGAAAGCTCACAATTATCCATGTATTAATTGTTTGATAGATACTGAAGATCAAATTATAAAGGGTGGTTTTAGTGATTTTTCTGAAGGCGATAAAATTTGGTATGGTACCTATGAGAAAGAAATAGAAGAACTAAAAAAAGTTCTTTTAAGCTATAAACCCAAAGAAGTTTTTGAAATGGGTACTGGAACGGGTAGAATAATTAAACTTGTTTTAAATACTTTATCCGATGTTAGAATTTTGGGAACTGAATCAAATCAGAGAATGTTTAATTTTGTCAGTAAAAGATTTAGTGGGGTTTCTGGAGTAAGTATTCGTGGAGTAGATGCGTCCGAATTTTTAAATAGAGAAGAAAATTATGATATGACTATTTGTATGATGAATACATTTGGTAATATTTCTGAAACTTTTAAGAAGGTTGTTGATCATTCTAAAATTTTTGTTTTTAGTTTATATAATCAAGAGTTTGATAGTCAAAGGAAAAAGATGTATGAAGCTAGGGGGCATTCTGATTTTAAGATTTCGGAAGGAAAATGTCGTTTTAATGATCCTTGGGTTAAAGGTTTTGTTTCTAAAAGTTATACTTCGGAAGAGATTGAAAAATTAGTTTCTGATGGTGGTGGAGAAATAATTAGTTTAGAGAAAGTTGGAATTCTGTATTTCGTTGTTGCTAAGAAAGTTTAAAGTATGTTGTCCATGATAAAAAAGTTTAAATAATGAAATGTATTTCTCGCCCTACAATGAAAAAATTATTATTAATTTTAATATTTTTGGTGGGGCTAATAAATTTGGCTTATGCTGCTGATTGTGGCGGTGACGTGCAGTGTGAATGTGGAGATACGTTGACTTCAGATTTAATTATGGAACAAGATATATTAGATTGCTCTTCCAAAGCAATTAGTATTCCTGTAGATGGTGTTGTTTTGGATTGTAATAATCATGAAATAGATGGAGAATGGTATCTTGGAATTAGCCAGTATGGAATTTATTTGGAGGCAGATGATGTTATAATAAAGAATTGTGATATTGGTGATTTTTTTGGAGAGGGAAACGCTGGAATTTATCTAAGTGGTAACAGGAATCAATTAATTAATAATAATATTTTTGATAGTTTTGTTGGTATTTATTTAGTTGGCAATAGAAATGTTATTTCTGGCAATACAATTCACCATAATGATTTAGAAGGTTTGAAATTAGTTAATGTTTCTGAAAATTCAATTTTTTCTAATTATATTTATAGTAATGACTATGGAATCGGTGTTTTTGGAAATAGTTTTAGGAATAGAATTTTTGATAATAAAATTGAGTTTCAGATTGTGAATGGGATTTTTATTACTTCTAACCATAATTATTTCTTTAAGAATAAGTTTATGTTTAATAATGGAGAGCATGTTTATGAGAATTCTCTTTATGGAAATAACTGGGATTTTAATGGTTTTGGCAATTATTGGGATGATTTTAGAGATAATGTTGGTTATCCCTTTGTTTACGTCTTGCCATTTCCTAGTCGCGGAATAGATCACTTTCCTTTAATGTTAGGAAGTTTGACTCCTTCTTGAATTCTAAATAAGAATGAATCATAAAATAGAAAACTTTAAATAGTAAGATAATCTTACTTTTATAAAATGGAAGTTACTAAGTTAAGCACAAAAGGTCAAGTTGTAATCCCTGAGAGTGTAAGGGAAGGGATGGAAGCTGGAACTGCTTTTGTAGTTACTAAGACAAATAATATGATTATTTTGAAAGAGGTTGAAGGATTAACTGAAGAAGAGAAAAAGGAACTTAAAGAGCTAGATAAAATTTGGAAGGAGATTGATTCTGGTAAATGTGATACTTATAATGTTGATGAATTTTTTGAGAAATTTAAAGAATGGTGAAGATAACTCCTTCTAAGGAATTTATTAAAAATATAAAAAACGTGGATAAATCTCTAAAGGATAGATTGGAAAAACAATTAAGAAAATTAGTTGATAATCTTCATATTGGCAAGCCTTTAAAATATAAAAGAGGAGAGGGGACTTTGTATATTAAACCATTTAGATTGGTTTATTCTGTTAGAGGTAATGAATTGATATTATTAAAGTTCGATCATCGAAAAAAAGTTTATAAATAAAGTTTTTTAAATTTTAAATAAGAATAAACCCATAAGTATATGATAATTATCTATAGTCCTCCTAAAATGTATTAGGAAAATTAAATAGAAATGTAGTGTGTAATCGAAAGCTTTAAATAAGTGTAGTGTATAAAAAAGTCATGGTATTTGTTAGAAAAATAAAGGATTATTATGTACTGGGGCACTCTATTAGGAAAGGAAAGAAAATATTCCAAAAAACTAAATATCTGGGTAAAACTTTGCCTCCAAAAAAAAGGTTAGAACAATTAAAAAAAGAATTTCTTAAAGAATTAAAGGGAAATAAGTACAAATACCTCTCTGAAAAGGACATAGTAGAAATTGATAGAAAGAGAGAAGAAGAGAAGAAGGAACAAAAAAAGCTTAGTTTATCGGAGAAAAAGAAGAATTTTGAGGATTTTCTGATAAGATATACTTACGACAGTTCTAAATTATCTGGAGTAGATGTAACTTTAAGGCAGACCTATTTAATATTAAAAGACGGAATTGTTCCAAAGAATTTTAAGAATTTAAAAACAATTAAAGAATTGGAGAACCATGAAAAGGGTGTTGTTGCCATAACAAAATACAAAGGAAAATTAGATATAAAATTTATAAAAAAACTTCATAAAATTTTATTTTCTGATGTGGATGACGATATTTCTGGAAGGTTGAGAAGTGAATTAAAAAGAAACGTTAAAATTGGGGGAACTACTTATATTCCTCCTAAGTGGGGTGAAGTTGATAAAGAAATGGATAATTTTTTTAAATGGTATAAATCTGAAAATAGGAAGCTCCATGTTATTGAGTTGGCGGCACTTATTCACTTAAAATTAATATCAATACAGCCTTTTGCTGATGGAAACTCTAGATTGTCAAGGTTATTAATGAATTGGATATTGTGGAAGAGAAAATATTCACTAATAGATATCTCTGTGGAGGATTTGGAAAATTATTATGATGTGTTAGATAAGTATCAAATAGAACGTGATGAGGGGCCCTTTGTAAAGTATATTAAGAGGAAATATATGGAAGCTTAGAGTTTTTTAAATTCTAAATAAGAATATATCCATAAGTATATGACAATTGCTAATATAGGTATTAAAATAAAGTAAACCATGTAGTTTTGGAAAAATAAAGATATTAAGATTATAAAAGCTAGAATTTTGAATAATTTTCCTCCTAGTTGGCTTGTTTTGTCCCAAACTTTGTCGTTGCTTAGGGTCCAGGGAGTTCTTATTCCGATAAACCAATTTCTTTTTGAGTTTTTTATTAAGATTCCGGCATAATAGATAAAAAGTGCTGTTATTATGGGGACTACTAGGTTTATGCTTATTTTATAGTTTAGATTCCAGGTAAGGGTTATTGCTTGGATTAGTATTAGGAAGATAGTTAGGAATAGAATGAAGATATCATAGTGTTTTCTGAATTTTTTTAGGTTATTTTTTAGTGGGTCTATTTTTGGAACTAAGTATAGTAAGAGTATTGCTGCTATTAGTATTAATGGAGTTAGGAAGGCTCCTATTGGTTTTGGTAAGGTTTTGTCTGGTTGTCCTTCTTGGTTCCAGTGGGTTGTTAGTTGTTCTGGTAGGGAATTGTATAAGAGTATTGTTGTTAGAAAGGTTAGAGTTACGAGTATTATTGTTATTATTTGGATTGGTTTCATAGAAGTTTAATTTGGAGGAGAAGTTTAAAAAGATTTTGCGTTAGCGAGAGCTTCTCTCGCGCTCTCTTTGTAGATGTTTGAATTTGAAGTTATTTAATTATTTGGATTATATTTCTTCCAACTCTTTTAATTTTTTGATTATATTTTCTTCAAGTTCTAATATTTTCTTTTTAATAATCTCTGGTTTTTCATATTCTATCTCTTCATATTCTATCTCTTTATACTTTGAAATACTTAAATCGTAATTATTTTCTTTAATTTCTTCAAATGGGACAATAAACGATTTTTTCTTTCTATCCGTTTGATTTGTTTTATCTTCTTTCTTGAACTTTTCAATTATATCTGGAATATCTCCTTTTCCCTCTCCAATTTTTGTTCGTTTATCATCTAAACTAAATCCATCATTTTGCATATCATAAAACCATACATTTTTTGTTGACTCTCCTTTGGTAAAAAACAATATTGCAGTTGAAACTCCCGCATATGGTTTGAATACTCCGGAAGGCATAGATATTACTGCATCCAACCTACAATTTTCTAAAATAAGTTTTCTAATACTTTTATGTGCCTTTGAATTTCCAAATAATACTCCATCTGGAAGTATTACTGCGCATCTTCCACTATTTGCTAGGGAATTATACATTAACTCTAAAAATAGTATTTCTGTTTTTTTTGTTTTTATTCTAAAGTTATCACTCATCTTCGGAAGAAGGGTTAACATCTCCAGTTGGATGGTTATGCACCAAAATAATAGAATTAGCACTCTCACGAATAGCAATCTTAAAAACCTCTCTAGGATGAACTAAAGAACTATTCAAAGTACCTACAGAAACAACCTCTTCCTTAATTATCTTATTCTTAGTATCTAAGTACAAACAAATAAAATGTTCTTTTTTCAAGCTTCCGTACTTATCCACAAACATATCATAAACATCCTTAGCACAACTAATACTTCTTCTATAACCTTTATTTTTTAATTTATTATACCTTTTACTCAACTCAACCAAAGCAAAAATCTGCATGGACTTAACATAATCATAAGTCTCAGCCTTCTTCCTTTTACCCTTAACTTCAGAAACTAACTCGTTAAAGCCAAGCTCTTCGAATTTATTTAAATCATATTTTTTCAACAACCTACGACTTACTTCTAAAGCACTCTCTCCTAGAGTTCCAATACCAAATATAATAGAGAGTAATTCATCGGTATCAAGGGAAGGAGCTCCTTTTTTCATAATTTTAGAAGAAGGTTTTGTATAATCTGGCAAATCTGCTATTTTCATTAGAATTTTGAGGAAAGAAGAGGAATTTAAAAGAATTTAGTTTGTTTAGGAAAGAAAAAGTCTTATATATGTATATGCATATGTATAATATTGGGTACTTACAATCTTGCTTTAATAGGTTTTACGACCGAAAAAGCGTTGTGTAAGCTTTGAGCCCTCGCGGGCTAACCCTATATTTTATAATAATTTTGAAATGAGTGATTCTAATTCTTCGAAATCTGCAGCAATTTTAGCATTCTTTTTGCCTTGGTATACTTTTTTGGCGAATTTATGGGCAGGATTACTCTTTGGTACATTAAATTTGTTTCTATTGATAAAATCAATATCTTTTTCTTCTGTGAGATTTGGATATCCATTAAACTTAGATAATTTTTGGATATAATGGTGTACTTCCCTGGTAGGACGATGATCTGGACAAATATATACTTTCTCTTTTTCACCCTTGCTCTCGCTTAAAATCTTAAAGATAAGATAAGCAAAAATAAGATTGATAACTTTTTTATTATGTTTTCTTGCACTTTCCGTTTCCTTCAAATAAATGAATTTCTTTTTTATTTTAGACTTGTCCCTATTTTTTAGCCTTATTGCATATTCTTGGTTCTTAGATTTATTTGCAAAGGCCAAAATTGTATCCCTATCCCAATCATTATCAACTTGATTAGACATATCTACTAAATTTTTATTATTTACATCAAATTCTTCTTTTTTCTTTGAAGTTTTCATTCAAAGTTAGAAGAGTTCTCTATTTATAAAATATAGGCACCAATCTGACCCTCGATGTAATAACAAGAATTAGGAAAAATATGTTGCCAATCACACCCAAAATACTTATAAACAATCCATCTTTCTCACAAACATGTTTGTAGAAAAATACAGACCTAAAGATTTTAACGAAATTAAAGGTCAAGAGAAAATAGTAGAAAGAATCAAGGCATTTATAGAAACTAAAAACATGCCTCATTTACTATTCTCCGGACCAGCAGGAGTTGGAAAAACAACTTTATCTTTAATTATAGCAAACAAATTATTCCAAGAAGAAAAAAATTCTCTTTTCCTAGAATTAAACGCCAGTGATGAAAGAGGTATTGACGTAGTAAGAAACAAAGTCAAAGATTTTGCTAGAACCAGAGCAATAAGAGACGTTCCTTTTAAAGTTATCTACTTAGATGAGTGTGATTCGCTAACTAAAGACGCTCAACAAGCACTAAGAAGAACTATGGAAACATATTCAAACACCTGCAGATTTATATTAAGTTGCAACTATTCAAGCAAAATTATCGATCCAATACAGTCTAGATGTTCTGTTTTTAGGTTTAAACCTTTAACTTTTGAAAATATGAAAGAAATTATTCATGATATTTCAGAAAAAGAAAATCTAAAAGTAACGGAAGAAGCCGGCGAAGCTCTATTTGAGATTAGTAATGGAGATGTTAGAAAGCTAGAAAATACTTTACAATCGTGTTCTGTTGTTTCTAATGAAATAACTAAAGATTTGGTTTATGAGGTAGCTAGTGCTGCTAGACCTAAAGAGGTTAAGGAAGTTTTGAATTTGAGTACTAAAGGTTTTTTTGCGGATGCTCGTACTTTATTATTGAAAACTATGTTGAATCATGGTTTGTCTGGAGTTGATATTATTAAGCAGATTCAGAGGGAAATTTTGTCTTTAGAGGTTGAAGATGCTAAAAAAATGGAAATGATTGAGAAGTGTGGAGAGGCTGAATTTCGTTTAGTTGAGGGTTCAGATGAGTATATTCAGTTGGAAGCGCTCTTAGCTAGTTTTTGTAGATAATTATTTAAATTTTAACCTATTCTCTTTTTTATGAAAATGAATAATCTTGGGGGTTTAGAAGAACATATTATGAATGGCCTTGGTGGTTTAGAATGTAAAAGAGAATACTTGAAAAGTAAATCTAAAAATTTACTCCCTCTTGTTCTGAAACATTTTAATTGGTTTGTTCAAGAAACCGTTAACCCTCAACTCCCAGAAGAATATAAGTTAGATAGTGTAATGGAATGTGAGTATAATGTTGGAAAGGGAGGATATGTTATTCATTTAGGGAAAATTAATTTGCCAGAAGGCTCTCTTGATGAAATTAATGGAGCCTACGGAAAAATTCGAGATTTATTCATACAATATCAAGAAATGCATGATTGGATCTATGAGATAAAATAATTCTCATCAAATAATCCTTCTTCTACTGCAATGTCATCTTTTTCCATGTGGGCCATTGCAAAATATCTAAACTCCATAAAATAGTTAAAGTCTTTAAAATTGTTTTTTTCTTTTTTATAAACTGCGAGAATTCCTCCGACATCTGCTATATCTTCTTCGTCATCAAAAAACTCAAAAGGATCAAAATCAAAGCCTTCTTTTTCTAATTCTTTAGTTAATTTGTATCCTAAACCTAGCCCTATTAATGCATGAGTTGATTCATGACCTATTGTATTTGTAGTATGCTCTTGTTCTTCTAAATAATACATAATTGTCAACTGGTGGCCAGAAATTAATTCCCAAGATAGAAATTCTCCAAGTAAGTTTTCAGTGTCGTAAGATCTATCAGATTCTAATTTAAATATTTCGGCCCAACCCTCATAGTTTTTTTGCACGTCTTCAACTGGACCCTCATTTAGAAAATATTGATTTGGTTTTAGTGTGGCCCTTATACTTAAACCTGGAAAAGTTATTCTACCTGTTTTGAATTTCATCATTTCTAAAATTCTTTCAAGGTTTAGTATTGTAACATCTTCCATAATTTGAGGAGCTGAGAATTATATATAAATTTATTTAAATCTTTAATTTACTACTAAATCTTTTAAATTTGGGATTCTTTTTTATTTCTTCTAAAGCTCCTTCTGCCACAATTTTTCCATTTGCAAATAAATAAACGTAATCAAATTTATTTAGTAAGTTTAGTTTATGAATTGCTGAGATTATTGTTTTTTCTTTGAACTCTTTGAAAACATTTTCATAAATTTTAGTTTCGTTTAAACTATCGACACTTGAAGTAGGTTCATCCATTAGAACAATATCAGAATGTTTAGCTGCTAAGACTCCTCTGGCAAAAGCCAGTCTTTGTTTTTCTCCGCCACTAAGAGAAACTCCTTTTTCCAAAACATTAGTATCTAATCCATTTTCTAGTCTGTTCAGAACTTTTCTAAATTGAGCTATATCGATTGCCCTATCTATAATTTCCTTTTTATTTGGAATATCCATAGTTATATTGTAGCCAATAGTATTGTTAAATATCTCTGGATCTTGAGGAATTAGAGTAACGTGTTTTTTCAAATTCCAAAAATCATTTTTTAGCTTTTCGCCGTCGACAAATACCCCTCCTTTTTCTGGCATGTACAATCCTCTGATTAAGGCTAACATAGTACTTTTTCCAGAACCACTTTCTCCAACGAAAGCTATTTTTTGTCCTCTTTGGATATTTACATTAATATTATCTATATGTTGTTCTTTTCCTTCTTTATCATAAGTGAAATCTACATTTTTCAGAGAAATATTTTTCCACTTAATTGGAAGTTCTCCCCTTAGATCTTTTCTTAATTTGTTATATTCTTCATCTATTGGTTCTGCATTTATTAGACGAGCATTTATTTCTACCATATCTCCATACAAATTGGCAAAAGTGTAGAAAGTATGTCCTATTTTACCCAAGTAGCCATATAACATATACAAGCTACCAATTAAAATTACTCCTGTTGTAGTAAAATCTGTATATGCTCTCCAAGATAAAACTAAGACTGTCATTACCGAAATAGCTACTGAAGCAAATGACCATTTTATTTCGTTTAGTATAGCTGCTTTTTTTATTGGATCATATATTTTCATTATTTTTTTGTCTATTTCTTTTTTGACTGTTTTTTTCATTCTTAGTGTGATAACTGTTATTATGTTACTTAGATAATCGAATATTGCAGCGGATGCCTTATTTCCTAATTTATTTATTTCTTGATATTTTTTATCGAGCCTTTTATCAAACTTCATAATTACGAAAAGAATTGTGAATGAGAAGAATAGTGCAAATAATGCTGCCCATATATCTATGAATAATAGTATAATAACTGAACCAAACAAACCGATGATTCCTTGTATAACTCTGAAAGTCATCCAACTTGAGAATCCTCTGATTCCGTTGGAACTTTTGTTAATTTTATCTATTGTATCCCCAGAATGATGGTCTTTGTGCCAGCTAGTTGGTAACTCTAAAACTCTGGCTATTTTTGTATTTTGATAGTTTCTTTTCACCAAAAAACCTGTTTTTGATTCTAAAACTCTTCCAATTCCATGGAATGCCCAAAATCCAATACTAATTGCTAATAATAGAGATATTTTTAGTATTAGTCCTCTTAATTCTGCATTTGAAGTAATTTCATTTTGAATAGAATTGAAAATTAATCCAATGACTAGTGGCTCTGCTAAGCCAATTAAGTTTGAAATGATAAATAGGCCTACATAAACCGAGAAGATTTTCTTCTCCCCTCTTAAATATTTCCATTCCGTTTTGAAAAGATTAACAACCGGATTATTGCTAGTCTTCTCTCTATCTTTTTTCATATGGTTAAATTTGTTAGAAAAAGTTATAAAACTTACGAAAAAGAAGCTTTATTAATTTTTGCTACTTGTTGATATTATGCAATTTCACGAGATATTTGGAGAAAAACCAATAATTGGCATGATTCACTTAACAGGAACTGAATCGAAGAAAGTGAATAGAGCTATGGAAGAATTGGAAATCTATGAAAATAATGGTTTGGATGGAATTATAGTTGAAAATTACTATGGAAGTCCAGAATCATTGGTTAGAACTTTAAATGAAATAGATAGAAGATATGGGGGAAATTTAAAAATTGGAATCAATCTTCTTCCTAATGAATTCCTGCAGAGCTTTGTTCTAGGTGATTATTTTAATTGTGATTTTATACAGATAGATTATGTGGCTGGAAGATATGAAGGAGGGAAAAAAGTTTTGGAGTTGAATGATAAATTATATAGGCCAATTAGAGATAACTTTGAAGATATTGTTGTTTTAGGAGGAGTTTGGCCAAAACATTATGCCCCTGTTGGAGGCTCAAATTTAGAAAATGATTTGAAGGAAGGGATTGGAAGAGTAGATGCGATAGTTGTTACTGGAGATAGTACTGGGGAAGAAACTCCCATTGAAAAAATAAAAGAGTTTAGAAGAATTATTGGAAATGAATCTTTAATCGTAGGTGAGGGTTTGACTCCTGAAAATGTTAGAGAACAATTAAGTATAGCTGATGGTGGGATTGTCGGCACTTATTTCAAGAAAAGAGGTTTAATTCGTGAAAGAATAGATGAAGAAAGAGTTAAGAAGTTTATGGATTCTTTGAGATAATTATCTTTTTTTTCTATAGATTATTATAATTGAAGCTATTGCTCCGCCTATTAGATTGAATACTAAATCTAATGCATTGTTAATATAATCCCCCACTCCTTTTTCCCCTCCAAAAAAAGCGACTGCAATCAATTCGAATATTTCATAAGTTGCTCCTATGCCCAGCGCAATCATAATTATCATGGAAGGTAAAAGTAAATTACTTTTTCTTAATTCTTGAGAGAAATATTTTTTTAATGTGAAATATGCTATCATTGCTGCCGTTAGACTTCCTGCTATATGCATATATTGATCATACCTTAGCCCAAAAATCCAAAAATCATATAATTTTGTTCCATTAATGAATAAATTCCCTCCCAAACTATGAAAAAGACCTAATAGTGATGCAAAAAAATAATGTATTGGTTCCAAACTTATTTTTTTCTTGTAGATAAGAAGAAATATTACCATAATAAATATTATGGAAGAATAATAAAGAAATTCTATATTGTTTATTGTAATTGAAATTGCCGAGAAAATTGCAAGATAAGCTATTGTGAATATTGCTAAAATATTTATCTTTTGATATTTATTCATATTTTAATCTTTAAATTTGAGATTTATAAATATTACCTTGTCAGGCACATGGAAAAGTATTATAAAATAAGTTAGATTTCTACTTTTATGATATGGGTAAACAAGTATTCTCCTAAAATAATTAAAGAAATAAAAGGAAATAGGGATTCTGTAGAATTTTTAGTAGATTTTATTCGAAATTATAAAAGAAGGGTGAAGAAGGGGGCTATTTTATCTGGTCCAACTGGTACTGGAAAAACTTGTTCAGTATATGCTTTTGCTAAAGAGAATGATTATGAAGTTTTAGAACTAAATGCTTCGGATGTTAGAAATAAAGCGAATATTGAAGAGTTTATGAATTCGGCCATGAATCAGATGAGTTTGTTTATGAAACCTAAAATCATTTTGATAGATGAAATTGATGGATTAAGTGGAGTGAAAGATAGAGGTGGAGCAACTGCCCTAGCTAAGTTACTTGAAAAATCTAGTTTTCCGGTTGTTATGACCGCTAATGATATTACTTTAGATAAATTATCTGCCTTAGTTAAGAAATGTGAAATTTTGGAATTTGATAGTTTAGAAACTAATGAGGTTTTTGAGAGATTGAACGAAATCAATAAAGAAGAGAAAGGAAAACTTGACAAATTTATTTTGAAAAGTATTGCTTCTCGGAGTGGAGGAGACTTAAGGGCAGCAATAAACGATTTACAAACTTTATCTTCAACAGGATCAAGTAAAGAAGACTTGGATTTAATTGGAGATAGAAAACAGGAGGAGCAGTTGAATAATATTTTAACCTTAATTTTTAAGAGTAAAGATGTTGATCTAATTGAAAGATCTTTAGATGATGTTAATTTTGATGAATTGCAGTCTTGGGTTAGTCATAATGTTGTTTCTGAATATGAAACTAAGGACCTTCATATGGCGTTTAACTCTTTAAGTTTGGCAAATGTTTTCAAGGGAAGAATTATGAGGTGGCAGCATTGGAGGTTTATTATTTATCAGAAATTTTTTATGAGTTCTGGAGTTGCTTTGGCTAAAGAAAGTAAAAATAAAAAGACTTCAAGATACAAACGACCTAATATTGGATTAATGATTTGGCAAAGTAATATGAGAAATGCAAAAAGGAAATCTATTTCTGAAAAATTGGCAAGTTATTACAATGTTTCTTACAAGAAAGCTTTTAGGGATATTTTTCCCGACATTAAATTATTAATAAAACACCCAAGTGTTCAGGAAGAATTGAAACTGGAAGAAGATGAAATGATTTGGATTGATGAGAAATTATTGTGAAAAAGCAAATTTTCTTAATCTTTTTAATCTGGCTTGTAAAGTTGGATGAGTGCTCATTAGATTTATTATTGCGGAACTTCTAAATGGATTGCTGATGAACATATTGGATAATGCAGGATTTCCAAACTCCATTTTTTTAGTCGATGAGTGTATTTTTGTTAATGCGCTTCCTAATGCTTTTGGATCTTTTGTTATTTTCGCGGAAGTTTCATCAGCAAGAAATTCTCTTGATCTGGAGATTGATAGATTAATTACTGTTGCTACTACTGGAACTAATATTGAAAGAGCTAACATTTCTACCCAATTATTATCCCTGTCTGAAGAAAATATTGCAGTCCATCTAGCAATCATAGCAAGATACATCAAAGTTCCGGCTATTATCGAAGCGATAGTTGTTAATAGAATATCTTTGTTTTTTATATGGGCAATTTCGTGAGCTAAAACTCCTCTCAATTCTCTTTCTTCTAATAAATCAAGTAAACCTTGAGTTACTGCAACCACTGCTGTAGTTTCTGAACGTCCAGTTGCAAATGCATTTGGGTTTGAACTTGGAATTAAATATATTCTTGGTGTTTTTATTCCTGCCCTCATAGCAACGTCTTTTACCATGTCGTGTAATTCGGGTTTATCTGAGTAGAGTATTTTTTGGGCTTTGTAAATTTTTAAGGCTATTTTGTCAGAATACCAAAAACTTGAGACGTTTATCACTATGGTTATGAATAAAGCTATTGTAAGACCTGTTGTCCCTCCTAGAGCAAAGCCTAGAATCAGCAATAGGAATGTTAAGCTCAACAGCAAAACCCAAGTTTTTAGATGGTCCTTAATCATTTGTAGATTTTAGAAAATTATGAAGTATATAAATTTTGTTGTGTTATTAGAAAGACTTAATAAATATGTAAATAGTATCTTGTTTAATGGCTTATGATATTATTGTGGGTAGGACAGTTTCTGACAAGAAAAAATTTGGAGATATGGGGACTATTTTTTTAGGTAGACATTACGTTAAAATGGGTCAGACTGTTTCTTTGAGTTCAAATATTAAGATGGATGTAGCTAGGGCACATGTTGTTTTAGTTTCTGGAAAAAGGGGAAGTGGGAAATCGTATACTTTAGGAGTTATGGCAGAGGAAATGTCTAATCTGCCTAAGGAAGTTTCTAAAAACCTAGGCATTTTAATCTTTGATACTATGGGAATATTCTGGACTATGAAGTACCCTAATCAGAAAGAAGAAGATTTATTGAATTCTTGGAAAATGAATCCTACAAAATTAGGCACTATTGATATTTACACCCCTCACGGATTTGCTCAAGAATATAGGAGAAAAAATATTCCAGTAGATTTTCCATTTTCTATGAGAACTTCTGAGTTGGATGCTGGAGATTGGGCTAATGTGTTTAATCTTGATTTGATGGAGCCTGTGGGAATCTTGATGGAAAAAATTATTTCTGAATTGCAAGATGCTAAAAAAGAATATGATGTGGATGATATAATTAATGCTATAAAAAAAGACAAATCTATTAGTCAGGAAGTCAGAGATGCAACTGTTAACCGATTTGAAGCTACTAAATCTTGGGGTTTATTTTCAAAGAGAGGAACTGAAATTAAAGATTTAATAAAACCAGGAAGAGTTTCTATTTTAGATATTAGTGCTTATTCTAATATTGCTGGAAGTTGGGGAATTAAAAATTTAGTTACTGGTTTAATTTGTAAAAAATTATTAATTGAGAGGATGGCAGCTAGAAAAGTTGAAGAGATAAAAACAATAGAAGCTGGGGAGAGTTATTTTGGTTTAGATACTAAAAAAAGAAAGAAAGGAGATATGCCTTTGGTTTGGTTAATGTTGGATGAAGCACATGAGTTTTTACCTAAAGAAGGAACAACTGCTGCTTCAAGTGCTTTAATTCAACTGCTTAGGGAAGGAAGACAACCTGGAATTTCATTAGTATTGGCTACTCAACAACCTGGAGAAATTCATAAAGATGTAATTACTCAGAGTGACATTGTAATTAGTCATAGAGTTACAGCAAGAAAAGATATAACTGCCTTGAATGATATGATGCAGACTTATTTACTAAATGATATTCAAACATACATTAATAATTTACCTAGAATGAAAGGTAGTGCTATAGTTTTAGATGATAACTCCGAGAGAATATTTCCGATGAATGTCCGTCCTAGGTTTACTTGGCATGGGGGGGAAGCCCCTTCGGCTGTTATTTCAAAAAGGAGAGAATTAGAAGAACTAGGTTTGGAGTTGTAAACAAACTCTATACTTTCCTGGACTTGGTGAGCCCGCTTTTGTTATTTTTGGTTTAAATTTCTTGTATTTTTCTTTTAATTTTTTAAAATCTCTTTCATGTTCAAAGATATAAATGTAAATCTTTCCGCCTTTTTTGAGATATTTTAATGCTAAGGCCAAATAATCTTCTGAAGATTTAGGAAGAGGCATAATTATTCTATCAAACTTTTTCTTTAATTTAGGTAGAATTCTTTTTACATTGCCTTTGAACAAATGAACATTTTTAATTTTGTTTAGTTTAATATTTTGTAGGGCGTACTTATGGGCTGCTTTGTTTATTTCGATTCCATAAATTTCTTTGGCTTTTGAATATTTTGAAATATTTAAAGGGAAAGGGGCAATTCCAGAGAACATCACTAAAACTGATTCGTCCTTTTTTACTAATTTGGCCACTCTTAATCTTTCGGTTCCCGTTCTAGAAGAAAAATAAGTTTTTTCCGGATTTAATTTAAAACACAATCCATTTTCTTTGTGTATTGTTTCTTTTCTTTTTTCTCCAGCGAGTATTTTTAATTTTGGAGTTCTTTTTGTTCCAGAGTAATGTTTAGTTTTTTTTGTAACTACTTTCGCTTGTTTTATTTGTTTTAATAAGTAATTTCCAATTTCTTTTTCTTTTTTTTTCAATTCTTTAGGAAAATCTGAAAAAATTAATATATCTCCAACCATATCATAAGATTTTGGAATTTTTTTAATATCTTCTTTAGTTAACATATCTTCTCTGAAACTTTGTAATTTAAAAAGTTAATCAAAAGATTTATATATTAACTTTCAATTATAATTTTGTATGGAAAAGAGGAATATATTACTTTTTACGATTGGTTTGATTTTATTAGTATCTATGATGCCTAACTTGGCCTTTGCTCAAGAAACTGGGGAAACCCAGTATTCAAGAACTCTTGATTGGCAATGGATGGGTAGAGGAATACAAGATTTTTTTGGAGGGATATTAAGTTGGTTACTATTTGATCCTGGCCTACAAAAGGAAAATACTGGTGAAGTTTTTGGTAAAGCTTTGCTTGCTGTTATTTTAGTGTCCATTATTTATGTTTTAGTTAAAAAATTACCTTATATAGATGCTTCTCATGTTGCCATTCCGTGGACAATTTCTATTGCTATAACTATTTTAGGTGTTAGATTTATTGCCTTTGATATGTTGCAAGCAGTTTTATTGCCTTACGGGGCTTTGGCCGTTATAATTAGTATGATTATTCCGTTTTTATTATACTTCTATTTTGTTGAAGGGATAAATTATGGTTGGTTTAGAAAGTTTGCATGGTTATTTTATGCTGCAGTTATGATTGGTTTATGGTGGAGCAGAGAAGATATTCAAGGAGTGGCAAATATTTACATAGTTTTTGCTTTGGCTGCACTGGCATTATTAGCTGGTGATAGGGTTGTCCAAGGTTTTAGACGAAAAGGAAAATTATCTAAAAAAGATAAAGGTTACTTGCAAACTGAGATTGATGATTTAGATAATCAAATAGAGGATCAAACTAAAAAATTAGGTAGAACTACTAATAAAGGTCAAATACCTCTAGTTAGAAGAAAATTAAATAATCTTCAGAAGAGAAGAAATGAATTAATGAAAGAATTAACAAAATAATTTCAAAACCATTTATCTAATTCTTTTTGTTGTTTTGGTTTAAGTCTATCTAATAATTTATTTACTCTATCTTCTGAGAAATCTTTTTTTGTTAGTATTTTGTGGATTTTATCTAAGTCTGGTTCTTTCCATTTCAATTGATAATTTTTCATTATAGGCATACTTTTGAACGTTGCATATACTTTCTTCCAATCAAATTCTGCTTCTACATTAGCAAATATCTTTTCAAAGGATTTATGCTCTTGAACTAATTTTAGAGCTGTTTTAGGTCCTATTCTTTTTACTCCACCAGGATTGTAGTCCGTTCCTACTAGAATTGATAATGCTAGAAGCTGATCTTGATTTATTTTGAGTTTTTTTAGAACATTTTTGAGTTCTATCATTTCAGGATGAATGGAAACATACATTCCCTTTATTCTTCTTTTTGGAGAGACCGTTATGTTTTTTATCATTCTTGGAGCATTGTATAACAAAGAATCATGATCTTGGGATACTGTCGCAAAAACATCATTTTGTTCTGCCATGAATGCAGCTTGAGCTTCTGCTTCAGAAGGGGCTTTGATAACTGGCAATCCTAAAGCTTTTACAAACTCCTCGGATTCTTTTATTATATCTTTAGTTATTCTGATAGATTGTTTTTTGTATTTTACAATAGATTCAGTATCTTCTTCTTTTAGGGCTTTCTTTAGCTTTTTTTCTGCTTTTCTTTTTCTTTGTTCTCTTATTTGAGATTCTCCATATTTCATCGCAGGAGGTTTTCCATCAAAAACAAAGGCTAGTTTAATATTGTGTTCCATTAATTTTGGAATCCTTGTTGATAGCCCAACTAAATGGGAAGTAATATTGCCTTTAAAATCCATTAAGGGAGTTCCATCTTGTTGTCTTATTGAGGCCAGAAACTGGTATATTACTGGGGAAGCATCTATTGCTAGTTTTTTTCCTTTTAGCTCTTGTAAAGAAATTTCTTTTTTTGGAATTAATTCTGAGATTGCTATTCCCATAGTTTAGAACATAGTAAGTTTGTATATAAAATTAATGTTTAAATGAAAAATATGCTATTATGACTGAGATTGCTCCAATTAGATAAACTATGTTTGTAATTATTATTGGAAAATTGTTTATTGTAATTCCGTATATAAGCCATATTGCAATTCCTAGTGCAAAAAATATGTAAGTTAATAAAGAAATGTCTTTTGCACTTTTTCTTGAAAATATTTTATAAGTTTGGGTGAAATATCCGAAGCTCATCGCAATACCAAAGATTATTGTTAAAATTATCAGTATGTCCATGATGAAATTAAGTTTGAGATTTATTTAAAGGTTATGAATAGGAGAAAAGAGAAGTTTGTTTTGTTCCTTTCAATAAATCTTCAAATGTGGTGTCAAAAAATGATAAAACCGTATCAGCTATTGGTTTAATTTGTTTATTGATATAATGATCATAATCAATTTTATGTTTTAAGGCTTGTAAAGGTTCTGGTCCTTCGGTTGTTATATAATATTCTATTATTGAAGATTCTAATTTTTTTAATTTTCTAGCTGCCTTTACATGAGGTGGAGTAATACGTACATATTCATCTAAATCTTTTCTTATTGATTTTCTATAGACTAAATCTTCATCATATTTTCCTTTTCTTAGATCTTCTACAAATTTTTTAATAAAACCAGTAACTTCTTTTTTATGGAATATTCTGTCTAATAACTCTTGCTGGAATTTTTTAGCTGCATCTGTCCAGTCTGATCTAACTGTTTCTAGCCCCACAATATCTAATTCTTCTTTGCCTTCTTTTTTTAGTAATCCTGCATATCTTTTCTTGGCGCCTTCCTCTTTACCTCGAACTCTTGGCATCAAAAATCTAGTATAAAGTTTCTCATACTCTAATTCTAAAAAGGAATCTCTGTGGTATTTTTTCTTGATATGATTTTTGTAGAATGAGTTTATCTCTTTCTCTAATTTGTTACCTATTTCAGCTGCCTTTTTTTCAGATTCTGTTTTAGTATTGACAAAAATGGAATCTGTATCTGAATAAATTACTTCATGACCTGATTCTTCTACCTTTTTAGCAGTTTGTTTTATTAGTTCTTGTCCGAAGTGAGTTATTGCATTAGCCACCTTTAAATTATAAAACCTGCAGGCAGGGTTGGCCAATACTCCAAAGAAACTATTCATTAAAATTTTAATGGCATAACGGGCCAATTCATTTTTTTCTTTTCTTGATTTTTCTCTGGCTGACCATAAATCTTGAATAATTTCGGGCAAAACTCCATCTTTAGAATCGAAATATGCCTTATTTGGAGATTCTATTGAACCTTTTTTCTTTTTTTCTAGATGTGCAGATGGATCTATATTGAAAGTTTTTATTATAGAAGGATATAGAGATTTGAAATCTAAAACAATAAGGTTATCATATATGCCTGGTTTGGATTCCATAACATAACCTCCCTTAATTCTAGCTTCCCTATCTGAATTGAGATTTGTAGGAGCTACTAGGTTTCTTTCTTTTGTTCTTTGCAAATATAAGAAATCTAAAGACGCTATAGAAGCATTTACTCTTTCAAGTGTCATTCCAGTCAATAAAGACCTTTGAATAGCTAAATTAACTAAATCTGCTTTTGTAATAATATCATAAGCAAGTTTGGCATCAAGTAAGTTATATTCAATTAATTTTTTCTTATCTTCCTTATATAATCTGTCGATTTCTTCATATTTTTCTTTTCCTGTTGATTCTATTAATTTTCCTTTGCCCAATAATTCTTTAGCAGCTGTATCTAGTTTATAGTTAGTTAATTTAATGAAAGAAGATTTAGTTAAATCAATTCCATCTAGAACTGCTCTTCCAGAAATATCTGCCTTACTTGTTCTAAAGAAGTTTGTTTCAATTCTTAATTTGGATGTTGAATTATCTCTTCCCAAGTCAAAGGGGATTCTGTATTTTTTGAATTTATCTCTTAATAATTGTAAGTCAAAGTCAATCACATTCCATCCAGTAATTATATCTGGGTCAAAATCTAGTACTTCTTCTCTGAATTTTTCCAATAATTCTTCTTCATCTTTACAAGAAACTATTCCTTGGAATTTTTTAGAGGATACTAAGAAAGATTTTTTATAATTTTTTGAATATAAAGAGATACAATATATCTTTTTTCCTTTTTTCTCGGATTCTATATCAAATGATAATATTTTGAGATTTGTCGGAGTGTAATTTGCTGGTTTTAAATCTGGATCTTTGTAAATCCTATCTACAATTTCGTGAGTATCATAATCTCCCTCTATTTCTAGAGAACCTTGTATATTGTTGTCTATTAGAAATCTAATTGGAAATCTAATATCTGACTCATAGGTTTTTATTTTGGCTTTTTCTAAATCTGATCTTAATTCAGAGACACCTTTTGGAGAATCTATAATAATTTTAGTCATGGATTCTTTAGAGAAGTTCATCATCTTAGTTTCTTCAGATTCAAATTCTCCAATTTTTTTGGCTTTAGTTAGATTCTTAGTTTTTATATAAAAATAAGGTTTAAATTTATTCATTGTTAGGAAAGATTGACCATTTTCTAATCTTCCATATAAGAAAACATAAGATTCTCCATTAATAATCCTATAAGTGGGATAAATAATGAAACCTTTCATGTTTTTACATATTTAATTAAGTTTTTAAATGTTTTATTATTATAAAAATCATGAAAGATTGGATAAAAGCTGGAGAAATAGCTGGAGAAGCTAGAGAGTTTGGAAAGACTTTAATTAAACCAGGGGTTTCTCATAAAGAAGTTACAGAAAAAATAGAGACCAAGATTATAGAATTAGGTGGTGGAATTGCTTTTCCTGCCCAAATGTCTTTGAATGATGTTGCTGCACATTATACTGCTTTGTTAAATAAGGATATAATTTTCAAAGAAGGAGATGTCGTAAAGTTGGATGTTGGAGTCCATGTAAATGGTGCAATTGGAGACACTGCTTTGACAGTTGATTTAGGAGATAATGCAAAACTGATTAAAGCAAGTCAAAATGCTTTGAAGGCCGCTCTGGAAATAGTAAAACCAGGAATTATCTTAAATGAAATTGGTAAAACTATTGAATCTGAGATCACTAAACTAGGTTTTAATCCCATAAAAAATCTTGGAGGACATGGTTTGGATAAATACCAAATACATACTAGTCCTACTGTTCCTAATTTTGATAATGAAGATGATACTAAATTAGTAAAGGGACAAATAATAGCTATAGAACCTTTTGCATCTAGTGGTAGTGGGACAGTTGTTGAAGGAAATCCTTCTGAAATATATCAAATTATGGCTACAAAAAATATTAGAAATCCTAATTCGAGATTGATATTGAAATATGTAACTGAAAAGTTCAAAACTTTGCCATTCGCTAAAAGGCAAATAGCTGATAAGTTTAACAAATTACAATTAGCTACTGGTATATTAGCTTTGAAAAAAGAGGGAATATTACATGAATTTGGTACTTTACCTGAAAAAACTAAAGGTTCTTTGGTTAGCCAAGCTGAACATACTATTATTGTTGGAGAAAAGGTGACCACAAAAATATGAAACCATTTAAATCCAAAATCTTTTTGGCTCCAATGTTTGAGGTAACTGATGTTTCTTTTAGGTTGTTATGTAAGAAGTATGGTGCAGGTTTAACATTTACTGAAATGTTGTCCCCGTTGGCATTAGCTAGGGGGAATAAATCTACTTTAAGGCTGTTTGATGTTCAATTTAAAGAAAGACCTGTTGGAGTTCAATTAATGGGGCAAAACATAGAAGATATAAAAAAAGCAATAAAAGTTGTTGAGAATAAAGTTGATATTATAGATTTTAATTTTGGATGTCCTGTTGATAACATTGTCAAACAGGGCTGCGGGGCTGCTTTACTTAAGAGACCTGAGAAAATTAGAGAAATAATCAGAGCAGCAAAAAGTGTTACTAAAGTACCAATTTCAATTAAAATCAGATCTGGCTGGGATAAAAAGAGTATAAATGCGGTAGAGATAGCAAAGATAGCCGAGGAAGAGGGCTGCTTTATGATAACTGTTCACGGAAAAACAAGAAGTCAGGATAGAGGTATGGAAACGGATTGGGACATTATAAAACAAGTTAAAGAAAATGTTAGTATTCCCGTTGTTGGGAATGGAGGAGTTAATTCTCCGGAAGATGCCAAAAGGATGTTTGACAAGACTAAATGTGATTATATTATGGTTGGGAGAGAAGCATCTAGAAATCCATATATTTTCAAACAAATAAACGATTATTTACAGAAGGGAGATTACAAAGAAGTAACAAAGAAGGATCAAATTAAATTTTTCAGAGAATATTTGGAATTGGCCGAAAGATATCAGCCAAAGTTTAAATATATAAAATATCATGCGATGTATATGACTAAAGGAATTAAGGGAAGTAAGGAATTAAGATTAAAATTATCGCAGACCAAAAGTATTGAAGAAATCAAGAAATTGTTACAAATGTGAGGGGGTAACATTAAATTTATATAGTAGGGTATCCAAATTGGATATGTGTTGGAAGTGTTTGGATCTTCGGATTCTTTCATTTCCAACACACTTATGTTTCTATGATTTTAAATTAAAAAATAAAAAAAGAATTAACTCATATAGTTTACTTCTTGGATTGCTGCCCCTCTTGCAGTTCTTAGATATTGAGATTCTATTTCTTCATATTTCTTAATATCTTGTTCTCTTATTGAGGGAGTTTGTTTCTTTAGTGCCTCTTCAAAGTATTTCATTGTTATTTCTTTTATATTTAAGTCGTCTCTCAGAGCTAGCATTGCTGCCTCTCTTGCCACTGCTTCAATATCAGCCCCTACGTAGTTCTTGGTTTTTTCTGCCAATTCTAAAATCTTAACATCCTTAGCTAATGGCATTCCTTCTGTGTGTACTTTGAATATTTCTTCTCTTGATTTTTTATCTGGAACATTTACCAATAAGATTCTATCAAATCTTCCGGGCCTTAGCAATGCAGGATCCATGATGTCTGGCCTATTTGTTGCTGCCATTACTATTACATCATTTAGTTCTTCTAGTCCATCCATTTCAGTTAGGATTTGATTAACCATTCTTTCCGTTGTTCTGGCTCCTCCTGTTTCGAGCCCCCTTCTAGATGCGATAGAATCTATCTCATCAAAAAAAATGATAGTTGGTGAAGCTTGTCTTGCTTTTTCAAATATCTTTCTTATTCCCTTCTCAGATTCTCCCATCCACATGGATAATAATTCTGGACCTTTTACTAATATAAAATTTGCATTTGTTTCATTAGCGACTGCTTTAGCCAACAAAGTTTTTCCAGTTCCAGGAGGACCATATAACAAAACTCCCTTTGGAGCTTTAATTCCCATCCTACTGAATGATTCTGGGTGTTCCATTGGCCATTCTACAACTTCTTTTAATTCTTGTTTTAATTTTTCAAGGCCTCCAATGTCATTCCATTTAACATTTGGTTTTTCAACGAGAACCTCTCTCATAGCAGAAGGTCTTACTAACCTTAGAGCTTCTTTGAAATCTTTATCAGTTATGATTAATTTTTTCAAAAGTTCTTCGGATAATTCTACTTTGTCTCTCAAGTTTAACTCTGGAATTATTCTTCTTAAAACATTCATAGCTGCTTCTTTTGCTAATGAAGATAGATCTGCACCTACAAATCCATGAGTAATCTCGGCCAAGCCTTCTATATTAACATCTTTGGCTAGAGGCATATTCCTAGTATGAATTTTTAAAATATCTAATCTACCTTTTTTGTCAGGGACTCCGAAAGTAATTTCTCTGTCAAATCTTCCTGGTCTTCTTAGAGCTTCATCAATTGCATTTGGTCTATTTGTAGCTCCAATAACTGTAACATTGCCTCTTTTGTTTAGGCCATCCATCATAGTTAATAGTTGAGCTACAACTCTTCTCTCAACTTCTCCCCGCGTTTCTTCTCTTTTTGGAGCGATTGCATCAATTTCATCTATGAAAATAATAGATGGTGCTTTTTGAGAAGCTTCTTCAAAAATTTGTCTAATCTTTTTTTCAGATTCTCCATAAAATTTGTTCATGATTTCTGGACCGTTAATTAACATGAAATTGGAATCTGTCTCATTAGCTACTGCTTTAGCCAATAAAGTTTTCCCGGTTCCCGGGGGGCCATGTAACAACACTCCAGAAGGAGGCTCTATTCCCAATCTATTAAATAATTCTGGGTGTTTCATAGGAAGTTCTACCATTTCTCTTATCTTCCTTATTTCTTCGGATAATCCTCCAATGTCTTCGTAAGTTACATCTGGAACAGGGGCTTCTTCAGAAATTTCAACTGCCTTGGAACTAAGTTCGATTTGAGTATTTTCTGTTATAATCACTGCTTCTTTTGGATTAGTATCAGCTACAATAAACCTTAAACTTCCCATTCCTCCTAAAAATCCTGATTGTAATTGTTCAAAAATATCTGAGAATATATCTTCAAATGGGCTACCAGAAAGAGTAGATTGTCTTCTTTTTGTTCCTCCCAGAGAAAGTATATCTCCTTTTAGAACAACTCTTCCTAGTAAACTCTTTTGAAAAATTCTGGGGTCTGCTTGAACCATTACCCCTTGTTGCGGAGGTGCTATAGTAATTTTTTTAGCTTCTTTAACTTGAGTTTTTCTGACTTTGATTGTATCTCCCAATCCAGTTTTTGCATTTCTTCTCATAATTCCATCCATTCTAATAACAGATTCACCTACATCAGTAGGATATGCTCTATCTACTATGCCAACTGTTTTTCTAGACCCTTCTATTTCGACTATATCTCCGGCATGGACTCCTATTTCCTTCATATCTTGAGAATCAATTCTAACTATTCCTTTGTAGGCTTCTTCTTGCATCGCTTCTTGTACCCTTAGTTCAATTTCTTTTTGTTTCGCCATTTTATTTCTCCATCATTTTTCTAAAATATAAACTTATTTTTCCTGGTTCCTCTAGATTTAACCTCATAATCTTATCTAATTCTTGTTCCATCCTTTGAAATTTCTCTTCAAAATCTATAATTTCTTTAGGTATAGTAACTGAGAATGAATTTCCGACCATTCTTAACTTAACTTGGAAGTTCCTATGTTTTAATCTGTTGAATTCTTGATATTCTCTTACATCAAGTGGATGATATATTTTTTCATTGCACTTCGAGCATTCAAAAAATCTTAACCTAAACCCTTTTCTTATCTCTTCATCTTTCTTTGTTTTCTTGTTGCATTTTGGGCATAAAATTTCCGCTTCAAATATATCTTTCATTTTGTGTATACGTGGTGTATATACAACTTGTATATAAATGTTTTGTTTTAGAAACAAAATCTTTAAAAACCGCAAAATTAAGGATTTAGTATATTTATAATTAATTAAGGAGGTGAAAAAGTGGCAAATACACTCGGTGGATGGGCATTTTTGGTTGGTGTGCTTTTAGCACTAGTCTTCGCGTTTTACCCGTTTGCAGGTTTAGCATGGCTACTAGTTATTTTAGGTATTGTGATTGGTCTCTTGAACATAACAGAGAAAGAGACTCAAAAGTTCCTTTGGGCTAGTGTAGTACTAGTTGTGGTAGGAGCTTTCGCAGGAGCTAGTTTAGACCCGGTACCTTTCCTACCTGAAATATTTACTAACTTAGTTGGATTGTTTGCTCCAGCAGCAGTTGTTGTAGCACTTAAATCTGTGTTCGAAATGGCTAAGAAAAAGTAAACCTAATTTTTTTTATTTTTTTCTTTTAGACAAATTATTTAAATTGAATTGATTTCTTGAGTTTTATGTTTATAGATAAATTAAATGGACTGATTTTAGTTTATGGACCTTCTGCTTCTGGGAAAAGTACTTTGGCCATGCAGAGTTCTTTAGAATTTGCCAAGAAGGGAAAGGTTCTATTTTTTGATACAGAGAAGAGTTTTTCTATAGATAGAATAAAATTAATGGATAAAGATTATGAAAAGATATTAGAAAACATAATGGTTATTTCTATAAAAAGTTTTGATGACCAGATTGAAAAACTACAACAAGTTGAAGAGTTAGTTAAGAAAGGCAATTTCAATTATGTTGTTATGGATAGTTTTGGATTTTTTTATAGGCATGGATTACATAATCAGGATTATACTGAAGTTAATGAAAAAGCGGTTTTAATGTTGAGAAGTTTGAAACATGTTGTTGATTTGGGAGTTCCAGTTTTAGTTACTAATCAAGTTTATTCTGATCAAGAAGGTAAAGTAAAAACGGTTGGTGGAAATATGATAAGAAATTTTTCTGATTTGATTATGGAGTTAGAATTAGATCCAAGAAAAATTATATATCATAAACCTGAAGAGAACGAAATTAATTTCAAGATAGATAACTCGGGATTTATTTTTTGATTTTTTTATCTGTTTTTGAAGGAAATTCAGTTTTTTCTGTATATCTGCATTGAGGATATTGATCACATGCAATAAATGAACCATAAACAGATCTTCTGACTTTTAGTTGTCCTTTTTCACAATTAGGACATTTTTTCACTAACTTTCCAGATTCAATGTCCTCCATTTCTTTCAATTTTTCTTTAGTATAGTCTTTAAGTTTTGCAGGACATTTTGGACCGATACAAATATTTTGTGGTGCCCTTCTTTTCTTTATGATTAGAATTTTAGGTAATTCACAAGCTTCACAAATTTCTTTAGTTGGTTTAATTAGATTTTGAGGTATAGCAAAAAGTGTTTTACACTCTGGATATTTATTACAAGCAATGAATTGTCCAAATCTTCCCCTCCGTATAGATAATTCCCCTTCTTTGCAATTAGGGCATTTGCCTACAAGAGTTGCCTTTATTTGTGTCTCTTTAGAAGCTGCTGCAAGATCTTTTCCTACTTTTTTTTCATGTTTTTTGAAATTTTCTAAGATTTTAGTTAATGCTTTTTTAGCATTCTCTATGACTTCTTCTTTTGTTATTTTATTTTCTCTGATTTCTTCCATGTCTTCTTCAAATTCTCTTGTTAGTTTCTCATCAATAATTTCTGGAGAATATTTCTTAAGCGTTTTAATTAATTTTATGCCTAGATCTGTTGCCTCTATTGGTTGATTTTCAATATAATTTCTATCATATAAAGTATCAATTATTCCAGCTCTTGTGGCTTTCGTTCCTAGATTTTTCTTTTCCATTTCTTTTAATAATGAAGCCTGAGAGTATCTTTTAGGAGGTTGAGTTTCTTTTTCTTCGTCATATATTTTTTTAACTTTAATTTCTTCTCCGTTATTCATATCTGGAAGTTCTTCTTCTTTGAACTTAGCATATTTTCCATAGAGTGTATGCCAACCTTTCTCTAAAGTTGTAGTTCCGGTTAAATGAAATATTTCTTTGTTTACATCTATGAAAATTGAGATAGTTTGTCTTTTTGCAGGTTCTCCAAATACTGCTAAAAATCTTCTAACAATTAAATCATAAAGCTGACCTTTTTTTCCAGATACTGCTTCTTTTTCACCTGTTGGATAAATAGATGGGTGAGCAGGATCAGTTTTTTTACCTTCATTTGGTTTCAGTGTTTTAGTTAGTAAACCTTCGCAGTCTTTTGTATATTCTTTTTGTTTACTTAACATCTTGATTATTTTCTCATAACCTATAGAAGCAGGTAATTTTTGAGATGAAGTTCTTGGATAAGAAATCAATCCCGAAATATATAACTCTTGAGCAATTTGAGCAGTCATTTTTGGTGTTAAATGTAAATGTCTGAATGCCTCAGTTTGTAAAGTTGTTAGGTCAAATGGGAAAGGAGGATTTTGTTTTTGTGTTGTTTTTTTAACACTATCTATTGAAGCTTTTTTTCCCTTAGTTTTTTTTAGTATCTCAGAAACATCTTTTTTATTTTTGAATTTTCCTTTTTTATGTTCTGCTAATATTGGATGTTTTTTGTAAAATCCATCTAAACATATTTCCCAGTATTTTTCTGGAACAAATTTTTGAATTTCTTCTTCTCTTTTAGTTATCATTCTTAAAGTAGGACCTTGAACACGGCCAGTAGATAAGATTCGAAAGTAACCATGTGCATTCTTTATTGCCATAGTTAGAGCCTTTGTTAAATTAATTCCATAAAACCAATCTAAATTATGTCTTGCTATTCCTGCACCTATCATTCCAAAATCTAATTTTTTACTTGCTTTATTGTAAGATTCAATTAGTTCATCTTTTGTTAAGGTAGAGAATTTCATTCTCTTTGCATTATCTTTTCCCAATCCGTATTTTATGATAGTATAGCCAATTACAGCACCTTCTGTATCATAATCTGTTGCAACTGTAAGTGTGTCTACTTTCTTACCTAATTGTTTTAGTAAAGTTAAATATGCTTTAGTATATCCTGAATTTTTTTCGATTTCAAACTTTGGTTGCCAAGAAATATCAAAATTTGGATAAGATGCCCAAGTCGATTTTTTTTCTTCAGCTAGTCCATATAAGTGACCTACTGCACAACCAACTAGAATTTTCTTTCCAGAATGAGTTATTTCATAATAAACCGTTTTTCCTTTAGTATGTTTAATTGATTTTGTGTCTGCCAGAGCTGTTGCTATTTTAAGTGCTGCTTGTGGTTTTTCTGTAATAATTAACTCCACCATAAAAAGAAGCTAAAAAGTTCTTTATTTAAATGTTTTGAAAAAAATGTATAGAAATATCTATGAAAGAAGTTTATTTTTGTTTATACGTGCTCTTTTTTCTTTTCGAATTTATCTGCACAGTCTTCAGAACAAAATCTATATGTTTCATCTTTGATTTGTTCTTCAACAAAATTTTTTCCTAACACTGCTTTACAAGTCGCACACTCTGCCGGGTTCGATTCTTCATCATATCCTTGCATGAAACCTGCTTCTTCAGGGTCTAATTCGTCTGCTTCCGACAATTCTTCTCTACTCTCTTCATTATATAGATTGAATTCTTCGTCTTCTTTCATTTTTTAAATCCCCCTATTTTCTTTTTTCCGTTCATATATTTTCTAAGTGCTTTTGGTATAGTTATTGTACCATCTTTGTTTTGAAAATTTTCGAGAATTGCTACCATTGCTCTTGAAGTTGCTACCATTGTGTTATTGAGCATATGGCAATATTTTTTTTCATCTCCTTCTAAATATTTAATATTTAATGCTGCCGATTGATATTCTTCCGTATTACTTGCCGAAGTTACTTCTTGGTATTCTTGTTGTCTCGGGAACCAGGCTTCTATATCATATTGTTTTGCTTGTTTTGGACCAAGATCCCCTGAACATATTTCAATTACCCTGTAGGGTATTTCTAATTTTTTGAAAAATTCCTCAGTTATACTTTCCATTTCTTCTAATAAATTATATGAAGACTCATGATCTGATATTACAACTTGTTCTACTTTATTGAATTGGTGCATTCTGAATAATCCTTTTGTATCTACCCCTCTGGATCCTATTTCCTTTCTAAAACAGGGAGTGATTGCACATATTTTTATTGGTAAATCCTCTTTGTTGAATGTTTTATTTGAATTCAGAGAAACTAAAGGTTGTTCCGCTGTTCCAATAAGATAAAGATCTTCTTCTTCTATTTTGTAAATTACGTCTCGGAAATCTTCTAAAGGTACTGCACCACTCAAGGTTTTTTTATTTAGTGCTAAAGGGGGAATGACTAATTTGAATCCTTTTTTTAGTAAGAAATCTATCCCAAATTTTTGTAAAGCAAAATCTAATTCTGCTAATCCTTCTGTAAGATAATTAAAACCCTGTCCAGAATTTATTCTTCCTGCCTCAAAATTTGCAATGTTTGATTTTTCTGCCAACTCTGAGTGACTCAACAATTCAAATTTAAAATTTGGTTTCTCTTTAAAAAATCTGAAAGGGACATTATCTTTTTCATCTTTCCCCGTTGGAACTTTTTCGTGTAAAATATTGGGTAATTTTTCTAAATATGAATCAATTTGAGTTTTCAATTCAGACAATTCGTCCTCGATTAACTTAATTTTTTCTGGAATAGATTGTGCTTGTTTCAGTATTAAGTCATACTTTTTTTTTTCTGTTTTTAATTCTCTAATTTTATCCGTAAGTTCATTTCTCCTCTGTCTTAGTTTGTCAGCTTTTTGTTTTAAAAGTCTCCACTTCTTATCTCTTTCTAGAATTGTATTGAGCCATTCTGTTTTGTCAGGATGGCCTCTTTTGTTCAAGGAATCCTTTAAGGAATTATAATTTTCCTTTATAAACTTAACATATAACACATTTTAGCAACAAAAAAATAGTTATATAAATGTTTTGTTACTCCTTATTTCTATGACTCATTTTGAAATAGATACTAGAAAATATAAACATTTAAATATAGATAATGAGTTATATGTTTGTGGGGTTAATGGTAGTTAAAAAAGATATGTTCGAGGTGTTTTTTAGACGAAAACCGGCTATGATTTTAGTTGCTCTAAAGAATAATAATAAAAATAGATATGGCTCGGTTTTGGCTAAAGAGGTAGATTGTACTTATTCTCATGCTGTTAAAATTCTTCAGGAAATGGAAAAAAATAAACTAGTTCAATTCGAGAAAAGAGGTAGAATTAAGACTATTAAACTTACTGAGAACGGTGAAGTCGTTGCTGATCATATAGATAGAATTAAAAATTTATTATAATGGCTTTTTCTAAAAGTTTTCCTAGGACAACTGAAAAAAGTACTTATCCTGTATGGGAAGAAATTTATTTGAGCGATGATGAAGAGAAGCAAGTTGACTTAGAAACTAAAAATGAAACTATTTCTTTGATGCAAGAATGTATTGATGATTCTAAAAAAATTATTTCTGAAAAGGGTTTGAAAGATTATCAAAGTGATGTTATTTCTATGGCCATTTCTTTGTTTGAGAAGAGAGCGAGTCATTCTGTCTACAAAAAAGAACAGAAAGC
>CAZRTL010000008.1:0-41329 GCA_964603065.1 Candidatus Woesearchaeota archaeon
GTAGCTCAAGTTGTTAAAAATTATTGGATGAGAATAAGAAATAAAAAAACAGAATGAAGACGCCCCTCTCTCTTTCTATAAATAAGTAATCCAAAAATTGAAACTAACAACTATTAAGCGAGATAAATATTCGCTTAATAGTGTAATATCATCCTAAAAGCGAATTTATTTATACTTTGATTAATTTCATAATTGTATGGAAAAGAGTGATAAAGATAATTACAAATTAATTGGTAAACTCATTGAAGAAATAAGACTTCGAAGATATTCCTTTCAGACGGGAAAATCATATATTTCTATTGTCAAAGAATTTCTTGCATCAAACAAAACTCCTAGAGAATTCTTATTATCTTATACTACTAAGAGCAAATCAACTATGAGGTCTGCTTATTTTGCATTGAAATTTTTTCATGAAAATGTGTTAGGAGAGGATTTTAAAGAAAAAATTCCTCTTGCTAGAAAATCATCGAAATTACCTATTGTTTTGAGCAGAGAAGAAGTTCAAAAAATGATTAAAGTAACAAGTAATTTGAAACATCGACTTGTAATACTCTTCTTGTATTATGCTGGTCTTCGATTGGATGAAGTAAGAAATATTACATGGAAAGATGTAGATTTTGACAGAAAGATTATCCACCTCAAAACTGCAAAAGGAGATAAGGAAAGAAGAATATTCTTACACCAAAAATTAATCGAAAACCTTGAAATTGTAGGTATAAAAGAAACAGGCCCAATATTTCTTTCTCAAAGGGAAGGAAAATATAACAAACGAACAATTCAACAAATTGTTAAATCCTCCTCTAAAAAAGTTGGGATAAAAAAGAATGTAACACCCCATACATTAAGACATAGTTTTGCTACGCACTTACTCGAATCTGGTGCAGATATCAGATATATCCAACAGTTACTTGGACATAAAGACCTAAAAACCACTCAAATTTACACTCATGTAGCTAATAAAGACATAAAAAATTTAGCCGACCTATTATGACTTTAAGGATTAACTTCCAATTTCAGAATTATGGGAATAAAAACCCCCGCTAACTTAACAATGCATTTTAATAGAAACCTTTAAAAAAGGAAATTTAACACTGAATTATTAGTTTTAAGAGAAAAAATGGCAAAGAAAAAAACTGGGAGCGCTGGAAGACTTGGAGCAAGATATGGTGGGACCATTAAACATAAATTATCCAAGATAGAGGCCAAACAGAAAGCTAAATATACTTGTCCTAAATGTATGAAAGATAAAGTTAAGAGAGTTAGTGCAGGAATTTGGCAATGTAAGAGTTGTAGTGTAAAATTTGCTGGAAGGGCTTATACTTTTAATGAATAAAAATGGCAGAATATAAATGTTTTAATTGTGGGAAAATAGTTAAGGGAGAATTAGTTAGGAAGAGAGTTAGATGTCCCTACTGTGGTTCTAAAATATTATTTAAACCTAGAACGGTGAGTGTTAAGGTAAAAGCAGAATAAAAATGGAAAAAGATAAAGAAGAATCTCAAAAGAAAATTGCAAATCTACAGATGATGGAACAGAGATTGCAAAGTTTTTTGATGCAAAAACAAAGTTTTCAAGGACAGTTTTTAGAATTAGAAAATGCTTTACATGAATCTGAAAACTCTGAAGAGGTTTACAAGATTGTTGGGCAAATTGTTGTTAAATCTGATAAAAAGAAGTTAGTTGAAGAACTTAAAGAAAAAAAAGAACTGTTTGATAAAAAGATAAAAGAGATTGAAAAACAAGAAGAAAAGTTAAGAGAAGATATTGCTCCCCTACAGGAAGAGGTTATGAGTTCCTTGAAAAATGACACATGAACTATTTAGTGAGATTATTGAATTATTGGATGAATTAAATAGTGATGAAAATACTCCAAAAGTAGTTAAGTGTAAAATCAAGGGAGTTTATGATAACGTAATGAATGATGGAGAAGCTGTTTCTTTGAGAGTTGATAGGTCTTTACAAGAGTTAGATGACTTAAGTGAGGATGCCAATATCCCCATCCATATCAAAACTCAGATATGGGATATAGTGAGTAAGTTAGAGAGCATTCCACAATAGAAATCTTTATAAATTTTAGTTGGCTACCCATCAAAAGAGGTAAAAATGAAAGAATTTTTTTCAAAATTTAAATCAAAAGAGGTAGGGTATGAAGAAGATTTCCCTGATGAGTTTAATGAGGATTACGTCCAGTTAGAGACAGAAGCTACAAGGGAACATAAAGCAAAGATAGTGGTTAGACCATTCACTCTGGACGATTTTACTGATATAAAGCCTGTTTTAGACTCTTTGAGGGAAGGTTATACTATTAGTTTGGTTAACATAAAATCATTAAGAGAAAGAGACCCTGTTGAGCTAAAAAGGGCTATCAATAAACTTAAGAAAACTTGCGATGCTATTGAAGGTGATATAGCTGGATTTGGAGAGGATTGGATTGTTGTTACTCCAGGTTTTGCAGGAGTGTACAGATCAGGTGATGCTCCAAGAATGTCTTCAGAAGATATGGTAAGTGAAGAATAAATAATTTTATAAATATTTTCTTTTACTTCTTTTATTATGGATGAACTAAAGAATCAACAATGTCCTGCATGTGGAAAACATAAGCTAACTTTACGAGAGGAAGAGTTAGATATTCCTTACTTTGGGAAGGCCTTCGCTTTTTCAATGAGTTGTGATGAATGTGATTTTGGTAAAGCTGATGTTGAAGCTGATGAAGAAAGAGAACCAGTTAAGATTACTTTTGAAACGAGTTCTGAGGAGGATATGAAAGTTAGAGTTATCAAATCTTCTCATGCTTTGGTTAAAATCCCTACTTTGAGGATGAATATGGAACCAGGAGAAGGTTCAGACGGATTCATTAGTAATGTTGAAGGTTTGATTGGAAAATTTGAAAAGATTATTGAAGAGCAGAGAGACACTACTGATGATAATTCTGTAAAGAAATCTGCTAAAAACTTATTAAAGAAGATTTGGAAGATAAAATTGGGAGATATTCCAGTTAAGATCGTTATTGAAGATCCTTCCGGGAATTCTGCTATAATTTCGGATAAGGCTGAAGTTAGTAAGTTGAAAAAGAAATAATGGAAGAAAGAACTGTTAGAGGAATGAAAACTGTTTTTGTACCTGCGGATGTAGAAGGTATTAATATTTCCGAATCATTGAAGAAAATAAAAATTAAAGATAAAAGAATAGGCTTAGTTTCTGCCATTCAATTTGTTAAATACTTAGATAAAGTTAAAGCATATTTAGAAAAAGAGGGAAAAGAGGTTTTTGTGGCTGGACAGATGGTTGGTTGCAATGTTGGGAAGTGCATTTCTATAAAAGATAAAGTTGATGTATTTTTATTTGTTGGAAGTGGGGAATTCCACCCATTGGAATTAGTTGATTCTACCCAGATTAAAGACATTTATTTTTTAAATCCTGTTACTGAAAAATTTTCTAAGTTTGATAAAAAAGAATTAGATAAGTTAGATAAAATAAGAAAAGCTAAAGTTGCTAAATATTTAATGGCAGATAAGATTGGAATAATTGCTTCTGTAAAGCCCGGACAAGAGAATTTGAAGGCTGCTTTGAAATTTAAGGAAACTTGTGGAAAAGAGGCTTATGTCTTCTTGGCAGATGAAATTGATATTAGTAGGTTAGAAGATTTTAATGACATTGATGTCTGGGTAAACACTTGTTGTCCAAGATTGGAAGGAAAAGGTATTGTTTCTTTAAGAGATATTCAAAAACAACAAACTAAATAAAGGCTATCAATTCTCTAAGTTTATGGAAGAAAGGATTGTTATTGTTTCTGGTTTTGCGGGGAGTGGAAAAAGTACTTTGGCAAAATTTATATCAAAAGAATTTGGACTAAAATATATCCCTGCGGGCGAGATTTTAAGAGATTTGGCAAAAGAATTGAGTACTAGTGAAGGAGATTCTAAAGATTGGTGGGAAACTGAGAAAGGTATGGAATTTGTTAAGAAAAGAGGAGAAGATATGTCTTTTGATAAGGAATTGGATATTAGATTGTTAAGTGTAATTGAAAATAATGATAATCTTGTTGTAGATTCTAAAACTATGGGGAATTTGAGCAAAAAAGGTTTCAAAATTTGGTTGGGGGCTGGATCTGAAAAGAGGGCTGAAAGAGTAAGTGGCAGAGATAATATGGTTCCTGAAGAAGTTTTAAAAAAATTGGATAGTAGAGATGAAGTAGATAAAGGAATTTACGAAAAACTTTATGATTTTAGTCTTGGTGAAGATTTTGACAATTTTGATTTAGTTCTGGATACGGATTCTTTAAGTATTGAAGAAGTTAGAGAAAAAGTTATTTTTGAGATAAAGAAAGTTTTAAATTAGTTTGGTGATTCCTTTTTTTATGGTTTATGTTCCGGAATACGCTGCTGAAGAGGTTTTAGTTAAGCCCCATGATAAATATAAGGAAATTAGAGATATTTCTAAAATAATAAGTATACGTAGTGGCTATGAACTAAAAGAAAAATGGTATAAGGACCCAGAAATTTATATTTTTTCTGTCCCTGTTGGCCAGGAAGATAGGGCATGTCTTCAATTTCAAGAAGATAAAGAATTTGTAGAGTGGGCTGAGCGAAGAGATTTGAAACAGGAGAGGATTTGGGATAGTTTAGATGAAGTTCTTGGAAGTCTGGAAAACGCAAGAGATTCGCCCGAAGACTGTGAGCAGATAAAAAAGGCCAGAGATTATTTAAATGATTTAATTGAAAGAGAATTCTAAGCAAAAGATATAAAAATACAAGTTATTCATTAAGAGAGTATGAAAGTTGATGACAAAATAATGGACTTAGCTAAAAGAAGAGGTTTTGTTTGGGGACCTAGTCCAAATATTTATCATGGTGGTTTGGCTGGTTTTTATGATTGGGGCCCATTAGGTAAGTTATTAAAAAATAAAGTTGAGAATGTTCTAAGAAAAGGTTTTATGGGCTTTCAATTTTGGGAAGTTGAATGTCCAACTATAATGCCTAAAACAGTTTGGGAAGCTTCTGGTCATCTAGGAGGATTTACTGATCCTGTTTCTAAGTGTTTAAAATGTGATTCTTATTTTAGAATTGATGATCTAATACAAGAAAAATACCCTGATGTTGATGCGGAAAGTATGAGTTTTGAAAAATTAGAAGAGTTTATTGCGAAAAAGAAATTAAAATGCCCTTCTTGTGGGGGAAATTTTGGGGCTGTAGAAGGCTTTAATTTAATGATGAAGACAACTCTCGGGTTGAATCAGGAGGCTTATTTGAGACCTGAGACTGCTACAACTACTTATTTATTATATCCGGAATATTTTAGATTTTTTAGAACTAAATTACCTTTTGGAGTATTTCAGATTGGAAAGGCATATAGAAATGAGATTAGTCCTAGGCAAGGGGTATTTAGAACTAGGGAATTTACTCAAGCTGAAGCTCAATTGTTTATTTTGAAAGATCAAGAGAAAAAATATGAAAAAATTAAAGATTATAAGGATGAAATTCTGCCTTTAATGAAACATAATTCTAAAACAATTAGAAAAATAAAACTTGGGGAAGTGGTTAGTAAAAAATATATGAAAAAGGAAGCTTATGCATTTATGGTTTATGCCGCTTACAAATTAGTTTTAGATATGGGTTTTGATCCAAAGAAAATTAGAATAAAACAACACTCTCCTGAGAAATTAGCTTTTTATGCAGATGATGCGTGGGATTTGGAGATAAAAACAGATAGGTACGGTTGGTTTGAGTTGTGTGGAATTCATGATAGAACTGATTATGATTTAAAACAGCATAGTAAATATTCGAAAACCAAAATGGAAATTTCTGGAGAAACTCCTAGAATTTTAGAAATTGCTTTTGGTTTGGAGAGATCTACTTATTCATTGCTAGAAAATTCTTTAGTTGATGATAAGAAGAGAGATTGGCTAAAATTTGAAAAAGGAATGGCGCCAATTGATATAGGAATATTTCCATTGATGAAAAAAGAAGGTATGGATAAAATAGCAAAAGAGATTTTTGAAGAATTAGATAGGGAATTTGTTTGTGTGTATGACGAATCAGGAAGCATTGGAAGAAGATATAGAAGAATGGATGAAATAGGTACTAGTTTCTGTATTACTGTTGATCATGAATCGATTAAGAAAAAAACTGTTACTTTGAGAGAAATTTCTACTATGAATCAAATGAGGGTTAAAATTTCTGAATTAAAAAGCACTATAAGAGAATTGCTATCTGGTGGTTTAAAGTTTGAAAATGTTAAATAAAAGAATTATTTATTTGTTGATAATTGTAGCGATTTCTTTAATTAGTGGTTGTTCTAAAACTAATTATGATTCGTTTGCTCAATGTTTGACTGATGAAGGAATGGTAATGTATGGTACAGAATGGTGTTCGCATTGTAAGGCTCAAAAAGAATTGTTTGGAGAATCATTTGGATACGTTAATTACGTCGATTGTGATTTAAAAGAAGATGAGTGTGTGGAAGCAGGTATAACTGGGTTTCCAACCTGGGTTATAGATGGTGAATTGTATCCTGGAAAACAGAGTATCGAGAGATTACATTACTTGACAGATTGTGAAGTATAATAGTAATTCTTTTAAGTTGGGGAATTTATAATATTTATATGGCCTGGGATTTTAAACAGGAGTTAGGAAGAAAGGCAATTCATCTCTTATCCATTTTTCTCATTACAATTTATCTTGTTTTTGCATCTACTTTTAATCATAGATTTGCTTTGTTTGTTCTTTTGGGATTATTAATAATCTCTATTGAATTTGAATATGTTCGGATTGAAATGGGAAAAAGAATTCCTTTAATTTCCCGATTATGGAAATATAAGAGAGGTAAGGAGAGAGATAGAATGGGTGGAGAGGTATTCTTTCTTATGGGTGCTATTTTATCTTTTGCCATTTTTGATTTGAGGATTGCGGCTGCCGCAATATTAATGACTACTTTTGGGGGATTTGGTTGCTTCTTTAGTTGGGAAAAAATTCGGCAAAATTTATGTTATGAAAAATCGTTCTTTGGAGGGTATAATTGCCGAATTGTTTGTTAATCTGATTGTTGGCTTCTTTGTGATTAGAACTTTAGTTAATGGTAGCGTTTGGTGGGCTTCCTCTACTATCCCTAGTGGAACTCCTATTTGGTCAGTAATTATTGTTATGGCAGTAGTTGCCACGTTAGTTGAAACTTTGGTGCATAAATTAGATGACAATTTGTTGATTCCTTTATTTTCGGGATCTGCTGGACAGATTGTTTTATTTTTTATGAGTGTTAGTTTTGTTTATTAAAATTAAACGAAAGTCTTAAAAAAGTTTTTGAGGTTCTAGATTTTATGTTAAACAAAAAAAGATTGGGTATTTTTTTGGTATTAATTTCAATAGTCCAATTTTTTTCTTTTAGAGTTTTAGTTAAATATGCTAAGGAAGCTATTTTAGCAAAAATTATAGATGATAGTTCAGGGATATGTGAACATATTGGAGATGTGTGTCCCCATGTACAAATTACTGATTTAACTTTGCCTGTTGTAATGATATATATTTGCATAAGTTTATTATTTTTGCTTGGAGTTGTTTTATTATTGAGCAAGAAAAAAGTACTTAAAAAAGTAGAGTATGATATTCCTGAAAATTTGGATTCTGAAGAGAAAAAAATTATAGAACTAGTGAAGGAAGCAGAAGGAAGCATATTTCAAAGTGAGCTTGTTGAAAAATCTGAGTTTAGTAAGGTAAAAGTTACCAGGGTCCTTGATAAATTAGAAGGTAGAAAAATTATAGAAAGAAAGAGAAGAGGCATGACAAATGTCGTAATTCTTAAGAAATAAGTGTGAAACTAGTTTCAAAATAATTCTTTTAAGGTGTTTCAATCATTAAAAGTGTATGAAATTGAAAGTTAAAGGTATGCATTGTCCGAGTTGTGAAGAAATTCTTAGAATGGAGTTGGAAGATATTGATGGAGTAAAAAGAGTTTTTCCAGATCATGAAAAAGGAACAATTGATTTAGATTTTGACAATTCTCCAAAAACTTTGAATAAAATTAAAGAAATTATAAAGAGAGAGGGATATAAAATATGAAAGAAAAAACGATTTATATTTCGGGTATGACCTGTGGAAACTGTGAAAAAATACTTGAGAGATCCTTGGAAAAGAGAGAAGGAATAGGAGAAGTTAAAGCTGATTATGAAAAAAGTAACTTAAATGTAAAATATGATGGGTCAAAAATATCAGAAAATAAAATATTTGAGATAATTGAAGAAGCGGGTTATATTCCAAACTCAAAGAAACCAAAGAAAAATAAATTATATTTTGGAATTGCTCTTGCCTTAGGATTTTTGCTTATTGGGGGATATTTGATTGTAAGCAACACTGTTGGATTTAGTTTTTTCCCTGATTTATCTCAGGAAGCTTCTTTAGCATTATTATTTGTTTTGGGATTATTAACTGGCTTTCATTGTATTGGAATGTGTGGAGGTTTTGTTATATCTTATGCCACTAAATCGAAATCTAAAGTCAGATCTCATTTTGAATATGGTTTTGGTAAAACTTTAGGATATGTAATTATTGGGGGATTATTTGGATTATTGGGGTCCTTCATAGCATTTACTCCTCAACTAAGGGGATATGCTGGAATATTGGCCGGTTTATTCTTAATTATATTTGGATTAAATATGTTAAATATATTTCCTTGGTTAAGAAAAGTTAGAATTAGAGCTCCAAATTTTATTAATAAATATACTGCTTCCGAAACAAGAAAATCCGGAAACCCCTTTAAAATTGGACTATTGAATAGTTTGATGATTGCTTGTGGCCCTTTACAAGCTATCTATATTTATGCTGCAGGTACGGGAAGTGTTATTCAGGGAGCATTAAGTTTGGCTGCTTTTGGATTAGGCACTTTACCTGTTTTATTAGGATTTGGAATTTTTGCTTCCTATATTAGTGCAGGTTCAACTAAAAAAATATTGAAAATTTCTGCTATTGTGGTAATTATTTTGGGAGTTGTCATGTTTAATAGAGGTTTATCTTTAACTGGAAGTGGTTATGATATGAATAGTTTGATTACTGGGGCATCTGTGGCTGTAGCTGGAGCAAATTATGATGGATTGTCTTCAGATGAAACTGCAGTTTTGAAAGGAGGACATCAGGAAATTGTGATGGAAGTAAATAGATATGGTTGGAGTCCAGACAAATTTGTAATTGAGAAAGGGACTCCTGTTAAATGGATTATTAATGGAGAAGAAATAAGTGGTTGTAATAATGCGATACAAGTTCCTAAATATGGTTTGAATTTTGATATAAATAAAGGAGAACAAGTTATTGAATTTACTCCTACTGAAAATGGAGTGGTTTCTTGGAGTTGTTGGATGGGTATGATTCCTGGAACTTTTGTTGTTGTTGATAGTCTTGATAATTTAGATTCAAGTGAAATAAGTGAAATAAATAGTATCCAAACGCCTGAAGGAGGTTCTTGTGGAATGGGTAGAGGATGCGGCTGTGGAGGTAGAAGATGAAAAATAAAATAATAATAGGAATTTTTTTATTAGTAGGAATTTTTGTTAGCGCTTGTAGTCAAGGAGTTGTTAATGATGTAACTGGGGATGTTGTTTATGTAGAAGATTTTATTCAAATTCTAGTTTCAGATATTAGTTCTCAAGTTCAACATTATTCATATAACGTAAATGGTAAAGAAGTAAATTACTTTGTAGTAAAAGGCAGTGATGGCGAAATAAGAACCGCTTTTGATGCCTGTGACATCTGTGGAGGAAGTAAAGGATATAGACAAGAAGGTAATGATATGGTTTGTAATAATTGTGAAAGAGCATTTAATATAGACTCCATTGGAACTGCGAATATGGGTGGAGGATGTTGGCCATCATATTTGACTCATGAGATAAAAGGAGAATATATATTAATTAGTAAATCTGAATTGGAACAAGGAGCGTTTAGATTTTAATGAAAAAAATAGATTTGAATATTTCGGGGATGCATTGTGCCAGTTGTGCGGTTTTAGTAGATAGATCTCTGAAAAAACTTCCTGGAGTCAAGAGGTCTAATGTAAATTATTCAACTTCTAGAGCAAGTATTGAATATGATGAAACTAAAGTAGGAAAGGACAAGTTTATAGAGAAAATAAAAGAACTTGGCTATAGTGTGGATAAAGGGGATAAATTAGAAGAAACTGAAAAGAAAGAGATTAAAAAATTGAAAACTAAACTAATCATTTCTTTCATCTTTGCTATCCCTGCTTTCATTTTAGCTATGTTTTTTATGAATAACCCAGTACCTTATCAAGATTTCATTTTATGGGCCTTGGCTACTCCAATTCAATTTTACGTCGGTTCCCAATTCTATAGAGGGGCTTTTGGAGCATTAAAGAATAAGAGTGCCAATATGGATAGTTTAGTTGCTTTGGGAACAAGTGCTGCTTATTTTTATAGTGTTTATGTCGTTTTGACTGGAAATGGTCACCAGTATTTTGAAGCTTCTGCTGTTTTGATCACATTAGTTATATTGGGGAAGTATTTTGAAGCTATGGCAAAGAAAAGAACATCTAGTGCTATAAAGAAATTGATGCATCTTACTCCAAAAAAAGCAATAGTAATTAGGAAAGGAGAGGAAATGATTATTCCCGTTTCTGAAATTGAACTTAAAGATATTATTTTAGTTAGGCCAGGTGGGAAAATTCCAGTAGACGGAGTTATTGTTGAAGGAAATTCTAGTATTGATGAATCTATGGTTACTGGAGAGAGTATTCCTGTGGATAAAAAAGTTAGAGATAATATTATTGGTGGGACTGTAAATAAACAAGGAGCATTTAAATTTAAAGCAACTAAAATTGGGAAAGATACAACATTGGCTCATATTATTAAATTGATAGAGGAAGCCCAAGGTAAGAAAGCCCCAATTCAAAGATTTGCAGATACTGTTTCTAGTTATTTTGTTCCAATTGTTATTGTCATAGCTGCTTTGACTTTGTTATCTTGGTATTTTGTTTTTAATGCTGAATTTTCATTTGCTTTAATTGCCTCTGTAGCAGTTTTAGTTATTGCGTGTCCTTGTGCTTTGGGTTTAGCTACGCCTACTGCTATTATGGTTGGTACTGGAAAAGGTGCAAAAAATGGTATTTTAATTAAAGGGGGAGATTCTTTGGAGACTGCACATGAGTTAAAGTATATTATTTTTGATAAAACTGGAACTATTACTAAAGGTCAGCCGGAGGTTACGGATGTAATTCAGTTAGAGAAAAAAGATATTTTAGGAATTTCAGCGAGTATTGAGAAGAATTCGGAACATCCCTTGGGTGAATCTATTGTAAAAAGAGCTAAAGAGAAGAATGTTAATTTGAAGAAAGTTACTAATTTCAAAAGTATTACTGGAAAGGGGGTTGAGGCCAAATTAGACGGAAAAAAATATTATTTAGGTAATGTTAAACTTATGAAAGATAATAAAATTAAAGTTGAGTGGGGTAAGGTTAAAAGTCTTGAGGAAAATGGAAAGACGGTTATGTTTTTAGCTGAAGAAAAGAAATTAATCGGTTTAATTGGTGTTGCCGACACTATTAAGAAAAGCTCTAGAATGGCTGTCAAGAATTTAGAGAGATTAGGTATTAAAGTTTATATGATTACTGGAGATAATAGTAGAACGGCTAATGCAATTGCTAAAAAATCTGGAATAAGGAATGTATTTTCTGAGGTTTTACCTGAAGATAAAGCTAAATATGTTAAAAAATTACAAAAAGGTGGAAAGGTTGCAATGGTTGGAGATGGAATCAATGATGCCCCCGCATTAGCTCAAGCAGATATAGGCATAGCAATGGGATCTGGAACGGATGTAGCTATGGAAACTGGTAATGTTGTTTTGATGAAGGATGATCTTTTAGATATTCCTAAAGCTATTAAATTGAGTAAGATAACGATGAGTAAAATTAGACAGAATATGTTTTGGGCCTTATTTTATAATTCATTAGGAATTCCTATTGCCGCCGGTATTTTATATCCTTGGACAGGGTGGTTATTGAATCCTATGATTGCTGGAGGGGCGATGGCCTTTAGTTCTGTAAGTGTGGTTTTGAACTCTTTGTTGTTGAGAGGGAAGAAATTATAGATTTTACTTCCAAAAGATTTATATATACATATGATATCTCTGTCATATGATTGATTCAACATATATGGGTTTTTTTAAAACTTTATGTAATGAAACTAGGTTAGGGATAGTTTTATGTCTTCAAAAAAAACCTTTGAGTGTTAATCAAATCATAGATGAATTGGGAATGGAGCAAAGTCGAATAAGCCATAACTTACAATGTTTAACTAGAAATGGTTTTTTGACTGTTAAACAAGATGGAAAACAAAGAATATATAGTTTAAATAAAGATACTCTTGAACCAATTTTGAAAGATGTAAAAAAACATATGCAAAAACATAAGATATGTTCATGCTAAGGAGGAAAAATGGAAAAGATATTAGTTTACTCAACGGAAACTTGCCCATATTGTAATATGGTTAAGGAATATTTAAAAGACAAAGATGTGAAATTTGAAGAAGTGGATGTCACAAACGATCAAGAAAAGGCAAAAGAAATGGTTGACAAATCTGGACAAATGGGTGTGCCGGTTCTAGACATTGATGGAGAGATCATAATTGGATTTAATCAACCAAAAATAGAAGAAACTTTAAAGGCAAAGAAGCTATTAAAGGAGTAAAAATGGAATATGATGAATTTGGACCCGAAAAGGTTATTCACAGTTATGACCCTAAGACTGGCATGAAAGCAATTACTGTTATTGATAACACTAATTTAGGACCTGGAAAGGGTGGAATAAGAATGACTCCTTCTGTTAATGAAGAGGAGGTTTACAAGTTAGCTAGGACTATGACTTGGAAGAACGCCCTAGCTGGAATTCCTTTTGGAGGGGCAAAATCAGGAATCATTGCTAATGATAAAGAAATGAAACAAGGACAGAAAGATGAAATTGTTGCTGCTTTTGGAAGAGCAATAAAATGCATTGCACCTACTCACTATATAGCTGGTCCAGATATGAATATGGCCGAACATGAAATGCAAATTTTAGTTGAAGCTAACGGAGATAAGAATTCGGCGACTGGTAAACCTAAAAATATGGGTGGATTACCTCATGAGTTGGGAAGTACTGGATTCGGAACATATCATGCTTTATTAACTGCTCTAGAATTTATAGATTTAAAAGAACCTACAGTTGCTATAGAGGGATTTGGAAACGTGGGAACTTTTGTTATGAAATTTTTAACTGAAAAAGGAATTAAAGTTGTTGCAACTTCTGATTCGAAAGGAACTATTTTTAATGAAGAAGGCTTAGATTATGAAAAACTAATGAAGGTTAAAGAAGAAACAGGTAGTGTTGTTAATTATGAAGATGGAAAGAAATTAGATGGTGGAGAGTTAGTTGGTTTAGGCGTGGATATATTAGTTCCAGCAGCAATTCCTGATTTTATTAATAAAAGTAATAAAAATGATATTGAGGCAAAGTTAATTGTTTGTGGCAGTAACATAGCAATGTCAGAAGAAATTGAAGAGGAATTTTATAAAAAAGGAGTAATGGTAATTCCTGATTTCGTTGCTAACGCTGGAGGAGTTATCAGTTCTTATATTGAAACCATAAATGGCAGTGAAGAGGATATGTTCAAGATAGTTGAGAAAAATATTACTGAAAACACCAAGGAAACTTTAGAAAGGTCTAAAGAGAAAAAAATATCTCCAAGAGAGGCGGCTATGGAAATCGCTGTTGAGAGAGTTAAGGAGGCTAAAAAATGAAAACTTATGATGTTTTAATTATTGGTGGTGGGGCGGCTGGCTTAACTGCTGCAATTTATACTACTAGGAAAAAATTGAAGACTGCTATTGTAACTATTGATGTTGGAGGTCAAACTTTGTTAACTAATCATATTGAAAACTATCCTGGATTTGAATTAATTCCTGGTCCTGAATTAATGGCTAAATTTCAGAATCAAGCCACTAAGTTGGGGGCAGAAATTATTATGGGAGAAGTAAATAAAACTGAAAAGAAAGGCAATATGTTTAAAGTTGGATTGAGTAATGGCGAAGAGTACGAAAGCAAAGTAGTTATTTTAACTTCTGGTAAAACAGCTAGAAAATTAGGAGTTCCTGGCGAAGATAAGTTTTTTGGGAGAGGAGTTTCTACTTGCGCAACATGTGATGCTACTTTTTTCAAAGATAAAAACGTGGCAGTTGTTGGTGGAGGAAATTCCGCATTTGAAGCTGCTGAATTATTAGATAAATTTGCTAATAATATTTACTTAATACACAGAAGAGATGAATTTAGAGCAGATGAGATTACTGTGGATAAAGTCAAGAAAATAAAGAAAGTTGAGATCATAACTAATGCTAAACCTACGAAAGTAAAAGGAGATAAATTTGTTGAAGGCATTACAATTGAGGATGTGAAAACTAAAGAGAAAAAAGATTTGAAAGTTGATGGAATCTTTATAGAAATTGGATATGAACTTAGTACTGATTGGTTGAAAGGATTAGTTAAAAGAAATGATATGAATGAAGTAATAATTGATTCAAGTGGTAAAACAAGTCAAGAAGGCTTCTTTGCGGCGGGAGATGTCACGACAGTCCCATTTAAGCAGACAATAATATCTGCTGGAGAGGGTGCTAAGGCTGCTTTAGAAGCATATAAATACATAAAGGGGGTTGAAGTCGTAAACGACTGGTAATTAGAAAATGGTGGAAGAATTAACATTAGAAGTGTTTAAAGAGAAAATATTTGATTTTGAAAATGAAAGTGATTGGAAATATAAAGGTGATAAGCCAGTTATAATTGATTTTTATGCCGAATGGTGTGGTCCGTGTAAGATGTTGGCCCCTGTTTTGGATGAGTTGGCTAAGGAATATGAAGGGAAGGTTGATATCTATAAGGTAAATGTTGATGAGCAAAGAGAATTGACTCAAGAGTTTGGAGTTATGAGTATGCCTTCGTTATTATTTATTCCTTTGAAGGGAAAACCTCAAATGGTTAGAGGAGCTATTCCTAAGGGTGAATTTGAGAGAATTATTGGGAAATTGTTTAAATAAAATGGCAAATGTAGATTCTGGAAGGAAATCAAAAAAAGATAAGAAGATGAAAAGAAAGTTGAGAGTTTATAAGAAAGGTGGCAAAGAACGGGCCAAAGAAAAACCTAAATAACTTTTTCTATTCTTTCCATTGCTTTTTCTATTAGAAGTAACTTTGTTGCATAACTGAATCTTATATACCCTTCTCCATATTTTCCAAATTCTGTTCCGGGAACGGTTGCTACTTTTGCTTCCCTTAATAATTTTCTGGCGAAGTTTACAGAATTTTTTTGAGGAATTTTCGAAAAGGCATAGAAAGCTCCTTCCGGTAAGCAAGTTCTTAAATTCATTTCATTCAATCTCTTTACTATGTACAATCTTCTTCTATTATATTCTTTTAACATCTTGTTTAGATATTTGTTTGGTAGTTTTAATGCTTCTATTCCCATTCTTTGGGACATTGCTGGAGCACATATGTTTGTATAGTGGGATACCTTTGATATTGCTGACGTTAATTTTTCTGGGCCAGCTATATAACCCAATCTAAAACCACACATAGCGAAGGATTTTGAGAATGTTTGAAAAGTTACTACGTGGTTTTGCATTCCGTTTAGTGATCCTATTGAAATATGTTTTTTGTCATAAATTAATTTTTCATATGCTTCATCTGAAAAAATATAGAAATCTTTTTCTATTGCTATATCTGCCAATTCTTCAAGAATTTTTTTTCTTATTACATTACCAGTGGGGTTTGATGGGGAATTTATAATTAACACTTTTGTTTTTTTATTTGCCACTTTTTTTACATCATCTGGATTAATTTCAAAATTATTTTTCTCTTCTAACTTTACAAATTTGGGAATTGCTGAAACTAATTCAACTGCCGGTAAATAACCAAGGTAAGAAGGATTTGGTAGGATAACTTCGCATTTTGGATCTAATGTAGAAAGTAAAGCTGAAAAAAGTCCTGCTTGGGAACCTGAAGTTATTATTATATTTCCTACATTTGTTTTTATTCTATTTTCTTTTTTTAGTTTTCTAGAAACTACTTCTCTTAGCTCGGAATAACCTTCAGCAGGAGTATAATGAGTAGATTGTTTTATTATTTTTTTGGCATAAGTTAGTAGAGGTTTAGGAGTTAAAAAATCTGGTTCTCCTATGCTTAATGATATCACATCCTTAGACTCCGTAGCTATCTTCTGTAATTTGCCAATCATAGCATCAGGTAATTCCAATTCCCTATTAGATATGCCTTTCATTATAAAAATAGAAATTTAATTAAATAAAAAAATAGAGGTTTATCTTTTCCTCTTTTTTACTGCTTTTTTCTTGGCTGGCTTTTTCTTTGTTACTTTCTTTTTAACAGCCTTTTTCTTGACAGGTTTTTTCTTAACTGCTTTTTTCTTAGTAACTTTTTTCTTAACTGCTTTTTTCTTGACAGGTTTTTTCTTGACAGGTTTTTTCTTAGTTACTTTTTTCTTAGTTACTTTTTTCTTAACAGCCTTTTTCTTGACAGGTTTTTTCTTGACTACCTTCTTTTTTGCAGGTTTTTTCTTAGTTACTTTTTTCTTAACAGCCTTTTTTCTTGCGACCATGAATCAGCACCTCCTTTTTTTTAATAAAAATTATTTTGATTCAGTAGGATTTTGGCAAAACTGGTTTATAAGCTTTTTCTTTTTTGAAAAAACTTTTAAATTGAATAGGAAATAGAAGTAGTATGAAGTATAAATACTTGAAGCATACAGCTGATGCTAAGTTTAGGGCTTTTGGAAAGGATATCGACGAGGTTTTTACCAATTCGGCACTTGCAATGTTTAATATTTTGGGTAAAACAGATGAAGTTAAATCCACAAAAAAAATAAAAATAAAAATAAAAGCAAGAAATTATGAAAGATTATTGTATGATTTTTTAGAAGAGCTTATTTTTTTATTAGATACAGAAGGTTTTTTTCTTTTTGAAGTTAAAGAAATTAAAATTTCTGAAAAGTTTGAATTAGAAGCTGTAGTTGTAGGAGATGATTATAAAAATTATGATTTGAAAAGTGATATCAAAGCTGTAACCTACAGTGATATGAAGATAGAAAAGACTAAAAAGGGTTATGAGGCAACTGTTGTTGTAGATATATAAAATGGCAACGAAATGGGATAAAAAAGTTAAGAAAATTGAAGAACATATTTATCAAATAGATAAAGAAGGCTGCATGAATGTGCCAGTTAGGATTTTTGCTTCTGAGAAATTGCTCAAAAAAATTAAAGAGGATGATTCCATTCAGCAAGGAGTTAATATGTCCTGCATGCCAGGGATTCAGAAACAGAGTATTATGATGAGTGATGCTCACCAGGGCTATGGCTTTCCAGTCGGAGGAGTTGCTGCTTTTGATATGGAATGTGGGTGCATATCTCCTGGGGGGATTGGTTTTGATATTAATTGTGGAGTTAGATTATTGACTACCAATTTAACTAAAAAAGATGTTAAAAGTAAAATAAAGGAATTAATTGATACTTTGTTTAGCAATGTTCCTTCTGGGGTTGGGAGTGAAGCAAGTGTTAGATTATCTGATGAAGATTATGAAGAAGTTTTGAATAGTGGTTTAGATTGGTGTTTGAAAGAAGGTTATGCTATCGAAGAGGATCTTGACCATTGTGAGGAGAATGGCCATATGAAAACGGCAGACGCTTCTAAGATTAGTCCTAGGGCTAAGAAAAGGGGTAGAAGACAACTTGGAACTTTAGGAGCTGGAAATCATTTTTTGGAAATTCAGTTTGTTGATGAAATTTTTGATGATGAAGTTGCAAACACTTTCGGTTTAGAAAAGGATAATGTTGTTGTTTTAATTCATACTGGTAGTAGAGGATTGGGACATCAAACTTGTAGTGATTATTTAAAAAAGATTGAGGACGAATATTCGGATATTGTAGATAAGTTACCTGAAAAGGATCTAGCTTATGCACCTGCAGATTCTCAATTGGGAAAAGATTATTTAGGTGCTATGAGTGCTGCTGCTAATTATGGTTGGTGTAATAGACAATTGATTACTCATTTTACTAGAAAATCTTTTGAGAAAGTTTTTGGTAAAGAGGTTAAACTAAATTTGGTTTATGATGTTGCTCATAATATTGCAAAAGTTGAAGAATATAAAATTGGAGATAAGAAGAAAAAAGTTCTTGTACATAGGAAAGGTGCCACTAGGGCTTTTGGCCCGGGACATAAAGAAATCCCCAAGATTTATAGGGAAATTGGGCAACCAATTTTTATTCCGGGCAGTATGGGAACTAGTTCATGGGTTTTAGTTGGAACTGATAAAGCAATGAATGAAACTTTTTCTTCGACTCCACATGGTGCTGGAAGAATGATGTCTAGACATGAAGCTAATAAGAGATTTACTACTGAGAATGTTATTGAGAACTTAGAGAAACATAAGATTTACATTAAAGCTGCTTCTAGAAGGGGTATTACTGAGGAAGCCCCTGGTGCGTATAAGGATGTGGACGAGGTTATTGAAGTTGCTGACAAAATTGGAATTGGAAAGAAAGTTGCAAGATTGGTTCCAATGGGTGTTATGAAAGGATAAAATGAAATGGTATATTGCCTCAAGAACTAGAAATCGGGAAGAGGTTCATAAATGGGCCAATAAGCTTAGCCAAATGGGCCACAACCTAATTTTTGATTGGACTTTGCTAGAGGGCATTGAACCATATAATAAAAATATAGATGCCTGTAAAAGAATCTCCGAAGAACTCTCTAAATCTATTCCAAATGCAGATATTTTTGTCCTCCTTTGTGACTCTGGGGGAACGGATATGTTTGTTGAATTAGGGATAGCTATTGGATCATTTTTAGAAAGGGGCTCTCCAAAAATATATCTTGTGGGGGAGAATAATAAACGATCTTTGATGCATCTGCATCCATCAATTACCCATTTTAGAAAGGTAGAAGAAGTTTTTGAGAAAGAGTGCCCCAATTTGCTAGATGATTAGTGGGCCTGTAGTGTAGTGGTATCACACGAGGCTGGCAGTCTTGAGATCCGAGTTCGATTCTCGGCAGGTCCATAAAAAACTTTAAATAGTTAAATTAGTTTAAAATATAAAATGGTAGATTGCATATTTTGTAAATTAATAAGAGGTGAAATTCCTAATGGCAGGGTTGTTTATGACGATGAACATGCTTATGCATTTTTGGATATAGAACCCTTGAATGTAGGACATACTTTAGTAGTTCCAAAAAAACATTTTGAAACTATCGACAAAATGTCTCCTGAAGACTTGTCGAATTTATCTTCTGCTATAACAAAAATTAGCAAGGGTATAATGAAATTGGCCGGAGGTATGAATATTCTTCAGAATAATAAAGAAATAGCTGGACAAGTTGTACCTCATGTACATTTTCATTTAGTTCCCAGGTATGAAGGTGATGAACATAAACCAGAATGGATAAGGAAACATAATATTACGAGTGAACAGAATAAAGAATTTCTAGAAAAACTCAAAAAAGAATTAAATTAAACTTTTTTTATTACTATATAACTTATATCATCTGCAGGATCCGCAAATTCAATTACTCTCCTACCTATTGCATCTACAATTTCTTCTGCTGGAAGATGTTTTGTTTCCCTTAACGTATCTTCTAAACCGTTTGGAAAATAGAGATCTCCCTTCTTATTGTGATCAGATAATCCATCTGAATGTAATAAGATTATATCCCCTGGACTTTCTAATTTTATTTGGTTGACAAAATAATTTCCCTTAACTTTTACTGGATTGCCTCTTTGAGTCTCTCCTGTACTTTCTCCAGAAGGAAATACTCCTAATGGATAAGACCCGTTTAGGTTATCCTCATCTAACTCCCCTATTCTGTCAAATTCACTTGAAAAAATTACTGGATTTGGATGGGCAGCAGAAATAAATCTAAATGTTCCTTCATCAGTTATCTCTCCATAAATCATTGTCATATATTTTCTGAAATTTGAAGGGAGTGTTGATGAGTTATGAAATCTAGTGTTAAGCTTTTCGAATAGTCTTGAAGTAACCTCTCCATACATTTCAAGCTCGTATAGAACTCCCATAAAAAATGCATCGTGTAATCTTCCACTAAGTGCAGCATCAGTAATATCGTGCCCCGACACATCTGAAAGTAACACTCCTGCTTTATTTTTTAGTGCTTCAAGTTTGGATTTTTTTGTTTTTGCACGAGTTTGGTCTATTAATGTATCCAAATGATATCTTTTTTTAAAATCTGCATATAAAATATGGTCTCCCCCGACTAACCCATTTAAAGGTAGAACACAACCAGCAATATCAATGCCTTCAAGTTCTGGAATATCTCCAGGATTAGCATTTATACCGGAGGCCGATGTTTGAAAATTTGACAGTTCTCTTTCTAAGTTTCTTATTTTTTCTTTTAATTCTTGTATGTTTTCTGCCATTTTTACTATTTTTTTGTAGGGCATCCATTTATAAAGTTTTCTATTTTGTAACCACTTATTAGTAATATTAAATCATAAATTCTCCAACCACAAACTTTTTAAAACAAAATTTGGTTCTTTTTGTTATGGCGCCATAGCATAGTCTGGCTAATGCGTCGCTCTCATGCGGCGAAGATCCCCGGTTCAAATCCGGGTGGCGCCATTTCAAATAAAAAGATTTTTATATGGATTTTATTTAGAAGAATAATATGGTGGACATTCTTATCATTGGTGCAGGTTCTATAGGAGTCTATCTTGGAGTTATGTTGCATAAAAAAGGGTTTAATGTGGACTTAGTGGGTAGAAAAAAGCTTGAAGAATTAAATGATAGTGTCAAGATAAAGAATAAAAATTATGTTCTTCCAAATAAATTATTTGAACTTCCCAAAAGAAAAAAATATGATTTAATTTTTGTTGTGACAAAACTCTATGATTATCCCAAGGTTATCAAAAAAATAAAAGAAAATGAAATAAAATCTCCAATTTTGGTTGGTATTCAAAATGGTTTGGTGGATAATGAAAAATATAAGAAATTGTTCAAGAATACTGAAATTCTGACTATCTCTGTTTTTGGAGGTTATAGATTAGATGGGGGCGAAATATTTGTTAACCCAACAAAAGTTGGCTGGAAAATAGATGATTCCAAGGAAGGAAAAATGGTGTGCAAAATTCTTTCCAAATCTAAAATAAAATGTAAGGCCGACTCAAATATAAAAAATATTAGGGCTGAAAAAACGATAGTAAATTGCTGCTTGAATGCCCTATGCGCCATAAAGAACAAATCATTGAAGAATTTATTTTCCAATAAATCTACAAAAAATAGAGTAGACAAATTATTCTATGAAACTTATAATATTTTAAAAAAAGAATATAATTTAGACAATCCTGAAAAATTAAGAAAAAATATGTACAAACATTGGTCTAAAGTGGACCATTATTCTTCTACCCACCAAGATTGTAATTCTGGTAAAAAAACGGAAATAGATTTTTTTAATGGTTATGTAGTTGAGCTAGGTAAGAAATATAATTTACCCTATGAAGAAAATGAAAAGATTATAAAAGAATTAAAACTTATTAATTAAACTTTCATCCAATCCTAAGAGTTTTAGATGTTTTTTTGTCAAACCTTTCAAGTATTTTCTATCATGAAATGCCCTTTTAATAATTAGAGACACTTTTTCTCCAGTTAGTAAATGGGGCAAAATTACATAATCCGCTCCATATTTATACATTTTTCTTGCACTGTGAAAGTGATTAGCTGTAACAAAAACATGGATTTTTGGATTTTTGGATTTTGCATAATCAATTAGGAATAAGTTTTCTTCGGGATGAGGGACTGTTGAAATTATTGTTCTAATGTTTTTGAATTTTATTGTATCTAGAACTTCTTTATTTCTTACATCTCCATACACACATGGAATTTTTCTGTTTATTAAGTTCTTAATTATTTCGGGGTTGTTATCAATTACTAGAGCTTTCTTTTTGTATTTGGTTAAAGAGTTTAAGAAGATTCCTCCCATCCTATGGGTTCCAATTAGAATTGTATCAATGCCTTTTCCCCTAGGTTTATATTCTAACTCGTCTTTAGTTTTAATAGGTATTAATTTCTCAATTAATTTAAGTAAAGGAGTGAACATTTGGTATATTCCATTTTGGAATTCTAAAATATATGATGTTAGTACCATTGTTATTATTGCGAGAAAAATTATTGAAGAAAATAACTCTCCAGATATTAAATTGAATACAAAAGGCAAAGTAACTATTATTAGGGAGAATTCTGAAATCTGACCTAGACTTAATCCAGTTAGGAAGGATGTTCTTCTTTCATAACCAAAAAAGGTTGTTATTAAATAGAGTATTATTGGTTTTGCAAATACTACTATTAAAAAGAAAATTAATATTTTTTTGAAAAAATCTATAGGAACTAGAGTTAGTTGCATACCCAATGAAACAAAGAACAGGGTCGCGAAGAAACTTTTTAATGGGTTAACTTTTCCTTTGATATCATGATGGTATGGTAAATTTGCTAAAGAAACTCCTGCTACGAAGGCACCTATTACAATTGAGAAATCTAGTAAATGTGCAAGTATTGTAAATAAAAACAAAACAGTAATCGAGGACATAAATAATAATTCCTGAGATTTGGCTGCGAAATTAAATAATCCTGGAAAAATATACTTTCCGAGTAAGAAAGCTACAAAGACTAAACCAAGAGCCTTTAGTAAGACTATGAAGACCAAAGATAACGAGAAGTCATTTAATGTAGCTAATAGTGGAATTGCTATAAACACTGCAATATCTTGTATTAATAGGATTCCTAAAACTAATCTTCCGTGCAATGTGTCCATCTGTTCAGAATCGGATAATAATTTAATTACTATCATTGTACTAGAAAATGTTAAAACAAGCCCTACTATTATTGCTTCAAATTGTCCAATACCCATTGCTAAAGCTGCATAGAATCCTAAAAAGTATACTCCAACAATTTGTAATAATCCTCCAAGAATAGCTGCGGAGCCTACCGTTTTTAGTTTTGATAAATTAATTTCTAAACCTACAACGAATAATAAGAAGGATATTCCCAATTCGGACAATGTTCTTACTGCTAGAGGATCTTTTATTAGTCCAAAACCGACTGGACCGAGAAGTAAACCTGCAATAATGTAGGCAGGAATTAAAGGTTGTTTGAATAATCTAATAATAAACGATAGAACTGTTGCTAGTATTACTACAACTGCTATCTCCATAACTATATTTCCATGTAACAATTCTATTAATGGGGATAAGTTCATTTAATTGCCTCTTTTAAATTAATTTTAGAAATATTAGTTTTTAAATGTTTTTATAAGAAAAAGAAAAGAAATTAATTCTTTCCAAGAGAAATTTCGATTGTTGATACTCTGACTTGTTTTCCTTCTTTGTTTTCAAACTCTTCAGAGTCTATTTTGATTTCTTTTGTTGCTATTGAATTTTCTAGAAATCTTTTTGTTGCTACCTCTGCAATATCTACTGCTCTAGAAATAAATTTTCCTCTTGCTTTTATCACTACTTCTGCTGCATTCTGTGTTGTAAATTGCATGACAACTCCTGTTACATAATTCATAAAGGGCTTGCCTCCAACTAAAACTGTATGGTCATCCTTTGTTTCTGCCATTTTAAGCGCCTCCAGTTGTTTTTCTTACTGGTGTAAGATTATAATTCTTTCTTCACTAGTCTAGTTATATACCCTGCAATTACATTTCTAAGCTTCTTAGATCTAATTTCTGCCGTTTCGGGAAGTAATTTTTTGTTTTTTTCGAAGTTCTTTGTAAACTTATCAGGATTATTCCTAAGTATTTTATTACTAGTTCTTTTAATTTGTGTAGTTTTTACTTTTCCCATAGGATTGGTTTATTTTGGGGCATTTATAAATGTTATTATTTCTTCTTTTTATGTTTCATTCTAAACATTTTTGAGGTATAAGTAACTGGATTTTTGAACTTTCTAGCTACATTTTCGGCAGGGTTCAGTCCAAGATCTCTATAATATGAATTATTTGAGTAGTTTGGAGGTAATATTTTTTCTTTTTGTCTTTTATGCCACATTAATTGAGAGATAATGTATCCTTCTTTTAGTGGTTCTGGATTAAGTTGGTTCCATTCTTTTATTTTTTTATTAATATCTTCATGTGGCCAACCAACACATTTCAAGAAGTTAATTAGAATAAATAAAAATCTCTTTTTTCCATCTTTTATCCCTTTTAGCCCTAATTTTATTTCTTCTGGGAAAAATTCTTCAGGAATTTTTTCAGAAATGTCATCATATTCTCTTACAAATTTTACCTCTTGTTCCTTTTCTAATGATTTTTTTCTAACGTTTATTTCACTGCTCCATTCATGGGCCCCTTTGAATAATTGTAAAGCGTCATTTTCTGAAGATTTATCTAAAAATTTAATTGAAGGAACAACCTTCTCAGGTAGAGCTTCATTTTTATCAAAATCTAAAACTGTTTCTGGATCTATGGGAATTGAAGCTAATCCAGATTTTTCATGTAATGAATAAGGAGCCCTATAAAGGTGTCTAGGGGAAATTAAAACTGTATCTACCTGGAGAATTTCATCTATATCTGCATCTTTGATCTTTTCAGACAGATGTTCTTTTATCATATCAGTTAGATATTCGGCCACTACTCTGGGCAAATCGGGAAATATGGCCTTTGTTTTTTCTTCATTAAATTCTTTAGGGAAGGAACTAAATGGAATTCCAATATGAAATCCTTTGTTTCCAGAGTATTTTATTGAAATATTTTGAATATTATGGAATTTCAATGCCTGGATTAGATAAAAAGCAATTATTTTAGAATGTTCCAAGTTTGGAGAATCTATATCTAAAATAAAATCCCACCCTGTTCTTAAATCATCTAGTTGTTTTTTAGTCATTCCTGGAGTTAAAAGTCTGGGATTTTGCCAGTGTTCTTCAGAAATATGAAAAGAGGTTGCTCCTTGTTTGGCTAATTCAAGGACATCAGATTCATAATTTAAAGTATCTGGTCTCTTTCCAAAGCCTTTATCTCCAAAACTCACAGCTACTTCTCTATTCGGAGCAGATTCTACAAGGGCTCTTTGAATATCTTTTCTGGCATAATACTCTAAAGGATGCATAAAAAAGAGAAATTAAGTTAATTTAAAATGGTTATTATTTTAGAGAAGATAAATGAAGATTTAGCTTATTTACTTCTGTCTCTATCTGAACTCTAATTTTTTGGAGTTCATCTTTTTGTTTTTCAATAATTTTTATTGCTTCTTCTTTGTTCTTCTTTACTAAAACATTGGATCCTACACTCAACAATACTGAATCTGATTCTTTTATTTCGGTTTCTACAAAAATTCCTCCGCCAAGGGAGCTAAAAGTTTCTGCATCTTTTTGATTTTTTAAAGATTTCAAATCTAAACTTAAACCCTCTAGTTCTTCAAATTGTTGATCTAATGTTTGGAGTTGTTGTTGTAACTGACCAAACTGCTGACTAAGCAACTGATACTCCAACATTTTCGCTGTATCTTCTTTATTTTCCATTTTTCTTAGTAGACTTTTTTTCTTCGGTTTTTTTCTTTTTTGTAGATCTTTTGACTTTTTTCTTTTCGATTACTTTAATTTTTTCTAGAGTCATAGCTTTTTTTACATCTGCTGTTGATGCGCCCTTCTTTATTTTTATTGTATCCTCTAGTGGTTCTAGATGGGCCGTATTACATTTTCTTCTTCTTACGTTACCGTCTATTAAAACAAATTTATCATCGATAATATCCACAACTATTGCTGTATTTCCAGCATCTCGTCCTGCTATTTTTACACAAACTCTTCCTATTTCAAACATTTTTTCATAACCTCCAAAGTTAATCTTTTTTCTTGTCGCCAAAAAAGTTTCATCTCAATTATAGGAGTTATATTTTTGACAATAATTTTTTCCTCATGCAACCACTACACAAATTTGAGTAAGGTCTTGAAGCTCTTTTTTTTGTCTTAGGTAAAGTTCTAAATTTTGAAGGAATCAACTTTGGTATTCCTGCTAATTTTTTACCACATTCTGCACAGGTTATTTGTGACGGTTTCCTAACTCTATGATGTTTTTTTATTTTTCCTCCAGGGGTTTTTACAAAAACTCTCCTTTTGGATCTCGATTTTTCTTTTCCTTGTACCATTTTTAATGTACCCTCAATATTTTTCTTAGTATCAAACTAAATATGAATGACAATATAACATATGTCCATAACCAACTGTGAATTCCTAAAAAATTTATCGGTAACGGATCATAAGTCGTTCTCAACCAGCTGAATAATATAAAGAAAACCACCATTGTAACTAATATTGGTTTCATTGTGCTCTTCATTTGTTTCATGGATTTCTCCATAGATAATTTATTCAATTCTGCCATTTTTGCAGGATCTTGAGATGCTTGTTTTATGTCCTTTCTAATTTGTTTCATCTCTTCTTTTATATTTTTGAGAAGTTTTTGATCTGTCATTAATTTATGAATAAGTGTTGCTACTAGGGTCATAGCAAAAGTAATTACGATTATTCCTGTTAGAGGGGACATTTCTATTGCCCAACCAAAAAGTGAATTGAAAAATGAATCTAAAACCATGTTATTTATCTAAATTTATTGTATTTTTAAATCTATTGTCCTCCCATCATTTTTCTCAATGCTGGATTCATATCCATCATGTGTTGTTCTGCAACTTCTTCATATAATCTGTGAATTATCATAACCGTTAGCAATATACCTGTTCCCCTGGATAAAGCTCCAGATAAATCTGCAAGTGCTGCTAGCAATCCTACGGCTAATCCTCCCATAATTGTTAGAGGCATTATATATCTTTTTAAAATTTGTTCTAAAACTCTTTCATCTCTTCTAAAACCCGGAATATGTAAACCTGATGCCATTATTTGTTTCGCTTGAGATTTGGCATCCATTCCAGCGGTTTGTACCCAAAATATAGAGAATAATACGGCTCCTGCCATCATAAATATAGTATAAGTTAATCCCTGAAGTAACTCTATTGAATTAAAAGGAGATCCACTAAACCAGTTTATAAAATTTCCAACTATATTTGGAGAGTGAGTCCAAAATACTAATCCGGATATTGGGATATTTCCTGAAAACTGCCCCAATATATGTTGGGAAATCCAGGACATAACTCCAGTTTCTGCAACTCTATTTTGTAGTAATCTTGCCCACAACTGCACATTTGCTATTAAAGCTGCGACCAATATAACTGGGATGTTAGATGTATACATGAACTTCAAAGGCCACCTAATTCCGTGGCCCCTTACTCTACCAAAAGATAGAGGGATATCTACTTTCATAGCTTGAGCATATACTGAAAGTGCAAAAACTCCTATTGTAAAAAATATTGCAAAGAAAGGAACTGCTGCCCCCGTAATATCTGCATTTAACAAAGATTTAAAGAAAACCCAAACTGCTCCAATTGGCGGCAGCCCAGATCCGAAAGCAAATTGCCCTCCCTGGGTTAATGGAGAAAATGCTCTTATAAATATTTGCTGAGATACTCCTGCTGCAATGAATAATGATATTCCTGAGCCAAATCCCCATTTACTTATGACTTCATCCATAAATAACACGAGCATTCCGCCTAGGAATAGTTGAAATACTAACACTAATTGCATAGTGAAATAAGTTGAAGGTATTAATCCAACTGCTGGAGCTAATCCTCCCATAAAAACGTAAATAATGGCTTCAAAAATAATGAAAAATATTGCTAATAATTTCTGTAAACCTTGGAAATATTTTTTTCCGTCCGGAGTAGTCATATCTATTTTTAATATTCCTGAACCTGTCAACAATTGTAGAACAATAGATGCTGTTACGATAGGCCCGATACCCAAGGACATAATAGATCCAAAATTAGCTCCTAAAATAATAGACAACTGTTCGAATTGTGCCAAAGCATTCTGTCCCAATCCGAAAAGAGGAATCATCGACAACACGAAAAATGAGATTAATATTATTAAAGTCCACTTTAGTTTTTCTTTAAAACTTAATTTTTTCTTAGTTGGACCTTTAACCTCTGGTAGGTTATTTAAGAATCTCTCTAACATGTTATTGCTTCTCCACCGGTCGCCTTGATTTTTTCTAAAGCTGATTGTGAAAATGATTTTGAAGTAATTTTAATTTTTTTTGTTAATTTACCTGTTGCTAGAACTTTATCATATTTTGAAGCATCAAAAATATATTCAGAACCTTTCTTTTCTGCATGTTCATCTATATAGTTTAAATTTATTACTTTTAGTTTTTTAACTGTATATTGGGGCCTGTTAAAACCGTGCTTTCCGAAATAACTTGGACCATATTTTTTTAAGATGGTTGGCTTTTTTTGATCTGCCCTTTTCCCAGTTCCAGCCATACCTCTACCTCCACGATTACCTGCTCCCCTGTTTTTTTTCATAGATCCGTAACCATGTGTGGTTTTTGCTCGAAACCTGCCTGATTTTTTTCTTTTATTTATTGGCATTTTAAATCATTTTTTGGATTAATTCATTTATTTTTTCTTTTCTATAACCCAAAACTCCTCCGGTTGAATAAGGTTGTTTAGTTCCTTTTCTTTCAAATCCTCCTTTTGGGGGATGTAATCTAAAGGATAGTTTTAATCCAGGAATATCTTTTAGTTCTTTTTTTCCTTGGAAAACTTCTTTTGTAAAATCATTGATCGATAATTTGGTTTTTTCTTTAGTATATTCTTCTGTTAATTGTATATTGTTTGGAAGTCTCCCCCTTTTCTCCAATAATTGTTTTAGAGTTTTTTCATCAACCTCTCCCCACGTTATGAAATCTTTTACTTTTTTTATCATACCTATATATTGTGGACTATTTGGGACGACAACGCAATTATATTTTTTATATAACCTTAATAGTTTAAATGTGGATTTAATTTGCTCTGTCAATCCTTGTTTTCCAGATATCCTAACAATAATAATTTTATTCATTCAGTCTTCCTTCCTTTAATCCTGATTTTTTTACAAACTCTTCGTTAATTTTCATTGAATTTAATTGATTAAGAGCCTTCACACATGCTTTAACCAAATTTAATGCTGTGCCAGTCTGGCCCTTTGTTTTGGAATATATATCTTTAAATCCTGCTAGTCCTAATATTTTTTTCAATTCTTTTTGGACTGTCAAGTTTGTTCCTTTTGGAGCAGGAATTAAATCTACTTGGACACTACTACATTTTCCCGAAACCTTAATAGGTATAGAGTGAGTTTCTCCGCAACCACATGCCCATGATCCGCAACCTCTTCTTACTTTCATGATGTTCAACTTAGCATTTCTTATTGCTTTTTCTCTTGCTGGAACGGTTTCCTTTGCTTTCCCGTAACCAAGACCCACGTAACCATCTTTATTTCCAATTACTGCGACAGTTGCAAATTTAGGTTTATTTCCTTCTTTTGTTTTTTTCTGGGTTTGTTTCCAAATACTTCTTTTTCCTCCACCAAACTTACCCTTAGATTGTCCAATTGTAATTAAATCATATTCTAATGTAGGTAAAAGTGTATCAACTATTTGTGATTCTAATATTTTATTTCCAGAACCTAGAACCTGATCTATATTTTTAATTTCTCCAGCCTTGACTTTTTTACCCAATTCGGTTTTAGGTACCCATTTTTCTAAAATAGCTTCCCTTCGGGATTCTGCTGTTTCCTTTTTTCTCATTTCGTCTCTTGCCATTTTTTACCTAGTATTATTTTTTTTGTTTTTTCAAATTCTTCTGAAATATTTTCAGGTTTTACTCCTTCTTTTAAATATTTTGAAAATTGCTTTTCATAAACTTCTTTGTTTGATGATAATGATTTAGCATATTCCGATATAGTTGATCCATTAATTTTTTTCTCGTCGGGGAATATAGAATCTGAATGAGGGATTTTTATTCCCGAATCTACTATTCCTTTTATAGCTGCGGATAACCTATCTCCTTTCTTTATGGGTTTTAACCCTAAATCTATAATTGCTTCTTTAATTTTATCTCCGTATCGGGTTCCGAAATATAATCCAATTAAATAGGCGGAAGGAACATTTCCTAAATTGTATTTCCATCCCATTTTTTTAAGATCTGTTGATTTGGCGAAACCTAGTATCTTATCTCCTTCTTCTTTAAAATCAATTCCTTGGATAACTAAGTTATTGTTCGAAGATCTTATGACTATTCTTATTTTTTCAGATTTAAGATACCTTAATCTCTTACTATAATCTGTTCTACTTTTTCTTTTCCTTTTGAAAGGAACCGTGAATGTTTTATTTTTTGACATTTTCAAATAGTTTATTTTCATTTAAGTATAATTTTATGTGATTTCTACTTCTAAAATAATTCCCCTTAATTTTTCCATATAATCCTCTATATGTTTTTACTGAAATTAAATTTTTATCTTTCATTTCTCTTATGAATTTCCTTTGTACCCTAACTTTATTCATCCACTCTTCTTTTTTTGATAATCTTGCAGTCTTTCTACCTTTCCTTTTTCCTAATCCTTGTTGCCTTCCTTTTCTCTTTTGAATTAATCTTTTTCTTAATCTGCCTTTAGATTGTGAACCTGTAGGTTTAGCAATGACTGCATCATCGTTAATTAGGGCTCTCATATCTAATTTTGTGATTGCTTCTTTTATATCTGCCAGTCTTTCTGGATTAAATCTAACACTAGTCTTACCTACTTTAAGTAATCTTGCTGCAATCCTTTTTTGGCTTTTAAGTTTCATTGTTTTGTTCCTGGCACACTAGATGCCATATGGCTAGATTTTGCTTGAGTAGTATCTTTTTTTGGTGCTAATTCCTTTGTTTTCTTTGAAGTTTGTTTACCCGACATAACCTCTTCTTTAACTTCCTTTTGTTTATCTTCGCCTTCTTCTTTCTTTTCTTCTTTTTCTTTGGCTTTTTTCAAAGATTCTTTCTTTGATTTTTCTTTTTCAGTTATTTTCTTTTGTTTTTGTTTCTTTTTTTCTTCAAACTCTGATTTCTTTTCATTAATATAAGTTTCAACATTTTTTACATTTTCAACTTTAATACCAATTTTTTGTATTTCTTCTAATAATAATAATTTTTTTCTCATTCCTAGTTTTGAAGATATTACTAAAATATCTTTTTCTTTGTCTACTTTTTGTAAATCGCTTGGGTTTGTTATAATTACCCTATTAAGTCCATCTTTGTTCAAATATTTGACTTCTTTAGGAGATCCGAATCCTGTTGAAGGATTTTTTTGGTGACCTTTTTTACTTAATCTTCTCTTATTGTGTAAGCCTCTAGGTTTTCTCCATTTGTTATTGAAGTTATATTTATTGGAATCCTGTCTAGCAAATGTAGGTTTCTTCTTCTTTTGCATATTCCTTTTTTCTAGTGCTTCATTCATATGTTTGCTCCTGCTTTATGAGTCATAAATATTCCATCTTGAAATCTTCTTCTATCTTTATTTGTTAATCTTGTTGATTTTTCTATATTTGCTGCAGTCTGGCCGGTTTTTTCTTTATTGTGGCCAGTAACAGTTATATCATTTCCATTTAATTCTACTTCAACTTCTTCCATAATTTTGGCTGTTCTTGGAACTTTCTCTCCTAAAAAGTTTTTAACTATGAGCTTATTTCCTTCTTTTGATACATTCATAGGGAAGTGGCCAGAACATATTTTTAATTTGTAAACATATTTTTCAGTTGCACCTTTCATCATATTTCTTAAATGGGCTTTGAAAGTTTTTAACATCATTTTTTCTCTTTTAGTTCCTTTTTTCAATTCTAAATTTATTTCTTTATCATTCAATGTAATTTTAATCATAGGATGGCTCATTCTTCTTTCCAGAGTTCCTTCTGGCCCAACAACTTTAACTAGAGGTGCTTCTAGTGTAACAGTTACTCCTTCGGGAACTTCTAATTTATCCGAAATGTTTAATTTTGCCATCTTAGTAACAGTAAGCTATCAGTCTTCCTCCTAAATTTTTCTCAGTTGCTTGATTGTGAATCATCAACCCTTTGTTTGTGGAAACAATAATTATTCCAAAATCCTTAGCTGGAAGATATCTCTTCTCGAATTTTTCATAATTTCCTAGAGTTACAGAAAATCTAGGTTTTATTGCACCACAATTATTTATTGCCCCTTTAAGTTCCACTTCTATGAAGTTTCCTTTTGGAGTCTTTGTTTCTTTATATTCAATAATGAAACCTTTATTTTTCAGAATATCTAGAACTTCTTTTATTAGACTAGATGAATTCCTAATTATACATGTTCTCTTCGCTACATTTTCACAATTTTTTATGTGTGAAAGCGCGTTTGCCAATGGATCGTTTAGTGACATTTTTTTGATACCTCAAATATATTTTTTAAATCCTAATTTTTTTGCTGTCTCCCTAAAACACTGTCTGCACAAATCTAGACCGTACTTTTGTATGTGTCCCCTATTTCTGCCGCATCTTCTACATTTCTTTAGCGCAACTCCACAGGACCTTTCTTTTGGCTTATTGTGTTTTAAGTACTTAGCTTTCTTAACTGGTTTATTATCCAGTTGTGTGAAAGCTTTAGTATGGTGACTAGTAGTCATTCTTTCTCCTCCTCAATTAAGCGGATATTATAATTTTGTTTTGTGAAATCTATTGCTTCTTCTTTTGTTATTCTGTGCCTCGCAGGAACTTTTCTTTTTTGGTATTTTCTATTTTTAATTCTGAATCCTGGTCTTTTGAGAGTAACTGCTACCTCTAAACCTATAATTCCTACTTCCGGGATGTATTCTATGCCAGGAATTTCTATATACTCTGGAACTCCAAATGAAAAATTTCCTTGATTATCAAAGTTTTTCTCACTAAGTTTATTTTCTTTTGATGCCAATAAATCTTTTAGTAACTCTTCTGATTTTTTGCCTCTTATTGTTAGTTTAGTTCCAATTGTTAAACCTGGACGGACTCCCCAACTAGGAATTCTCTTCTCGGATTTTGTTAAAGTAGGTTTGACTCCCGTCAATTTTTCTAATAACAAAGAAGCTTTTTCTAATTTATCTCCAGCTTCTCCTACTCCTACATTAAGGGTGATTTTCTCTATCCTGATTTCTTTCATCTTATTCATTTGGAATCTCAATAACTGGTTTTGTTTTTCCAACAACTATTGCATAATCTTTTAGGGTGGAAAAATCTTGTTTTCCTATTTGGAATAAAATTTTGGAGGGTTGGATTCCTTTTCTAGGTTGTACTTCTTTTATTACTCCTACTTGTCCAACTTGTTTTCCTTCAATTAGATAAACAAATGCTCCTTTTTCAAATTTCAGATTGTCTTTTTCTTTACTATTTTCATAGACAATCGTGTCTGAAACCTTTAGTTTATTATCTTTAGATAAAATATTATTTCCATCAATCAGATTTACCTGTAACTTATTTCCTCTTAAAACTTTTTTTCCGATGATTTTCTTTGGTTTAATTGCTGCATCGGCCTTCTTTGTTGGATGTAAGTATAATTTTCCTTTTGTATTAATCAATAATCTGTAATTATCCTCTAAGATAGAGATTACATCTAAGACAGAAACTGGGAAATTTTGATCTTTCCTTATTTTGCCATCTACTTTTACAAGTCCTTTATTTAATATTACTCTAACTTCTTTTGAGGTATTTGTGATTTTTAGAATCTCTTTTATGATTGTATTAAGAGATAATGTTCTATGCATTGCTTGAGATCCTGGTTTTGGTCTAGATACCCATTTACTCAATTTCCTTTCTATGGGCCATGTTTTTGGCGCATTTATTCTTTTTAAGTGAAGTTTTCCCATGTTATTTCCTCTCCAATGATGCTATTCTTTTTTTATCATCTAATTTTAGCAAGTTAATCATAATGTTTGATGGGTGAATTGGATATGGAACTTTATTTCCATCTTTTTTAATCAATTCTACTCCTTCTACATAAACTTTGACTTTTTGGTAACTTACTTTTGACACTTTACCAATTTTTCCCTTGAATTGTCCTCTCATTACCTTGACAGTATCTCCCTTGACAACAGGGATATTTTTCTTCCCGTATTTAGTTTTTAATTCTTTTGATAATTGTGATGACATAAATTTCTTTTTAATATGTAAAGGAGCATTATATCTATACTTACGTTGCTTTCTTGGTTGCTTACTACTTTTCCAGTTTAGTGAAAATATTGATTTCATTTTTATACCATAATTTTTGCTAGTTTGCCTATTGCTGGCCATCTTTCTGAAACTTCTTTTGCAATTGGTCCTTTGATGATTGTTCCCTTAGGATTTCCTTTTTCATCTTTACATACAACGACTGCATTATCCTCAAATTTAACTCTTGTTCCATCTGGCCTTCTAAATTCTTTTCTTTGTCTTACTATGACTGCAGGAAGAACTTGTTTTCTAATACCTGGGGTTCCTTTTATCACAGATATCATAATCATATCTCCAATTCCAGCAGTAGGATATCTTCCTTTTCTTGTTTTGGATCTTTTCACAGAGATTAAGTAAGTTTTCTTGGCCCCCGAATTATCACAAGCTTCTATAACTGAGCCTCTTACTATTGTTTTTGGGATTTTAGCTGTTATTTGTTTCATCTTTCAATTTTTGTACTATTACAAAGTGTTTTGTTTTGGACATTGGTCTTGTTTCCATAACTTTTACAACATCTCCTACTTGAGCATCAATACATTTTGGATTATGAACAGATATTTTTGATAATCTTTTTTCATATCTTTCATATTTTGGAATATAATGTTGCCTTTTCCAAGTTATTACTGCTGATTTATGAGTATCTTTTGAAACAACCTCTCCTTGGAATACTCTACCTCTAGTTTTTATTCCGCCATGGAATGGACAGTTTTTGTCTTCACATTGTTCTTTAGGCAAAGGTACTTCAATTCCGATTGTTTTTTGTTGTTTTTTCATTTTTTTATCCTATCCTCGGGTCTTTTCTTGATATTTTTTCCTTCAATGACTTGATTATTAATCTCGAGTGTGATGTGTGACTTGAGTATTGTTTTCCCTTGAATTGTTATGGTATTTTTTGTTTCGTCTGTTATTTTTCCTCTGAGCCCTATGAGGGTCTCGTTTTTTGAACTTATTATTTTGGCAGTTGAACCAATAAGTTCTCCTTTGAAACTTTTTTGCATTTTACCTTATTGCACTTCTATCGAATCTGCATTAAACCCAAGTTTAATGAGTTCTTCTTTGATGTGCTTCATGTGATTCCCTTGCAATTCTATTGCGGCGTTTGTATGACTTCCTCCGCAAGCAAACTTGCCTTTAAGTTTTTTTGCAATGTCTTTTATACTAACATCTCCTGTTATACCATCGACCAAAGTTGCTTTCTTCCCATATTTCCGGGTTACTAACTTGACTTTGATCTTCTGTGCTTCAAGAGCTATTGTTTCACACATGCAAAGATCTTCTGGGAGCCCACATTTGGGACATATGTCACTCATACTTGATTCTTACCCTCCTTGATTTTTTTTATAGTATTTATTCTGGCTATTGTTTTTCTTATTTCTTTCATCTTGCCAGGATTTTCGGGCATAGTACCCATTGAAATTTGAGCATTAATTTTAACTAATTCTTTCTTTAATTCTTTCAATTTTTCACTCATGGATTTTTCATCCATTTGAATCAGTTCATTTTTTCTTATTATTGCCATCTTTAGTTTCCTTTTTTTCTTTCAATTCTTTTGCAGTTGGAACTTTTTCTTCCTTACTTTTTTTCTTAATAGGTTTCTTTTCTTTCTTTTCTTCTTTCTTCTCTTGTTTTTCTTTCTCTACAATTGCTTCTTTTTCCTTTTTAGTTTCTTTTGGATGTTCTGTTTCCTCTTGTTTTTCGATTTCTTCTTCTACTTCTTCAATAACTTCTTCTGGAGGAGACTGATTTGTTATTTCCTCTATTTTTACTTCATTCTCAAATACATCAATATAGTCAGGTAATTTTACATCTGGTGTAAGTATACTTACTTTGACTCCAATTGCTCCAGATTTTAGTTGAGCGGTAGCAAATCCTCTCTTCATATGATTCTCTGATATATCTCCAGATTTTTTTAAGTGACCAGCTGAGAATCTCCAGGTCTTTGATCTTTGAGAAGGCACTCCTCTACCACTAATTACTATTTCTGCTCCAATAGCTCCTGCTTTTATTATGTCTCCCAACAGTTTATATCCTAAAAATTTGAATCTTGCGGGCCCAAATCTTTGAAATGTATGGGTAATATATTTGGCGATTGAATGAGGACTAAGGTTAGGATTATCTATCTCGGAAACCTCTATTTGAGGATTTTCGAAATTGAATCTAGTTTTCAATACTTCAGTTAATTCTCTTATGCTTACTCCTTTTCTACCTACAATTAGTCCAGGTTTTGAGGTATGAATTATGACTTTTTCACCTAGAGGAGTTCTTTGTATTTCAGTAAACCCATATCCAGGTTTATCTACAACATTTTCTATGTATTCCATTACTTCGAACTCTTTCAACTTTTTCTTTATGACTTCTTTTTCAATCATTTTTCTGACTCCTCAACTTTTACATATAAATGAGTTTTTTTCATTTTTCTTCTTCTTAATCTTCCTGAATGCCATTGTTGATTACCTTGGGTTGATCTTAGTTCTGAAATAATTAAGTTCTCAGTGTCTAGACCTTTATTATCTGCATTTGCTTCAACTGAATTTAATAACATAAGGAAAGATTGAGATGCTTTCTCTGGATATCTACCAGATGCGATTCCTGGTTTATGTCCTGTATCTCTATTGTATCTTTTGTAAGGAACTGCTATTTTTTTGTCCAAAACTTGTTGTAAAATTTCTTTTGCCTTACTTAATTTCTTTCTTCTCAAAAAATTTGCAATTTCATAGGATTGTTTTGTTGAAATTGGCAAATTAAGAGATTTCGCAGTAGCAAAATGTTCTTCTGTTTCTTCAACTTGTTTTTTTTCTTCTACTTTTTCCTTTACTTGTTTTTGTTCAGTCATTTTTATTTAACAGATTGGTGTGCACTGGATTTTGTAGCTCCAATACCTGGTGCACTATGTTTAATTGATTGTCTAGTTACGGAAAATTCTCCTAAGAAGTGCCCAACCATTTCTTCTGTTATTAGAACTTCTTTGAATTCTTTACCGTTATGAACTTTAACCAATAATCCTACCATTTTGGGGATTATGACTATATTTCTAACATGAGTTTTGATTTGTTTTTTGTATTCTTTGATAACTGCTTTATCTACCTTTTTCATCAAGGCTTTTTGTGCATCATTATTTCCTCTAAGCAAAGATCTTCTTTGTCTAGACGGGACTAAGTCTGCAAATTCTTTTATCGACATTTTTTGGAGTTCTTCCAAAGTTTTTCCTCTATATGTGAATTGTTTTGCCATTTTTACTTCTTCTTACCTGTTTTTCTTGAAGCTATTGAACCAACTTTTCTTCCAGGTGGAGCATGTCTTGAAACTGTTCTTGGTTTACCCATATGTCTTCCTCTTCCGGAACCAAATGGATGGTCTACAGCATTCATAGCAACTCCTGATGTTAATGGATAAAGTTTATTCCTAGCTTTTCTAATTTTAGACATTTTTCCTGCCTTTAATATAGGTTTATCTTTTCTCCCTGCACCGGCTAATATTCCGATCACGGCCCTACATTCAGGATCAAATTTCTTTTGCTTTTTTGAGGAGAACTCGATAGTAATTTTTTTGTCAGTTTTTCCGATCACTCTTCCGAATGCTCCTGCGGATCTAGAGAACTTTCCTCCATCTCCCAATTTTGATTCTATATTACTAACTAAAGTTCCTATTTGTGTATTTTTAAGAGGAATAGTATTTCCTATTTTTATTTCTGATTTTGCTCCAGAACTTATTATTTGTCCCGTATGGATTCCTTGTGGAGCAAACATTAATATTTTATCTCCATTATCGTATTCTACTGCTGCCAAAGGAGCTGAATGTCCTGGGCAATTAATTAAATCTCTAATGGTACCTTGTAAAACTCCTGTTTTTTCAATTTCATCATAAACCCTATGACTTACTTTTCCGAAGTATCTATGACTAGGTGCCCTGTAGGTGGAAGTTCCTCTTCCCCTTCTCTGTGAAATTATTCGCTTACCCATTTTACATTAGTCCTAGTTGAGTTGCCACATCTATAGCAGGTGTATCTGCTGACAATGCGATGTATGCCTTTTTAATTCCTCTTGCATCGATTAAAGTATTAACTTTAATTACTTTTACTTTGAAAGCCTCTTCAACTGCTTTTTTTATTTGTGCTTTATTTGCTTTCCTATTTACTATCATGACTAACTTATTCTCTGCTTCCATTAGTCTAACAGCTTTTTCAGTTGCTAGAGGATTTTTTATTATCTTGTATGGATCCATTATTTTTGTAATATAAATTATCTTTTTCTAGTTTATTTATTGAGTCTAAACTCCAAATTGTTAATCTACCTGGATATGTTCCAGGTGCAAGTAGTTCAGCATTTAATGAATCTACTGTGCATACATCAAAACCAGATAAATTTGATGATGCCTTGAGTATAGGTGAATTTTTTGATATTATTATTAAAGGTCCTACAGGAGTTTTGTATTTTCTTCCCCTTAGCTTACCCTTTCCAGATCTTATTCTTTTCTTGGATGTTCTTTCTAATTCTTTTTCAAGACCTAACTTAGTTAACAGTTGTTTCAAATCTTTTGTTTTTTGAATATCTTCTAATTTTTCTACGATTAAGGGAGCATCTGTAAATTTATGTCCTCTTTCTTTAATTAGTTCTTTGTTGAGAGTTGCTGCTATCGCAGATCTTATGGCTTTTCTTCTTTCAGTTTTATTTATTTTTTGTTGCCATACTTTTATTGCCTTCGGAGGATGTGCTCTTCTACCTCCCACAGTTCCTGAAATGAAAGCTCCAGTATAAATAAACTGTGTACCTCTTCTAAGCATAACTTTTCTTGGGATTCTTGAAATCCCTTTACCATAACTCCCCCTATAATCTCTTCTTCTCCTCGATAATGTTGCAGAATAATCCATTCCTGCTCTTAAAAATGATCCATAAGGTTGTCTTTTATTAGCTTGTATTGCCAAAACTGCTCTCTTGATTATATCCTCTCTTATTTCTTCTGAGAAATGTTTAGGTAAAGCTACTTCTTTTCCTTTTTCTCCTTTGTTTGTATAAGTTGTTAATTTCATTGTTTTGACTCCTGACTGATGTATGTAACTTCTGGAGCAGGAGTGTCTTTCTTATTTCTTATGGTTTCGGTTAAAAGTATTAATCTTTTTTTAGGCCCTGGAACAGATCCTTTAATTAAAATGTATTCATTTTTTATATTCCCATAACCTTTTACTCCCCCCTTTTGATTTATTTTTTCTAAATTATTATCTATCAAATAAATTAATTTGTTATATTCAGTTCTTTTGAAGAAACCTAATTGTCCGTGTTGTGGAACTCTCCAATTTACTTTTCTAGGTGTAAATGGTCCTAAATTTCCAGGGGCTCTTCTTTTTTTCTCGGATTTATGGGATTTTAATGCAATTCCGAATCTTTTTACTGGACCTTGGAATCCTTTCCCTTTTGTGATCCCATGTAAATCTACATACTGTCCAGATTTAAATAATTCTGAAACTTTTAGTTCTTTTTCCAATAATTGTTTAGCTTCTTCTACATTATTTTGTATAGCCATTTCAAAAATTTCTGGTTTCTTTTTTCCAATTCCAGTTAATTTCGGTTGGGTATATACAACTAATTTCAGATAATCATAATTTTCAGGAACAGAATCTTTTTGTTTTTTAGGAAGAGTAATTTTTTTTGATAGTGTTTTATCGAGGTTTTTTGAATGAATTTCAGAAAGAAGTTGAGAACCATAAGGAGTTTTTTTGTAAAATCGAAGAGAAAGAGGTTTCAGCGGGGGACATTCAATAATAGTCACCGGCATAGAAATTGTCTTTGCAATTTTTGATTGTGGATTATTTTTCAGGACGTGAGTCATGCCAACTTTATAACCTGCGAATGCTAATGGCTTGTCTTTTTTAGCCCATTTTTTAACATTGGCGTAGATCCTTTTAGACCTGACCCTAGGCCAGAATTGCAAACTTCCTGATCTTGGTTGACGTGTTGTTGGCATTTTGTATTTTCGTTGAACTTACACTATTTATAAGCTTTTTGTACGTCAATCTCACTAGAATTAGCGTCTGATTGCTTACAGTAAGGGAGAATAATGAGGAAATTAATGTGTTTATAAAGATTTTGGTTTATTATATGTTGATTTTAGTAGAATAAATAATTTAAATAGAATATAATAAAAGAATAATATGAAATCAATTAATATTATTGTTAAGGGTAATGTTCAGGGAGTCTTTTTCAGATCTAATACGGAAAGGAAGGCTAAGGAGTTGGGTTTGGTAGGTTATGTAAAGAATATGGATAATGGAGAGGTTGAGATAAGAATTGAAGGATCAGAGAAAAAAATAAAGAATTTTATTGAATTTTGCGAAAGCAATCCGGGAAGCTCTGAAGTTAGTGATATAAAGATTGAAAATAAGGAATTAGTTGGTTATCGGAACTTTACAATAAAATATTAGGCTTCAAAATTAGTCTCTTTTGATGTTTCTACTTCATTTATTGTTATTTTTCTTATTATTTTGCCTTTTCTTACTCCTTTTAATCTAGCTTGGGCAAAATCGTCCTTATATTCTTCTGGAATAATTATATCTTCAATTATGAAAGTGTGATTTATGAATGCCTTTTTGAATGGTTCTTTTATATCAAAAGCATAGTCTTCTAAAATAGCTCTGTCTTCCGTTGTAAAAACACAATAATCTGCTTTTGGAGCTTTGTCTCCTTTTTTAGCTTTTGGAGCTTTTTCTTTTACTTTTAATTCTCCTTTGTCTGTTTTAAAAGATAAATTAATTGAGGCATGTGGGAATTTTTCTACTGCTTCTAAAATTTGTTCTTTTGTTAATTCTTGATTAATTATATGTTTCTTTACTCCCATAGCATTTTTTATTTCTTGAAATTCTATACTTGATTCTTCTGTTAGATTTCTTGTTGAGAAAATTATTCCTTTTACTTGAATTTTTTCATTTATTGTATTTGCTAAAAATTCTACTAACTCATTTGTAAATTCTGAAGAAGTTTTTATTTTGACTTTTTTTGCTTGGACATTTATATCCAACAACGCTTTATCTTCGAACGTTCCTTTTCCAAATCTAGTAAATTGTGCATGAACTTTTTCATCCATTTGGTTTTCGAATATTTTTTTTATGAAATTCATAAAAATTCTTGAGATGTTAAAGTTTATAAATCTTAGGTAATTTATTTTTTACATAGCCCTGTAGTGTAGCGGTCAAGCATACGAGGTTCTGGGCCTTGTGACCTGGG
>CAZRTL010000009.1:0-38615 GCA_964603065.1 Candidatus Woesearchaeota archaeon
TCTAAAGTACCCTGCCATAACTCCTCTTTTTAACATAGATACAAAATACTAAACCTAATTTATAAGGTTTTTTATTAACCTAAAGCATTTACTAATACAAAGGATGCCAACTGGTTAAATAACAGCACAACAATCAAAGCAACTATAGTATACAGAATAGTGCTTCTAATTAAATTTTTACCTAAATTACTTTGTTCATTCAATTTATCTGCACCATGTTCAATTCCGCTAGACAAAACAGTTAAAATATAAACAATCTGAACAACATAAACTCCTACTATGACCTGAAAGAAATATGAAGGAATAGTACTAAATTTATCAAATAATTCAAGAGCACCCAAATTTAAAGTTGTAGCTGCTTCTCCTGCAGATGCTCCCTGCATTAAATCATCTAATTTTGAAATAACTCCAACCATCATACTCCCTATACCAATAACAATTCCAGAAATCACTGGAGCCATAAAACTGATTTGGCTTTTCATACTAGATAATATATCAGATAACAAATCTCTCAATCTTTCCCCCACAGCATGAACTGAATTAACATAACTTGAAATACTAATTAAAGATTGAGAAACAACACTAGGGCCTTTCTTTGAACTTTCCACTAAAACTTCCATTGAACTTTCCACCAAGGGGCTTGGATAATCCCTAAGAGCCCCTCTTTCAGGATTAAAAATAGCCTCTCTCAAACTCATGCCTAATTTTCTCAAATTATTATTTATCTTGGTAAATAGTCCCCCAGTAGGAGATCCTGCCATAGTTTCTGCCACATCTTTAAAGGCACTTTCTGTAGGGATGCCATCTCCAATTCTAGTACCCAATTGGAATAAACTGGAGGAAAATTCTTTCTCTAATTTTTTAGTATTATCTCTTAACTTCAATAATTTTTTAGTTTTAGATTTATAATAAATTCCCGTACTTAAAGCTAAACTCAATGGAATAGCAAAACTCAACATTAATGCACCAATACCAAAAGGTCCAAAAACCGTTCCCCCTTTATCTTCGAATCCTAAAAATAGCATCCCCATAAAATCAAAGTCGGGCACCAAATTAAGATAATAAATTAAGAAAGGGCTAATTCCGATTATTAAAAGTACTATAAATATTAGAACAGGGAAAAACAACTTTCCTTTTCTGCTTTCAAATCCCAATAATGTTTCGGAGTAACCAGAAGGTCTTTTAGATAAAATATTTGTTCCAATGCTATAGACGAGGAAGGGCAGCAAAAGATTATACAAAATTGCCAAATGATACCATTTAATGTATCCCCCCATAAACGCACTTAATAGGGGAAATATAACTAACCCTAAAATTGGCAAAATAACTCCCAACATATGTAACATTGTTATAGGGTTCTTCAAATTATGAGTATATCTCAGCATTCCATTATAAACTCCATCTAAAATAATTTGTAAGGATTTATCTAATAAACTCAATCTTCTTTCGCCACTAGGTTCATACAAACTACTCTCAATCAAATGAAATGAATTGACAAAAGCTAAATTATTATCTCTCCATAAAACTAAATAATGATCTAAACTTTCTTTTATCGTAGAATATTTTCCGACCTCAACATCCCAAAAGACTTTTCTTAAATCCAAAGCAATTGGTCCACCAATATGATCGGAAGCAAATTTAATGGCATTTTCTAAGTTCGAAGTATGTCTCATATAAATAACGACATATAATATACATAAAACAATCTGATTTCCTGCTTTGGCTCTCCACCTATCAGCAATACTAATAGGAATCTTACTTAGCATAGGAATTAACATTAAAGAAACTAAAAACAGTAAACCGAACAAAAAAGATACCCCCAATACATTAAAAACAAAGGCCACAATTGAAATTATCAAAAACAGTAAACCGAACAAAACAGGATAAAATATTGCAAAGGAAGAAACATCTTTCAAAGTCAAATTCAAATGGGTAACATCTAAACTCTCCTCCAGTTTTGGAATTAATTTATCATTGGGCTTAGTATTAATAATTTTTCCAGCAAATTGGGCCATCTTTTCATATCTAGTACCGGCTTTAGACATTACTTCTCCCTTGAAAGTTTGATATTCTCTAGAAAATTCAGAATTCCTTTTTGGTTGTTCAACATCTCTTGATATATTTTTCTCTAGTTTAGAAGTATACTTTTTAATTAATTTATCTAATTCTTCTTTAGGAATTCGTTGCATATTTAATTGCCCCTTTTTTTAGCCATTCATTCCATCTAAACAATATTTTCTTACTATCTAATACACCCTCTTTTTCCAACACAGCATCCGAAATTCTATGAAATGCATCATTTGCCTGGACAACAAAACTTGCTTCAAGCAATTCAGGCTTTTTTACTTCCTCAGAGTATTCAACTAATTTCTTCTTAATATCTGATCTCAATTGAATATTGTCCCAAACCGCATCCCAGTTGCCTGCCCATTCCTTAACACTCGCGGCTATATCTTTTATAATCTCAGAATCTCCATTTATTAAATTATCCGTCGGTTCTAATTGATCAGTTTCCGCATTATATTTCATTAACTCGACAAAGGCTCCCTCTTTCAAAGGATCATCTTCCCAATGTTTTCTAACTTCAGTTATACTCAAAACTCTCCTAATTTTATGCAAACCATCTGGAGTTTTAATAGGATTAACAATAACAATAATATCGGTTGCTTTGAAACTAGTTCTAGGAACTTCTAAATCATTAACAACCCTATCATAAATAGCATAAGCACTTCCACCATGGATAGTACCTGCAACCACATTAGCTAGGGCTCCAACTCTCATTGCTTCATATAATGCCAAAGCTTCCTTGCTCCTTACTTCACCCACTATTAAACTACTGTCTCCTAATCTTAAACTTGTTCTTATACCTTCATCTGCCGCCAACTCATTCCCTCCTTCGGATAAAGCAGATCTAACCTTCATAGGTTGGATATTATATTTCAACTCTCTCAAAGATTTAACTGGTAATTCTAAAGTATCTTCCACCGTAATAATTCTAAATTTTCTCATAATCTCTACCATCATACCTCCAAGCAAAGAAGATTTTCCAGAACTTCTGGTTCCACCAACTAAAACACTTCTAGAACCATCAATCAAAAAACTTAGCAGTCCAGCACCTAAAGGATTTATTGTCTTATTATTAATGAATAAAGGCAGGGTCCATGGTTTATCCCTATGTCTCCTGAAAGCATAACCTAACCCTTCAGGGTTCAAAGGATTTCCAATGATAGCAACTCTCGCTCTTCCTTCAGGGACATTTAATTCAGTATCCAAAACAGGATTAGCTTGATCTAAAGGTCTTCCAGAAATTAATCTAAATCTAGTTGCCCACGACTCTCCATCAATAGCGCTAGGAACAATATTAGTAACACATTCATCATAATCCTGATGCACTATGAAAATCGGAGTTTGGCCTATTGGTCCATTAATAACAATGTCTTGTATTTTATCATCTTTTAATAAAACTTCAAGTAGACCAAAACCGACAGTATATCTCACTAAAATTTTTGCTAAGTTATTTGCTTCTTCAAAATCTAATCTAATTCCTCTATGTTGAGCAATTTCAATCAATAAATCTCTTCCAATATTAAAGAAAGTCATTCTCATCCTTTCTGGATCTGTAAATTCTTTTTCTTCTGGTTTATGCTCTGCCAAAATATTTCGAGCCATATCTAACAACTCAATTTTATCATCATCTAAATTAAACTCAGGAGGCATTATGTGATAATAATTTTTAACATCATCTTCCAAAGAATATAAAGAAATATTGGTTTCTTCATCTAAATTATAACTATCTAGCTCATAAGCATTAACAGGAATTTGTGCCATTAGTCTAGTTAACATAAAATTAGGACTTATTATTGGTCTAAACACATTAGTATAAATAGATCTATCATCCAAAACATAACCATCTAAATCTCTCTTAACAAAAGAAATAAGCCTAAGTTTTCCAACTAAATCGAATATTTCGGTAAGTACTTTTAGATAATTAGTTTCTTCTTTAATTTCAAACGCACTTCTCATTTTTTTAGCTCTAATATTCTGTTCTCTGATCATTCGTTTCAACTCAACATAAGCTCCAATTGGGTCACTTTTCAATAAATTGCCAATAACATATTGAATATTTGCTAATTTGGTAGGATGTCTACTTAAGTATTCAATATTAACTCCTGGTAGAGAACTCAAAACTTTTCTTTGTCTAGTTAAAAAAACATAAAGATTTGCAACTGCCCTTAACATTTGAGTTTGTTCTTCATCATACATGTAATTTCTATCTGCAGATAAAATAATTCTATTGGCAGAAGGTACCTCTATTAACTTATCAACAATATCATTCATACATAATTTACTGTGTTCTATAGAAGGCGGAAAACTAACACCAAGATAATTAACTCTTAATATCTGTTGACCTCCCTCTTCCAAAACTTCGTATGCTCCAGGTTTCAAACCTCTCTTCGAAAAAACCATATTACTACTCCTATTCAATAACATAACTTTTATTACTCAATATCCTTAATTAATCTTATAAATTAAAATACTTTCGCTTTTGATTTTTAAAATGGATGGCAAAACACAAATGCAAGACCCTTTCGCTTTAGTGAATGAGCTAAATACTCGAATAAGGATTCTAGAAGGAAAATACAATCTAACTAGAGAAAGGATGCTTGTAATAAATCAAAATATGCTTGATCATTATAAAAAAGTGACTTCTGATGTAAAATCAATGGGAGAAGATATAACAGAAATAAAAGACTCTATGAACTTACTAAAAGACACCCTAAAAAGCATTGTAAAAGAATTAAAATTATTAGCTAGGAAAGAAGAATTAAAAGTTTTAGAAAAGTATATTAATATGTGGAATCCATTAAACGTTATAACCAAAGAAGAAGTAGAAGAATTAATCGAAAAGAGGTTGAAAAATGCTAGGTCAAAAAAATAAAGAAATTCCATCTGATAGAGTAGAAGAAATGCAACAACAAGGACTTCAAAACCAAGAAATTATTGCAAGTTTACAAAAAGAAGGATATAAACACGATCAAATCTCCCAGGCAATGGATCATATTGCAGTAAAAGGAAAACTATCTGGTATGGATACCCCTCAAGCAGCAGGAATTCAGAGATCTCCAATGGATCAAATTCCTGTGGGATTAATGAACGCACCTTCCCCTAGTCAACCTAGCCAAGCCCCTGAACCTGGAATGACCCAGGAGCCAGATTATGGAGCTCAACCTACTCAACAAGAATCTCAAGACTTCTCAAGCCCCTCAGGATTTGCACCTGAACCAATGGAAAGGGCAAACTACGATACAATAGAAGAAATTGCAGAATCGATAATTAAAGAAAAATGGGATGAATTGGTAAAAGGGGTTGGAGATATTCAAGTATGGAAAGAAAGAATTGATATTGATTTGGAAGGAGTTAAACAAGAATTAGTAAGAACACAAGAAAAATTCGAAAATCTCCAAAAGGCTCTTGTGGGAAAATTATCAGAATATTCTGAAGGTATAGTTGATATAGGAACAGATATGAAAGCTCTTGAAAAAGTGCTTGAAAAAGTGCTCTCACCATTAGCAAAGAGTGTAAAAGATTTACAAGAAGTTTCTGAAAAACTATCAACTAGAAAGACAACTACTCGAAAAAAGAAGAAATAATTCTAACCTTTAAACTTCAGTAATTTAGCTAAGTTTGCAATAATTATTAATAGAAATAAAGCTCCAACAATTCTTGGATGAAACACTGTTCTTAAAATAGTTCTATTAGGATCTGCCCCTTCGGCATAGGGGGTCAAAACCGGTCCAAAAACTTGTGTTAATCCAATAGCTAAAATAATAATGAAAACCCAAAATACAATTGATTTGATATCCATATCATTGGGTAAACCTGCATGTCCTTCTCCTGCCCAAAAAGAAACCATGATAAATAAAAATACTAAAATAACAGCTACAACTGCTCCCCATATGCTCATGAACTTTGCTAGTTCTACGGCGGAACTTGACAAAACAACAAGCAAAGTAACCATTAAAGAAATAATAAAATCAATAGCCGATTTTCCACCCAAAATTTTCGTCTTTTGTAAAAGAGCATACAAGATTAAAAAAATAAAGATAAAACTAAACAAAGGAACGAAATATTCCAATATTCCCACATCCAAAAACGTTGCCATCTTAATCTTGAACTATCCTAAATCCTTTCTTCTCCTTCTTTCCCGAGTATTTAATAATAAATACAAAAAATGTGATTATTGCTAATATTATTATTACACCAATAAAGGGTTCTAAATAATATAAAAAGGTATACATTGCTCCGGTAAAATCTCCATATGGACTAAAATACTTAGCTTCGACCAACGCCCAAATAGTTGCAAATACTGCTAAAACAACTGCAACTATTCTCATAGCAGTGTCTTCTATCTTCATAACAAACATAAATAACAACATAACAACCGCAAATAAAATTATCATTAAAGATATATTTGATATTGCGACGTTCATAAAATCTAAAAGTTCAGTATTTGTCAATATGGAAAAAGATAATAATAAACTTAATCCTATATTCAAATTCTTTTTATTCTGACCAAAAACCTGCGTTTTCTCCAATAAAGCGAAAATAATGGAGAATGAAATTAAAAATGGAACCAAATATTGAAAGAAACCATAATATTCTATATTTCTAATGAATCCATAAATATCAAGGGCCAATTTTCCATTACCTTACGCTAACCATCAGAACCTTTTTTATCTCTGCTAATAAGATAAATTGCTCCGACAATAATTATTAAAAAGATAACGCCTCCAAATACTTCTCCTCCAGACCCTCCGGCCACTCCATCTACTATTTTATCTAACCAAGTTCCATCATCTGAAGGAATTGCGTTCAAAATAAATGCTAGTGTTAAAATAAATAAAACAAACATAAAAAACTTAAACCATCCCTTATGAGCCTCATAAAAATCTCCACTATCTTCTTTAAAAAAGACTCCAGTTATCATAACAAACATAACTAGCAGTACCAACACTAAAATCATATTTGGTAAAATATCCGAAACTAAACTAACAACTTTATTAGCGGCAACAGCTAACAAAGAAACAGATAAAGCAACTATCAAGTTAACATTAGATTTATCTTTACCTAAAACTTTTGTTTTTTCTAAAAAAGCAAAAATTATAGCAAAGAATAATAAGAAAGGGATAACTACATCGAAAAAACCGAAATCCCTCAAAAACTGAATCGTATTCTGTAAAGTTGACGCCATCTGAAATAAAAATAAAGTTTATACTATTTAAATCTTTTTATTCCATTTCCTCGTCCATCTTTGGAATAGCGGCTTTGCTAATAATCATTACATCTCCAATAGAGTTAACCAATTGATGAGGTACAATAACTCCCTTGGCTCCACCTAACACTTTAGATAAGTAGGACCTCTTAGTCGCTCTAACTCTCCATCCAAAAATTTTATTATTAGCCAAAATAGACTCTTCAATATCTCCAAAATAATCCCCAGAATCAGTAAATACTTCTATACTGAAAACATCACTTAATTTTTTAGTCTTTAACATTTTGAACCTCCCTTTCAAGATAATAAAAAGAGAAGTCTTTTAAACTTTATAAATTTAACCTTCACATGGCCAGTGAAAACAGAATTCTTGTTGTTGGGACATCCCATATAGCTAAACAAAGTGTAGAAGAAGTAAGGAAATCATTTGAACAGTTTAATCCGGACATTATAGCCTTAGAATTAGATATTTTGAGATTTCAAAGCTTAATTGCAAAGAAACAGAATAGAAATTTTACTAAAGAATTGAAACATTTTGGAGTAAAAGGTGTAATTCTTAACACAATTGGTAGCTGGATAGAAAACAAACTAGGACAAAAAGTAAATATGAAACCTGGAGCTGAAATGAAAGAAGGAATAAAATTATCCAGGGAACATAAAAAAGAAGTTGCCCTAATTGATCAAGATATAAGAATAACTATGAAAAAACTAACAAGTGGAGTTAAATTCAAGGAAAAATTAAGAATATTTTTAGATTTATTTAGAATTCCATTCGCAAAAAAACAAATGGGAAAAATAGATTTAACAAAAGTTCCAGATCAAGAGTTTATAGACACTATATTGGAAAAAGTTAAGTCCAGATATCCTGGAATATACAAGATATTAATCGAAGATAGAAATAAAATAATTGCAAAAAACTTAAATAAATTAAGAAAAGATAAAAAAGAGAAGAAAATACTTGCTATAATAGGGGCAGGACATAAAAAAGAGGTGGAAAAACTAATTTCAGATGATATTTTCTAATTACTTCGAAAAGAAAGAAATGGGTTCTTTGATAGGAGCATCAGTAGTATTAGGATTTATATTCTCCTTTACAAAATGGGGATATGGGGAATTCTCACTATCTGTAGGAATTGTAAACTGGTTTAGAGCCTTCATACTGTCTTTCATAATATATTTAATATATCTAATTGCTAACAAAAATGCGGCAAAACTCCATGGAGCTAACTTAAAATTCAAAATGTGGACTATGGATCAATATTGGTTTAGTAAAGGAGCAAAGTTTTCAAAATTTTGGTTCTTCGGCTTGAAAATAAAATCATTCAAAGCAGGAATCATTATACCTGTACTATTATCTTTGTTTTCAAATGGAATAATAAAATTCGCAACAATAGCATATACTGAAATAACTGAAGTTGCTGCTCAAAGAGTTGGGAAAAAATTCAAAAACTTAACAGACTTAGAAATAGCAAGAATTCATTTAGCTGGACCACTAACTTGTTTATTGCTAGCTATAATATTAACTCCTTTAAATGCATTTAATACATTAGCAGATATTGCAAAATTAGTAGCAATATTTTCATTTATACCTTTCTCAAAATTAGATGGAGCAAAAATACTGTTTGGATCTCTTCCTTTGTATATTTTTGGATTAGCATTCACAATAGCAAGTTTACTTCTACTCGGAATTCTACCAACATTTGCACTAATAGCTTTAGCGGCTATAACAGCAATAGTAATTCTATTAATTTATTCATACAGAGCTAGCTAAGCTCCAAAGGCCTTTTACTAACAGCCAAATTAAAACTATCCAAGTTAAAGGACTAGTTATACTAAAAATAGCTAAAATAATTATTAAAGAAGAAAATAAATCCAATATACTAAACAAATCTTTCAAAGTAATTAAAGATTTCAAAATGAGTAATATCAAGAAAGCAACTAAAATCCATTCAAAGGTTCCAAATTTTAGGAATATGAACAAAAATATAGCAGTTAATACATCAATGGCTCCTAATACTTTTAACATAAAAATAAAAGAAATAAATAATTAATAAAAGTTGTGAAAAAAATTGCGTTGGTTCAACTGGCTCCGCCAGTTTCACATACCCCAAAAGCACAGCCACTGTCGATGACGCCCCAGACGCCACAGACAACCAACCCGCCACCGTGGCCCCAGTCGGAACCAAGACAAGCAACTCTTGAGATTGGTTTTTTAGATCCGTCAAATCTCCAAACATCTACACCTCTTGGATAAAATCCTTTAGCAGCTATTTTTGCTAGATTTTCAGCAACTTTTTCTTCTGTGTGTTCTAATGCTCTTGCAAGCCCACCTTCTGCGAATTCTCTGCCTTCTTGAACTCCTTGTTTGAAAGATTCATAAGGTGCAAAAGCCATGTTATCATCAATTAAGTAAATCCCATTAACTTCTGTAGCTTCATTTAATAGTTGTTTTAATGTAGTTTCATCAGTTTCTGTTGTATTTGTGAAAACTCCGTCTTGTGTTCTTACGATTCTACCAGCTTGTAACCATCTTGGATCAAAAATATGTGGTTTTGCTCTTTCTCCAAATTCGAAAGTTGCTGCTGAGATAGACTCTTGTGTTAGTGGTTCTCTGAAATTTATATTTGGAAATTGTTCTGAGTTGTAGAATTCACCTTGAGTCATTGCTTTTACATTACTATTATAAGCATTTGGTCCGAAAGCTGGACTAACAATTAATGGTTCCCCTTTATGAGGAACTATGATTAGATCTATAGTTGGTAATTTTGTTTGTGCTTTTAATGTGCCGTATTTCATTTTAATAAATTCTCCCTTGGAATTTGATATAAATTTAGATTAAATTCTATTTATAAAACTTTCTATTTGTTATTATTCTAGGGTAGTTACTTATCTTGCCATGCACGGGAAAACAATTTATAAACAAATAACCTTTCACAAAGTAAATGAAATTAAATTTTCAGCCTAGATTATATCAAGAAACTATTTTAGATAGTTGTATAAAAGATAATACTTTAGTTGTACTGCCAACTGGGATGGGAAAAACCAAAATAGCAATCCTAACTGCAGTAAACAGACTAACAAAATATCCTAACTCAAAAATTCTTTTTTTAACTCCTACAAAACCTTTAGCTAATCAAATATACAATGAATTCAAAAATGAAACAAGTATTAAAGAAATAAATCTATTCACAGGAACAGTACCTCCAAAAAAGAGAGAAAGTTTGTGGAAAGAATCAAAAATAATAGTCTCAACTCCACAAACAATCGAAAATGATATAATAAACAATACAATAGATTATTCTCAAGTATCCTTACTAGTCATAGATGAAGCACACAGGGCACAAAAAGACTATTCATACACTTGGATAGCCAAACAATATCACAAAAATTCAAAATTTGAAAGAATAATAGGACTTACTGCCTCTCCTGGATCTGATAACGAAACAATTTCTGACGTAATAAAAAATCTTTATATAAGAAACATAGAAGTAAGGTCTGATCAAGATCCTGATGTAAAGCAATATGTTCAAGATATAAATATAAACTGGATAAAAGTAGATTTTCCAGAAGAACTTAAAGAAGTAAAAAAATTTCTAGATGACGCATTAAAATCAAAATTAATCAAATTATCAGAATTAGGATATTTAAGAAGACAAAATGTCTCTAAGAAAGAACTTTTGGGAATTCAAGGAGCATTACAAGGAAGTATAGCTAAAGGAGAAAAAGATTTTCAAGTTTTCAGAGCAATTTCGGTTTGTGCTGAAGCAATAAAAGTAAATCATGCTATTGAAATGTTAGAAACTCAAGGAGTATTAGCATTAAACAAATATTTAGATACAATTTTCAAAGATACAAAAGTTCAAAGTAAAGCTGTAAAAAATCTAATTAATGATTTGAACATGAAATCTGCCTATGTAAAAGCAAAAAATTTAGATGTAAAACATCCTAAATTAATCAAACTAAAAGAAATAGTTGAAAAAGAGATTTCCAAAAATAAAAACTCAAAAATAATTATATTCAATCAATATAGAGATTCTGCCAAAGAATTAGAAAAAGAATTAGGCAAAAACAGAGATATAAATGCAAAATTATTTGTAGGCCAAGCAAAAAAGAATGGAACAGGCTTAACTCAAAAAGAACAAATACAAATAATAAAAGATTTCGAATCTAGTATCTATAATTGTATTATATCAACTTCGATAGGTGAAGAAGGATTAGATATCCCCAAAGTGGATTTAGTTATTTTCTTCGAGCCTATACCTTCTGCGATAAGAAGTATACAAAGGAGAGGTAGAACAGCCAGACATAAAGAAGGAAAAGTAATAGTTCTAATGACAAAAAATACACGAGATGAAGCATATCATTGGGTTGCAATAAATAAAGAAAAAAGGATGCATAGATTACTAAAAGATTTAAAACAGAAAGTGAAGCCTTCAAAAGAAGCAACTCTAAATGATTACTTATCGGATGAAAAAAAATTAAAAGTATTGGTAGATGTAAGAGAGAAAGGATCTATCTTATCGAAAAAATTAGTTGAATTAGGAATGGATGTAAAAGTTCAAACATTGGCAACTGCAGATATAATAGTTTCAGATAAAATTGGAATAGAAAGAAAAACCGTTCCAGATTTTGTAAATTCAATTATTGATAAAAGAATATTTACACAATTAAGGGATCTAAAAAATAATTTTGAGAATCCCTTAATAGTTCTAGAAGGGGAAGAAGATCTTTACTCAGTAAGAAATATTCATCCAAATGCAATAAGAGGTATGTTAGCTACAATAGTTTCTTCTTTTAAAATTCCAATTTTAAGAACAAAAGATTCTCTAGATACGGTAGAATTAATAAGAACAATTGCAAAGAGGGAACAAACTCAAGAAGAAAAAGACATCGCTACAAGAGTAAAGACTCCTATGACTACTAGAGAACAGCAAGAATTCATAATAGAATCCCTTCCTATGATTGGACCTTCTTTATCAAAAGCTTTACTTAGAAAGTTTAAAACGGTAAAAAAAATAATGAACGCACCTCAAAAAGAATTAGAAAAGGTTGAAAAAATAGGCTCCAAAAAGGCAAAAGAAATTCAAAATATTTTAGAAGAAATTTATCCAGAAGATTAGCTAATCTTAGGTATTTCTATTATCTTGGAGTACCCAGTTCTTTGAATATCTTCACCTTCCAAAAGAACTGCATCAGAAATTTTTCCATTATCAACTAAAATTATTTTATTATCTTTTTCATCCACTGGAACTGCCACACTAAAACTAAATTTTTTAACTTTCATGCTTCCTTCAGGGCCATAATCCTTAAACAGTACAGCACCTTGAGGAATACTAACACTATATTCCCCATGTTCAACTTTTAAACTAGAATCTATTGATTTAGAACTAGTTCTATAACCCAAAATGGGACTAAATTGGACATCATCAATTTCACAATCTCCATTTATCTCACAACTAACAGAAACAACATAAACTTTTTCAGGACTCTGCTTTGGATCTCCTTCATTAGAAGTTCCAAAAACACTTTCCTTAGTGTTATCTAGAATCCAATTCTCAATATACCATTCATTATAAACTTCATATCTATCACTCTTCCAATAATTGCTCATAATATCATAAAATGCAGGTCTCGAATTCTCACTATTTACACAACCAACATGACATTCAGAACCCTCAACGACAGAAAATTTAGGACAAGCTAAATCCGAATCACAATTTGGAGCATCCCATGTAATTTTTCCACCATATTCATATTCGTCAGCAAAATCGTATAATATATGTGCACCCTCATGGGCTAAAACTAAGGGATCATCTACAGAGTTAAGAGAAATCATACTAAGCCACGCAGAAGATCTTAGATGTTTGAAAAAATTATTTACTTTATCCCTACTAACCAAAACAACATTCATATCCTGTCCAGGACATTTAATAGCTTCTCTTTGAACTAATTTAGGATTACAAACCACGGCGTCATCGTATTCACAGCCATATTCTCCAAAATCTTCAATTCTGAAAAAATTAAATCTGTCTTTATATTTGTCGTGAGGTACAACTCCTAAGAAACTTTCCATAAATTTATAGGTATCCTCTCTAAAATTATCAACATCACTATACTCAGTACCCAAAAAAACTACATTTATACTATTACTGTAATCTCCCCTATCTTGCATAACTATACATCCAGTAGTTGGTTCAGATGTAAATCTCACATTTTCATCTGGAGTAAAAAATAAGAATCCTAATGAAACTACAATAATTAAAATAAAAATAGCAAAGGGTATCCACTTAATTTTTTTATTATTTTCATTATAACTTTCTTCTAACATATTCTAATAAGGATTTAGTTCATTAATAAAATTTATGATTTAAACACTTCAATCGTTTTGTAGGTCGGACCATCTTTAGTCAATTTACTCTGAACCAAATGAAACTCATTGACTTCAAATTCTCCATCACTGAATTTCAATTTTTTTATTTCATCTAAAAGTTCTTTCTCTTTTTTAATAGATTTAACTCTTCCTAAGGTTAAATGAGGTGAAAACTTCTGATCCCCACTAAACATATTTAATAACCTCTCATCTATTTCTCTCTGAAGTTCAATAATTTTCTTTCCATTGACAAAGTTAAGTCTTATCACTCTAGGATTTCCTCTGTACCAAAAAAATCCTATATCTTTCAGTTTGAGTTTAAAAGAATCAAATTTAATTTTCTTTAGTCTATTTTTTATTGTACCCAATTTATCTTCATCCATATCTCCAAGAAATTTTAAAGTTATATGCAAATTTTTCTTAGCAACCCAATTAATTTTGGCCAACTTCCCATTAATTGATTTCTGAGTTTTAAACAAATCATTCCTTATATTTTTAGGTAAATCTATGGCAATAAACAATCTCATTTTTTCATTTTCCTCTTCAATATTCTTTCTCCAAAAAATATCCAATACAGTACAAACAAACTAACTAAAGATAGTATAAAAGTTAATGCGTCATTCATTTTAACCAAACATATTTTTATACTTGTTATCCTCCTCTTGATTCTTAACTTTTTTAATGGCTCTCAAAAAATCATGTTCCATAATTTTTAATCTGTTTCCTCTAATGGCAAAATATCCTGCTTCAGTACAAACAGATCTTATTTCTGCGCCAGAAAAATTGTTTGTTAGGGAGGATAAACGAGTCAAATCAATTTTATCTAAACTCATCTTTCCAGTATGTATCTTAAATATTTCATTTCTTTCTTCTATCTGAGGGTAGGGAACTTCAATTAATCTATCTAATCTTCCAGGTCTTAAAATGGCCTGATCTAATATATCAGATCTATTAGTTGCACCAATAATTTTAACATCATCTAAATGATTAAATCCATCTATTTCACTTAATAACTGCATAAAAGTTCTCTGGACCTCTCTCTCTCCAGATGTACCGATATCGACTCTTTCAGAAGCAATGGAATCTAATTCATCTATAAAAATAATAGATGGAGCTTTCTCTCTGGCTAATTTAAATATATCTTTAACAAGTTTTGCCCCTTCTCCAATAAATTTCTGAACTAACTCACTTCCTACAATTTCTATAAAAGTAGAGTTTGTACTCGCAGCGACAGCTCTTGCTATCAGAGTTTTCCCAGTTCCTGGAGGACCATGTAATAAAATTCCTTTCGGAGGCAATATGCCAATCTTTTGAAACAATTCTGGTTTCTTTAGAGGTAATTCAATCACTTCCTTAACCTCTCTAACTTGATTTTTCAGCCCTCCAATATTTTCCCATCCAACTTTGGGCCTATCAACAATAAGAAAATCTTCAACTTCATGAGCTTTTGATTTTCCCATCCTATCAACTAGAACTAAAGATTTTTGTTCAGCCAAAACTCTATCTCCTTGGTCAATTTTTCCAATTAGTAAAGGAGAAACATTTACAAAAAAATGACTTCCATTAGGCAATCTAACAATTGCTTTTTTATCAACTATCTTAAGTACATCACAAACTAAAAGAGGGGGCTCTTTCATCATATCAAGTTCTCTTTTTAGCTTAGACAAAGTATCTCTTAATTTCTTATTTTCCTCAGAAAGATAATTAGTTACATCACCTTCTCTTTTTCTAATTGCTATCATAAGATAAAAGGGAAAATTGCATTTCATATATAAATATTCCTTTTTTGGAAAATAAAAAAATTTATTAAAGGAAAAAGAAATAGAAACTTCAATGGAAAACAGATTCAAAAACATAATAATATCCTCTACAGGATATGTAATAGCAGCTATTCTAGCAATAATTCTTCTACCAGGAATTTTGATCTTAACTCTTTATAGAAATATAAGAAAATCTGAAAAGAAAATACCTCAAAAAATTATGAAAGGAGGCGAACCCTTCTTCTATAAAAGAGGGAAAACAGGAATGTTGTTAATACATGGTTTTACGAGCACACCTCAAGAATTAAGATATTTGGCAAAATACCTAGCAGATAAAAACATAAGCGTAATGGCTCCCTTAATGAAAGGGCATGGAAGATCTCCTGAGGCAATGTTAGAAACTAACTCAAAAGATTGGATTGATTCTGCAGAGAAAGCATATTTAGAATTAAAAAAACATTGCAATACTATTTTCATAGGAGGGAGTTCCCTGGGCGGGAATATAGCCGCACTACTCGCTGAAAAATATAAACCAAAAGGGTTGATTCTATTGGCAATGCCAGCTTATTTTAGTAGAGAGCTAAAGATTAGATTATTTATGCCATCTATACCAGTAATAAAAAGAATAAAACAATTTACGAAAAAGAGGCATTTAAAATATCATCAACATGTAATAAGGAAAAAAGTCCATTATAAAGTTCTTCCTGTAGGAAACCTTAAAGACGCATATGAATTAACAAAAAAAACAAGAGATATTTTACCTGACATAAAAACTCCTACTATAGTCATACAATCTGATAATGATTGGCAGTTCGGAAGATCAAACTCAGAGTATATTTATGAAAATTTAGGTTCAAAGTTTAAGAAGCTATATTTCATAAAAGATTCATATCATGTTTTTATTTTAGATAAAAAAAGAGAAATTGCGTTTAAGTATATATATAAATTTATCCAAGATATAATAAAAAAGAAAAATTAAGAAAAAGCTGTTTTTACTTTTTTACTGAAGATTAAATAACCTCCAATAACTCCGTTTATAACAATATTCAGGATTCCTTGTGTTAATGATCCACTCACTAAAGTAGATATTGCTGAAATAATTCCTAATATCGAGAAAATTATCAATACAATCCGCGCCCACTTCTGTGCCTTCCATAATCCTCTTGCTATGAAAAAGTACAAAACTGCTAATATTAGAGATACTATTCCTACAACAACTACTAAGCCAGTACCTAACTCACCTAAAAATGGAGCTACTGATCCTAACACTGTTGATAATACTCCTACTCCAACAAAAAACATTATAGCAAAGATTAAAGATAAAGCTGCTATAATATAATAAAGAACAGATATTACCTTAACTCCTCCTGGAACTCCTGTACTTATATTTCTAATCGGTTGTTGCATTTGCGGTTCCATGCAATTTCTTAAAAGAACTATATTTATATAATTTTCTAAAAGAAGAAAGATATATAATATAGACAAAATTCCCTTTCTGCAATGAATGAAAACATATTATTGAAGCTTTCACTGGTATTTTCTATTTTAGGAATATTAATAATTTTGTTCATCTCTGAAACTAGCTCTATAGATTTGATTAAAATTTCAGAAATAACAAAAGAAAATTTAGATGAAAAAGTTAGAATCCAAGGAATAATAAAAACAACAGCAGATACTCCAGAACTCTTAATCATAAATATTGAAGATGAAACAGGAACAATAATTATTATTCTATTCAAAAATAGTGAAGAAATAATTTTAAAAGAAAATCAAAAGGTAGAAGTGGTAGGTAAGGTAATGGAGTATAAGGATCAACTAGAGATTTCAGTAGATCAAATAAAAGTGATATAATATGTTTCTAGAAATAATCATAGCAATTATTTTAGGTTGTATTTTTGGAATATTTACAGGGCTGATTCCTGGTATTCATATAAATTTAATTTCTTTAATTATTCTGAGCCTTTCTGCCTATTTACTAAACATAGCTTCTCCACTAACAATTTCAATTTTTATAATTTCCATGGCAATAGTTCATAGTTTCCTTGATACAATACCCTCTATATTTCTAGGCGCTCCTGAAGCAGACACTGCTCTTTCTGTACTACCTGGACATAAAATGCTTTTGGAAGGTAAGGGTTATGAAGCAGTCATGCTAACATTGATTGGAAGCTTTTTTGCTTTAATTTTAACAGTGATTATAGCTTTCCCTATAGGAAAACTAGTAGAGATTATTTATCCTTATTTACAACAAGCAATGGCATTTATCCTAATTGCCGCATCGGGGTTCCTAATTATTAGAGACAGTAAAAGTAAAATATTTTTATGGCCACTAACAATTTTCCTACTTGCAGGAGTATTGGGCATAGCAACTTTAAATTTAACAAACTTAAAAAACCCTTTATTCCCTTTATTATCTGGGCTTTTCGGAACAAGTACTTTAATAATAAGTCTCTCAGATAAAACAAAAATCCCAGAACAAAAAATAACATTTCCAAAAATAAAGAAGAAAGAATTAACTAAAACTATGGGTTCCTCATTAGTAGCAGGATCTTTATGCTCATTTCTTCCCGGATTAGGCCCAGCCCAAGCAGCAATTATAGGTTCAGAATTTTATAGAAAAATAACAAATGAAGGTTTTCTAATTTTAATAGGTGGATTAAATACAATAAATATGATACTAAGTTTAGTAGCTTTATTTTTATTAGAAAAAGCAAGAAATGGAGCAATTGTTGTAGTTTCAAAAATAATGGAATCCGTAACATTACAAGATACAATATTATTTTTTGCAGCTTCTTTGGTTGCAGGAAGCATAGCAGTATTTTTAACTATAAAAATAACAAAAATATTCTCTAAATTGTTATCAAAAGTCAATTATAAAAAATTAGTTTTATCAATCATATTTCTAATCATAACAATGGTTTTCTTTTTATCTAGTAATTTTCTTGGATTATTAGTTTTAATAGTTTCAACTTTTCTAGGAATTTTACCGGCTAAATTAGGAATAGGAAGAAATCACTTAATGGGATGTCTTCTTCTTCCAGTTATTTTATATTTTCTACTCTAATAATTTGATCAACTCCATAGAGTTAGCTTAAGTATATAATTTGACATTATATTTCTTAACTAAACCATTTTCCCAAATCCTCTTGTTTTTCCGGATCCTTGCCAAAAACACTTTCTATTCTTTTTTTGGTTAATTCTAAAGTTTGCTGCAAATAAACTGGTAAATTGTATTTAGATGCCAGACTTAAAGAAGGTTCTAAATATTTCACAACAGAACCCTCAGAAATTGTAAATATTAATCTTCCCCCGCATTTTAAACACTGTCCCAATAAAGGAGGTCTTCGATACTTACTATTGCAGTTAACGCATCTAAATTGTTGCATGCTAAATTTTCTTAAATTTCCTTTTATATCTCTAATAAAATGTTTTTCTATAATTAATGAGGCTACTCCTGCTGTATCAACTGCCCTTATATTTTCGGCCAATCTCATTTGACCTAAAACTTTCTCTTGCATAGTTGGTAAAGATTTATAACTACTATATCTAACTCCTTCATTCAAATTAGTGGTATCATGAGTAAATCCATATTTCTCAAATTGTTTTTCTTTTCCTAAATTATCATTTATCTGCTCTATTTTTATATCCCATGGCATCTTATTTTCCTTACATGCATTGTAGAATTCTAGAGGATATTCCCATGCAATATCCATATCAAAAACCATATCATCTACTTCGCTTGGAACTAAGTTTGTAGTAAGAACTAAACAAGCATCCTGTGTTGAACCTCTATGTGCGGGTAAAAACTTCCTAGAGAAATTTAAAAATCCGTCCATTAACAACATGATACCATTTTCATCTCCATCACAATCCCTTCTCTGTGCAGAATGCCATAAAGGGTGAGCATAACAACCTTGAGTTCCCGAAAAACCTATTATTCTACCAACAATTCCTGCAGAAGTATGTGGAGCTAAACTAATAATTAAATGTCCAACTAAATCCTTCATTGATTTTAGATTATAATATTTTTCATGACCATATACTTTTTCTAATAAATCATCAATAAACTTTGCGCATCTGAAAAAAACCATATCATTTCCCTCTTCACTTGATTCTTTACATGAAGGTAAAATAACATCTTGAGGTAATATCTCTAATATTTGATTTTCATTAATTAAATCATTACCATAAATATCTTTATCATATCCCATAGTCTTTAATTTTTCAATACTAGTTCCAATTTCTATTGGTTTAAAATGGGTAATTGCCATCTCAGTCATATCATATCTTGTAGTTCCATCTTTATTGACATAAATATCATGGGCAGCTCTCAAAACTCCCTTGGCCAAATATTCGGGAGTGTGATCTTCATTAGAAGTTCCCCTAACTCCTTTTATTAAAGAAGGTAGTTCTATTAAATTCAAACTATCTCTTACTGAATCAATATACTCTCTTATGTTTATACTAGACGATTCGTAATGTTTATCTCCACCTTCTTTTTCTTCAATTTTTTTTCCACATTTATGACAAATTGAATAAACAGAATTAGAACTACAACTACTACAATAATAAACTGGAAATTCGGCAGTTATCTTACCATAATCTAAAGCAGATTGAAAAGATCTTAATCTTCCACCCTCCTCACCAACTGGGAATAAACTGTGGGGACTACCTGTTAATTTACGCATCTTAGCTTTTTCTGGTCTACCCATTCTTGCCCCTATGAACAAACCAGATTTATCTCTAATTTCCAACTCTGAAAATTTATTTATAATCTTTAGGACATTTTTTCCTTCCTTGACAGAAGAAACTAATTTTGTTAATTCTAATTCGTTTTCATAAAAACCTAAGGTAATCATAAAACCAATTGCCCAATCATCCTCAATGGTTATATGCTCTTTAGATACAACGATATGAGGGATTCCAATTTCTTCTAATATTTTTTTTAACTCAATGTTTTTGTCCTTAGACTCATAATCTAATGGTAAAATAATTTTATAATATTCATCTTTTTTTACAACTGCTTTATTTAACCAATCTAATAAAGATAAAAATTTAATTTCATCTAATGCTTTCCAATGGTAGGTATATCTTGGATGTAAGGGTATATTTAATTTTTTAGAAATTTTATATATATCACTAATATGAGGAAAATTTCTTAAAGGGTCTTGGTATAATTTTTTAAGTAAGGGTAATTCTATTCCAGAGATTTTTGACAATTCTTCTGAAGATTTACATTTTTTCTTTAATTCTGCAAACCACCACTCTTCACAATAACCTGGCTCAACTAAGATATGTGCTCTATTAAAGAAATCTCCATAAGGGATTAGTAGATCTCCTAAAAATAATATTTCATCTATCTTACTCAAATTTTCCTCATAGTTCTCTTTATCTAAACATAATACATTTCCATTTTTTAATTTAACAATTGGACCTTCAATAGTGTCGCAAGAACTCAAAACAGTGCCCTTTCCTGGTCTTTCCATTTTTAATTGAGTACCTATCGCAATAAAATCATCAAGAACTTTCATTGTAATTGGATGTATTGCGGTAGAACTTAATCCTGTATTTCTTCCCCTTCCATATCTTAATCTAAACCCTCCTGGCCTCATAGGATATGTTAAAACTGGTCTACCTGCTACTAAATCTTTAATAAAAGTATGATCTGTTTTTATCTTTTCATCAGAATCCGATTTTGATTTATCTTCTCCTTTTGCTTTAATTTTTTTTTGTAGGCTAACAAATTTTCCTAAAAATTCCCAGTCTTCCAGACCAAATTCTTTACCCCATTTATCTGTTTGTTTAAATAATTTAGGAGCTTTCTGGGCCAAACATTCTGCCATAACCAAACAAAAACCATTTCTAAGAACATTTGTTCCAATTCTATCCAAATCTTTATAATTAGAAACTTCATATTTTTCAGAAGGATCACCATCAATTTGTACTGGCAAATTTTCTGCTAAAAAATCAACTTCGTCTTCAGAAGGATAATATTGTAAATTAGTGACTCTTTCATGAAAATCCCTTACTTCTGTAAATGCTCTCTTAATTTCATTCTCACTTGGATCATATTTTTCATAACCCATTTGTTTTCTTATGTAATCTGCAATCAAAACTCCTACAGATGCACCCGTTCCTCCTGCACTCCTAATAGGACCTCCAAATCTAACGGCGAAATATTCTTTTCCATCTCTCCTTTTCCTTATATCTATACCCAAAAATCCTTCAAGGGGACTGGATACAACACCTAAAGTAATATATGCTAAACCTACTCTTATTCCTGTATTCATTGCTTCTTTTTTATCCTCAAATTTACAAAATTTTTCTTTTGTAACTTCCAAAGCAACAGTTAATGCCACTCTCCAATCAAGTTTTCCATACTCTTCCTCTAATTCTAAAATTCTTTTAGGGAGACCTTTTCCAACGATTTGCGGAGCTGCAAAACTAATAAGTCCTTCAATACGTTCAGCCATATTCTTAGCCAACATGATTTCAACTTTATTAGAAGGATCAATTCCTTTTGATTTAGAATTTTGAGCAATATTATACGCAGATTTAACTCTATCATCAATTTCTTTGAAATATTTTTGTATATTTTGGCTCATTTCCATTTTAATCAACAAATTTTAAAATTTTGGTCTCTCTAGTCTTTAAATTAACTATTGGAACTCTACCTGGTTCAGGATTATGCCCAACCTTAATTTGAAAAGGTGTTATAGATTGCCAACAACTTCCAGCAATTTTGGTAACTTTACCGTATTGTGTAACATTTGATTTGTGAATATGTCCTGAAAGAAAAAAATCTGGAACTTTATTGATAATTAAATCATCTGATTCCGAGTCTGGGATAAATAAAGTGGAACCATGTGTTGGAGCTAAATGTCTTTTTTGTAATAAAAATTTCATAACCATATTAGTTCTATCTGAAACTGTTGCTCCAGAAAATCTAATACTTTCAACATTATCTGAATAATCATCATAACTATACCCATGATATAATAAAACATCAAACCCTTCAAACTCGGAATCAGATCCAATATTAACCATAGAAGGATTACTAACCAAAATAACATTTTCCATTTCATATAAAGACTTAGCTAAATTTTTATCTAAAACAGGTTGAGGTTCTGCAAGTCTCACCGCATCATGGTTTCCAGGGCAAATAACAATTTCAATATCTTTCCTTATTAAACTCAAGAGTTCTGCTGATTTTTCATATTGTAATTTAATATCTGGAATATTTTGTTCATCATCTTGGTTAGGATAAATACCTACCCCATCAACCAAATCTCCTACAATAAAAAGGTATTTTATTTTTTTGGCCATACTTTTTTGTTCTTTATTTCCACTTTCTCCATTTATCCAGTCAACAAATTTCAAAAAATCTTTTTCTAAAAATAATTCAGAACCTATATGTATATCAGAAATAATCGCCATATATTTTTCATTATCTGATTTTTTAATAAATTCATTTTTTGGAATATCAGGAAAAAATATATCATCTGCAAAGATAATTTTATCTCCATTAGTACCTTTTATCCCTATTACTTCATCTAAAACTATATCTTTGGCCTTGTCAAATAATTCTTTTTTATTATTATTAATTAAAATACTTATACTACCAGTATTATCCTCTATAGTCAAAATTAAATTATTATTTTTCGTATAATTCTTTTCAAAAACCATTCCAATAGTAGACACACTTTCTTTATCTCTTTTAGTTAATATTCTATTAATGGATAAGGGACCTAACAAATCAGTTCTAGTTTGTAAAATATTTCTCAAAAAATCATATCTCTTTTGATAATGCATTGTAAAATCTTGTACACTCAATTTTTGGAGAGTTTTATCATATGACTCAATTATCTTAATATTATTTTTTATATTAACGGGTTTTTCTATTAAAGTTTTATCAGATTCTTCTACTAATTTTTGCTTTTTTTTCAACAAGTCATTTAACATATATTTATTGAAAACTAATAATTCTCCACTCTCATTTTTTTCTAATTCTTTATTAAAAAATTTAATATCTAGTTCTGATTTTTCTATTAAATCTGGTGTGATTAGATATCCTTTATCTAAAAACAACTTTATAATTTCTTTTATAGATTCAGCCATTTCTTAAGACCCTCTTTTATATTTGGGATCTCAGAATCAGGAATAGTCATACTTATTTCTCTTGTTCTTCCATACCTACCTTTACTTATAACTTTGGCATTAATTATTCCTAACATATCTAATTCAGCAATCAAATCAGACATTCTTCTTTGAGTTAATGGTTTTAATCCAACATCTGAAGATAAGTTTTTATATAAATTATAAACATCTCCAGTAAATATTTTTGAATTGTTTTTTTCATGTAAATTAAATGTCGCCATTAATGCCAGCTGAGATTGTTTTGGTAAAGTACTTACTACGTCCGATATAAGATCTCTTTCTATTTTTTCTTCTGCTCTATCAATATGTTTGATTAATAGTCTTTCTGAGCTTTCTCTTTCTGCCAATTCACCTGCTACTCTTAATAAATCTAAAGCTCTTCTAGCATCTCCATGTTCCCTGGCAGCCAAAGCTGCACATTTTTCTATGGCACCTTGTTCTATTGCTTTTTCTTTAAACGCTCTTTTTGATCTTTCATTTAATATATCTTGTAATTGAAGAGCATTATAGGAAGGAAAATTAATATCTTCCTCAGTTAAAGAAGATTTAACTCTAGGATCTAAATCGTTTGCAAACCTTAAATCATTTGATATACCTATAAAAGTTATTTGAGTATTCTTTAATTCCGAATTTAATCTAGTTAAATTATACAAAATTTCATCTCCTGCTTTTTTTACTAATTGATCTATCTCATCAAGAACTAATACTATATTTTTATCTTTTTTATCAATATTATCTTTTTTATCTTTATCTTTTTTATCAATACTATCCACAAATATTCTATATATTTCATCAGTAGGTAATCCTGTAATAGGGACATTTTGTCCGAATTGCCTAGCTAAGGTAGCAATTAATCTATATTCGGTATCTGCAACTTTCTTTAATTTACAATTCAAATAAAATATTTTTAATTCTACTTTTTTTTGTTTGGCTATTTTTTTTAATTTATTTACTACATGTAATATAGATAAAGTCTTACCTGTTCCTGTTTTTCCATATAAAAATAAATTTGAAGGTTTTTCTCCTCTTAGAGAAGGTGCTAACATACTTGCAATTTCTTTAATTTCGCTCTCCCTATGAGGTATATTATCAGGCGTATAACTAGATTGTAAAACTTTCTTATCTGCAAATAATCCTTCTCTATCTAAATATTTTTCAAAAAACTCATTAATATCTGATTTCACCATCTTTAAACAAAGTTTATTCAAAATCAATTATAAAGATTACTGTACTAAGAAATACAGACACGGACCTATATTTCATATGGAAATTATTATAATTCAATTTCATAAAAAAAGTATCCTCTATTTCAAGTAGAATATTAACTCAATATATATTATATATTATATTATTATATATAATATATATAATATAATAATAAAACTTAAAAATAAAAATAAAAATAAAAAATCAAATTTGGTAGGTACAGAGTTCAGAAATCATAAATTTTTAAATTAATAAAAAAATTAAATTAAATTAAATTATTTATATAATATAATTATAATATAATTATATTTTATTATAGTTCCAGGAGAAATATTTTTCAAAAACTTCAAAATATCAAATTCCAATAGAAATTAAGGTCCGGGGGTATACAACTATAAATTAACAAATTTTATATACTATTAATTTTATATTCTCATTATGGATCTACTAACAATAGGTATTGTAATTTTAGTTGGTGTAATATTAATAGAGTTATCAAAACACTTTTTCACAAAAACAGTTTTAAAATTTGTAATTATGCTTATTGTAGGAATTATATTATTTTTTGCAGTAGTAAGTAGTTTAGATTCTAATACTATTTCCAATACTGATAATGAATATGTCCAGACAGGAGCTGTAATAATAAGTAATATAAATGAACAACCTTTGGTATTAAATGTTAAAGAGAATATGAAATCCTTATTAAATGAAATCAAAGATAAAATAGTTAATGGAAATGATTGAGAAAATTTTATAAAGAACCTATCACTCCCTATTTTATTGGAGGCCCTTAAGATGACCAATAATGATAAAAGATATTCAAAACAACTTCTAGGAAAAACTATAGTTAGTAAAACTGGGAAAAGATTTGGAGAGTTAGGAAATCTTCATTTTGAAACTAAAACAGGTGAACTATTACAATTAGAACTTAAAAATCCTACTGCCTTAGCAAATGGTTTAGATCTAGAAAGAGAAGAAGATGGAAGTCTTCTTATACCTTATAGTGCTGTAATTGCTATAGGTGATTTCATTGTCGTGGCAGAAGAAGACATAATCTAATTTTTTTTCACTATTTTTAATATAAAAATGCCTAAAATTATAAAATCTACAAAAGATATTAAAGTACCTAAAGATATACATAATCAAGTAATAGGTCAAGAAGAAGCATTAAAAGTAGTAAAAAAAGCAGCACAACAAAGAAGACATGTTTTGTTGATAGGTGAACCAGGAACTGGGAAATCTATGTTAGGTCAAGCACTAGCTGAACTATTACCTAAAGAAAATTTACAAGATATTATTTCTTTGAATAATCCAGATGATGAAAACGTTCCAAAAATACAAACTCTTCCACATGGAAAAGGAAAAGAATTGATAGGTAATATGAAGTTGGAACAAATGACTTCGATGAAAGGAAAAAATATATTTTTTATTATAATTTTTATTTTAGCAATTTTTTCTCCATGGTGGATAAGGAATCAATATGGAGATATAATGGGTGCAGCATCTTTAATCGGTTCCATGATAATGCTTGCAATGATCATAGTTTTTTTTAATTTAAATAAAAAAATGAAAATGGGTGAAAAAAGTTTACCTAAATTAATTATTAATCATAAAAATACAGAACAAGCGCCTTTTCTAGACGCAACAGGATCCCATGCAGGAGCTTTATTAGGAGATGTACTTCATGATCCTTTCCAATCAGGGGGATTAGGGACTCCTGCTCATGAAAGAGTAGTTCCAGGAATGATACATAGATCAAATAGAGGAGTTTTATTTATAGATGAAATAGCAACACTAAGACCAGAAGCTCAACAAGAATTATTAACTGCACTACAAGAAAGAAAATATCCTATAACTGGGCAATCTGAAAGATCCGCAGGAGCAATGGTAAGAACAGATCCAGTTCCATGTGATTTTATTTTAGTTGCAGCAGGTAATCTAGAAACTGTTCAAAATATGCATCTCGCTTTAAGATCTAGAATAAGAGGATATGGTTATGAAGTTTATATGAATAATGAAATGCCAGATACACAAGAGAATAGGAAAAAAATAGCAATTTTTATTGCTCAAGAAGTTAAAAAAGATGGGAAAATACCTCATTTTTCATTAGAAGCAATAAATGAGATAATAAATGAAGCTAAAATAAGGTCTGGAAAATCAAACAAATTAACTTTACATTTAAGAGATTTAGGCGGATTAATAAGAGCAGCAGGAGATTTAGCAATAGAAGAAAAATCAGAGTTAGTGCAATCTGTGCACATAAAAAAAGCTAAAAAATATGCTAGAACCTTAGAACAACAATTATCTGATAAATATATAGAAACAAAAAAAGAATATGATATAATTAAAGTCAAAGATTCAATTATAGGGAGAGTAAATGGTTTAGCAGTTTTAGGTAATTCACCTCACTTCTCAGGATTGGTACTTCCAATTGAATCTGAAGTTACTCCAGGAGGAAAAAAAGCAGAATTTATAGCAACAGGATCCCTTGGAAATATAGCCAAAGAGGCAATAAAAAATGTTTCTGCAATTATTATGAAATATTTTGGTGAAGATATTAAGGAAAAATATGATATTTATGTTCAGTTTTTACAAACACATGAAGGGGTCGAAGGAGATTCTGCAAGTATAGCGGTCGCTACTGCAATTTTTTCCGCCTTAAAAAAAATTCCAATAAGGCAGGATACTGCAATGACAGGTTCTTTATCAGTTAGAGGTGATGTACTAGCTATTGGGGGGGCAACATCAAAAGTAGAAGCAGCAATAGAGGCAGGAATTAAAAGAGTTATAATCCCTAAAGCAAACGAAAAAGATATAATTTTATCAAAAGATAAAAAGTCAAAAATAGAAATAATTCCAGTTTCAGATATAAAAGAAGTTCTAAAAAATTCTTTAGATTTAAATAAAAACAAAACATTCTTAAGGAAGTTTAAATAAATTCTTTTTATATGGATTATAAGAAAAAAATAATTCAATTCCTAAATAAAGAATTAAAAGAAAAATTAGATGAAAATATTTTGGAACTGCCTCCCTCTGAAGGTTTTGGAGATTATTCTTTTCCCTGTTTTATTTTATCCAAAAAATTGAAAAAGGCACCCAATGAAATTGCAAAAAATTTAGAAGAATTAAAAATTCCAAATTTCATAGAAAAATTAGAATCTAAAGGACCCTACTTAAATATATTCCTCAACAAATCCGATTTTATAAAAACAACAGTTAATCAAATTTTTAGAGAGAAAGAAAATTATGGAAAAACGAACATAGGAAAAAATAAGAAAGTAATGATTGAATTTTTTAATCAAAATACACACAAAATAATACATGTCGGACATTTAAGAAATACTGTTACAGGAGATTTTTTAAGCAAGATATATGAATTTACTAATCACAAAGTTATTCCAGTTTCCTATTTAGGAGATATAGGAACTCACGTTGCAAAAAGTATATGGGCATTAGGAAAGTTCCATAAAAATGATAAACTTCCAAAAAACAAGGGAAAATACTTGGGAGAAATATATGTAGAAGCAAATAGAAAATTAGATGAAAATAAAAAATATGAAGAAGACATTTCAGAGGTTCTACAAAAATTGGAAAATAAGGACCCAAAACTAACTAAATTATGGAAAGAAACAAGAAAATGGAGCTTAGATGAATTTAAACAAATTGCAAAACAACTTAATATAAAAATAGACAAATTCTTTTTGGAATCTAAAGTAGAAAAACCAGGACAAAAAATAGTTGATAATTTAATAAAGAAAAAATTAGCTTATGAAGATGAAGGTGCAATTTTAATAGATTTAGAAAAATATGGGTTAAAAAAATTCTTGTTAAGAAAATCGGATGGGACATCTCTATATTCAACTAAAGATTTAGCTCTAGCCGAAATCAAATTCAAAGAATATAAAATAGACGAATCACTATATATTGTGGGAGAAGAACAAAAATTCTATTTTGAACAATTATTCAAAACTTTAAATATAATAGGGTTCAAAAAACCAATGACCCACATATCACATGGATTAGTTAAATTAGAAGAAGGAAGTATGTCTTCTAGGACCGGAAGGGTAGAATTATATGAAGATTTCTATGATAAAGTATTAAAGAAAACAGTCAAAGATTTAAAACAAAGATATCAAAATTGGCCCGGAACAAAAATAAGAAAAATAGCTAATGAAATAGTCATAGGAGCAATTAAATTTAGTATGTTAAATCAAGATTCAAATAAAGATATTATATTTGATATAAACAAGGCACTTGAATTTGAAGGAGATACTTGCCCTTACTTACAGTATACTAATGCAAGAATAAATTCCATATTAAAAAAAGTAGACAAAGATAAACCAAATTATGAATTATTGAAAAATCCTTTAGAATTTAAGTTAGTAAAAAAATTATCTTCATATTCAGAAATAATCCAAAAATCACAAGAGAAAAATTCTCCCCACATACTAACAAATTATGTACTAGAATTGGCTAGAATATTTAATGAATTCTACCACGTCTGTTCAATAAACAAAGCTGAAAAGGGTTTAAAAGGGTCCAGAACAAATATAATGCTAGCAACACAACAAATACTAAATAATACTTTCAAATTACTAAATATCCCTTTACCTAAAGAAATGTAGAAACACTTATAAATAGATTAAGAATCCTAAACTTTGGTGATGCTAAATGCCGATTGTAGGATTTAATTTTGATAGAATAGGTGCAAAGAAAGATAATAAAATAACAGGTAAAGTTCAAGCAAAGAATAGTATTAATATAACTGCTGTAGAGCAAGAAAAATTATCAATAACTAGCTCTGATGATATATTAAAATTTAATTTTGAATTCAAAGCCGCCTTTGAACCAAAAATAGGTGCAATTCAAATTAATGGACATATACTATATATGGATGAGCCCAAAAAAATAGAGGAAATAATGAAAGCTTGGAAAAAGGATAAAAGTATACCTAAGAACCTAGCTCCTTTGATAATGAACACGGCCTTAAGTAAATGTAATGTAAAGGCACTAACATTAAGCCAAGATGTGAATTTACCACCTCATATTAGATTACCTGTGGTACAACAACCTAAATAATTAAAAAAATTCTTTCAACTCTTTTCTTTCTTTTTGTCGTTTCTGAGCCTCTTCCCAATCACATTTTTCTTCTTTCATTATCTTTAGAATTTTTATCTCTTTATTCACTGTGATTTGTATTTTGTTAAAATCCTTTATATATATTCTCCAACTGGATTATAATAATTTTCATCTATATATTGCAAGCCGATACCACTCTAAAAGTAAAAACTAGTTTAGGTTCTAGAAGGGGTAAATTTAACTCTTATCTAGTTTTTCAAGTAATTTTTTCTTATTCCTACCAGAAACACTTTTACCCCAAAGTACAAATAGCCTATTTATTTTATTCCAATATTTTCTTGGAGCTATTTTTTGTAATTCTAGTTCAGTTTCATTAGGAGTTTTTGTATTAACCAAACCTAAAACATTAGAGATTCTATGAACATGTGTATCTACACAAATAGTTTGTTTTCCATGGACTTCACTTAATACAAGATTAGCTGTTTTTCTGCCAACCCCGGGAATTTCAACAAGATCTTCCAATTTTTTAGGAATTTTACCTTTATATTCCTTTATTAAAAATTTGGCAGCATTTACAACATTTTTTGCTTTTGTATTATTATAATTTAAACTTCTAAATATTTTTTTTACATCTATAGTTTTTGCATCAGCTAAATTTTTCAGTTTTGGATATTTTCTAAATAAATTTTGAGCAATTGGAATAGTAGTTTCATCTCTGCTCTGGGCAGACATTATAATTGAAATTAAAATTTTCCAATCAGATCTCCATTCCTCAGCAGCTAATCTTTTTTTACTTCTATCATATTTTTTACTTAACCTCTTATATATTTCCAAGAAATATTTTTTCTTATCCATTACTTCTAAGTAAATAGACAAATTTAAAAACTTAATGATAAGAAAATAAAATATGAAAACAAAATTAAGTGTAGTGATATCAGGAATTCTTTTAGGGTTAATAGGAGTGACAGTTAAAACAATAATAAATGATATTCACCCTCTAACTATCAATTTTTTCAGATTGCTTTTTGCATTTTTATTTTTATTAATACTAATGCCTTTTTTAGATAAAGCAACTTTTAAAGTAAAAATTAAAGATATTCCAAGATACATGTTAGCAGGATTGTTAGTAGCAGTAACATTTGGAACATATATACTAGCATTAAATTATGCTCCAGTTTCTAATGTAGTACTAATCGCAAGTTTTTCAGTAGTATTTGTTGCATTTTTTGCATATTTATTTCTAAAAGAAAAATTAAAATTTAACCAAAAAGTAGCGATAGTAATAGCGATAGTAGGCCTAGTAGTAATAAACCCCTTTAATTTTAATAATTCTTATTTTATAGGTAATATCATTGCATTGGCTAATGGTCTTTCCTATGCTTTATTACTGGTATTCATGCGTTCAGAAGAAAAGACACATCCAATAAGTTCGATAATGTGGTTTTTCTTTTTTGCAACCATTTTTTTCATACCTCTTTTATTTATTGGAGGTTTAGGGGATAACTTTCTCAAAGTTTTGCCTTTTTTGATAATTTTAGGGATTGCAAGTACAGCAATACCATATCTTCTATTAGGACTAGCAATAAAAAAGCTACATGCAGATACAATATCCATAATTAATACATTAACAGTTCCTCTATCCTCTATCCTTTTTGCAGTTATTTTATTGGGAGAAATTTTAAATACAAGAATAATAATTGGAGGGTCAATTCTTATTCTAGCAGGAATAACTCTACATTATGTAAGAAAGAAATATATAAAAGTAATACAGAAACAACTACACTTATGATAGAAGATAATTTTGAAGAAAAACAGCCAATATTGAAAAGAATAATCGTCATATTTATGGCTATAGGATTAATCCTATTAATAATGTCATATATTTTAGCAAGCTATCCTTTATTCCCCATTTTAGCAAGTTTATCCGAATCAGAAATAGCAGAAAATAGAACTATAGAATTAAATGGATTTTCTATTATATTTACAAAAGATACCTATGAACAACTGCAAGAATATTATAATGAAGATTTATCTGTAGAGATGGCAGTTTGCTTAAAAGGAGAGATAAATAATGATTATATAATTGATGAGATTTATCAGCCTATAATAATAGAACAACAGGTAGATCATGTTACTTTTAGGCCATGTTCCTCAGATTCAATCATATTATTACATTCACAACCCTTTAGACATTGTATAGCTTCAGAACAAGATTTAATAACACTTGACCAAGTGAAAAAGAGAAACTCCGAAGTTATAATGGTTATAATGTGTGAGTCAGATAGATTTTCTGTCTATAGGTAATAGTTATAAATTAATTGTTCTAACTTAGATTATGTTTATTAGAAAGAAAAAAATAGGTGGAAAAGAATATGCTTATCTTGTAGAAAATAAATATAGCAAACGAAAAAAACAATCTAGACAAAAATCAACGAAATATTTGGGAAAGGTAATAAACCTTGGTTCTGCCGACAGCCAGACACAAGCTTCGACAGTTAGACAGTCAATAATTAATGAATTAATTAGCCTAAATTTCAAACAAGACAATAGTAAATTAATCAAAGATAATATAATAGTAGATTTAGATTCTCTCGACGTTAAAGAAAATAATAAAAGTATTTGTCTAGAGTTAAATGAAGGATTTTTATGTAATTTAACTCTCACAAACTTAATAAATTTTAACTCTGAAAATTTAAATCAAAAAGAAATAATACATAGTTTTGCAGATGCCTTTATCTCAGCAGGGATAAACTTACATCATGAATCTTTTGTTAGTGTATTTAATGATACTTTCAAAAATGCCTAATTTCAACCTTTCAGACCCTTATTCCTAAATATTTATCATTTTTCATATAGTGCCTAAATATAAAAAACACTCACTTCGACACACTTCCGACAGCCAGACGACACTGCTTCGACACATAAATTATTATAAATCATTTCTTATTTCACTATTTGGGGTTAAATGGATATTCAAAATAATATTAAGTTCTCTTTTCAGAAAGTTAAATCGTCGATATCTTTACTAGATGAGAGGATTTTGGCCTTAGAATCGCGTCTCAATGAACTTCAGATCAAGCTGGATCAAGCACTTCAACTAGAAAAAGCACCAAAAAACCCAGAAATGGCCGAATTTAGCCTTTCTAAGCCTTCTAAACCCCAAATTCAGGAAAGTTCCATAGGAAATGAAGGGGTGCCGCTTCGACACCCTGCCGACACCCTGCCGACAATCAGACAGACAACAGACAGACAACAGACAGACAAAATAGAGAATTTCAGTGATATTCAAAAGCTAAAGAAAGAGCTAAATTCAAGGTTTCTGAGCCTCACAGAGGCACAATTTAGAGTTTTTATAACTATTTATAGATTAGAAGAAGAGTTTAAAGGTCCAATTACCTATGCTGATGTTGCAAAAGAACTTATGTTATCCCAAAGTGCCATTAGGGATTATGTTAGTGACTTAATTCTAAGGAAAATACCTCTCACAAAGCATAATTCCCCTAATAGGAAAGTGTATTTATCTATTACAAAAGAGTTTAGAAACCTAAAAATGCTCGAGAACTTACTCTCACTAAGAGAAAAAGATCATTCACAGACTCAACTAACAGGACATCTTCGCCAATATTTCTAAATTAACTCTCACTTTATACTCAAATAAGCCCATTTAACTCAAAAATACTATATTTACTTCAAAATTAGCCAAATTAACCCTCACTTTTGATAGTTTTACCTTTCTTTCCAGTATATTTTACTAATATTTCCCTCTTTTTATCCTCTTCTATATAAAATCTTTTCTTTCCATTACTCTCACTTTTCTCTAAAACCAGCTCAGGTATCTTTCTTTTTATATTATTTATTTGTCCTCTCACTGTAGATTGATCTTTACCAAGTATTCTTTCCATGTCCTCATAACTCAATAGTATATCTGTATTTAATAGACTCCAAACCACTGTTCTTTCCATCGCAGTAAGACTAAATAATGCTCTTTCTATATCTGTTTGGACAACGTTTTGCTGTTTGGACGACTGTCCAAACGGTTGTTTGGACACCGAGGCTGTTTGTTTAGGACGGACAGCTGTTTGTTCCTGTTTGGACAGCTGTTCGGATACTTCATCAATAGAATTTTGTTCGGTTAAATTATACATAAATTCCTCAACAACTCTCAACCTGGAATCCACATTTTCTAACTTTTCGTGATGATGATTTTTTGTTTGATCAAGATGTTTTATCCATTCTCCAACACCATGCATATCCTCTTTAATTCTAAAAAAAGATTCATTTAAAGAATTATGTAGATGAGAAAATTTATCTTTATTATCACGTTTTTTTTTGAAAAAATTAAAAACCATTATTTATTTTTATACAAACTAGTTATTAAACTTTTTGATTTTGACAAGATTTAAATACTAGTTTTTCCAAATTTCTATATAAAAAAGAAGGATTTAGATGGTCAAGAAAAAACAAATAAAGAAAATGACGAATAAAAAAGTAGTGAAGAAAGTCAAAAATCGAAAACCAGTTGGACCGGATGGGTTATCTTTAGCGTTGTATTTGATATCTTTTGTATTAATAGTTTTTGGGGCATGGTATCACCAAATACATTGGATTGTTATAGGATTTATACCTTTTTTAGTAGCCAAATGGTACGAGCATATAAAAAGAAATTAATTCTAAAAACCTTTAAGCAAAAATTAAAAGAAAAAATTCATTCTTCAATATCATCAAGTACATTTTTTACTTTTTTTAGTTGTTCTTTTGAAACATGAGTATATATTTGTGTTGTCGATAAATCCGAGTGTCCCAATAATTCTTGTATTATTCTTATATCCACGCCAGCATCTAGATTATGAGTAGCAAAGGAGTGTCTTAGCTTATGGGCAGTTACTTTCTTTTGGATTCCTGCCTTTTTTGCCGTATTCGATATGATTTTTTGCACATTTCTTGATGTTAAATGGCCATTTCTACTAGGAAATAAAAATTCTTCATCCCCCATCAGAGTTTGTAGATATTTCTCTATCTCTACCGTTAATTTTTTAGATAAGAAAAAGGCTCTGTCTTTTCCTCCTTTTCCAGATCTTACCCACCCCATATTATTTCTTAGCTCCAAATCGTTAACTTTCAAACTAACACACTCACTTACTCTTAGTCCGGTAGAATAAAGCAATCTTATTATTAACAGGGATTTTTTTGAGGAGGTATTATTAAACAATTTCTTTAATTCCTCTTTTGTTAGAAATATGGGTATAGACTTTGGAATTTTTGGAATTTTTAAGTTTACTATGTTTTTTTGCATAATTTGTTCAAAAAAGAATTTTATGGCAGCTTTTTTTACAGCTACTGATCTCGGAGATTGTTTTTGGTCTGAAACTAAAAAAGCAAAGTACTCTTTTATTTGATCTTCTGTTATTTTTGTTGGATTACTTTTTGAGTAGTTTAGAAAAAGTTTAGTATTTGATATATAAGATTCAACTGTCCTTTCTGAGAATCCTCTTAGTTTAAGTTCTGTCTCTAGTTTTTTTAGATAAATTTCCACAAATATCCCTCTTTTTAGTGTATTTTTGGGATAAATAGTATATAAAAGTTCGCCTAATACATGTTAGGCGAAGTTTAGTAGTTTAAACGTGTATATTCTCAAACTTCTTTACATCCAAGAATATTTTATCTCTACTTTTGGTAACATTTTACTAATATTTAATTAGAAAATTTAAAAATCTATCGAATTATTAATCTTTTAATTTTTGCTTAAAGGTTTTAGTTCCATTATATTTTAAGATATAATTAAAACTTTTAGCTATCTCAATAAACATAATTTTCTAATTTTTTATTTCCCAAAAACCTTATAAAATCCATTTCCAAAAAATTACTTATGGTTCAACTTTCACCAGTAGCTGCATACGAAATTATAAAAGATTTAGCAATTCTTATTTTTGGAATAGCAATTTATGCAATCATAGTTTACAACTTATACAGGTTCGTAGCTAAGAGAGATATATTTGATTTAAACTTAAGGCAGTATAGTAGATCGGAACATCCATTCGTAGCAAAGTTTTTTGCTACCATTCTCTATATTATAGAATATCTTTTGTTCTTCCCATTATTCTTGATGGTATGGTTTATAATATTTTCAGCAATGTTTATATCAATATCTTCCCAAGAAATAGGAATAATACTTTTAATATCAATGGCCCTAGTTGCGTCGGTAAGGATATCTTCATATTACAAACAAAACCTAGCAAGGGACATAGCCAAATTAGTACCTTTTGCCTTGCTGGCCGTATTCCTTATAGATGGAGGGACCGCCTTTGATTGGGGACAATCTTTAAGTTTAATCAAGCAAATTCCTTCATTATTGGATACTTTAATCTATTACTTTGCATTTGTATTTGGATTAGAACTAATTCTAAGAATAATCCACACTATTGTTAAAGCACTATCTCCAAGAGACGAAATAAAGTAGTTTTATCGTCGGGAAAAAGGAAATATTTAAATACTAGTTTTTTCAAAATTTAAACATCATTCTCTAAAAAAGGAGGTGGATGATTTGGGAAAAATAATTGCAAAAAATGTTGTTACAAGAAAATCAGGTTATCTTTACTATGTAGATGGAAAAGGTAATGTCTGCGAAGCAAAAATGGCTCGTGGTGGCAAAAAGAAGAAAAAAGCTGCTGTTAAGAAAAAGCCTGCTGCAAAAAAGAAACCAGCAAAAAAGAAAAAATAATTAATTAATTTCTTTTTTTTATTTTTCATTAAAAAAACTAGTAAGATCTTTCTCAGATTTCTTAGGCAGTTTCTGAACTTTCCTGTATCCAACCAATTCCAACTTAGATCTCTCACCACAATTAGGACATTTAGTAGGACTTTCTCTATCAGTAGTATTTGACATCCATTCCCAATTACAATGATGACATAACATACTGTACCTTATCATGTTATTTCCAGATAGAGAGGAAGGTATTTTATTCAACCCGTTGTAAATTAATAAAATTTTAATCAATATCAAAACTAAAATAGAATATATCAAAGCTAAAAGGTATTTATTGGTGATAGTATTTAACAAAGATAAAGCAATAAAAATAACAATAAAACTACTAACGAAAATACTAATACCTGGGATAATTCTCACTCTAGCTAAATTATCAAATGACATGAAAAAGTAACTCCAATCGGCTATATAAACTTAACCCATATAACTAACTTCTTTCTTCTGTTTTTCCAATTGAACCTTCTTAGATCCTTCAAGAATTCCTTTCAACTTACCTTCAAATACTTCGGCCTTTTTTAATAAAGGTTTATAATCGACCTTCAATCCTAAGTATGAATCTAAAATCTTAATACTATTTGCTGCAGCTCTACTATCCGGTAAATTTGATGCAGTTTCTGCAAACACACAAGAAATAGGGGAATTTTTTAACTTTAACATAAGACTGGCAGTAGGACCAACAACAACACCTTCTTTCATATTAGTTATCCCAACCTTCTCCCACTTAGTTTGATTTTTATTAGAATAATAATATTGTTTATTGGCAGATTTCTTTCCTGGTAATCCTCCAACCCCCTCTATACAAATAACTTCTTTGGCCTTTAATGTTTTAGCCAAATCTTGCATTGCAGTCGCGATTTTCCATTCCATTCCAGCAACGTTAGTTATTGCATGAAATATAACTAAGTTATATTTTTTAGAATAAAATATTCCAAAAGGTTCAACTACTTTAGAATCATGAATAGCAATCATAGCATTCATTTCAGAGAACCAAACGGAGCCTATCTTCTCAGCTTGTAAATGATCTATCAAGTATTCTGAAGCTATAGTGCCAACCAAACCAAAGCCAGGAAAACCTCCAAGAATAGTAACTCCTTGAGGTTTTTTTGTCAACTCTATTTTCATAGGTATAATTCGTAAAAGTTTGTTTATATATTTTTCTATACCCAAATAGTAAATTATATAAATTAAAAATTCAAAATAATATTAATGGTTAATCTAAAACTTCTTAATTATATAAAAGAAGGCATGGAAAAAGGATATACAAAACAAGAATTAGATGAAATTCTAAAAAAAAGTGGGTGGTCAAAATCAGAAGTTTCCGAAGCTTTGGGCTCCTTGAATAAACCTGAAAAAGTGTCTAGCCCATTAAGAAAAAAACCGAGTCCTGATTCAGTTTTAGTAGATTTTATCAATCAATCTTTCAAACAAGGAATTCGGGAAGATCAAATAAAACAAGCACTAATGGCAAAACATTGGCCAATGGACAAAATAAATGAAGCCCTTGCCAAAAGTACAAAGCCAGAACCAATTAAAAAACCCATTAAAGAAAAACCAAAAGCAAAAAAGAAAGAGTATGTTGGAAAGGGATTTAGTGGTAAGAGATTATTTTTATACATATTATGGTTTATAATAATCGGGTTTATATTGACAGCTACGATAGGAGTATTTTATTATGTAAACGCGATGTCAAATTTTTCAGTTATTAACTCTAATACAGGAGAGGAAGTGAAAGGTTATTGTTTAGAAGAAGATTGTTCCGATATGAAAGAATTTGTCAATAATGAAGTCATGGGTCAATGGATAATCATACTTACTATAGCTTTATCAGTTTCACTTATTGTAGTAATATTACATTATTTTATTCCAAATAAGGAAACACTAATTTGGATAATGAATATATTATTATTCTTATTTATTGTTTATATCCTCTATACTTGGTTTTCGACATATAACGGCTTTGCACATTAATTAAGCCTCACATCGTGTTACCTCCATTTTTGCACATTT
>CAZRTL010000010.1:0-38379 GCA_964603065.1 Candidatus Woesearchaeota archaeon
TTGGAACGTTTTATATCTTTGCTTGGCAAAGCGGATGGTGGGAAGAAAATGTTGTAACCCGATGGGAAGATAGACAATCTTCTGAGGAAGGTTTTTTAGATAGTTTCAAAGATTTGTTTAGCTTTGAGAAGTTAGGAGAGGTTGGAGGATTTGAAGATAAGAAGTTAAAACAAGAAGGAATTGGTGTCCAAGTGAATAGTTTTAGAGGGACCCCCACTAATACTTTTAATTCGGGAGATCCTATAGGATTAGTGGCCGAAATAGATATAGGAAGTTTGAGTGAGCAGGTTTCTGAAGTTAGTTTTATGTGCAGATTACAAGGTTATGGTAATGAAAATAATGAGGCCGATGAAGTTTTCCCCTACGATGGAATTATTTTACCAGCATACCCTGATAAGATTCCTACCCAAACAATTTCATGTAATTTTGAAAGTGGGGTAACTTCTATAGGTGGAAAAGATTCAAGAGAGGCTGAATTAATAAGTAGCTTTGAAAACTTTTTTAGTAAATCGAGTGTAAATCTTTATCTTATTACTCAAGATAATGAGAATGAATTAGGGGATGATGACCCTTTTACAGAGTACGGCTGGAATACTTCTGGTACTCAAAAAACAGATAACGGAAGGATTGTTAGAAGTAAATATAGTCCAGGACCTGTCAAAATTCCAATAGATATTAATTATCCTCAACCTTTTGTATCTGGAAAAGTTTTAAATCCTTTTTTGAAGGTTAATATAATCACTGATAAAAGAGTTAATTTGGATAGAGTTGGAGAATTTAGATTATACTTACCCGAAGATTATATTGAGTTGGTTGATAATAATTGTGGGTTTGATTTAAGCAATTCTTATACTGATAAAGGATATGTAATTTATGGTTTGAATCAAGAGATGTATTCTAGATTGAATGAAGTATGTGAAAATAAAGAATGTTACGATGATAAGAGAGAATTTAGCGTAGGATGTTATTTTGAAGTGAAAGAGTTTGACAGTGGCCCAAGAAGAGACGAAATTAGAGCTGAAATATGGTATGATTTTGAGCATATCAGTAAAACTAGTGTGAGCATTGATGATTCTTAAAAGAAACATTTTTAAACATGTTTAATGTTTTATAGACTATGGTGCTTAAAAGAGGTTTAGTGTTTTTCCTAGCAGTTACCTTATTAGTGATTTCTTCTTGTGCTGATGATACACAGGGTTTTGGTGTTAGCCCAAAAGTTTTGAATTTTGAATTTTTGGAAGATTACCCTCAAGATGATTTGTCTGAAGGAGAAGAATTTCAAGTTGGTGTAAAAATATATAATGATTTAATAGAACCAGTGGTTTTTAGTTTATGTATTAGGGGGGACAGACCAGATTTTTTTGGTGGAGTTCCCGCTTCTGAAGACTGTATATCCGATTTTATAGAAGAGGCTTATGAGGGAACTAGTGGAATAATCCCTTCGGAGAAAACTATATACTTTCCTTCTGAAACATCTACTTATTCATATCATGATTTAGATGAATCTATAGAGGATGTCAACATTTATGCAGAGTTGGATTATCCAGTTGATAGTTTATCAAGTGCAGAAGTTTGTATTTTAGATAATCCAAATTTACAAGATGATATAGATTGTGAAGCTGAAGAAATTATTGGAGCTTCAGATATCCAACAAAAAGCATATCCCTTAATTGTTTCAAAAATAGAGAAGGATATAAAAAAAATTGCGGGTAAAAGTAAAATAGATCTTAAAATTTATTTAGACAAGGCTTCTGAAGGAGATATTGTTAAGAAAGATGATAGTCAATTCCACTCTGTTATTTTGAATGTTTCTTTGAGTGGCACTGAAGCAGAATTTATATGTAAAAAAAGAGAGGGTAAAATTATTTTTGTTGAGGGAGATCCTATAGAGTGTGTTGCCGATTTAAATTTTGAAGGAAGCTCAATAATCTATAAAGATAGTCTAAACATAAACTTGGGATACAGTTATAAATCAGTAAAATCTAAAAAAATTGTACTTGATATTGATCAATGGGATATTCAATAAAGGGAAGGTGATAATATGAAAAAGATAATGATAATGTTTTTGGCAATATTTGTTATTTTTGTAGCAGGTTGTCAAAATGGGGCTGGACCTACTGGAGGAGGACTTGGACCTTATGTAGGGGGAAATAATGCTTTAACTTTTGATTTCGAAGAAGGGATGCCCCCCTCTGAATTTGGAGAAGATGATGTGGTTAATGTTAATGTTAGGGTGATTAATATGGGAGAATATGAAACTCCTGAAAATACAGTTAAAATTAAACTTTTTGGAGTGGCTCCTAGTGAGTTTGAAACTTTAGATTTTGAATTTAAAGAAATCCCAGATAGCCTTTTTGCTATAGAGAAAGGGATTTTTGATGTAGGTGGAGAGTCTTTTGTTAGTATGGGCCAAATAGATTACTCTGGAACTATTAATCAACAATTTTATGATACTACTTTATTTGCTAAACTTTGCTACCCTTATAAAACTAAAGCAGATATAGAAACTTGTGTAACTTCTAAAAGAATAGAAGATTCTGGTGCCGAGGAAGTTTGTGATTACCAAAGGGCCAGTTTGGAAAGTGGAACAGTTTCTAGCTCGCCGGTTCAAGTAACGAGTTTTACAGAAGAATTAAGGGGACTAACTCAAATTAGTTTTAAAATAGGATTTGAAAATAAAGGAACTGGAAATGTATATAGTGATAATGTTACTTGTGAAGGTATAGATTCTTTGACTGCTCAACAAGAGAAAAATAGAGTTTATGTTAAACTAAATAATATAGACCCAGAGATGATATCTTGTAATTTCCCTTCTGGAAGTGGGGTAGAAGGATATTTGACTCTAGCTGAAGGGCAGGAGAAAGTATTGGTTTGCATAATGGATGTTAATCAGACTACAGCCTACACACAAGGACTTGATGTAACTATTGATTATAAATACACAGAAACAACTAGTAAAGACATTAAAATAATAAGCAATCAATAAGCTTATTAATTTCTTCTTTATTTCTTTTTGTTATGAGTTTGAAAAAAGCTATACAAAATTTGAAAGAAGCTGCTAAGAGTCATAGTCTTTATGAAAATGTTGTGAAGACTAATGGGAATATTGTTATTTTTAGAGGAAATTTAAGTAATCCTGATTATTTATTTATAGGAGAGGCTCCTGGACAGCAGGAAAACATTCAGGGTTTACCTTTTGTAGGTAGAAGTGGAAAAGTTCTTAATAACTGGTTAGAATCTTCTGAAATAGATAATTTTGTTATTGTTAACACCTTACCAATTATTCCTTTAGATCCGGAAGGAAAAATAAGAAAACCTACGAAAGAGGAGATAAGTTTTTTTCGGCCTTATGTTGATGCTTTAATAAAAGAAGCAAAGCCCGAAAATATTGTTTGTTTGGGAAAAAGTGCTTTAGAATATCTAAATATCTCTTTGAAAAATACTGAGTGGAAGGACAATATAGGATTTATTTATCATCCATCTTATTTCTTAAGAAATGGTAGGAATGGTTTGGATGATTTTGAGAAATTAATCGAGAATAAATCCAGTAATTTTCAGAAAAATCTAGATGAATTTTAAAAAAGTTTAAATAGTATGATTGCTTGTTTAATTTTATGAAAAAGAGAGGATTAGTATTAGTTTTTGTTATGCTAGTTAGTATTGGTCTAGCTGGAGCTTTTCTTCCGCCTTCTTTTCAAGTTTTTAATGGAAATGTTTTTTGTACTCAAGGGATCCCTGAAACTAGTTATGATATTGTATTGAATATTAATAATGGAACAAATTCAACTACTCAATCTCAATCAGTGGTAGATTCTGTTTATTCGTTTGTTGTTAGTGCAGATGAAACTTATAGTATTAGTTTTTATGTGGAAGGAATTTTGATTAATGAAACTAATTATGTTCCTTATGCTATTACTGAAATTAACTTAACTTTGGCTTTAGATAATCCTCTTTGTGTATCACCTTCTGGTGAAGGCGAGGGCGAAGGAGAGGGAGAAGGAGAATCTGGGGGAGGGGGCGGAAGTGGAGGCGAAGGTGAAGCTGAAGGCGAAGGCGAAAGTGAAGGTGAGGCCGAAGCAGAGGGAGAAGGAGAAGCCGAAGCAGAAGGTGAAGGTGAGGCCGAAGACGAAATAGAATATCCTGCCACTCCGATTTTTATAGTTTGGATAATTGGAACAGTATTTGCGATTGTATTAGCTATTTTTGGATGGCTAGCTTATCATAGATTTAGAGGGAAAAACAAAGAAGTATCTAGGATAGCTAAGGGCATTAAACTTAAATAAATGGAAAAAAAATTTATAATTTTAGGATTGGTTGTAATTTTGTTTTTTCTATCTGTCGGATTTGTAGAGGCTGCTGTTTGTTCTGTGGATATCCCACTAGATAGTGAAGTTGGATGTGATTGTGGAATTTATACTGCTAATCCTAGTAACGAAATGCAAAGATTTTGTTGTGATTATAATTCTGATAGCTCTTATGAATTAGGACCCGTTAGATGTGAACACCCCAGAATATTTGTTAACGAAGATGATTTATTAGTTTTGAAAAATTCTTATGAGAATAGAATTCCTGGAGATTATTGGAATGATTTCTTGGATATGTATCAGAGTACTAATGGATGTTATGATTCTGATGGAGATGGTGGGGCTCTTTGTAACGCATTTATGTATTTGTTAACAAATGATTCGCAGTATGCAGAGAATGCTTTGGATACTTGCTTTGAATATCAAGGTGTATATACTATGTGTTATCGGTGGGAAATGGATGGGACAGCAACTTACACTCCAAAGAATTACGTTTTTAATAATGTTGGTTATTCTATGATGGCCCGGGCATTGGTTTACGATTGGTTGTATGATTACTCAGGATTTACCCAAAGTATGAAAGAGGGTTGGTTAGATTGGTTTAATAGGTGGAATACTGATGGTACTGATGGTATTGGTGGATATAGTGATACTACTTTTATGAATGGACAAATGAAACTTATGAGTGGAATTGTCCCAATATGGTTTGCGACTTATGGAAATGACCGAGATAATAATGAATATGATGAAACTGTTAATATTTCTGCTGCCCAGCAGATCCCGGGAGAAATTGATGATACAGAAGTAATATATTTAATATATTCTAATAGGGCTTCTAATGGATGTCCGATAAATGATTTACAATTAAAAGACGCTTACGATGTTCCTTTAGTCTTGGATGTTGATTATAGATTTACTAATAGTAATGGTAGGATATATTTAGAGAATAATGTTAGGATGAGTAGTTATGACCAAAATTATATTATTGCTGAACATTATTCCTACTGTGATATAAATGAAGATTTGCCCTTTTATCTTAGCGAAAGATGGAACATAACCTCTTTGACTTGGGATCCTAACTCGAATGTTGGGTTAAGGGCAAGTGGTTATTTACCCATGGGTCAGCAATATACTACTGGCTCTGTTGGGAGAATGGCAGAAATTTTACAAATGTATCAATCTGCCGAAGAGAGGGATCTTCTTGATGATACCTTGTTGGGATATAAAAATATTTTAGAAGCTTCTATTCATGAATACTATTATGACAGTAATTCTCAAGAACTTTTGAGAGCAGAGTATGGAAAGGGAACAAGATCTTTTACGGAGGCTAGTTCTTATGGTATTGTGACAAATCTTTATTATTTGAGTAGGAAATATAATGATGAGCAGTTTGCAAGATACGTATGGAAACTTTTTGAGGGCATTCCAGATTTTAATAATGGACAAGCCATACACGGTAATCATGCGTTTAAACGATCTTCTCTTTTTTATACTATTGTTAGATCACTTTATCCTTCCGAAATTTCTGCAGATTATGGTTCCTTACCTTTGTCTTATTATAATGAAAAATATCCTGTTTTGTTTATGCGTAGTAATTGGGATCAACCAGGAAATATTCCTCTGACTTATACTACATTTAAAGCTGCAGATTTGTTGTGGTTTAATCAAAATCAGTATGACCAAGGTACATTTAATATAAAATCTCATGGGGGCAATTTAGCTGCTGATACTGGAAGGTACCCTGGAGATGGATCTGATGCAGGAATGGGATATCAAAGTAGAACTATTGCTCATAATTCTTTATTGATAAAAGACCCTATTGAGATGTGTGGTTGGGGAGAATTGACTTTTTCTTTAGGATCTAGGAACCATTGTAATACTACGAATAATGATCTGCCTGATGGATTTAGAGCAACAGAGGCCAATGATGGAGGGCAAAGAACTGCGTCAAAAGCTAGACTTCTAGGTGCTTTGTTTAATGGAGAACAGATTCCTAATTCTGCATTTGAATCTGGAGCTGGACATGTTCATGATGTTTCGAATACCCTGGCACAAGAAAGTGTTATAGGAGAATACGATTATATTGCTTCTGATATAACTAGAGCTTATGCATCTCCTTTTGGAGTTGATATGTTTGACCTTAGCGATAATTCATGGATTATACCTGACTGGATTTATAGGCCTAAAGTTGATCAAGTTGAGAGAGAATTTATTTACTTAAGAAATCCGACTGACTTAGATAATGAATACTTTATTGTATTTGATAGAATTAACGATTGGGGGGATAAAACTGGTGATGTTAATGTTGGCGGTTCTACGTTCAATTATGATGATGTGGATCGTTTTAATAAATCTTGGCTAATTCATAGTTTAGACCAACCACAGATTTCAGGTACTATTGTTGATAGTGTTTATTCAGGAAGATATGAGACCTTTTCTGGTGGCGACGAAATTATCATTACTCAGAATACTGGAAAACTATTTGTTAAAACTTTATTACCTGATCAAGTTTATATGACCCGAATTGGAAATGATTTTGGTTCTGGTGCGCCTGAGTATTATCATTGGAATGATGGGGTTAATTGGGAATATTCTGGACATACTTATGAGGCAGGCAATTGGAGGGTTGAGGTTGCTCCAGTTGATCAAACCCAGACCTTTACTAATTTTTTGCATGTGATGCACCCAACTTGGGCAACTGAAACGAATTCTCCTACACAGAGTGCTTCAAATATTATTTCGAACTCTGGTAATGTGGAAGGAGTTGTAATTGATGCCTCAACTATCTCTGGAAACGATAAGACGGTCATTTTTAGTAAGTATGGTGCCGAAATCGAAATCGCAAATTATACATACACTTCTAGTGGTTTGACAAACCATTTGGTTGTTAATTTGAGACAAAATGTTGGATATGATATATCTATTAATGGGGTTCCTACTTATACTGGCCTTATTTCAAGCGGACAAGGAACTTTAAGTTTTGATATTGATCAGATTGGAAGTGTTGATGTTAATTTAATGGCTGGGGATGCAGTACTTTGTTCTGATCTTGGAGGGGTTGTATGTGGCGGTGGCGAGACCTGTAATGATCAAACTATTCCTGCTGGAGATGGAGATTGTTGTGTTCCTCCAGCACAATGTATGGTCTGTTCTTTGAGTAATTCTTATTGGGCAGATAATTCTGGAGTCAGCATAGAAGGAAATTTGATATTGGAAGGCACTAGCGTTTATCAAAGAATGAATACCTCTTCTTGTAGTGGACAGTTGATTAATCTAAGTATTTGGGAAGATGATATTTTAAGTGAAGGAGAACCATTTGATGAATTTATTGGCTCAATTTTAATTAGTGTACCCTCAAATGATTATATAATAAATGAAGAATGGGTTACTCGGTGGATGGGAGATATTGTAGGAGACCCAGAGTATTATTTCAAGGGAGAAGTTGTTGGAAATGAGGTTGTAAATGATAAATCTGGTTTGATTAATGTAGATTTAGATGAAACCCCCCCTGTTATTAGCAATATTAATGCTGAGTTAAGTCCTGGAAGTGCAATAATCACTTGGACCACCGATAAATCTGGAGATTCAACTGTTAATTATGGTGAAACATTGTCTTATGGAAATACTGAAAGTTCTCCTGAATATATTACAAGCCATTCAATTACTTTACCTAATCTTAATCCAGGAACTTTATATTACTATGAAATTGTTAGCTGCACATCGGGAGGATATTGTAATACTCCTTATGAGGATAGTTTTACTACTCCTTTGGTGGCAAACGCTAAGCTATACCCTTTAGAGGACACATATATTTCAAATACTGGAACCGGTAATGAAGAAGTGATTCATGGTTCTTCTGATTATTTGGAATTAGATGCTGAGGTTGGAAGTGGAGGAAGAGGTAATATTTTAATGAAGTTCAATCCTTTGGATTTAAGTGGGATTAGTGAAATAGATTCTGCGATATTATATTTATATACTGAGGATGTAGTAAATCCTAGCGGACTGTTAGAAAATATTAGAATTTACCCTATGAATGAAAATAGGTGGACAGAAAGTGGGGCGAATTATTTTGAATGGGACTATTCTGGAGGAGCATTGATAAATAAATGGTCTGGAACAGATGCATATACTGGATATACTTGGACTTTATTTCCTCCAACTGATTATGTGGATGTTATTATTTATGAGGGGGCGCACGCAGATGACAATGGGGTTTGGCATAGTTTTAATGTTACTGAATTAGTTCAGGGGTGGATAAATGGGGGTTATGATGTTGATGCCGGATTAATGATGATTTCTCCGAATGTTTTAGGAGTTTCAAATACTTATGAGTTTGTTTCTAGTGAACATCCTAGCTCTGAGTTTGCCCCTTATATAGATCTTTTTGTTTCTGGTGTAGGTGCATGTACACCCGGAGATGTTCAAAATTGCCCTTTACAAAACGGTATTTGTCTAGGCTCGCAAGAAACTTGTGATGCAGGTGGAAATTGGCCCGGTTGTGATGCTAGTACGTACTTGAACTACAATGGTTTTTATGAAGATGGAGTTGAAGTTACATGTGATGATACTTTAGATAACGATTGTGATGCTTTGACGGATGCCTCTGATTCTGATTGTTCTGGAGTTCCCCTAGGAGAACTAGCTTATTTAGATAGCTCTCAGTGGTCAGATAATATAGATGTTGTTCATGACGGAAATATTATTTATACTTCTATGACTTATGGTGTACAGGCATGGGATACTAGTGATATTAATAATCCTGTTTTGGTTAGTGATTTATATTTTGAGGAAACTCCAGATGAAAATATTGATTTGACTAGAATGGATTTATATGAAAATTATTTAGGGGTTGTTACGAAAACTTCAGCTGCCTCACCTAATGATTTCTATTTAGTAGATATCTCCAATCCGGAAAATATGTTTGTCGTAGATTCTGTTACTGATGTTGGGGTATATACTGATTCATCTTATTCGGATATTAAATTTAAAGAACAAAGTGGAACCCCATATGTTTATGTTGTTACAGGTACAGGTATATATGTCTATGAGGTTGGTCCTCAATTAACTTTTGTAGATAATATTAATTTTGGTATTGAGGTTTATAGTTTGAGTATAATAGGAAGTAGAGCTTTAGTTTTGAGTGAGAATGGAGTATTTACCGTCGATATTGCAGATCCTAGTAATTTAATTCAAACAAATTCTTTAGATTTTGAAACTCCGTTAAATTCCCTTTCATTAAGAAGTATTGATGTTGATGATGGTTGGGGAGTAGTTGCAGCTTCTAGTCTTGGATTCCATACTTTTAGTTTTTCAAATCCAGATAACCCTTCTTGGGAGCAGTCTATTGTTCCTGTCCTTGGGGATACAACTGCAACTATGAGAGTTCAGGATGCTAGAGTTTTTAATAATATGTTGTACCTTGTTACTGGGACCGCTACTGCAGATGGTCAAGGAGGGATAGGCGTATATGATTTGAGTTCCCCATTAAATAGCGTTCCAGATTATTATGGAGAAAATAGGGGATGGGGGGATGTCGAATTTATGGATTATGACCCTGTTAGAGATTTAATTTATTTTGCCCAATGGCATGGAGGAAATGCAGGGATAATGGTTAATGATATTTCTGATTTAAATAATATTGTTCAAACTGGGCAAACTAGAAATTATGATTATTGTAGAGGAGTTCATTATAGTAATGGAGTTGTTTATTGTTCGACTGGACATATGGGTTTAATTGCACATAGATTTGTCAATGATGAATTAATTCCTGCAAGTATTGTTCCAATTGGCCAAAGTCAGGGGCATGGTACTTGGGGCATTGATGTTGTTGGAGATATTGCTTATGCTATTGCTACTGATGATGGCCTGGTTACAATTAACTTTAGTGATCCTGATGATCCTTTAATTTTGGGAAGTGTTTCTGAGTTGGAAAATGTTTATGCTAGAGATGTTGAAATTATTGGGAATATCGCTTATGTGGCAGTTAGAAATTTAGGGATTGCAAGTGTAGATATTAGTAATCTAACTAATCCAATTTTATTAGATGTTGAAAAGGTAAGTGTAGGAAATCCAATGTCTATGAACTTGGATATTTCTGGAAATGTTGTGGCTACGGCAGATAGAGAGAATGGTGTTAATTTATGGAATGTTAGTGATCCTGCAAACATATTACACTTGGCCACTTACCCTCCAATATCTAAACAAGTATTTGATGTAGATTTTTATGGAAATTATTTATTTGTTTCTGAATCAAATAGTGCTAAATCAGATCATGATGTTTATGTTTTGGATGTATCGGATCCAATTAATCCTAGTTTGTATGGGGTAATGAATGTTGATACTAATTGTGGTTTAAATTGCCCGGATCCAATTTTTGTTGAAGGAGATGGATTATATTTAGCAAAGTATACACAAGGAATTAATGTATATGATTTATCTGGAAATATATTGAATCCAACTATTATTGATAGTTATAATACAGGAGATAAGGCTTTAGATATTTACTCTGTTGATAGTAAGGTTATTGTTGCGGATAATTTTGGTTTGACTGCTCTGCAGTTTGGCGGAGAAGTTCAACAAGAACAATGCCAACTAACAAATGCATATTGGAACTCAGATACAGTTGATGATATAGTTGATGATAATACTTCAGTAACCTTAACTTTAGAAGGGATTAATTGTGTAGGGGAACAAATAAACTTCACTATATATGAAGATGATCTTGTACTTGATGATTTAGTTACATCTCAGGTAGATACTTATGCTTCAACTATTTGGATGGCTACTTGGACATATAATGGAGATGATGATATAGGAAGTGATCCAAGAGATTATTACTTTAAATCTGTATTAGTTTCAAACGAATCAATAAGTTATACTTCTGTTGATATGTTGCAAGTCCAACAAGTAATAGTTCCTATTTGTGATGATCTTGATGGCGACGGTTATAATATAACCGGTGGAGATTGCGGGCCAATAGATTGTGACGATAATAATATAGCAATTTGGCAGTATTTGCTTGGATACCCTGATGGAGATTCTGATTCATATTACTCACCGATTTCACAGCAGGTTTGTTCTGGGAACACCTTGCCACTTGGTTATTCTGCTATTGTGGGTGATGATTGTAATGACAATAATGACCAGGTGAACCCTGGAGCAAATGAGGTTTGTGATAATATTGATAATGACTGTGATGTGCTAACTGAAGATGGAATAGATGAATCTTGGTATGGTCAGATTTGTGATGGTAGTGATTCTGATTTGTGTGATGAAGGAAATTATGAGTGTAGTGTTGGACAACAAATATGTTCAGATATAACCAATGATGATTTGGAAGTTTGTAATGGAGCTGATGATGATTGTAACTTGATAATAGATGATAATATTCTCCCTGTATCTTGTGGAACAGGATTGTGTACTGGACAAAGTGTTTGTAGTTTTGGAAATTGGACTGATTGTAGTACCAATGGAACCAATCCAATTGAATGTATATTATGTGATGAATTTGGGAATGAGAATATTTTGAATAATTATTGTTACATTGATAGTTTATGTTATTCTGATGGAGAAAATAATACAGCAAATGAATGTGAGTTATGTAATAGTTCGTCAAGTCAAAGTAGCTGGGATGTTGGAAGTTGTGAATGTTCTGTAAATGAGGATTGTGGAGTTGATTCTATTGGCAATTGGAGTGATTCTTATTGTGTTAACAATGATGTATATCATAATAGAATGGTAACTAACTATACTTGTGATTCTGGTTTCTGTGATGTGAATTATACTACTGAAGATGAACTTATAGACTCATGTAGTGGGGATAGTATATGTGAAAATGGAGAATGTGTTTCGACTGTAAGCGAGTTCGGAATTTTTTTGGAATCTGGATGGAATTATATATCTGTTCCAGTTGATATGGATGATACTTCCCCCAGTCAGCTCGGAGATATAGTTTTGACCTATGATTCTATTAATAAGGAGTGGTTAATAAATATGGGACCGATTAATCAAATAACAACTTTGGAACCTTTGAAAGGATATGTTGTTTATTCTGATTCCTCCCATAATATATCTTTCCATGGTTTGAATATTACGACTCCCTCTATCTTATCCAGTGATTCTTGGAATCTAGTAGGAATTTATGATTATGGAATTATTAGTGATTTTTATACGGCGTCAGAAAATTACAGTGTTTACCAGTATGTTTCTGATGGAGTTATAGTCAATGTTACAGATTCGACGTTGGAACCAGGGGTTGCTTATTGGGTAGATATGACTGGATTATTATCCCAACCAGAAAAAATTATTAGTAATCAATCGAATATTAGTAGAACTCTTATCCCTTTAAGAGTTCCAACTCTTTCTAGAGGTCCTAAGAGAAGTATAGAATCTTCAACCACTGAGTCACCATTGAACCCGTCAATTACTCCTCCAAAGAAAGAGGACAAACCGGAGGAACCGCCCATAGAAAAAGATAAAGAGTCCGATATTAAGGATATACAAGGATTACATTCTTTAGATATAGATAAAAGTAGTTCTTTCTGGAACTACTTAAGAAGGATTTTGTTTAGCTAATCTTCTATATTTTCCATATTTGTCCAATGGAGAGAACTTAGCTGGCTTTGGATTTATTGTTTTTTCATTACATTTAGTACAATGTTCTTTCATAGTGTACACAGAACATTTGGAACATTTTAGAATTTTTTTCATTTTTGCCTAGAGAAATTTATTTCTATACCCTGTTCCTCTGCTATTTTTTCGGCATCTTCATTTAATTGTTGCATTAATCCTTCTGCTGTTTTATAATCTGAAGCTTTTATTGAAACTTTATAATTTGGAGAACCTATATAACTTATTTTTATTTCTCCCTTTTGTAATTTGGTTAATAATTTTCTTATTATTTCTATTCCATTGGGTTTGTCAGAGGTTATTTCCATCAATTCCTTTACCTCAACTTCAGGAGATTTTATTTTTTCTTCTATTATTTTTTTTAATACATCGGAGAATTTTTTGGTTAGTTTTAGATTATTTATTAGCTCTGGATCTAGAGCAAAATTTTCAAAAGAAGTATTTAAAGAGCCATATTCTTCTATTAATTTATATCCTAAATCTTTATACATTTGTTTTAAATCTTTATCTAATTCTTTTCCAATTAATTCTAGAATTTTTTCAGATTTTTGTTCTAGTTTGACTTCCTTAAGTTTGTTTATCCTTTGAGAATTATTTACTCTTCTTAAAGATAAATCTATGTGCCCCTTTTCTCTATCTACTCTCAATATCTTACAAACTATTTGCTTACCTTCTTTTACATAATCTCTGATATTTCTGATTCTTCCAGGAGAAACTTCAGAAATATGGAGCATTCCTTCTAATGTCTCATGTTCATCAATTGTTGCGAAAACAGAATGGTAAAGAATTTTTTTAACAGTACATAAAACTATTTCTCCTTCTTCAGGCATACCTTTTTTCTTATAAAACATTTTATCATTCTAGGATTTCTAAAATTGTAGCTTTGATTTCCGCTTTTCCGCCCTTAGGGGTAGCTAGAATTTCATTACATACTAAACACTTTACTACGGATGATGCTTTTTGAAATATGATTTGCTCATTTTTACACTTTTTACATCTAATTTTTATAAATTTTGATTCCATTTTATACAAATTCCACCTTTTTAGCTCTTCTTTGTTGTAACAATTTTGAAGTACTACATTCGCTACAAGTTAATTTTAAAGCCAGTTTTTTGCTTGTTTTAGACCCTGCCCTTTTCCACTTACTCACAGCAGGTTTTGAGCCATAATTTCCCAAATTACCAAAACCGACACCTAATCCTCTTTTTTTAGCCCGGTCTATTGAACCTCTCTTTAAAGCTCCCCTTTTACCTGTTGTTTTATTATGGGTTGATTTGTGTTCTGTATGTTTTTTACATTTCTTACAGTATGATTTTCTTGTTTTAGGCGTTTTCATTTTCTATACTTTCAACTTGGTTTTTGTCTGTCATAAAGTCAGCAATTTCTATTGGCAACTTTGCTATATCTCCCTTTTCGAAGGGACCGTAGCTTTTTAAATCTGTGCCTACGAATTGATCTGTTTTTCTTTTGAACTTGACCTTCTTAGATGTAATTTTAGGTTTTTCATCCTTTTTTAAGGTTTTTGGTTGAGTTTCGGGATTCAATGAGTTTCCCAGGACAATATTATGTAAGATTTCATTCCTGAATTGATCCAACTTTTGGATTACTGATTCATATATGTCTTTTTCCGCATTTAACATAGCTGTTTTATCATTTTTTGGAGTTTGTGATCTTGAATTCATCAATGCTAGTTGCATTATCTTAGACTCTCTTTTTTCATATAATTCTTTTATTATTTTTTGTATATTTTCTATTTGTTTTCTAGTTTTTTGCACTTCTATTGTTGTAAATATTGAATCTTTTTGTTCCTGTGATCTTAAAATTTCTTTCTTTTCTTTTAGGTATCTGACTAAATTTTCGTAGAATAAAGGGTCTAACTCTTGTAATTCTGCTCTGTTTTTTTCCCTTCTAAGCATATCATATAGAGTTTCATAAGTTATTGTGATATCTGCCATATGGGAAAGAAAAGGTTATTCCTTTATTAAGTTTTTTGTAATGGAAAAGCTTTTAATTTATTAAAATAAGATTTTGAATATGAAGGAGTATTACATTTATTTGTTTAGACATGGAAGAACCGAATATAATGTGAAAGGTCTTTTTACTGGAAGAAAACATTCTAAACTTGTTTGGAGAGGGAAAAAAGATGCAAAAATAGTAGCTAAAAAACTTAAAAACAAAAAATTTCAAGTTGCTATCCATACAAATCTTCCAAGATCAAAAGAAACTTTGAACTACATATTAAAGTTTCATCCAGAATGCAAGAAAATACTTATTGATGATAGAATGATAGAAAGAAGTTATGGAGATCTCGAGGGAACAACTCACAAACAATTTATTGAAAAAATTGGAAAAAGGCTTTTTGATTTGAGAAAAGAAGGAGATTTCCTTGTTAGTTTAAATACAAGAGATAGAAAAAAAATTGAGAAGTTTTTTGGAACAAAAGAGTATGATGTGATTCATAGAGGTTATAATGTTGCCGCTCCGAATGGAGAGAGTTTTTTAGATGTTGAAAAGAGGGTTGAGAAATTTATAAGATGGTTAGAATCATACATCAAGAAAAATAAAGTAAATGTGGCTATCTCTGCCCATGGAAATTCTATAAGGTTATTTAGAAAAATTATGGAAAAATCTAGTAGAGAAGAAACAGTAAAATGGTTTATTCCATATGATAAATATTTTGAATATGTTGTTAAAGTGAAATAGTCATTAAATCTTTGGCTGCTCCTGTATTTTTGAATGTTTTTTTTGCTTCTTTTAACATAGGAGAAGAACTATTATACCTCTTTCCAAAATGGGTGAGCATTAATTTTTTGGATTTTGATTTTTTTGCTATGTTTGCTGCATCTTCTGAAGTTAGATGTTTGAAAAGCCTTGCTTTATCCTTTAGTTCCGAAGTAAAAGTCGATTCTGTTATTAATAAATCAGAATCTTTTACAGCTTTTACTATCTTCGAAGTAGGAGTGGTATCAGAAATTATTGAGATCTTTTTTCCAGGAACTAAAGTTGTTGCATCCTTGACTAAAATTTTGTGTCCTTTGTAGGTTATATTTTTACCTTTCTGTAAGCTCCCCAGTATAGGATCCCTAGTCAAACCAAATTTTTTTAAGTAGGTTAATTTCATTTTTCTTTTATCTTTTTCTTTTATCACATACCCTAAACATGTAGAAGTATGATTCAAATTTACGTTTGACAAGATTAAATCCTTTGTTTCTAGGAAGGGTCCTTCCTTATTTATCTCATATATGTTCATGTTTATTCTATTTTTTAGTATAAATGACTTGAAAATATTTTTCATAAATTTTTTGGTTCCTTTTGGTCCATAAATTTCCAATGTTTTGGAATATTCTGACGCTCCCAATGTTAATATTAATCCTGGAAGTCCTAAAATATGGTCTCCGTGCCAATGGGATATTAGAATCTTTGTTATTTTTGTTGGACTTATATCTGCCAATCTTAATTGTCTTTGCGTTCCCTCTCCACAATCTATTAAAATATTTTCTTCGTTATGGGTTAACAAAATAGAGGAAGCATTCCTTTCTCGGGTAGGTTGCATACATGAAGTCCCCAAAAATGTTATTTTCATATTTTTGTGTTAAGGAAAGGTTTTTAAATAATTTTTCCTTTTTTGTTTTTATGAAAAAAAATAAAATAAATGGAATATTTGAAGATTTTTCAGTAGTTTCGGATGATACTCCAGAATGTAGGTCAGTTTATGATAAAAGTAGATTTGGAGAATTGAAGGGGAAAAAATTTAGGTATTCACTGTCTGAAGCTTTGTATTTGGTTGAAAAAGGATTAATGGAAGTTTTGGATGGTAGAAAAAAAATAATAAGTGTGGATTCTTTTATTAAGAAATCTAAAAAATTAGAACCCCGGTTTTGGATTAGATATACGGCATACAAAGATATGAGATCTCGAGGCTATATTGTTAAAACAGCACTAAAATTTGGTGCAGATTTTAGAATTTATGATAGGGGAGTTAAGCCTGGAGAGGATCATGCTAAATGGATTATGTATGCTGTTCATGAGGGAGAAAGCTTTAGTTGGTACGAATTTTCTGCTAAAAATAGGGTTGCACATTCTACGAAAAAGAATTTATTAATTGCAGTTGTAGATGATGAGGGTGATGTTACCTATTATAACATAAATTGGGAAAGGCCATAAATTTTTTATAGTGTACTTGTTTCTCTTTTTGTATGGTTAAGGATAATAAAGCTGAAATTCTTGATATTATAAAAAGAGAGGGGCCATTAATACCTGCTCAGTTGGCTAAAGAACTTAATACTAATATTCTCTTTGCGAGTGCTATTTTATCTAATCTGGTTGATAAGAAAGAAGTTTTAATATCTGGAGTCAAGAAAGGGGGAAGCCCCTTTTATTATTTGAAGGGACAGGAGCATAAATTAGAGAGCATGTCCGAATATCTTTCTGGTAAGGAAAAGGAAGCTTTTCAATTATTAAAAGAGAAAAGAGTGATAAGAGACAAAACTGCAGAACCTTGGCAGAGAGTGGCACTGAGGGCCCTGAAAGATTATGCTGTTGCTTTGAATGTTGGAGTATCTGGAGAGTATGAAATATTTTGGAAATATTATTTAGAAGATAATGAAAAAACTAAAGGACTAATAAAAGGGGAGTTGGGAATTTCTGAAAGTTCTAAAGAAAAAAAAGACGAAAGTAAAGAAAAAGAGGAAAAAGAGATTCCTAAAGAAAAAGCCAAAGAAATAGAGAAAGAAGAAAAAATTAATTCTGCTAAAAAAGAGAATGAAAATATTTTAGATATATTAAATGATTATTTTGAGAGTAACCAAATTTATATTATTTCGCAAGACATTGTGAGGAAGAATAAAGAATTCAATTTTGTTGTTGATATTCCTACTTCTTTAGGTAAATTAAGATATTTTGTCAAAGTTAAATCTAAAAAAACAATTAACGATAATGATATTCAACAGTCTTGGGAGGAGGGCAATAAAAGTAAATTGCCAGTTTTATTCTTAACAAATGGAGAGTTAACCAAAAAAGCAGAGAAATTTTTAAATGATAATGTTTCTGGACAGTTTGTTTTTAGAAACCTTTAAAAATCTGGTTAACATATTTATTCTTAAATGAAAAGGGGTAAGAAAGAGATTTCCGACAAAGTAATTGTAGCTTTATTAGTTGTTGCGGTTGTTGTTTCTATTTTTGGAGCGTATATGGTTTATGATTATTCTCAATCTTATAATTCTCAGGGAGAAAGTTACAGTTTAGCTCCTTACGGTTCAGGGCATGTAACTTTAGAAGTGATTGATTCAAAAGAAGAGGTGAATTTCGATGAAAATTTCGAATAACACTTTATCTGTTCTATTAGTAGTTGCTATAATTACTTCCATTTCGGGAACATGGTTAAGTATTAGTTTCATGGATTCTATAACTGGTGCTGCTACTTCTGGAAGTGGTACAACTAATTTAACTGTTGCTTCTGTTACAAGTTGTACTATGCTGGATAATATTGTAGAGTTTGGATCTATGGCCAGAAATGAATGGAATTCTAGTGATGATGTTAATGAATCTGGAGTTAAAGGAGATTGGATTAGTGTAGAAAATGATGGAAATGTGAATATTACGATTTTAGTTAACTCCACTAATGATTTATGGCAAACTCAATCAGCACCTACAGCATATTGGGCAGTATTTTGCCAAAATTCTCAAGACGATAATGCTACTTGTAATAATACTAACACTAACATTCCTTCAGGAACAGGAGCACCGCACACTATTGTAATTGGTTTAAGTCCTATTAATGATGTAGACAATGTAAGCCTAGGATTTAATGTTACGGTTCCAAGTGATGAAGTTACTGGTGCCAAGAACGGTACTGTCTTATTTACTTGTTCTGCTACTTAATAGTAAATTTTAAATAGAGTTTTCCTTATTAAATTAATGAGGCGATATGACTAAAAAATACTTTTTGATTCTGATTGCAGTTTTTCTTTTATCTGTAAATGTATATGCTTTAGGAATTAGCCCTAGTAAAATTGAGTTAGATTTTCAACCTAATTTAAAACAAGAGTTTGAGTTTTTAGCTTTAAATAGTCTAAATGTATCATTTCCGGTTGAAGTTTTTATTTCGGGGGAATTAGAACAATATACTAATTTTGAAAAACAAAATGTTGTTTTGGAACCATATGAGAATAGGGCATTTAAGTTTACTTTAGAATTACCTGATGAGTTTGATGAACCGGGAAATCATACTGCAGATCTTGTTGTATTACAAAAAGAATTGATCCAGACAGAGGGAGGGGATTATACCATCGGAGCAGTTGTTTCGGTTAGGTCACCCATGATAGTTTTTGTACCATTTGATGGACCTTTTGTTGATGTTATTTTTGAATCTCGTAATGTAGAAATTGGTAAAGAAGTTCCTTTTCTTATTACTTTCAATAACTTAGGTACCGAGCCTATTGATCAAATAAATGGAGAAGTTATTATATTTGACTCTAAAGAGGAATCTGTTGGGAGTTTAACTCTTAAAGAATCTTTAAACTTAAATGAAGAAAAACAAATTACTTTACTTTGGGACTCTGGAGATAATACTGCCGGAATTTACTCCGCAATTTTAAAGATTGATTATTCTGGAGGATCTTCCGAGGAGAAAGCCGAATTTAAGTTGGGATCTTACTTTGTGGATATTTTGGAATATCAAAAAGAAATTGAAAAAGGAAAAATAAATAAATATGAATCTATAATCCTTTCTACGTGGAATGATCCTCTCCAGAGTGTATATGCTCAATTGGATATAAATTATTTAGATGAGTTGCAAGTCTTTAAGAGTGAGTCTTTTGCGCTTGAAGGTTGGGAAAATAAAACTGTCACGATGTTTGTTGATGGTACAAGTATGGAAAAAGGAACATATCCTGCTAAATTAAGTGTATTTTATGGAAATACGTCCACTAGCATAAATTTCGATATTGAAGTTATTACAAATAGAGTAATAATTTATACCGTGGCAGGGATTATTGTTTTCGTAGCTGTACTTTTGTTTATATTATTAAGAAAGAAACTTTTTAAGAGGAATAAAAAATGAATGATTTGCCAAGAAAATTGTTGTTAGGATTGGTACTTTTATTTATAGCTGTTTCTGTTATTATGCCCAGTATTATTTATTTTAAATATTCTGATAGTGTAAAACCAAGTAATTCTTATGCTTCTGCTACTGTTAGCTTGAGTGTTTCTACGGGAATTTGTGGGGATAATGTTTGTGAGGGTATTGAAACTTGTTCCAGTTGTGCAGCAGATTGTGGAGCCTGCCCCTCTGTTGTTGGTGCAGCCGGAGGAGGGGGTGGAGCTGGAGCTGCCGTAGATTATGAAACTCATTTGTTAGATTTTACTGAGGAAGAGAGTTATACGATAAGTCCTAAGAGAGGAGATAAATTAAAAATAATTCTTGATTTTGGATTAGAGTATAATTTTGATGTTTCAGGGTTTGTTTCTAGAAGTAGTTTATTATTAAGTTATGAGGCCGAATCTTATGAGATAGGATATTACGAGATGGGATATTTTGATCTAACAGGAGATGAAATAAATGATATTGTGATTAGTTTTGTTGATGGGGCGAGTTTAAAGATTGTATCTCTTTATTCTCCAGTCTCTGTAACTCCGGATGATAAATTTTCTCCTGTTTTAGAAAAAGAAAAAATTAAGTATCCTTTGGTGGTTCCTGGATTGGAAATTGGTTTAAATTTAATATTTATTTTTGTGTTAATTGCTTTGGCAGTTTTGATAGTATTTATTTACCATCATTTGAAACTAAAGAGATTAGAGAAAACGCAAGGAAAGAGTGTAGTTAAGATATACCATACATATAGAAAAAGTAGAAAATCTAAAGAAGACAAAATTAAGATGAAGGGAAAACTGAATAAACAGTTAATGCTATTGGTCAAGGCCCATAAATCTGGATATGTTTCGAAGCAATCTTATTTGAAGGGAAGAGCTAGAATTAATGACCTAATAAGAAAATTATAAAAAAGTAAGTTTTATAAATAAAAAAATTAAGATAAAATAAGATGGTTAAAGGAAAACCAAAAAGAAGTAAGAAAGTTCAGACCGAGCATGCGGTCTTGAAGGAAGCGTTAGGTGATATTTCTAAGGAGTTGGTTAAGTTAAGAAGTACTAGATCTAATATGAGTAAAAAGTTAGATAGACTAGAGAAAGAAATTGTCAATATTCAGAATTATGAATCCAGATTGAGGGATAGGATTTCCCAGTTGATTGCCAAAGAGTCCCAATTAAACAAAACTAAAGGGTCATCCCAGGCTAAACTACTTAAATTAAAAGAGAAAATAGCTAAGATTAAGAAGATACAGGAAGAGCTTAGGGAAGTTTGATTTTGTTTTTGTAGGTAAACTAATTTTAGAAAAGCTTTTATATTAATTTTCCGTCTTATTTCTAGTTAAAAGAGGGGTTTATTTTGGTCTATAAGAAGTATATAAACAGAGATGGTAAAAAGTTTGGTCCTTATTATTTTAAAAGCGTTAGAGAGAAAGATGGGAGAGTAAGAAGTGTTTATTTAGGAACCGAAGATCCTTCTAAAAAAAGGTTATCTTTTTTTGGAATATTTTTTTTAGTTGCACTACTTTTTTTGACTGGTTTTTTAGGCATGTTTGCTTATCAAGGATTTCAAGTTGCTGAGATTTCTGAAGTTTTAGAAGATTCTGAAGAAGTTTTTGATTCTTTGGAAAAAGATTTTTCAGATGATCAAATTGTGGAAGAAGTCGATAGAGAAGAAGTAGTTGAAGAAATTGAAGAGCCTACAGAAGAGGTGATAATCAAGGAAGCCCAAGAAACAATTGATGAAGAAATAAATGAAACAGAAGAAGAACTTGAGGAAGATGTTGAAATAAATGAAACTGAGATTACTGTCGAAGTTAATGATTCTATTAAGATAAATGAAACTGAAACTGACTTAGATGAAACTGAAAATGAAAGTTTGAACATAACCGAAGAAGAAAATCAAACAGAAGTTATTACAGGTGAAGGATCTACTATTGATGAAACAAACCGAACTGAGATTGATTTAAATGAGATAATAAATGAAAGTTTGAACATAACCGAAGAAGAAAATCAAACTTTTTTAAGTTTAGATAATGAGTCATATGAATTCACCTTGAATCATTCTGGTGTTGTGATTAATCAACCCATAAAGTGGGAAAAAAAGGTTAAGTTAAAAGAGAAAAAGGAAATTTACAATATAGGTTTACCAGAGGATGCTTTTGATGTTGAATTTTATGAACCTGAAGAAGAAATTCCTATTGGAGAAATTCCTACTGAACAAGGAGAAGATATTGGAAATTTAATTACTGGAAATGCAGTTTTTAATTTTTTCAAAAATATATTCAGATTTACTGGTAAAGTTACTTATAAAATAAATAAGGAAAATATAGTTATTAGGGCCCCTCCCAATGAGTTTTTGATTAAATATTCTACTCCGGGACCAACATCTAAAGAAATTGAACTAAATCAGTATAGTAAGAAGATAATTATTAATGGAAAAAATTTTGAAGATGTTTTGGCTAATACTTATTTAAATGATTCTTTTTCTGGCGGAGTTAACTTATATTTGTTGAAAGGAGAAAAAAGAGAAAAATGGAATTTTAAAAGTGAAGATTTGGATGCAGATGGCTATATAGATTATATTGAGTGGAATATTCCTAATTTAGCAGATACAGAAGTGTTTGAAATTGAAATTATTATTTTGAATGTGCAATCTTTTCCAGTTGTTGGAGGAAATTGGACAGTTAGATTCAATACTACAGGAACTGCAGATTTAAAGATAAAAACTATTAATGAAACTACTTGGGATTTGATTAATAATGGTGAAAACGATTTAGAATTTTTAGATGTAATGTGTGGTGAGGAGAGTTTAGAATATTTATGGGTCAATGAGAGTGTTTTTGTTGCGGATTATAGCTGTAATGAAACTGGTTCTGAAGCAAGTAAGGTTTTGACCTCAGGAAAACACCATTTGGAATTTGATTTTGGAGGACAGAAAGGATATGCTAACAATCTTGCAATAAGTTGTGGAGATACTATATCTACAGGGGGGTCTATAGTGGTGGAAAATGACATTACTGGTTGCACAGCACATGGAGTAACACTTAATGCAGATAATATGGTTTTTGATTGTGATGGTCACATTATTGGGGGAGATAATGTTGATGGATCAGAATATGGTATCTTGATCAGTAATCAAAAGAATGTAACTGTTAAAAATTGCAATATCCTTAATTTTTCTAGAGGAGGATATGAGCAAGGAAGCAATAATACTTGGACAAATAATAATATTTCCCAGGTTTATGATTTTGGCATTTATACTACTGGATCTACCGACTATAATATGACTGGGAATGATATTGGAAATTTTAAAGCGACTGGAAATAGAAGAGGACTTTATTTTAATTTGGCAACTGGAGGAGTTATTTATGATAATATAATCCATGATATTACTGGTGGTCCATGTATAAGACACGATAGTTCTACTAATTACATGACTGGAACTAAAATATATAATAATACTCTGACCGGTTGTAATGATGGGTTGTTTATTTCTTATTCTTTTGATATTCTTTTCGAAAATAATTCTATTTATGATAATGCAAGATATGGGTCCTATTTCTACAATAATAATGGAAATTTGACTTTTTCTAATAATGATGTCTATACAACAGATGCTTCGCAGGACATGGGATTTTATTTTAGACATATTTTTCAAAATTCAACGATAAGAAATAATAGGATTAGTAACCATACTGCAAATGCGGGAGTCTATCTTTCCGGAGCCGATATTCAATTCAATAATATGGCAAATAATACTCTTTTTGGAAATAAATATAATTTATATTTGAGTAATGCAAGTAATAATATCTTTAGCTATAATAAGGTGGTAAATTCTACTTATTGGGGGATCCTGATTTGGAATGAGGCAAACAACAATTCTTTTTATAGTGATGAGGTTTATAATACTTTTTATGATGGGGTTTACATTTATACTAATTCGGACAACAATACACTAGACAACATGAGTATTCATAATAATTCTAGAGCCGGATCTAGTTGGTATAATTTGTATTTTAGAAGAAATACTGATGGAAATATAGTTAAGAATTCTGTTATAAAGAATAGTCATGGTAGGGGGGTATTTTTTAATGATGATACTGGAACTATTGAAAATACATTATTTATTAATAGTGTTATTGATGAGCCAGTTGCTTCCGTAGATATTAGATTTGATCCTGGTGCGGGAGAGGTAGTTACTTTTCTTAATTCTACAACTACTGGGCTAACTTACGTTTCGGGTACTTTGGAAAGGCAGTGGTATTTGGATGTACATACTAATGTGAGTGATGGATCCGATTTAGAGAATGCAAATGTTTCTATTTATAATGTGAGCGATATTCTTATTTTTGATGGCTTAACTGATGCAACTGGGAATATAGTTAGACAAAATTTAACTGAATCTTTTCAGACTGGAGCAAGCACCTATAGTTATATGACTAATTATACTGTTAATGCCAGCCATGGAGACTATGGTTTTTTGAATGAAAGTGTTAATTTGACTACTAATATGGTTACTACGATTACTTTTTCTGTGGATAACGGCCCCCCAGATAATCCGACACCTTCTATAAATTCAACGGATGGCTCAAATCAAACTAGCCAAGATTTGAATTGTGTAGGAACTATTACAGATCCAGATTCTGATGCAATGAATGTTACAATAAGATGGTATAATAATACCATTTTATGGTTAACTGATAGTTACGATAATGATTATGATAGTGGAACTGTTTTCAATGCGACTTTAGGTAATTTGAATACGACTAAAAGTGAAACTTGGTATTGTAGTATTCAATTGACCGATGGAGAACTTACAAGTAATTGGGTTAATTCTACAAACTTAACTATTAAAAATACTCCTCCTACTCAATTTACGAATATTGTTTTGAACTCTAGTAGTGGATTAAATAGAACTGCTGAAAATTTGACACTTTATTTTGATGATGGTTCTGATAATGATGGGGACGACATACATAATATTACAGATTGGAGGAAAAATGGTATTTCTTTAGCTGTGTTAAATATGCCCTTTGATTCCAATGTTAATACTGCCAATGCTACTATTAGAGATTATACAACATTTGAAAATAATGGAACTCTTGGGAATATAACAACTACTACTCAGCCAGTCCATAATTCTACCTCTTGTAGGAAGGGAGGGTGTTATCATTTTGATGGAGATGATGATCACATACAATTGGGCAATAGTTTTGATATTTTTAGTGGAGTTGGAGGGACGGTTATGGGATGGATGAAATTTGATGATTTGGATAGTGATCACCAGCTGATAGGTCTTGCTTTGCCCGGTCAAGAAACGTTTTCTTTATGGATGGATGAAAATGGGGAAAATGATAGATTTGGGATAGCAGTATATAATGATACTTCCTCTTCGTGGTTAGTTGAATATGGAACTGTAAATCCGGATAATACTTCTTGGTGGCATGTTACATTTAGATATGTTGAGAATGGATCTAGAAAAGATTATATTCAATTGTATGTGAATGGGGTTCAGGATGGACCTAATTTGTATGCGAGCACTACTTCAAAAGATGTAAATTGGAGGATTGGAATTGGGGATAATGATTTGAAACAACATAAAGGTTTAATTGATGAAGTTAAAATATTTAATTTTAGTTTAACTCCTGAACAAATTTATCGAGAGTATCTGGATGGTTTTAATAATCATTCTACACGAACAATTGTTTCAAATGAAACCACTAAGGGGGATAATTGGACAGTAGCTGTAACTCCAAATGATTTAGTAGAAGATGGGGAAGTAGTTAGTTCTAGTTTAATAGTTGAAAATTCCCCTCCGGATCAGGTTCCCTTGGGTAGTCCAGAAGCTGGAAATACAACAATAGATAGGACCCCCACTCTAACTTGGCTGGCTGCAATTGATGACGATGGAGATAATTTGTCTTATAATTTGGTAGTTGATAATGATGAAGGGTTTACCTCTCCAGCAATAGAGATTCAAACAGGTGTTAGAACTTATACTCCAGCCGCCGATTTGGATTTAGATGTAATGTATTATTGGAAAGTTAATGCTACTGATGGAGTTAATGTTTCCGAGTTTAGCGAAGTTTGGAATTTTACAGTTAATTCATATGTGAGTGTAAGTCTGATTAATAATACTGCAGATTTTGGGAGCATGGTAAGAAGCACTACGGATAATACTACTGACGATTCTCCTTATCCTTTTGTTGTGGAGAATGATGGAAATTCTCTAATTAATATAAGTGTTAATGCCACATCTTTATTCGATAGTGTTGCTATGGGAAGTTCCAATTATCAGTTTAGAATAGACAATCATAGTGAAGCAGGATCATTTAATTGGACAACTTCGATAACTAGTTGGACTAATTTGTTGACTTCGCAAGTCGTCGCAATTGATGCCTTGAAATACGATGACGCAAGCGATACTGCCCAGTGCGAGATTTTAATTGATGTCCCTAGTGATGAGATTTCCGGAGGAAAATCTTCTAGTATTTTATTTGAGGCAAGTTTAGCAGAATGAAATTAATTAGTAAATTGGGATTTTGTATCTTTTTTCTAGTTTTTATTATTGCCACAAGTGAGGTTCATGCTTTGGGTATTGCTCCAGCTAGAAAAATAGTTGATTTTGATCCAGGATTAAGTGAAAAAGTAAATTTCGAAATTGTAAATACTGAATCTAAAGCTATGAAAGTTTTTATTTATGCCGAAGGAGAATATTCTGAGGTTATTAAGTTAAATGATTATGAATTAACTTTTGCCGCTGGGGAAAATTCTAAAAAAACTTCTTATGAATTTAAGTTACCAAATAAAATTGATAAACCTGGAGAACATGATGTTAAAATAGTTATAAGAGAAGTTCCATTAGATTATGCTTCTGAAGGAACTATTATTGGAGGTACTGTTGCTGTTAGTCATCAATTTAAAATTAAAGTTCCCTATCCAGGGAAATATGCCGTAGCCGATTTAAAAATAGCCGAAACAGGAAAAACAGATGAAGTTAAATTTATAGTTTCTGTAAATAGTTTGGGAACCCAAAAAATTGTTAATGCCAAGGGGATAATTGATATTTTTGGTCCAACAAATGAAAAATTGGCGACAGTTGAAACTAATTTAGACTCGGTTGATTCAGGATTAAGGAAAGATTTGGTTGCTATTTGGGATGGAGATATTAACCCTGGGAAATATTATGCTAAACTGACTTTGACTTATGATGGAGAAGTTGCCTACTCCGAAAGAGTTTTCGATGTTGGAACACTGGATGTTGAGGTTGTTGATATAAATGTTAAAGATTTTAAACTGGGAGAAATTGCAAAATTTAATATTTTGGTTGATAATACCTGGGCAGATGGAATAAACGAAATTTATGTTGAATTAATAATTTCTGAAAACGGAGAAGAAATTGGAAAATTTAAAAGTGCGTCTGAAAACATAGAGGGATTATCGAAAGGAGAATTAACTGCATTTTGGGATACTGCTGGAGTTGAGGAAGGGAGTTATGATGCGAAAATAGTCTTATATTATGGGGATAAAACTGTTGAGAAAAATATGAAAACAGTTATTAGTTTGAATAATATAGAATTTGATTTGTTTGCGGGTGCCGTGGTTGCCCGAAGTGGAGGAGTAGACAAAAGCGATGTTATTGTGATTGCTTTAGTTGTTTTGGTTATAATTAATATTGGATGGTTTATTTACTTTAGGAGAAGAAAAAAGTAAGAAGATTTATAAATAGTTTCAAACTCTTTTACTCTGTACTATGAAAAAATTAATTTTTATTTTGGGTTTTTTGTTGTTAATATCTAATTTTTCTAATGCTCAGCTGGATGAGAGAGATGATAAGGATACTTTTATTTTCTATGATGGTTTTGAAGATTATTTAGAGTGTCCCAAGGTATTTGATAAATTTTCTTTGGCTGTGTGGAATCAATATGATAAAAATCCTATAATTGAGCCTTCCCATAGTGGCTTGGATGATAAAAGTATCAGAGGATTTTCTCCAATGGTTGATGAGAATGGTTATTTGGTATCTGAAGGAAAGGATTATGTTGGGTATTATTTTGCTTTTAGCAATGATGCTCCAGAAGCTAGAATTTTTAGAACTGTTTCTAACGGACGAGACAGAGTAAATTGGGGCGCTGGCGAGCTTGTCCTAGATCATGGAAGTAATGGAGAGTGGGATGAAACTACTGTGGCCACGGGTAATGTAATCAAACTGGGAGAAAATGATTATATTATGGTTTATGTTGGAAAGAGATATAATGAATATGGTATAGGGATAGCAACTTCTCAGGATGGAATAAGCTGGAATAAATATGAAAATAACCCCGTTTTAGTTGAAAATCAATTTTTTGGATCCTCAGGTCAGGAGGTTATTGTTATAAGTATTCCTTATATGATCAAGCTTTCTAATGGGAATTTTGCTTTGGGATTAGAAGGAATTGACTCAGTAGGGGGGAATAATTATGAAATATTTTTTGCGGAGTCTTCTGATGGATTTAATTGGGAGCCTATCAATAATGGTAATCCTTCCCTTGTGCCAGAATATGGAATTTTGAACTCTTGGGAAAATGCCCATGTTGCAAATCCTAAGTTGGTTGAAATAGAACCTGGAGAATATTTAATGGGGTATAATGGGGGAAATACTGGATATCAATTGGCGTTAGGATTTGCTACAAGTACTGATTTAATTACTTGGGAAAGATATGAAATGAATCCTGTTTTAATTGGGACCAATTCTTTTGATGATCGGAGATTGGAAGATCCGACAATTGTTAAAGATGATTTAAATTCTGATTCAATTGGATTATACTACTTTGGTTGTAATGATGCTTGTCACCTTGCAGGAACCAAATCAGGAGCATTGATAGAATATGCAACTAGCAATCAAGATATTTTATGTAGCAGTACCAAAAAAATTAAAGAGAATAGAAGAATTATTATAACAGAGAATGAGGAGATCACATCCACTGTTTCGAATTCTGGGACTTTTAGTTGGAATCCATCCTATGATCCTATGGGACATAATTCGGTTGTTATAAATAAAAATTCAAAAGGAATAAGGGTCGATTTTTCTATTTATTTTATAGATCCAAGTAGTGGAACTTTCTCTATTAGTGATAATAGGGGAAATGAACAAATTTCTTTGAAATTTAGCCAATATGGCGACGATAGAAAATTAATGACAAAAAATTCTAATGGACAGTGGGTTGAAACTGGAATTATTTATGACCTTTATGAATGGAATGATTTAGGAGTTTATTATGGATTAAATGATAAATTTGACTTGTATTTTAATGATGAAGTTGTACAAAATCTGGACTTTGTGAATCCTCCGAGAAAAATTAATAAAATAAATTTTAATGGAGATGCAGAAATTAAGAATTTTTTCGTAGATGATATAAAAGTTAGAAAGCTCAAGAATTCGTTACAGCCCGATTTTTCAGAAGTGGAAATAGAGAAAAAGGTCCAGGAAAATTACCCAATGTTTCCCAGGGGATTTACGGGGTATTTTAGACATGTTTTTAATTTTCTAGAAAAGATTAAATAGGTATTTGTTTTTACATAAGAATGAAAAAATATATTTTTGTTTTGGGGAGAGATCCTGAATTATCTTATGCCGAGCTAATTAGTTATTTTAAGAATTTTAATTATAAGTATAAATTAGAATATTACGAAAAAAATGTAGTTATTTTTTCTTTTGATAAATTTGAGGTAAACATTTCTAAATTAGGGGGGACTGTCAAGATAGCAGAAGTTATTTTAGAAGATGAGATAAGAGATATTGATTTTTATTTAGGTAGTAAAAATAAAGTAAGCTATGCAATTAGTATGTATAACAACAGAAAACTTTTGGATAAATTTGAGAATTATTTGGCTAAATGGTTTAAATCTCAAAAAATAAAGGCTTTGAGAAAAAGGCCAAAAGAAGAAAACTTTAGTCCAAAAGAGTTGAGAGATGTTTTAGAATTTGTTGTTTGTGATAAATATATTGGTAGAACTATTTTGGTTTCTAATCCTAAGGAATATAAAAAAAGAGATAGGGAAAGGCCGCATAATGATTTTAAGAGAAGTATGTCAATTAGGCTAGCTAAGATTTTAATTAATTTGGCAGGAGGAAGAAAGGGAAAATTTTTATTAGACCCTTTTTGTGGAATGGGTGTTTTAATGGAAGAGTGTGTTATTCAAGGAATAAAATGTTCCGGGGTTGAGGTAGATGAAAGTGTAAGAAAGAAAGCACTTGAAAATTTGGGAAGATTTTCTGGAGATTTTAAAATAGTTCATGGTAACTCTGCCAAAATAAATAAATATTTTAAAAGTGTGGATTGTGTTGCTAGCGAACCTTATATGGGGCCTTTTTTTAAAAGTTATCCTAAGAAGGAAGAAGTTTTTAAAGTGGTTAAAGAGTTAAATATATTATATGAAGAATTTTTCATTAATTTGAAAAAAATAGTAAAAGGAAGAGTTGCTATCGAAATACCCATTTTTAAAGCTTCAAACAGAAAGAAGTATAGATTAAATACTGAATCTTTTTTGGAAAAATCCGGATTTAGGATGGCCAAATTGGATGATGTTGAGCTTCCGATTTTATATAAAGACAAGAAAAGTATTATTGAGAGAGAAATTTATGTTTTGGAATAGTTTATAAGTTTTTAGAGACTACTTATTTATTAATATGAGACCTATGCCAGTAAGTTGGATCTCTACTTTTCTATACTGTAAGAGAAAGTTGTATTTGGAGCAAGTCAAGAATTTGGATTCGTTTAGTGAAGAATTTATGATTAAAAGAGAGATTAGACATAAAATATTTGATAGAATTAATTCGATAGATGGAGAAATAGTTAAATCTATTAAAAGTTTTAAAAAGTTAGAAGAAATTCAAATGCTTTTTAGGAAAAAATATTATGATGAAGTTAATAATGCTATCGAGGAGAATAATTTGCAGCTGTCTAGCATTGGGGTGAATGTTGCAGACTTTTTTCATGAAATTTGGCCAAGTATTCTGAAGGAAGTCGAATTGAGGGCGAGTAATGTGTTTAATTTTATGGTTCGAGACAAAATTTACTCGGATGAATTGTGGAGTCAGCTATTTCCCAAATATTTAAGTGAAATTAAATTGGAAGATGATATGTTGAAAGGAGTTATCGATAGAGTTGAGATTTATCCTAATCATATAGTTCCGGTAGAGTTGAAGACTAGCAAGGGACCCAGAGAAGGAGTTTGGTCCGGCGATAGAATACAAGTTGAGAGCTATATGCTACTTTTAGAAAGGGAGTTTGGTAAAAAAGTTAAGCATGGATTTGTTAATTACTTGGATTCTGAAGAGAAAAGGGTTGTTTTGAACAATGAATTTGTTAGAGATTATATTTCCACCCTTTTGGAAAGTATAGATATGTGTTTGAAGGGAAAATTACCTGATTTTGTTAAAAATAGAAATAAATGTATTAAATGTCCGTTGAAAGGGAAATGTTATGAGGTTAAAAATTAGAAAGCTATATATATATGAATATTCTTTTGTTTTATTATCATAATTAAGGAGAGGTGATATAATGAAGAAATTATTGTATGGAATTTTTTTAGCATTTTTAGTTTTAGGAATTTCTGGATGTACAGAAGCTCAGAAGAGTGGTATTGGAGAAATGCCTTGGGATGGTAAAGGCAGTAGTGGTTCTAGTGGAGGAGGAGATGGTCCTGATGAGATCCCCATTGAAGATTGTGGTGTAACTGGCCAGTTCTGGATACATGATGAGAACTCTCCATATTATGGTAAAAATGGATCTGATCTATGTGTATTGTCTATCCCTGAAGGGCATAATTGTAATATTGGATTTGGAGGAATAGTTGAAGATGGTAAATTCAATGCGGATAATACTGGATTACTAGATTGTGCGGAATCTTTGGATATTGATTTTGATCACCCAGATTACCCTGCGGGAGCCAGTTATGTAGTACAATATTGGTGCTGCTAATATTTTTCTTTTTTTATTAATTTTAAAATTTCTTTAAAGTTTTTCTCTGTTTGATTTTCTTTATAATTTTTGAAAGTTTTAACTTTATTTTCCATATATTTTCCTTTTATTAAATACTGGCAGAACTGGGTTACGTTTTTTGGGGTTTCTGTGTAATAAGAACGCTCGAAATCAATTATTACAACTTTTGGATATTTTACAAAAACATGTTTCAAAGGTCTAGTAAATTCTAACTTGTTTATTTTTAATTTGTCCAAAGTTCTAGCTTGTTTTAGGATGGTTACCAAAACTTTTCTCTTTTTTTCTTTGGACTTTTCTTTTTTTAGAAATTCTGGCAAAAAAATTCCTTCAACATACTTGTAAACTATGTAATCTTTTCCTGTTTTTAATAGTAAGGGCCCTATTTTATGCTTGTTTAAAATTTTTAGAAATTTAGATTCGTTTTTTATTCTACCAATTGCTTCGGAATCTGGATGTTTTTTCTTTATTGAAACTTTTTTTCCGTTTAAAATCCCAGTATATACTACTCCTCTTTTCCCCTTTGCCAGGTATTCTATATCCTTAATATTTGATATTTGCACATTTAACCTAATGAAAAGTTTTTTAAATAATTTACCCTTATTTCTTCTATATGAAGAAAAGAGGGAATCGTATATTTTTGTTAGTATTGTTTATGTTTCTTTTAGTTGGATCTGTTAATGCTGCCGATGATACAGAAATAAATAAAACTAAGGCCTATGAATGGTTGTATAATCAAATGGATTCTTGGAGTAGTTCTGATGTTAATGATGTCGCACTCACTGTTTTAGCCTTGAAGAGTGGAGGATATAACATATCTGAAGGGATTGATAGGCTAAGGGAAATGGAGTTTAGCGGAAATAATTGGGGAGATATTAAAGATACTTCTTTGGCCACTTTAGCGTTGTATAATGATGGAATAAATGTAGATGGAGAAATTGCATGGTTAAAAGGTCAGCATGTTCTGGCATTCACAGAGGGAGATTGGTATGTTCAAATAGATACTGATTATGATGGAACTTGTGAATTACACCATGAACAAACTGATATTTATTTTAATTTCGAAGTGAATGATAGTGAAATAATTTCTAGTTGTGGAACTTCTAATTGGATAGATTTTGAAAGTTGTGTTAGTTTGGTAGGAATTAATGAAGATATTGAAATTTCTTGTGATTTAAGTGGAACATATACATCGGGACTAATTTTTCAATCTAGTGATGAATATTATCTGTTTGATCAAGGAAGAAATTTGGATTTGGAGAATGGATGTTTTTTTAATAGTCAAGGAACTTGTAACTGCGAATATAGTGGATATGGTGGTTGGGTTCTGGATAAATTAGGAGAAGAATTTTATGTTAATCCTTATTTGAAATTTAAATGTAACCAAAATGTAATCAGAAACTCATTTTTATACCTTTTACATGATTCTTCTACTACTGGACCTTATTCTACATGGTTAAAAACTGCTCAATGGCCAGATGGAAGTTGGGGAATAGATGAAAATAGTCCAGGTGAGGAAGAATATACTGCTTTAGCTCTTTTGGCTTTGAAAGAAAAGGGAAATTCTAATAACGCCAATATAGCTGGCGCCGCTAGATGGTTGGCTTCTCGACAGAATGATGATGGAAGCTGGAATAATGATATTGGAACGACTGCATTTATTTTGTATGTTCTTTATGGGAAAGATTATACTCCTATTATATATGATGGTTCTGAGTGTGGAGATGGTTTTGTAGAAGATGATGAAGATTGTGAGTTTAGTTCAGATTGTCAGGTTAATGAAGTTTGTGATCTAAGTTGTAAATGTGTTCTTGGTAATGAAACAGATATAAATGAAACCTTGCCTCCAACTCCGCCATCAGATGAATGTGGAGATGGTTTTTGTGACAAATTAGGTGGAGAAAGTTGTAGTACTTGTTATTTAGATTGTTACGCTGATTGTGAAGAAGAAGAAATTATTGAGGATGAGTGTTCTAGAGATGCGGATTGTGCGGATGATGAAAGATGTAACCCTGCTACAAAGCAGTGTGAAAAGAAAAGTTCTTGGGTTAAATGGTTAGTTGTGATCTTATCTGTGCTGTTGGGAGTTGCAATAATTTATTATGTATACATGAGATATTTTAGTAAAGGAAAAAAGAAAGGAGGAGCATCTAAAAAGGAACCTCCCAAAAGTCCATTTCCTTTTAAGATGACAAAACAGAACGTGCCTGCTAGGAGACCTGCAAGAAGTTCCCATGTAGGTAGAAGAGATTCTAGAATAGAAAAAGAATTAGAAGAATCCTTGAAAAAAGCGAAAGACGTTTTGAAAAAATAAAATGAGTTTGAAATTTTTAAGTTTAGCATTTTTTGTGGCCATTTTTAGTTCCTTAGTTGTTGCTAGCCCTTTAACTATAGAATTTGATAAAGAAAATTATTATTTTGGAGAGACCGTCCAAGGTAAAATGTTTTTTAATGAATCTTTGGAGGATGATATAAAATCCACCGATTTTTCTTTAAATTTTAATGAGTCTAGTTTTGATGTTTATCCCATTTTAGTAGAGTTTGAAGATTATATTTATTTTTATTTCGATATCCCTATTTCTTTGTCTGATAATTATGATTTAGTTATTGAAGATGTTATTTTCGTGGATGGAGGAATTTTAGTTGAGGAGGACCAAAGTTTTGATATTAGTATGGGAATTTACAATGGATCTATTTTAACTGTAGATCCAGGAATTATTATTGTTAATGTTGATGAAAATAATTGGTTTAGCATTGAAGTTGGCAATCCCTCTTCGTATGTTTCTTCCGTTGATATTTCTTCCCCTGATGGATTTATTTTTACTAGTGATGATTCCTTTTCTTTAAGCCCTTTGGGAAGTAAAAATGTTCAGTTCTATGTTTCAACTTCTTTTGCCGATAAATCTGAATCATCTGTTTTAATTAATTATGGAAATTTGTCTTATTCTATTCCTATTTTTATAGATGGTTTAACTATTTTCAATGAAACTGCCGAAATAAATGATACTTCAGATGAGGGAGATTTGAAATTTGAACAAAGAGGTTTTGACTTGGAGATTGAGAAAGGAGAAAGCAGTTCAGGATTTGTTAAAATAGCTAATACTTTTGATATTGAGTTAATGGATGTTGGTGTTTCTTTGTCTGAAGAATTAGTCGGAATTATTGATATAGAATTTAAGGAAATTGAATCTATTGGAATTGGAGAGGAAATAAAAAATCATCTTTATATTAATGAAGATAAAAGTTCTGAACCTGGTGAGTATAGGGGGACTTTAGATTTAGAGTATAATGGAGAAATTTATGACAGTATTCCTTTATATGTTAATATTTTGGAGGAAATAGTTGTAGAAAACAATGTTAGTGAGGATTTTAATGATACGCGGGAAGAAGAGGACGAATTAGATGAAGAAGAAGGTAATACTGGCTTGTTTATAGGAATTTTAATTTTTGTTGTAGTTATAGGATTATTAATATTAATAAAATATAAAAAATCAAAGAAAAAAAATAAGTTTCCTTATTGACTTTTTTGTTGTTGCATGCCAGCTATTTGTTGTCTTAATGCAGAATATTCCATAATGATCTTTGCTTGGTGATGTAATTTGCTTAACAAATCATTTAATGGATTTTCTAAATCTTTCTGACCTATTTTAAGTTCTTTTGGTTCTATTACTTCCACAGACGATGGCATGAATGCAAAACAGAATTGTAGTAGCTCATCTAAGTTAGGAAACTCTAATTCTAAATCTACAAATGAAGAGTATATTTCTACCTTTTTATCTTTGTCTTGCGGATGAGGCATATCTACTTTTTTTGTAGGCGCAATTTCCGATTTATTTATTGTTACTTTTGCATTCTTCTTTAGAATATCTAACATTTTTTCTAATGTTTCAGTTACGTGTTTTTCAGGTTTTCCCGCTATTTCAATTATTGAATTTATTTTTATTTTTTCCATTTTTCTATTACCATTTGAGTTATTACGAATATTAATGTCAAACAAAAAAAGTATATTGCCGAATTACTTGTTTTCTTGTTTGTTGACTCGTAAATTATTTTGTTTATAGTGGAATTTGGGGGATTTATATTAGTTTCGGAATATTGATCCTTATACGTTTCTTTAGAAGCTACTTTTATCTCTTCACATAAATTTTTTGTTATATTCTCTATTCTTATATCTTCTTGATCCTTTTCTCCTAATCCTTCTACCTTTAATTTATATTCTCCGTTTTTGAACTTCTGTTTACAATTAGGAAATATTTGTACTGGGATTGTTATTGGAGTTTCCTCATAACCTTCTTCTATGCTAAATTTGGTTGTTTTGCTTATTTTTTCTTTATTTTTTTCTACCCAAGCCGAAATAGAAGATTTTGTTGTATTGCCTTTGTATATACTTAATTTTATTCTTAGCAAATCCCCAAATTTTGCTTTATCGTCATTTCCTAAATAAATCTTTTTTATTTTTATTCTCGATTCTCTGTCTGTTTCATTATATTTATTTTCTTCGTTAGGGGTAGGAACTGTTTGTAGCCAACGGTTTTCTATTTTTGACCAAGATAGCCCTTCTGTTGATGAACCATAAGAAATTTCGTCTATCAGAATTCCGTTGGAATCGAATAATTTGAGTTCCTCTGTACCATTATTATTTAGTAACCCAGAGAATCCGTTTGTATAAATTGCTAAATAATCTTTTATTGTTGTGTTGTAAGTGTTTATTTGGGTAATGTGTAGTTTATGGTTTGCTTTATCTTCTAAGTAAAAATTTTCTAAGTTTATTTTAGGTCCGAGATTTATTAATTCTATCCATTCTCCCTCGGGCATATTCGCATTGTCGTTCCCAAAAGGATTTGGGAGGAATTCATTTATTTTTATATTGTATATTGGTTGCTGTTCTGAATTTTCTTGGCCCGGTGAGGAAAGACATTCTTGCCATATTTCATTTATCATACATATGGAATTGTTATTATTTTCCCCACCCCAAGAAGGATAATAATGAATTGTATCAAATATTTCGGATTGATTTTTGATTATTATAATATCCCCTTCATTGTTTAGATTATTTCCTATTGTTGCTCCGGCTGAATATATTGTTGCATTTATTTCCAAGTAATTGAAATTTTCTTCTACAATTAGAGAAAAGTTGGAGGGATAGTATTGTAATAATTCTAGAGTGTCACTTGAGGCAAGATCTTGAACTGTGAAATCTGTTAGGTTTAGATTTGTATAAATTTCTATATACTCTTTATTATTATCGTTGCCTTCGGGATTATACATAATTTCTGTTATTTGGAGAAATGCTAGGGAATTAGGAATTATTAATAGAATTGTTAGGAGCAGGAATAACCTCATTTTATAGAGAGGAGCTTAATAGAATTTATAAAATTATAGTTTGGTTTGTATAACTAAGAAGTGATAAAAATAGAAAGATTTATATGTCAGTAATTTTTACACTTTCTTGAGGAAAAATAGTATGAAACTGAAAAAACCGAGTTTGTGTACAATTCTTCTGGCTACGATGAGTGTCGGAGGGATTATGGGATTATCTGCGCCATTGATTTACGGAGTTACCCGTGATTATCAGCAAAGTGAACAAAGATATGAACAACCTAGGTTGAATCCTAATGAATTGACTGCAACAGTTTCTGGAACAGGAGCGCTTTTGATGTTTGGTTCTGGGTTTGCAATGATGGCTGGATTGGCAGATAAAAGAACCTATGGGCCAAGTGATTGAGAATACATTATAGTTTTGTTTGTTTGTATTTTCCAACTAACTCTTCAAATTTAATTCCTTCTTTTTGGCATAAATTAAATGTTACTGTATAATTACCGCCTTTATTTTCTTTTAGATTATTTGCATCTAGAAAAAACCAACCATTATTATCGAATCTCATAGCAACTATGGGAGTCGCGTTTAGTATTTGAGAGAAACTTTGTAATTGTATTATTTCTTCTTTTTTGAAATGTTTTGATTTTGTTTTTATTGCCTTACATTCTATTGCTAATAATTTTTCTTTGTTTCCTGCTAAAATATCTGGAGCAGGTAAGGGTGTTGAACCGGAACCGGCGGATCTTATACTTGCCCATGTTCCTGTTTTCCAGAACATGTGAAATAATTCTCGTTCGTAGTGGGTTCCTTTCCTTTTCGATGACATAGTTAGTTAATTAGAATTAGGTTTTATAAAAATTGTTGTGTTAAAAAAAGAAAAAGAAAAATTTTGAAAATTTATTTTTTACTTAAAGATCTCTAGCTTGTACTGTCTTTCGACCGTTTGCTTTAGCCCTTCCACAAGCTTTACTCACCATTGCTTCAACTTCTTTATCTAATGCGTCTGCGAAGTCTCCTGCAACGTTTAAATCACCAGAATGTTCTTTTATTTTAGATT
>CAZRTL010000011.1:0-21743 GCA_964603065.1 Candidatus Woesearchaeota archaeon
AGAATCCTTTTAATAATATATTCGATATTACAAATGCATGAAATAATTTCTCTCCAAAACCTTTAAAAAACCCTTTTTTAGCCAATTATAAGATGATTAGGCAGCCAATATGTGTATTATTAGCACACGTAGACCATGGAAAAACAAGTATTTTAGATGCAATTAGAGAAAGCTCTGTAGCCGATAAAGAGGCCGGAGGAATCACGCAAAATATAACTGCCCATTCGATAGATCTAAAAAAAATACAAGAAACATGTGGTGATTTGCTAAAAAATATAAATCTAACAATTCCTGGAATTTTATTTATAGATTCACCTGGACACGAAGCTTTCACAACTCTAAGAAAACGTGGCGGAAACATTGCAGACATTGCAATCCTAGTTATTGATATTAACGAAGGAGCAAAACCTCAAACTTTAGAGGCAATTGAAATTCTAAAAAAATATAAAACTCCTTTCATTGTTGCAGCTAACAAAATAGACAGAGTTGGAGGTTTCAATTCCCAAAATAAACCAATTCTACAAAATATTCAAGATCAATCGGATCATGTAACACTAGACATCGAAACAAAATTATACAAAATAGTTCAAACTCTACACGAACACGAATTACAATCGGAAAGATTTGATAGAGTAAAAGATTATACAAAGCAAATAGCAATCATACCATGTTCCGCAAAAACAAAAGATGGCCTACCTGAATTATTAATGGTTCTCTCGGGACTAGCTCAAAAATTCCTAGAAGATTCTTTAAAAACAAATTTAGAAACTCAAGGAAAAGGAACAATTCTAGAAGTAACTGAAGAAAAAGGAGTTGGTAAAACTCTAGATGTCGTTATTTATGACGGAAAAATAAAACAAAATGACACGATCCTAATAGGAACTCTAAACGAACCAATCAAAACAAAAATAAAATCATTATTCAAATATGAAAAAGGAAAATTAACTCAAAAAAATGAAGTTTATGCTTCTGCTGGAATAAAAATTTCAGCTCCAGAGTTAGAAGAAGCAATTCCAGGTATGCCAATAAGAGTAGCAAATGAAAAGGAAAAAGAAATCTCTGAAGAACTCCAACAAGAAATAGATGAAGTAACAATAGATACTGACAACGAAGGAATTATAGCGAAGGCAGATACTTTAGGTTCCTTAGAAGCCCTAATTTCATTATTAAAAGATAAAAAAATAAAAATAAAAAAAGCTGAAATAGGCAACATAACAAAAAGCGATATTGCTGAAGCTTCTTCAAACGAAGATCCACTAAACAAAGTAATAGTTGGATTCAATGTAAAAGTTTTAGAAGAATCAAAAGAAGTAAAAATAATAACTAATGATATCATCTACAAAATAATTGATGATGTAACAAAACATATAGAAGAAACTTCTAAACATTTGGAACAAAAAGAATTTGAAGATTTAGTCAAACCATTCAAGTTAAAAATTATGCCTGGCTGTATTTTCAGACAACTAAATCCCGCGATCGTTGGAGTAGAAGTTCTAATTGGAACTGCAAGATCTGGAACTCCTTTAATGAACTCAGAAGGGAAAAAACTAACGGAATTAAAAGAAATACAAGATAACAAAGAGACGGTGCAAGAAGCAGCACATGGGAAAGACGTAGCAGTTTCACTTCCAAATGTAACTTGTGGCAGACAAATTCATGAAAATGATATATTATACTCAGATATTCCTCAAGGGGACTTCAAAAAGCTTAAAAAACTGATGAAAAAGTATTTAAATGACTCAGAAGTCCAATTGTTAAAGGAGATATCTGAAATCAAAAGAAAAGAAAATCCAACGTGGGGTATGTAAAAAAATGTTCAAATTAACAATAAATGACGTAAAGGCAAAAAAATCGTATAAAAAAGAAATAGAATCTGATATTTTTCTAAACAAAAAAATTGGAGAAAAAGTCTCTGGAGACGAATTCGGGTTTAAAGGTTATGAATTTACAATAACTGGTGGATCCGACAAACAAGGCTTTCCTATGAGGGCAGATATTCCTGGAATAGGAAGAAAAAAACCATTGGTAGTTTCTGGGGTTGGAGTAAAAAACAAGGTTAAAGGTATGCAACAAAGAAGAACTATGCATGGTAACATCATAGATGAATTAGTTTCTCAAATTAATTTAAAAGTTGAAAAATATGGAAAAGAAACTCTTCCAAAATTATTAGGCTTGGAAAAAGAACCCGAGAAAGCAGGGGAAGCTACTGCTGAAGAAGCACCTGTTGAAGAGATTAAGGAAGGACCAAAAACTAAAGAAAAGGAGAAAGAAAATGAGTGAATCTAGAATAAGCCGGGGCGGAATCGAAAATTTGGTAGACCCTAACGAGGTAACTAGATTAGGATTAGCTGAGGTGATTGTTTTTAGATCGTTTTATAGTCCACATTCATCTGTAGATATGAGCCTATTAGATATCGAAGAAGAGTTAAAAGAATTTTATCAAGAATTTGAAAAAAACAACGATTCTGGCAATCTAAAAAAAATAAATCAGGTTTTACTAAAGAATAACGCATATCTAACATTTATTAGTGAACCAAGTATAAAAAATAGAGATCTAAGAGATACTAAAATCTTCACATACCATGCAGACTTATGGGTGAAAAATGAGTGAATCTAGAATTACAAAAGGTGGAATTGAAGAATTAGTTGATGAATCTGAAGTAAAAAGATTAGGTTTTGCAGAAATAGAATATAATAATAATAATAATTTTAATCTTTACGTAGATGGTTTAAAATCAACATTACCCTTAAAACCTAATACAATGACTGGCCCCATGACCTCTAGATTAAGATCGGGGCTAGAATCAAAGAATCTTTATTTGGCCTATGCAGAAATGGAACATGATACTTACATTGAAGATGGAATTAGGAAAACAAAAAAATACATAACTGGGGATCTTTATCAAGAAAAATAAATGGTTAAAAAAGAAGAATTACAACCAGAATTGAGTATAGGATTGGTAGGACATGTAGATCATGGTAAAACAACTCTAACCCAAGCTCTTTCAGGTAAATGGACCGATGTACATTCGGAAGAATTAAAGAGAGGTATCACTATCAGATTGGGATACGCAGATACAACTTTCTACAAAGATCCAGATAAAAAAGACCCTGAATGTTACACAGTTGAAAAAAAACCTAAATATATCCCACTAAGAAAAATTTCTTTTATAGATGCTCCTGGACATGAAACACTAATGGCAACTATGCTTTCGGGGGCAGCAATTATGGATGCAGCATTACTAATGGTTTCAGCAACAGAAGAATGTCCGCAACCTCAAACGAAAGAGCATTTAATGGCCCTAGAAATAGCCGGAATAAAAAATGTTATTGTAGTACAAAATAAAATAGATTTAGTAAATAAAGAAAAAGTTTTAGAAAACTACAAACAAATTAAAGAATTCTTAAAAGGAACCATAGCTGAAAAAGCTCCAATCATTCCAATCTCTGCTCAACATAAAATCAATATAGACATTCTAATAAAAACAATACAAGAAACATTCGTAACTCCAGAAAGAGATTCCAAAAAAGATCCTTTATTTTTAGTAGCAAGATCCTTTGACATAAATAAACCTGGAACAATAATAAAAAACCTTAAAGGAGGAGTTCTTGGGGGAGCAATGAAAACAGGAGTCTTAAAAAAAGGAGATTCTATTGAGATAAAACCCGGAATAAAAAGAGAAAAACAAAATAAAGTTATTTGGGAACCGGTGCAAACTCAAATTGAATCACTAATAACTGGAAATCAAGAAGTATCAGAAATTTCACCCGGAGGTTCGGCCGGAATACAAACTAAATTAGACCCTTCAATGGTTAAATCGGACTCTCTAGTTGGAACGGTGGTAGGAATTCCTGGGAAAATGCCAGATACATTAGAAGAATTCAAACTAAAACAACATCTTCTAGAAAGGGTAGTTGGAGCGAAGGATGATTTACTAGTTGACCCTCTAAAAATGAATGAACCTTTAATGCTTAATGTAAATTCAACAGCCACAATTGGAACTGTAACAGAACTAAAAAAAGATTCTATTAATTTAAAATTAAAAAAACCAGTTTGCGCTTTCAAAGGAGATAGAGTAACTATTTCTAGGATGGTTGGTGCACGTTGGAGATTAATTGGATATGGCGAGATTATCTAAAATGCAACTAAGCCAAGAGCTTGAAGAAAAATTAAAATCAAAAGTTCTAAATATTTTAGAAAATGCGAGGCCAAATTGGGAGATTCCTCACATGTTAGCAACGGTGCACTATATAAAAGAATTACTGAAAAAAGAAAAAGGAAACCCCAAAATTCTAGTATCTACAATGTATCTCCATGATATTGGTTACGCTGAACTATTCAAAAATAAAAAAGCAGATTACGAAGGAATTAAAGATTCAAAAAAAGAACATATGATAAAAGGAGCAATATTAGCAGAAAAAATCCTTAAAGAACTAATAGTGTTCTCAGAAGAAGAAATAAATAAAATAAAACATTTAATTAGCGTTCATGACGATTTAGAAAAAATAAACTCTTCAGATGAACAATTAGTTTTTGAGGCTGATTCCCTTTCTCAAATAGATAAAAAAAGAGTGACATCTAATTTCTCAGAGGAAGACTACCAAAAATTCATAAATGATTTCAAAAACAAGAGAGCTCCAAGATTTAAAACAAAAACTGGGAAAATGTTTTTAAAACAATTAATCTAACCAAGACACCTAATAAAAAATAACTAATAACTAATTTAAAAACTTAACTAAAACACCCTAGCAACAGAAATAACTTTATCTCCAGCATCTAATTTCATAAGACGAACACCTTGTGTATTACGACCTATTTTAGAGATATTTTTAGCTGAAAAACGAATTAAAACTCCCTTCTTGGTTACCAACATTAAATCATCCTCTCCCTTAACGGATTTGACCCCAACAACCTTTCCATTTCTATCTGAAGTTTTAATATTAATAACTCCTAAACCACCACGATTAATAACATTATATTCATTAATAGATGTCCTCTTTCCATAACCATTTTCAGTAACAGTTAACAAACTATCTCTAGCAATATCTACTCCAATAACTTTATCAGCCCTCAACTTAATTGCTCTTACTCCCATTGAACTTCTACCAACAGCCCTAATTACTTCATCTTTGAATCTTATAGCACGACCTTTAGCTGTAGCAACAACTAATTCTTCACCATCTTTAGTTAAAATAACATCAACTAAACTATCTCCTTGTTTCAAATTAACTGCCACAATACCTCCTTTTCTAGGTCTACTATACTCTTTCAAAGCAGTTTTTTTAATCAAACCTTTCTTAGTAATAATATTCAAAAATCCTAAATCAAAAGAGGATACTGGGATAACAGTTTTAATTCTCTCCCCTTCTCTTAATCTTAATAAATTAACTAAGTTCATTCCTTTTGAATATCTTGAACCCGAAGGGATAGAATAAGCTTTATTCCAATAAACTCTCCCCAAATTACTAAAGAATAACAAATAATCATGAGTACTTGTAGTGAATATATTCTCAACAAAATCTTCTTCCTTAGTTCCAGTGGCTCTGATTCCTCTACCACCACGACCTTGCTGCTTATAAGTTTTAACAGGTAATCTATTTACATAACCATCGTGAGTAACTGTAACAACAACGTTCTCTTTCTTGATTAAATCCTCGTCCTCTATGGCTTCCTCAATATCTAATAATTCAGTTCTACGCTCATCCCCATATTTTTTATTCAGTTCTTTAAATTCTTCTTTAATTATAGAAAAAACTTTTCTCTCATCTGCTAAAATTTCTTTTAATTCTTTAATTAATTTAATCAAACCATTATATTCTTCTTTTAATTTATTAGTTTCTAAAGAAGTTAATCTATGTAGTCTCATATCTAAAATTGCTTGACATTGTTCTACTGACAAAGTAAACTTGCTCGTCAATAGTCTCTTAGCATTCTCAACATCCTTGCTTCCTTTAATAATTCTAACAACTTCATCAATATTCTCCAACGCTATTTTCAAACCTTCCAAAATATGGGATCTTTTTTCAGCTTTATTCAAATCAAATTTGGTCCTTCTAACCACAACTTCTTTCCTATGCAAAACAAAATGTTTTATCATATCAAATAGGCCCAAAGTTCTTGGTTGATTATCAACTAAGGCTATCATATTCATTCCAAAACTAGTTTGTAATTGAGAATTTTTATATAATTGATTTAAAATTAATTCTGCATTAACTCCTTTCCTTAAAATAATAACAACCCTCATTCCATCTCTGTCCGATTCATCTCTAATATCTGAGATTCCCTCGACTCTCTTTGTTTTTACTAAATTAACAATTCCTTCTATCAAGTTAGTTTTATTCACTTGATACGGAATTTCAGAAACAATTAATTTATTATCCTCTACGTCAACTTTAGATCTAACTTTAACTGAACCACGACCTTTCATATAAGCTTGAGTAAATCCTTGTTTCCCTAAAATAATTCCGCCAGTAGGAAAATCTGGACCTTTAACATATTTCATCAATTCTTCAACTGAAATCTCCTGATTATCAACAAAAGCAATACACGCTTCCAAAATTTCAGAAATATTATGAGGAGGGATATTTGTAGCCATTCCAACCGCAATTCCTGAAGAACCATTAATTAATAAATTAGGCAATTTTGAAGGTAAGACAACTGGCTCTTTCAAAGAAGCATCAAAATTATCTATAAATTCAACAGTTTCTTTGTCAATATCTTCTAACATTTCAGAAGCAATCTTTTGTAGTCTAGCCTCAGTATACCTCATTGCAGCAGCATTATCTCCATCTATCGAACCAAAATTACCATGGCCATTAATCATAGGATATCTCAAACTAAAACTCTGAGCCATTCTAACTAAAGAATCATAAACAGCAGTGTCCCCATGCGGATGGTATTTACCTAAAACTTCTCCAACAATTCTTGCACATTTCTTAAAGGGTTTATTGTGAAACATCCCCATATCTTTCATAGCATACAAAATTCTTCTATGAACTGGCTTAAGACCATCGCAAACATTTGGCAAAGCTCTAGAAACTATGACTGACATAGCATAGTCTATATATGCCTCTTTCATTTCTTCTTCTATTAGTCTTTGCTGAATTTTATCTGACATCTTAAGTATCTATATTCTTAGCCTCCAAAGCATTACGATAAATAAATTCTTTTCTAGGTTCAACTTTCTCTCCCATTAAAGTTGTGAACATCTCATCAGCTAAGACTGCATCTTCGACTCTAACTTGTTTGATAAACCTAACATTAGGATCCATAGTTGTTTCCCACAACTGTCCAGGATTCATCTCACCAAGACCTTTGTATCTCTGGATACTCACACTCTCTTTCCCAATTTTATCGAACAAAGTATTCAACCCATTCTCTGAATAAATATAATATGATTTCTTATCTTTAGAAACCTTATACAGGGGCGGCATTGCTATATACAAATAACCAGCATCGATTAATTCCTTCATATGCCGATAAAAGAAAGTTAATAGTAATGTAGTAATATGACTACCATCAACATCTGCATCAGTCATAATTACAATTTTGTGATATCTAACCTTATCTAAATTAAACTCTGCTCCAGAATTAGCACCAATTGCAGAAATCAAAGTTATAATCTCATTATTTTGAAAGATTTTATCTATTCTAGCCTTCTCTACATTCAATATTTTTCCTCTTAATGGTAGGATAGCTTGAAACTCTCTAGATCTTCCAGTCTTCGCTGAACCGCCAGCTGAATCTCCTTCGACAATAAACAACTCTGATAAAGCGGGATCCTTTTCCTGACAATCAGCAAGCTTTCCTGGCAAAGAACCAGATTCCAAAACACTCTTCCTTCTTGTTAACTCCCTAGCTTTCCTAGCTGCATCACGAGCTTTAGCTGCCAACAAACATTTTTCAATTATAATCTTAGCAGTTTTCGGATTCTCTTCAAAAAAAATACTTAATTCGCTAGTCACAATCGAATCAACTATTCCTTTGATATTACTATTACCCAATTTAGTTTTAGTTTGTCCCTCAAATTGAGGCTCGGGAACCTTAACAGAAATTATCGCAGTTAGACCTTCTCTCAAATCTTCTCCGCTCAACTTAACATTATATTTCTTTTTCTTAATATAATCATTAACAACCCTCGTCAAAGCAGTTTTAAAACCACTCAAGTGAGTTCCACCCTCATGTGTATTAATATTATTTACAAAACTAAAAACGTTCTCTAAATAAGAATCATTATACTGCAAAGCAATCTCAACATTAACTTTTTTACTGTCTTTAGTAAAATAAACTACTTCATCATGTAATTTGTCTTTATTTCTATTCAAAAATTCAACGAAGCTTTTTATTCCCCCTTCATAAAAAAACTCTTCTCTTTTCTCTTTAGATTCTTCTTCAATAACTATTCTAACACTCTTATTCAAAAAAGCCAATTCTCTTAACCTATTTGCTAAAATATCATACTTAAATTCAATTTCAGAAAATATTTCTTTATCGGGTAAAAATTGAACCTTAGTACCACTTTTTTCAGAAGAGCCAATAACTTCTAACTCACTATCTGTTTTACTATTAACATATTTTTGTCTATAAATTTTACCATCTCTTTTAACTTCAACTATCAACCATTCACTTAAAGCATTAACCACAGAAATACCAACTCCATGTAATCCTCCAGAAACCTGATATGAGTCCTTATCAAACTTACCTCCAGCATGTAAAGTAGTCATGACAACTTCAACAGCAGGTTTTTTCAACTGAGGATGAATATCAACAGGAATACCTCTTCCATTATCTTCAACAACTACAGAACCATCTGCTTTCAAAATGACCTTAATTTCATCACAATACCCAGCTAATGCTTCATCTATAGCATTATCTACTGCTTCATAAACTAAATGATGTAAACCTCTAACATCAGTACTTCCAATATACATTGCCGGACGTTTTTTTACTGCCTCTAGGCCTTCTAAAACTTGAATACTTTGAGCTTTATAATTAGTTTTAGTAGATTTTTCCATAGTAAAGTTCCTCTAAAAGTACTTAAAATAATACCCCTTAGTATATAAAGCTTTCTGCAAGAATTCAAGCAATACAAGACTTGTACTAGCAAAATTCAATTTTAGAAAATTTGTTTATAAATTAAAAAATTATAAATATTTTATTAGCCCTCTTTCCTCTAAAATGGGTCGAATTGATCCTGGAATTTCGTCCGATCTAACTGGTCTAACTTTTAATTCATTAATCCATGCTGGTTCATGAATATGAGGAGTAGGAACGTATTCTTCAAGTATTTCATTCCAATGAGCCAAGCCAAAAGCATCGAATCTTTTTGCAATAGTAAGTTCTCCACCTAGGGCGGGATTCTCATCAAAAGTAGTGTACTTGAAAATCCGATCATCTCTACTAACGGCAAAAACACTATGGGGAGAATCGCTTTGAGGTTGAAGTATTTTAATTCTACATTTACTTCTTCCTTTATTCTGTGGTCTCACTCCATAATGCCATGCCAGTTCCTGAAAATTTTTTAAATTAGTCATCTTTATACATGAAGTGAATATTCCTTGCTCCAATTCCCTTTTTATTTTTTATAAGAAATTCCTCCACATGAAAATGTGGTTTATATAAGTTCTCTGAAGGATTTGTATCGCACAATTTTGCTCTAAGTTGAACTACATAGTTATCTAAACCTTTCTTTTGTAATCTCCATACATTTTCTCTAACTTGCACAGCAGCCTTTAAAGCTGCATGAGTATTTTTTCCATAGCCTGCAGCTATAGAAAATTCATTTAGAGCAGCCTGCCACGCCCCTCCTCTTGAATCCCAAGGTCCTTGAAATTCAGAGATATCCCCAGATCCAACATCAAAGAAATGAATTAATTCCCCTAATCCTTTAAAAGTTACCATTTTAACAGATAGTACATAGAAATATGAATTTATAAATCTTTCTATCTACAGAGTAGTAACATTAACTAAATAATGTATCCTTCCATGCTTATATCTTCTCGGAGGACTCACATGAAAATGCGGACCAATCATTGTATGACCACTTAAATGCACCTCAATAAAAATTTTATACTCACTAGCCCATTCTCTCAAAATTTGGAAATCTTCTAAAGATAAAGGGACACTAGAAAAATTTCCAAGAGGTTTACTAACTTCATCAAGCAAATCTTCAAATGCCTTTCTTTGATGAATCCTTCCAGAATTACGCATACGCCCCATAAAAAAAGGAATGAAAAACACTATATAATATTTTCTAAGAAAAAACCTTTTAAATAAACTAAAGAATAATTTTTTAAACATTGAAATAAATTTTAACACCATGAAAACAATCCTAGATACAGATTTCCTAGTTAATGTAATAAAATATAGAATAAATATAGAAGAAATAAAAAATCCATCAATTATAGATAAAACTATAGACGAATTAAAAAAAATTAACAACTTAAATTCAAAAACCGCGATAAAGCTGATAAAATTAAAAAAATTCAAAATAATAAAGACAAAAAAGGATAAAATAGTAGATGACCTAATTCTAGAAAAAGTCTCAAAAGAAGATATAGTAGCAACTCAAGATAAAAAACTAAAAAGATTATTAAAAGAAAAGCAAATTAAAGTGATAACAATAAGACAGAAAAAATACATAAAATGAATTGGTTAATCCATTTATTTACAAATTTAATAGTAATTGTCCCATTAAAGAATTTTCTAAACCTGAGTAACCCTTATGTAATTTTCTTCATATTATGGGGAATTCTAATAGATATAGATCATATTTTTCTATTTATTTTCAAATATAAAACACTAAGTATCCAAAAAATTTGGAGAATAAGTGAAAAATTGAGGAAGAAAATGGAAGCAAAACTCTACATTTTCCATTCTCCAGAAATTAACATAATCCTACTAATAATAAGTTTTTTTAACAAATTAGCTCTAATAATCTTTTTAAGTAATATAATCCACATAACGCTAGATACCATAGAACATTACAAGGCTCATAAAAATTTCAAGTGGTTTAAAGAGTGGAGCATCATTTATGCACTATCCAAAAAGAAACCTTTATAAACGAAACTTTTCCCCAAATTTATAATATGTTTTACGAATTAAAAATTAAAGATTACATAAGAGTATCGCCTAATTCATTTAAGGAAGACGTAGGGGAATCAGTACTAAAAAGTCTGAATGAAAAATTTGAAGGCTACGTCTCAGAAGAACTAGGTTTCGTAATAGGAATCAAAGAGATAGATAAAATTGGAGAGGGTATAATTATTCCTGGAGATGGTGCTGCTCATTATGAAACAACATTCACTATATTCACATTCATTCCAGAACTACAGGAAGTAGTTGTTGGGAAAATTTCAGAAATAACTGATTTTGGAGCTTTTTTAGATATGGGCCCAATAGATGGAATGATTCATGTTTCACAAACAATGGATGATTATGTCTCATTTAGCAAAGAAAATGTATTAACTGGAAAAGAATCCAAAAAAGTACTAAAAGCTAATGATGTATGTAGAGCAAGAGTAATAGCAGTTTCATATAAAGAAGTAAATAATCCCAAAATAGGTTTAACAATGAGACAACCTTTACTGGGAAACATAAAATGGATTGAAGAAGAATTGAAGAAAGACAAGGAGAAAAAATAAAAATGGCCAAAAAAGCATGTAAAAAATGTAAAATTCTCGTGGACGGAAACAAGTGTTCATTATGTCAAGGAGATCAATTCACAGAATCTTGGAAAGGAAAAATTATAGTTCTAAATGCTGAAAAATCAGAAATTGCAAAAAAAACAGAAATAAAAGTGAAAGGAGAATATGCAATTAAAACGTAAAAATGAAAATACTAAAACAAGATAAGTCAAAATTAATAGATAGAACCGAACTTCTGATAGAATATCCACATATTGGAAAACCTACTCCTTCAACAAATGAAATAAAAAAAGAAGTATCCAAGGAAACAAAAGCAAAGGATGAACTAATCATCATAAAAGATATAATCACTAAGTTTGGAGAAGGAACTTCAACAATAAGAGCTTATATTTATAATAACTTAGAAGAATTAAAGAAATTAGAAAAATATGAAGAACCAAAGAAAGAAGAAACTCCTGCAGCAGAAGAAAAACCTACTGAAGAAGTAAAAGGAGAACCTAAAGAGGAAGTAAAAGAAGATGGCGAAGAAACCGAAACCAAAGAACAAACAACCGAGTAAAAAATACTCAAAATACCAGATTGAAGGTAATAAAGTAACTAGAAAAGCAACTTGTCCTAAGTGCGGGGCAGGAGTATTTTTAGCTGAACATCCCGACAGATTACATTGCGGGAAATGTGGATATGTTGAATTTAAGGTGAAAAAGGCTTAATTTTAATGTAACTATTCTAAAGTAGCAAAAATAGAAACATTTATAAAGGGATTGTATACTACTTTTATTATATCACCTCTTTTTCCCCAGCAGGACTTAACTAAGGATAATCCCTTGGGCCCGAGTTTCTTGGGTGTCCTGCCAGGGTTTATATTCATTCAAAGTGGAGCACGGTACGGTCTTTGACCTTGAAAAAGAATCATTAGAAAAAACAAAGATCTTTGCTAGACTTTTATTTGAAACTGATATTTCTGGAAAAATTACCTGGTTTGATAAATTAGATAATTCTATGTACAGAGAAGATGACCCTGAAATGACGTTAGATAAATATTTAGAGAGAGTTACAGAATCAGTTTTAGCAAGATATATTGTGGGTAGAGATGAAGTATTTCCAGGAGAAGATCAGAGAATAAACGGAATAGGTTTCATACTAGTAGATAAATTCAAAGATTCTCCCAATGTAAGAAGACATGCTTGGTTTAAATGTCCTATGAGCGAAGAAAATTACCAAAAAGTTGATGAATTATTCCAAGAAGCGTATGGTGTATCTATGGAAGAATATCCTCATATATTGAGATAATTTCCAAAACATTTAAATAATTCTTTAGAAATTTAACCGTATGCAAGATCAAATTTTAGATATGCTATTAAAAGAGGATGAAATTACCTGGCAAACTATTTTATTGGACCTAATAAAAACAGAAAAAATGGATCCATGGAATATAGATATTTCTATTTTAACTCAAAAGTATATTGGAATAGTAAAAAAGCTTCAAGAAATTAACTTCTCTCTATCTGGAAAAGTAATTTTAGCAGCATCTTTTCTACTAAAAATAAAATCTGATAAATTATTGACAGAGAATATAGCTGCCTTCGACAGTTTACTAAATGATCCTGAAGAACTGGAAAATCCAGAAGATTTTATACAAGAAACTCAAGAACGTTTAATAAATCCAAAATTAACGATAAAAACTCCTCAAACAAGAAAAAGAAAAGTTTCCATTAATGATTTGGTTTTCGCATTAGAAAGGGCCCTAGAAGTAGAACATAGAAGAAAAGTTAGAAGGGTCCAACATGAAACCATCCCAGATCACTTAAAAATTCCAGATAGAAAAATAGATTTAGGGACCAAAGTAACAGAAATTTATGAAAAAATAAAAAGTTTTTTAAAAAAGAAAGACATAGTTACATTTAGTCAAATATTACCTTCAAAAGGAAGGGAAGATGTAATTTACACATTTATTCCCTTATTACATTTAGACAATCAAAAAAAGATTTACATGAAACAAGAAAAACCATTTGAGGAGATAGATATAACAATAAAATGAATGCGACAATACTTGGAATAATAGTTATCATTGGAATTCCATTTTGGTTATGGATGCTAACCGATGCAATTATAACCCAACATAAAAAAAGACATCATTCCAGTTTATGGATTTTATTTATTGCTCTAACTTTTATAATTGGGGCGCTAGTCTATTATTTTGTTAAAAAAAGAGGTAAAAAATGAAGAAGATAATTGGATGGGTAGAAACAATTTTAGGATTTGTGGTTTCAATAGTTTCAATTTTAGCCATGATTACTGCTAAAACAATGTTAACATTTAACCCTGAAGGACTCCCTTCTGAAATTTCGGGCATGTTAGACCCGATACTCGGTGCTATTCCGCTTGTAGCAATATCTTATTTTGTGATAATCTTATTATTAGGGATATTTATATTCTTAGAAGGACTATCTAAGTTAGATAAAAATTAAATCAACCTTTTTATTATTCCATTTAAACCTAAATTAGATTCCTTACCGGAACTCATATCTTTTAACTTTAACTTTTTGCTCTTAAGTTCTTTCTCACCAACAAATAAAACATAATTAATTCCCTTACTATTCGCATATTGCAAGGCTTTACTTGGTTTTCCAAAGAGCAAAGAACAAATTATTCCTTCATCTCTCAAACCCTGAACTATTTTAACAATTTCTTTATTTTCAACTAAAGCAACAACTAAAAGATTCTTCTCCTCTAAATCAATTTTAGATAAAGCACATAATCTTTCCAAACCAAAAGCAATTCCTGTGCTTTGGAGTCTATTAACCAAATAAGAACCTCCTGCACAAACAGTCTCCTTAATTTTTGAAGTTTTAATTTCAAAAACGGTCCCATTATAGTAACTTAACCCTCTAGCTAATGAAGGTAAAAAATTAACTTTTATCCCATAAAATTTGCAATACTTCAAAAGTTCCTTAATTTCTTTATAATTTTCATATCTCTCAAAATAACTATCTTCCTTCTTAAAAATATTCAAAACTTTTTCAGCCTTGTACTTCTTTAAATTTTTCTTAACTTCAGATTCAGGAAGTTTGTCTAATTTATCAATTTCTCTAATAACTTCTTCTTTCTTCTTAATTTTCTCTTTATCTAAAATTTCATTCAGCAATTTTCTATTATTAATATTAATCAGAGCATCTATCTTCAATTCTTTTAATACAAAAAATGTTAAAGCTAGAATCTCAGCTTCATCTTTTATAGAAGATCCAACAATATCTACATCACATTGAGTAAACTGTCTAAATCTATTGGCCGAAATTGGTTCATCTCTAAATACTTCTCCAATTTGGAATCTCTTGTAAGGTAATTTTTTATTCTTACTCAATCTTTTCAATTGAAATGTAGCTTCATATCTCAAAGCTAATTTCCTCTTACCCCTATCTTGCAATTTAAAAATATCTGAAACAGCTTCATCATTAGAATTATCTCCCTTAACAAATTCTTCATACTCTATTACCGGAGTTTCAGCAGGCTCATAACCATAAAGAGTAAAATATTTAATCAAAATTTCCCTTACTCTTTTCCTCTTAATTGCGTCCTCTCCAGAAAATTCCTTAAAACCTTTTACAGTTTCCATTGTATTAATCCCCGATTTTTTGATTTAAATAACTTTTGTAAATATGGAGCAGTAGGCGGGATTCGAACCCGCGATCTCAAGATCCACAATCTTGCGTCTTGACCAACTAGACCACTACTGCCATAAAATATAGAACTCTCTAAAACATTAAAATTCAAATTAGAAAAAATAGACTCCGAACTACAAACAATGAATACAACCAGCACCTAATCGTGCCTTATCCTCATAAAATGTTCGTTCCATCTTAAAGTATATACTCCAGTACATATATTTAAATGTTTCTATAACTCTTTCTCAATTAGTATATCTTTCTTACTGGGAAGGATCCCTAATTTTTTATATAATCCGAAAGCCCTAGACTCTACATCTGAAATCCCCATAACTCTCTTAAATCCCCTCTCTTTATACATCTTAAAAATTTCATTAATAACCCAAGTTCCAATACCTTGCTTTTGAAACTCTTCCGTTATAGCAAATTCCTCGACAAAAGCTACTTCTCCAGGACACATAAACTCGGGATCCACACAAATAAATCCTACTGTCTTATTATCTGCCTTGACTGTAAACAAATCATTAAACTCATAGTAAAAATTCATCTTTCTAACTGCTTTTTCAATTGTCCAACTTTCATTATAAGGCGGCTTAGAAAATTCAGTCATGTAAATTCCAGCAATCTCATCCAATTCTTCATCAATTAATTTGTCCAATCTTAAATTCATTTTCGAAAATATGCGGCGGCCGGGAATTGAACCCGAGTTTTACGGACCACAACCGTACGTAATAACCATTTTACCAAATGGATAAAAATCCAAATGTCTATACGACCGCCGCCATAAAATCTAGCTATCAAAATTACTTTTAAAGCTTTTCTATTTTCAAAAATTTTTCTAATCTGTGTTGTTTTCTTTGTATGGTAAAACCAATTATTTTGTTAAATAAATATAACTGACATTTATAATGTATTTTTAGAACATAAACATTACCATTTGCAGATTTTTTATCAAATACTATTCTTAATTTTTTAGAATCAAAACCCAATTTTTCCATTAATATCTTAGTCTGATTCAAAACATAATATTTTTGATTAGAAATTTTCAAAGTTCCAGAATATTTTCCCGAGAAAAAAGTACCTTCTGAATCGCAAAAACCTTTTACGAACATAATGATATTTTTCTTATTATTAATATCATAAATGGGTCCAGGAATTTCTTTCCTATTACCAAGAAAGTTCTTTAAAAAAATAGCTGCATCTTTAAAACATAAATAACATTCATAGTAGGGTTTATTATTTTTTACAAGTATACTTCTAGAAGGTTGTTTTCTTGACCAAATATACAAAATATCCGAAAAATAATCAACAAAATCTTTATCCTTGGCCCCTAACCTAATTTGAGCAGCACTATCCTTGGAATCGAAATGTCCATCACCATACATAACTCCAATTATGTAAGATAGCTCGGGAGTTAATTTTTTAGATCTATCTTGAAGCATCCTATTAGACGCTCTAATAAATGAATATTCTTTTTTTGATAACTCTTTTTTTAAAAATAATCTAACTTCATTATAATTAATTTTTAATTCTCGAGAGATTTTGTATATGGGGAGTCCAGAATTTAATAATTCAATAATTTCCTTCTTGTATTCTTTATTCAGCTTTTTGTTATTTCCGTATAAATTTGAGTAACCAAACTTCCAGTTCCTTATAGTAGTTTCAGGAACGCCAGTAATCTTAGAAATTTCTCTTATTTGCAAATTACCATCCAACATATTAAGAACTCTAGAAACAGTATTTTTATCATATTTTCCTTTATATTTTAGCTCCACAAGCAAATATAACAAAATTTATTTATAAACCTTATTTATATACTTGACAACATATTTCCGAAACAGGAGTATTTATAAATTTTAGGTTTATCTTTAAAATCACCATGAGATTTATCAAATCACTACTGGTTGTTGTTGCCGGAGCATTCTTAGGCTATATTGCTTTTAATAATGGTACAGAAAGGGTTCAACTATATAACGGACCAATGTCACAAGGTCATGTCCAAATAGAAAAAATAGATAGAAGGCCATTCAGAAGAGATGATAGACTAACAGAAATAATTCAAGAAGATAGAACTATTCTATTTAGAAATTATGCTCCCGGAGCTAGTCCTTTCTTGGAAGATAAAGGAGATTATATTAAAGTAAGAACTAATGAAGGTCTTAATTTAACTAAAAGTGCATATTGGAAAGAACATGCAGAAGATCCTGAAGTACAAGAATTAATAGAATTATTCCGGGATGTTTCAAATCAATATGCCAATATAAAAATAGATCAAGACAAACAAAAAGCAGAAGAAGAATACGCTAAAAAGCACAAAAGAACTATCGATTAAGCAATCTACTTAAAAAACTTCTTTCTTCATTATACTCAATTCCAGCTAAATCAGAAACAATTTTCTTGTAAGCGATAGCTGATTTACTTTTCGGATGAGAAAAAACAACAGGTTCACGACGAATTAAACTCTCACGAACAGCTTTATCATGTGGAACAACTCCCAAAATAGGTTTCTCTAATAAACCTTCAATGTTCTCTATTGGAATATCATGATCAACTCCAGCTTTAGCCAAAACAACCCCACGAACTTTCTTTCCCATTTCTTCAGCTAATCTAATAGTTTTCAAAGCATCTGTAACAGCGGGCAACTCGGGATTTGTAACAATTATCAATTCATCAACCGCTTGTATAACTGCTAAAGTTTCACGACCTAAACCAGCAGAGCCATCAACCAAAACAACATCAGTTAAACCATCTATAGTGGGTAAAGCCTTCTTCAACCTTTCCGGACTAACATTTCTTAAATCATCCAAGGATAAGCCAGCCGGAACGATCTTCAATCCAGAATGATGTAAATAAACACTTTCGGACAAGCCACTCTTACCCTTCAAAACATCATGTAAAGTTATGGGCACAACTGGAACACCCAAGTGTAAACCTAAATTTGGAGTACTCAAATTACCATCTACAACAACCACATCTCTTCCAAAATAACTTAAGGCAGCAGCCATATTTACAGCAGTAGAAGTTTTCCCAACTCCTCCTTTTCCAGACAAAATCCCAACTTTTACGGTCATGAAATTTCCTCCTCTACAAAATCAACAAACTCTTTGACCTTTTCATAATATTCAGTTAAAACAGGTACAGTAACTTCCAACTCTTTTCTATCCAAATGAGCTATCATTGTAACATGTTTTCTATACTCTTCTCTCCTATCAAATTCACATCCTTTAATTTTGTTCAAAAGCATATAAAGTCTAATATAATTTTTGTATTTCTTATCTTGGTTTTGTAATAATTCTGCCCGATTTAACACATTTTCTGGAATACTTACAATTTTTTTCTTATCTTTTAAGTTTTCCAGTAGGGCCAGTATTAAAAAGTCAGAGGACTCAATTAATCTTTTAACTGTGTTCATAAGAATATCGCAAGTCCTTGTGTACTTCAAACTCACATATATTAAGTGGTCAGCTCGCTTAAGTTCCTCCTTAGCGTTATCTATTAATTCCATATATTCTTTAACTCCTAGTTATAACATTATGCACTTTTAGTATAAAAATCTTTGCCTTACTAACATACACTTTTAACTCATCAAGCTCTAAAACTTTAGTTCTATAATTGTCATCACAAATAACAAACCCTCCTTTCCTTGAAAACTCTATAGGAGCGGCCTTTCTTCTTTTAACTATTTGATCGATATCAAGAATAAATTTAGGCAAAGTTTTATCAAAATCATACCTAATCCCCACTATTTTCCTAAAAACTTCAAGTTTTGAATTAAAATTATCTGGATATGGATTAATCTTCTTATACATTCTCTCATAATACAATAGAGAATCCATACCTTTCTTCAAAGATTTGTCTAAATTTTCAATTATTCCAATAAACATTTTTGGATCTTTAATTAGTGGAAAAGTAACATGTAACATATGGCTAGCAGCTTTTAACGAACTAACAGCATCCTGAAAACTTTTCTGCAAATCTTCCATGATATTAGTAGTAAGCCAAATTATTTAAAGAAAACTATTTTGAATTTAGAAACTCTTTCAATTCATTTCTGTAATTTCATAATCGCTTCGGCCAAATCACCATCACTTTCCTGAAGAGCTTTCAAGGCATCTGCTTCAGAAACCTCTGCTTTATCAGCAACCGTTAAAATATCATCTTCACTGATTCCAGAACCTTCAGAAATTTCTCCACTAATTTGAAAAGTCTCCTGTCCCATCATATCAACTTTCATAACTTGAGGATTCTTAATAATTATTTCTTTAGGACCTTTAATAATGACTTCACTAGCTTGGATTTCTTCCTGCTTCATCCCCATCTGATTCATCATCTTCTGCATCTTCTTAGGATTTATTCCAGGAAACATTTTAACCAAACCAACTCCTTCCATAAATATGTAAAAGAACCTCTATTAAAATAGTTAATATAATAAATAGTATAATAGTTCCAGGTTTAAATTCTAGCTTACTTTTATACTCATCATAATACCTAACCAATCCTCCCATTCCAGAAGGTAACTGTACTTTGTCTTGTGCCATGTTAAAAGTAATAAAAAGAGTTTATTTATAAAACTTACCTTGTTTCAGTTTATAATTCACACCTGTATTATATGCATGAATAACAAGATGTTCTCCAGAAAGTTTATTTTTTCCCAAAATCACATATTCATCATGTTTAGCCAAAATGGGTCTAATTCCACTAACTTCCGTTAATTGCTCAACACCTAACTCCTTATCCTTAGCCGCAGCAAAAAGTTCGCTCAATGTGTTTACATCGCTTAACAACTCTACCAAATCAATTTGTTCTGTCATTTTTAATTCCTCCCTATTTAAACTTAAGAGTAAAACTAGTTTTTAAGTTTTATGTAAAGAAAAGTAGGTAAGCGTAAGCCACATTCTGTTAAGTTTTCCCTTCAAGGAACAAACTATTCTGACATTCGACTTAGCGTTTCTAAAACTTGCACGAAGTCGTGCCCCGCTGTCTCATCGTTCCCTCACATCTATTCGGCTGGTTAACTCGTTTCTTGTCACCAAAAAACTTCGCAAGCCTCATCATTAAACAATGTAAGGACGTGCCATTTCTGAGCGGTTGCCTCGAGTTTCCTCGACTAACAAGCGACCGATTCTCGTGTGTGGACTTTCCTCCTTATTTCAGGATTGTCAGACACTTACCTACAACTTATATATTCCAGAATACACTTTATAAATTTAACTGTTCAAATTTTTTTGATTTAAATTGTGTTCCTAAAATTATTAACTTTGTAGTAACAACAAATCGAAAGATTTATAAATAAGTTATCATTTCATTAAATATATGGAAGATAATAAATATAAAGGATTAAAACCAGAATTAACAGAAATAGTGTCTGAAATAAAAGTAGGAAACGGAGTAGTCATAGAACATACTCCAGATTATATAACAGACAAAACAACTGGTTATGTACATAATATTTCTGATGAAGGATTAGATATAAGATTAGAAAGAAATCCTAATCATTTATTTGAAAGAGTAACTTCATTCCTTTCTGGAAAAAATGTTCCGTTTGATAGAATAGAAACTATTAGAATTTCTGATTAAATTATTTAAATTCCCAACGATCTTTATCTCTAGAATAACATTTATCCATTACTTCATCAAATGCTTCATCTAAATTTAAATCTAGAGAATTAGCTAAACAACTCAAAGTAAAAATTATGTCTGCAATCTCAACAGCTAATTCTTTATTATCTTCAGAATCTTTTTTCTTTTTCGGACCAAACCTATGATTTAATTCTCTAGCTACTTCTCCAGTTTCCTCAGTAAGCCTAGCTAAAATTTCTAAGGGTTCCCAATATCCAATTTTATATTGAGTTACCCAATCATCTACTTTCTTTTGAACATCTTTTAATGTCATAAATCAACAAGAAAAACCCAATTAATAAATTTAACTATTTCAAAAATAAAAAAAATTAAAAGAAAAGTTCTTTAACTCCCCAAGCTAGCAAAACTACCCACATCAAGACATAAAACCATTGATCTTTCAAAGAGTATTTTTTTGGAAATAACTTTAACAAATCATCCAGATATTTCATGAAACCAATTCCAATCAAAAGTGAAACAAACACTGTGACTGCTAAAATCTGAACAATAGTCATTCCCGCTCCAAGAAGATAATATAAAACAATTGCTGCTAAAATAAAATAGACTACGGTTGCTCCAGTTTTATTAACATATATCTTCTTGACAAAATTAAACCAGCTTTTAGGAGAAACCCAGATAATTAACAATTTAATAACAGATACTATAATAAGAATAATTGCTAAGTTTTCTATGACTCCCATTGATAATAACCTCCTTTTTTATACTACAATCTAGAAAAATGTATATTTAAACTTAACTAAAAAAAGAAATAAGTAAAACATAGGCAAAACATACTTGATAATTTCCAAGCGATTA
>CAZRTL010000012.1:0-11889 GCA_964603065.1 Candidatus Woesearchaeota archaeon
CCAGATTCAAAATCTTCTTCATCTAGTTCAACAGTATATTCATCACTCATACAAGCAACTAACTTACTAAAAATTAAATTATTATTCAAATAAACTTTCATGATATTACTTTCCCCAGCATCGCCATTGCAAAATACAAAAAACTCCAACTCGGAGTCTTGAATTGAATTTTTTTCCGAAGAACTTACAGAGAAATCTAAAATTTCAAAAGAATGTACCAGTTCAAATTCTTTCTTTAACTTAACATCTTTCAAATAATACTTATTACTAGACCAAAAAGCCCACCCAGGAGGACTAACTTGTAATCTAATCTTATTGTTCTCCTCCAAATATTCCGTAGGTAATTCAACAGTCTCTATTTTATTTTTACTAATTCTTTGATCGAGAATTTGTTTGCCATTTAAAGTAAGAATCAAATTTCCCTTAGCTTCTATAACTGCAAAACTCAAATCCAATTCATCAACAGTCTCAACATCTCCCAAATTAAACTCTAACTCCTGATCTTGTTCTCCAAATAAACCATTTTTTATGGTTAAAGAGTTAGATAAAGTAGTAATCTCGGGTTCATCATGAATAAATAAGTCAACAGAATCCAAAGAATGTCTAATTACATCTTCGGCTTCCAAATCTAAATCACCAGGAGAAACTTCTAATAAAATTCCTCCAGATAATTCTCCTTCACACTTATCTTCACAATCGCCCCCCAATATCCTACATTTCTCACAAGGAGGCATAACAAGGGTGTATAGTATAATTAAAATAGCTATTAAGATAATCAGGCCTTGTATTTTAGGTTCTCCCCCTCTCTTATTCATAAAGAACATGTATCTTAAAACTTGAAAATAATTTAAAAGTCTTTCTGTTAAAAGAAGTATTTAGCATATTCCGGAAATTCCTTTTCCATATTAAAATCTACCCTATTTTCCGATTTTACATCTTCATTCAACGTGTTTTCCCTAACTTTCCCTTTGAGAAGAATGTGATATAATTCATGTAAAACTAAAGCTTTGACAAAGTCAGGATTGCTCGTCAGATTATTAATAATATCTTCATTCAAACAAATCACATCTTTTACTCCATGCACAACTAAGGCCCCAACCTTGAGTGGAATTTTTCTTTTGATGTCATCTTTAATCAAAGGACTTTTTTTAGCCAATTTCCAAAATTCATCCAAATGAACCAATGAGATTTGGCAAGAAACTTTATGTTTTTTATAGAACTCCTTATAGGCTTCGTTGGCCAAAGATTTAACCTCTTTCTTTGAAAACATAATAAAGATATGAAAAACAAATTTATAATGATTTCTATACCAAATTTTATAAATTCCATAATCTCCCTAAAAATATGGAGATTCTGATATTGGCGTTGGTTTTTGTATATTTAATAATTGCTACAATATCTGATATAAAAACAACAGAAATTCCAGATTTCCTAAATTTTGCATTTATCGCTATTGGAATTTTCATTTATGCAACTAAAACTCTTACAACTCATAATAATATTTACTTGATTTATTCTATATTGACAGTTTTGGTCTTCTTTGCAATAGGAGCTATTATGTATTATACGAAACAATGGGGTGGAGCAGATTCCAAATTACTTATGGGTCTTGGTGCCTTAATTCCAATTTACCCTCAAATTCTATTAGATAATTTTAAACTGAAAACTTCTAGTTTCTTAGGAATTGATCTATTTCTAAATTTACTAATAGTTGGAGCTTTCTATGCTTTATTGTTTGTAATTTATTTAGTAATAAAAAATAGAAAAAAATTTGCAAAAGAATTCAAAAGAATGCATTCTAAGAAAGAACTAAAAATATTTGAAAGAATAATTTGGATTTCTATTATCCTTATTAATATTTGGGGATTCTTCTTATCTAATAGCACCATACAAAGAGATCTTATTTTAATGGTTTCTTTAATTTTAATTTTATTTAATTATTTAACAATTGCTGTTAAGGCAGTAGAAAAAACATCCATGTATAAAATAATATCAACCAAAAAACTTAGGGTTGGAGATTATATAACAAAAGAATTAAAACATCAAAATAAAATAGTTTTTAAACCAATTGTTCATGGTGTTGATGAAAAACAAATCAAAGAAATACAAAAATACTTTTCAAGAGTTGAAATAAAAGATGGAATTATTTTTGCTCCAGTATTTTTAATAGCAACCACAATAACTTTATTTTTCGGAAATATAATTCTTTATTTATTAGCCTAATGCTCTTCTAACATCAACTATTTCGGCAGAAGTAACTTCTTCAAATTCTTCTATAGATTCAGCCAAAGGATCTGGACTTCCCAAAGATTCATCCATCACAAAAATAATCTTCAAAGCATTTAAACCAAAAGCAACGGGTTCTATCTCAGTTTTCATATCTGAATCTTCTTTAATAAATTCTTTAATTTTAACTTTAGATTTAGTTTCCAAATCATCCATATTTATTTCAGGATTAGATGGCATAATTTTGATTGTTGCAATAACTTCGGCCATTTTAATTGGGACCCTCATAACCACAGTTTGGACAAATATAGGCTATAACTCTAACTCTACAAGCCTTACATCTAATTATATCCGCTTTGTCACAACTTGGACATCTAAAACTAACTGATGCATCTGAGCTCCCTACTTTAGCTTTGCATGAATTACAATGTTGTTCTTTTTTTACCATAATAGAATTTGGGAATTTACTTCATTTATAAATCTTTCTTCTTAGGAACATAATGGTGCTCTAAACATCTAGCTTGATATTCTTCATCTCCGACTAAAATTAGAGGATCTTCATAGTAAGCAGGTCTTCCTTCCACTAACCTCTGAGTTCTATTTGCTGGTTTTCCACAATTAGGATAATCGCAGGCAGCATATAATTTAACAATCCTGTCTGCCATCGCTAACAAACCTGGCATAGGTCCAAACGGTTCTCCCCTAAAATCTAAATCTAATCCAGAAATCAAAATACGTTTCTTATGTATTAATAAAGATTGAACCACTTCAACTAGCTTATCATTAAAAAAATTAGCTTCGTCTATAGCTGCAATATCAAATCCAGTATTTAGGTATTTGTTTAAGATATCTTCAGGACTACTCGTAGGTATAACTATTCCTTGTAAAGCTCCGCCATCTCTACTGACAACTTTTTCTTTAGAAAATCTATCATCAATATCCGGTTTAAATAACATATATTTTAAATTAGAATAATTAAGTCTTGTCAATTCAGAAATTAATCTTCCAGTTTTTCCAGATTTCATAGGGCCACAAATAACTTCTAAATATCCAGGATCATATAAACTTGACATTTCAAAAAAAGAATAGAAAAAGAAATTAAAAAGATTTGTATACTTTAGACGTCATCCCTAATACCCTTATCAGTTATATGGAATACACATTCTCCATCAGCAAGTGCCGGTGCGTCTACAAGTTTTGCCACTCTTGAACCTTTCTTTCCCCTTCTCAAATAAAGTCTAGTAGTAGATGCGTGTGCAACAATATGTCCTCCAATAGCTTCAGTTGGATCTCCAAAGAATGTATCTGGCTTTGACATAACTTGATTGGTCACATAAACAGTTATATTATATGTGTGTGCCAATTTAAGCAAAACGTGCATATGTTTATTCAATTTTTGTTGCCTTTCCGATAATGTACCTCTTCCAATAAATTCACTTCTGAAGTGACTCATCAAAGAATCAACAATAACTAATTTTACTGGAACATTTTCTTTATTGATTAGATCTTCCACTTTTTCAGCTAGTAACATTTGATGGTCTGAATTAAAAGCTCTAACAACTTTAATATTTCCCAATAAATCTTCAGTATTCAAACCATTCTCTTCTGCTATTTGTTTAACTCTCTCCGGTCTAAAAGTTCCTTCAGTATCAATCCAAACTACAGCTCCACCTGCCCCACCTTCTTCTCTAGATAATTGTGCAGTAACTGCTAATTGATGGGCTAAAGCTGTTTTACCAGAACCGTAAGCACCATAACATTCGGTTATACTTCCGGACTCAAACCCCCCACCGACTAAAGTATCAAAATTAGAACTTCCTGTTTTTATCTTAATTACACTTTCTCTTTTCTTAAGTAAATCTAGGCCAGTTTCAAATCCCATATTTAACTTGTCTCTAGCTACTTGGATTATTTTTCTAGCTACTGCATCACTCACACCAGAAGCTTCTCCTAAACTTGATGGAGAAGCAACAGCTACACTCAATAAAGTATCATAACCTGCATCTCCTAATTTTTCAGCGGTGGCAGGTCCAACTCCAGGTAAATCATTAACCGTAAACTGCTCTTCTTTTATTTCTTCAGGAATATTTTCTTCTACCTTGTTTTCTTCAATAATATTCTCTTCCACTATATTTTCTTCATTCATCTTCTTTCACCTCATCTTCTGATTGTTGCATTAACAATTCTTCTTGTGCCTTCTGCAAAACAAGAATAGCCTTCACTAAATCATTTCGTCTCAAGTTTAAAGACTCTGTTCTCCATAAGTCTTCTCCTTTTTTCTTATAGCTTCTAGTCAAAGACACTGTCTTAAACTCTACTTCACTGCCATTAAATTCTTTTTTATTGCTCCAAAGTGCCGTTTCTATAGCACCAGATTTAAACTTTTTTATTGGTTTATTTACCATTTAAATACCTCCTTTGCTTTCGCATTTTATTTCAGTTTCAGATATTTCACCAAAAGTGGGCAAAACAGACTGAGCATTATTTATATCATTTTGAGCTAACTTGGCTAAAATTAATCTCTCACTTAATTTTTCATAATAATTAACCTCAATTAAAGTAATTCCTTCTTCACAACAAATATCCCTCTTAAACCAATCTCTCATCCTCTGTGCATGAAATTCCTCATAATCTTTCCAATACATAGTTCCTTTAAATTCAAAATGTTGTCTGCCTTGATATTCAAAAGCTAATTTTAAGTTTGGAATGAATATATCCAATTCCAATCTATTTCCCAATGTAGCTCTATCATGAAAAATTATTTTTTCATCCGGAAATAGATTTTTAACATAAACTAAAAGCTCCTGTTCCTTTCTAAAGTTGTTCCCTATTAAAGGCAAACCTAATTTTAATCTTCTTTCGTTTTCCTTATTTCTCCTCTGCTTTCTATATTTTCTATTAAATTCATTATGATAATTTTTATTTTTCTTTCTATGTTCTACAAGTTGGGAATATCTATATTTTTTACTGCAAGATTTACATCTCTCGCCCCTAAAATTTTCTAAAGTAATTCCACAATCCAAGCACATAGGCTCGGGCAATAATGACTTTCTTAAAATTTTAATTTTATTATAATATACTTTATCCATCTCCTTCTTTCTTTCTTTATTATTTATTCTCCATAAACTACCATTTTTCTTTCTACGTTCCTTATTGTCTTCTCTCCATTTTTTGGATTTTAGCTTTAATCTCTCTTTATTTTTAAATTCCCAATCTCTTTTGTAATTTCTACGATATTCTTCAACACAATCTCTGCACACTACAGCATTTTTATTCAATTCTGTGATATCTACATCACAAACTCTACAAATTCTAACCTTCCTTAATCTCAAACTTTTAGCCTTTTTTATTATAATATGGATAGGGATGTTTAATTGTTCAGATAAAAACTTATTTCTAAGATTTGGATAATTCTCTTTTAAATATTCTATATCTTTCTCAGACCATACCAACTATATCACCATTCCTATTCGGGTTTTATTTAATCCCACATTCCAAAAAAAGGAAAATGGGAGGTGTTTAAGATAGAGTAGTAGAACTCATTTATAAATACTTTTGCCGTGCGTGACAAGATGGCAAGATGGCAATCAAACAACCATAAATCCAATTCCAACCAAAATAGCTATAAAAACAATCCATTCCAAAAACCCACCAACTTTTACAAAACCATTCACTCTAGTATTATTTACAGGAAAAAAGAAATATACTCCTCTAGTGCTCAACATATCCATTACCAAATGGCTCATGTACCCTAAAAAGAAAGCTCCGGCCCATAACTTCTGTTCAAAAGCCATCAAAATAAAATAAATAAAGAAGGGAAACCAGATAGTATGCATAAAACCTCTATGTCCAAATAACAAATTCAAAAACCACGATAAAGGTTTAAAAATTCCTCCAATCTTACTAAAAGGATGATCTAAATCTGCTAGAATGGCAGCACCTACACAAATAGAAATAAATAATATTTTCTGACTTATACCAAAGTACTCAGTCATAAACAAACCAACTAATAAACCAAATAATAAATGAGTTTTAAACATCATACTAATCAAAAATAAATTAGAGATTATTTAAAGATTACTAATTTTTTTAACTATTTCATAACTTGTATAGTCATTTAGATATACATTATATTTATGAACTTCATCTGGGCGGATTAACCATTTCATATTAAACAATTTTCCTTTTGGATCAACTGTTTCACCATTACACAAAGTAACTTTATCCTCTTCAATATTAACAACATAACCAACTCTATTACGAAGATCTTTTCTTTTATGTACAAACATCACTAAATCTCCAACATCTATATCAGATATTTTATCCACCAATGACATTTTGAAACTAAGCTTCTTCTAATAAAACAACAGGATCTGCTTCTTTAATTTTTCTAGCCATAAACTCTAATCTATTAAACATTTCATTCTTATTGACCTTACCCTCAACAACCAACTGCTTGCCTAGAGCTTCAGTCCTCCAAGAATCAAACATTCCAATAGAATAGTTTTCCATATCTTCCTGACTAAAAGAAAACAAACCTTGTATTACATCTCCAAAACCAACAACTCTAATGTTGCCACTACCATCATCAAAAAAGAAATTTATCACTCCTCTCTTTTCCGAATCAACTTTACCATGCTCTTTACATTCACCATTCTCTAAAACTTTTTTCCCACATTTAGTACAAACATTAAAAAATCTAGGTTCAAACAGCTGAACAACAGTTCCACAGACTTCAACATAGTCTCCTTCTTTCATCTCTTCAACCTTCTTCCTTCCCAATTTCCTAGTTGTCTGAGCAACTTCTCCAATCGCCTCACCTTTTGGATTTACAACAATTTGACTACTATTTCCCATATGAACTTCTACAAAACCATTATTATCTCTAGAATATCCATTCTTAACTTTAACAATATCTCCAACCTTAAACATTCCCTTTTCAACTTCATTAATAATTGGTTCATCCCAAACTACAATCCTAATACTTCCAGTATCATCTCCAATTGTAAAATTGACAACTCTTCCGCTTCTGTTATTTTTATTAAAAGAAACAACATCTCTAACTTCCACAACTTTCCCTAAAACTGTGATCCCTGTCATTCCACGAGGAATTTCTTTAATCTTTAAAGTTTTATCAGCAGAAACACTTTCGAATAATTTAACCCCTAATTGATTAGCGACAATATGAGCAGCACCCTCTTTACTTATTAAGTCTGATAGCTGACTTATCTTCTCATTAACTTTTTGTTCAATTTCTTCATTAGAAAGCCCTTTTTCCTCTTTTATTTTATCAACAATTTGATCATAACTAAATTTTAGCATCTTAACTCTTCCTCCCCGATATTTAATTCTTCTTCAAAATCTACACCTACTTTTACTTGTAAATTTCCTTCTAAATCTTGGGTAGTGAAGCTTACCTTAAAAAGATTACCCTCCTTTTCATAACTAAAACCATCTAAGTTAGAATTCCAGCAACTTTCATCATTATTACAATCATCAACTACTTCTTTTATTTTATCCACTTTACCTATAAAATCATCAAAATTAAAGCCTTCAATAATATATTCTTTATTAAAATTCTTCTTAGATTCCAAATCATAACTATCTCCTTCAAATGAAACATTTAAAGGAATACCAGCAGTTACAATTAGACTATTCTCTCCTCTAGAAACATCATACTCCAATTCAGAAACTAAAATTTCTTTCAAATTATCCCAATCATTAGGAAAACATTCTTTATCTTTTTTCCACAAAACATAATCTCCATTCTTAATTGGGTTTTTCAGCCCCCCATTCAATAACAATTCATTAATTTTTTCCCTAGACTTAACTTTCATTTGACTCTCTAAGAAATACTCTTCTTCATGCAAAGAAACATAACTTCTAATAACTTCAGTAGGAACTTCTCCAATTTCAAAAGTAAATTTCTCAGATTCAACTTTATAGAAAATTCCTATAGCTAAACTAACTGCCAAAATAGTGAAAATCAATACATAAGTCATTAAAATACCTCTTTTATTCATAATCCTTCACACTCTCCTTTCAAGATATTTTTCACATCCTCAACATAAAAATAAACATAATCATTTTCATTTAATCTTTGATAAATTATTGGTCCATCAAAACCATATGGATTTCCAAAAAAACTATTATATGATGTTGTCAAACGCCAGCTACTAAAAAATTCCATATTTGTCCATTGATCCTTATCAGACAATCCTAAAACAAATCCCCTCTTACTCAATTTACCTTCATCAGAGTAACAATAAGAAATTTCATTAAGAAATCCAGAAACTTCCTCTTCAACCAACTCAGAATATTCTCCACTCTCTAAATAAATTTCAAATAATTCTTTCATTAAAATATCTCTATCTTCCAAAATAATTTCATTATTCAAAAAATTGATTAAATCGGGATAATAATTATATGTTTTAACTTTGTCATTCGCTTTAATCAAACTTTCAATTTCTCCAGTATGCAAAGATCCGGCAAAAGTGTAAATAATGAAGAATATTAAAATAATAAAAATAAACATAGTGGCAACTATATCAGAAGTTTCTATCTGCCCCCTCTTATTTCTCATTTACTACCTCCACTTCCAAAACTCCTTTGCCATCTTCAAACAAAACATAATGTTTGGAAAAACTACAAAAATATTTTTCTCTTACATTCTTCACATCACTCAGAATACATTGACTAGTCAAAGGTTTATTGATTTCAATCTCATCAATTAAGTTATCTTCCAAATCAAATAATTTCAAATATAAACCCAATTTAGATTCATCTTTTATTCCTGTACACTTTTTAATAACCTCTAAATCAAAATTATTCATGTTTAATTTTCCAAAATTCTCATCAGAAGCCAAACAATCTTCAGAAAATAGTAACCTAGAAACAACTAAACTAGTTTCTAATTCATGAGTATCATAATCTTGAATAAAATAAGAAGCTCCTCCTGCAATAACAACAACCGCGATCATCAATATAAAAATTCCATAAATAACCATTTTCTGAACTTCTTTACTTACTTGAAATCCTGCCATTACTCAGAACCTCCATAAAAAATATCATCTTTTAATTCGAAAACTAAAGGATCTAAACTAGAACTTACAGAACTTCTAATATCTAAAAATTCATTATTCAAACAATAATAACCAGAATAAGGATAATCTCTTCCTATATCACTAACTCTAACCTCACATTCGCCAGTTATTTCAACTCTAAATTCTTTTTCAATATCATAATAATTATAATTTAAAGATACTTCATCATTACTAGTTAAAATTGAGCTCTCAATAAAGGCTGTATCAATAGCAATTAAATCTTGATAGATAGCGTTATTATTTCCTAAATTTCCTAAAGCCAAACCTATGACAAAAAACACTGCCACAGCCAATCCAGTATAACCAATCCACAGATATAACCTATTCGCCTCTTCCATTAATCTAATTCTAAAAATAGAGATTTATATTAGTTTTGTTAAAGATTTTATATTATGTCCTCAAGTGGCCTCATTGGATTACGCGACTCATCAAAATTTACCATTCCCAAATATTCATACTTAACATAATCTTCCTGTGCCGTATCAAAAGAGTCAACTCGACGCCAATTACAAACCCTACCTTGGTGTGCTGCTGTAAGTGCCTTCATATAATGGGTCTCAAGAATATCTGCATGATGGTAGTAATTGGACCCTCCTTTATATCCACTATACATTCTCACTCTAAAAATTTTTTCTTCCATAAAACGAAGAATGAATAAAAACTTATAAATGTTTCCAAAAATTAATTAAATCTAAAAGAAACCTTCCCATCAACTTTCTCAACATACATCAAAAACCTTCCACTGTTTCCATCTTCTAAATCTATCTTAGTAATAATCCCAGTACTAGAAAAAACAACATCACTAAATGCTCTATAAAACAAAACATCTTCACATATATCATCTGAACATAAAGCTATACAAGGAACACTAAAACACTCCGTAACATCGGAATCATTATTATACGAGTTCAAATAAATATTAAACTTATCAAAGGAGTAAAATAATATATCTTTTGTCTCTCCTTCTTCAATACCATAAATTATACTCTCTAGTTCATCCATAGAACTTTCAAGAAAAGAATTATCTTCGCTACCCATATCAGAAGTAAAAACTTCAATAAACGGAACAGCAACAAAAATTATTCCTATAGCCAAAGCTACCCCAACTAACAATCCAATCAAAGTAGTCATACTTAATTCTATAGCCTTCTTATTCATTTTAAGTCGAATTTACTAAATTAAAAAAACCTCTCAATTTTTCTATAAAATTATTAGCTTGATCACTAAAAATAAATATCAAAAACGCCAAAATAATTAAGGCTATCAAAAGATATACTAAAACTTCAGTCGACATAGAAAATCCTTTTTTTTTCATTTTAAAAAAAGAAAAAAATTAAGATAGGCATCCGCCAGCTGTTTCAACTGCCTGACATTGTACTAAATCTGGACATCTTACCGTATCGTCGGCCTCACCATCCGCATTAGTGTCTATTTCATAATCAGTTGTACAGAAATTCGTCTTGAATTTTTCTAAATCTGTGCTATCATAATTACTACAAAATGCATTACATTCAATAGTTACTTCCTGGACTTCAAGTGCACTTCGTGTCCATAATCCTTGTATCTTGTTTTTAAAAGTTTGAAATGCTCCAGTAAAGAAGACTGCAACTATGATCAAAACTAAAACAGCTAAGATTACAATAATAACTGTGTTGGTTGAAAGCTCTTGACCTTTTTTATTTTTCATGAACATCACCTCTTAGTATTTTTATCTAAAATGGAATTTTTAAGCGTTTTGGTTACATCTAGGTTTATTCTTCAATAATTCAGCATTACTCCTATCTAAAATACAAATTTTTCCAATGTCGGTTTTATAAAACATTATACTAATATCAATTTCATTTTTATAATCTCTCTTAGTTTCTAAAATATTAGTATAATCTTCCAAATAAAATGATAAATAAGATGTTCTTCCAGATTCAATTAAAACTTTGTTATTCCTTAATGCACTTAATAGAATACTAGTTTGATCTGCCATAACACAACTTTCAACAATAAAATCACCTGAAACTATATTCCTATGGTCTTCATTAAATACCTTAAATTGAGTTTTCTGATTATTTTGAATCATCTCCATAGTAAATCCACTAGGAATTCCAAATTCTTCTCCAAGACACCAGCATTCCTTAACATCACTGTCTACGCAATTATCGTATCTGCTAATAAAAATTTCCTGGAAATGTTCTTCATACCTATCTGCTAAATCATCTCCGCCTTCAAAGAAAGAAAAAATATTATCTCTAAAATCACCAAACAATTCTCCAGCTTGAGTATCGGCTCCAGGTATGAAACCAATTATAATTATTCCAAATATTGCTAACATAATTGTTAAAGATGCATATATCAAAGGTTTCCAGTCAACCATCAAGCACCACCAAACCTAAAAAATATTTTTAAATCATTCATGAAATCTGCCATTCTTTCTTTATTCATAAATACAATTAATAAAATAACAACTAAAAATACTAAAACTAGAATCCAAGTATGAATACTCTCCCAACCTAACTGTCCTTTCTTCATTGTCCACATATTTCAATCACCTTATTTGAGTTTCCCACAT